>NZ_JBFUCX010000007.1:0-325788 GCF_056405015.1 Mucilaginibacter sp. P2_A4 | reverse complement strand
GTTCACTGACCCTATTATTAATAATAGAATCTGTATATAATTATATCTTTATACAGTATCTCTCTTCTTTTTGTTATCATAACTCCTCTGCTCCTGCTTTCGGCTTTACGCCTTCCGCTTTTCGCTTTAGTGTTACTCTACATGATTTTCTATTTCTTAAAAGAACTTTCTCGCTTCATCATCCGAATCCGCTATATGTTTTGGAGGTTTTAACACCTCTTAACTTTTCATTTTTATTGACTAAAATCGCTTTAGCTTTTTTTACTTCTTTTCCTCTTTCAAGGACCCTTCCGTTTGGGTCTGCAAAGGTAGAAACCTTTTCCGCTTTTCCAAAACCTTTTTCGCTTTTATTTTTTCAAGCGTTTTTTCAGTTTTCAATCCCCCTTTTCCTTCTCTCTCTTCTTCCTCAGCGGCGGGGTGCAAAAGTAGCAAACTTTTTGACTTTCCGAAAATTTATCTGATCTTTTTTTGAAGCTATCTTCTTCTCGCTTTCCCTCTTCCTGCTTCAAAAACCCTCTTCTTAACCTTTCTAAGAACAATCCCCGCTTCCTCGTTTGCGGGCTGCAAAGGTACGCCGATTTTACACTTACGCAAGCTGTTTTTAACAATTAATTAACCTATAAGCTTAACTCCTTAGCAATCAATCGTAAAAACTTTAGCAATGGCTCTTCAACGGGAATTATGCGGGGAAACGGGGGATATTATTCACCCGATAGCGCTATTCATGCCTTATATATGGTAAACTCCCTTCCGTTATATCCTGGTCTCTCTTTTTCAGTACATATATATTATATATACACCGTAATTGCGTTAGGGGTAGCAGCGGATACCGGCCCGAGCCTAATGCCTTGTGACGTATGAGCGGATGACCCGGCCGCAGGCAACGCCCAGATTGAGACGAATCCCTTATATCCCCTGATCACTGAGCATTATCAAACGATGGATGTTCTTAAAAAATCTGCGACTTAGTATCCTTTCCCGAATTCTTCTACTATATTTAAACGAATACTATATTAATAGCACCAATTAAAAAACCAGGCGAAGGATTTGATTGACTAACTAAACACCAATAGTTAAAAGATGTTAAATACATATACTATATATATAAGGAGCACAAAACCCGTTATATATTAGCAGCTAAATAAATAATTGACTGATTTACATTAATCACCTATCTTTGCAAAATGTTTAAAAAACAACTAACGTTATTCACCTGTGTTTTAGCCCTGTTAATTATTACACTGGGAAGTTGTAAAAGCAAATACGAGAAGTTAAGAGCGAGTAACGATTACGCCAAAAAATACCAGGAAGCCATTAAGTACTATAATAAACAGGAGTATGAAAAAGCGCTGGGTTTATTTGATGTACTGGTTGAACGCTATCGCGGACGTAGCGCTGCCGAAGACTTGTTTTATTACTATGCCTTCACCAACTATAAGTTAAAAGATTACACATCTGCAAGATTTCACTTTAAAACGTTTGCCGATACCTACCCATCGAGCCCGAGAGCAGAGGAATGTCGCTTCTTTTCGGCTTATTGCTATTATCTTGATTCGCCCACATTTTCGCTTGATCAGGAAAACACTTTAAAGGCTATCGAAACGTTACAGTTGTTCATTAACCTTTATCCTAAGAGTGACCGGGTTACTGAAGCAAGTAAGTTAATACAGAACCTGCGCGATAAATTGGAAATGAAAGCCTATGAAAACGCTAAATTATATTTAACCATCAGCGATTATCAATCGGCAGTTATTGCCTTTAATAATGTACTTAGAGATTATCCGGATACTAAATACGGCGAGGAAATTGAATTTTTGATCATAAAATCGCAATACAAGTACGCCGATCATAGCTTTGAAACTAAACAAGTAGAACGTTTTGACCAAACTATAACTTATGCCCAACAGTTTAACGATAAATTTCCGGCGAGTAAATACGGTAATGAAGTTAAAGGGTTAATTAAAGATAGCCAGGCTGGCATTGTAGAGGCTAAACGTGTAGAAGCCGAAATATTGACCAATACCAAACTGGCTAAAAAACTGGCTGCAAAAGATACGCTCAGAACACAGCCGCCATCAGAAAAGAATCAGAATCAGAAAATACCATATTAAAAAAATTAGAGATATGACAGCAAATAACACCAACAAACCAGCAGTAGCAAGCAGCACTGTAACCCGCGATTTACGCGAGCTGGACGTTAAAACAAACAACATATATGAGTCGCTTGTGATCATGTCAAAAAGAGCAAACCAGATATCAAACAATATAAAAGAAGAGTTACACCAGAAACTTTCTGAGTTTGCGTCATCAAACGACAACCTGGAAGAGGTTTTTGAAAACCGTGAGCAAATTGAGATCTCTAAATACTATGAAAAACTACCAAAACCATCATTGGTAGCTGTTCAGGAATTTTTAGATGACAAGGTTTATTACCGTAACCCATCTAAAGAAGCTTAAGCCCCCCGACCCCTTAAAGGGAAGCGCAGGTTAAAGAATTAAAAACTCCCATATGGGAGTTTTTTTGTTTATTTTTAAATTTTATAATCATTCCCCCACAGGGGGTAGGGGCTTATGCTTGAAGGTAAAAACATCATTTTGGGAGTCTGCGGCAGTATAGCTGCCTATAAATCGGCATTACTGGTAAGATTATTGGTTAAGGCCGGGGCCAATGTACAAGTACTGATGACGCCCGATGCTACCAGTTTTATTACTCCTTTAACACTTTCCACGCTCTCAAAAAAGCCGGCCCTGGTTGATTATTATAAAACAGAAACCGGCGAGTGGAATAACCATGTTGAGCTGGGCCTTTGGGCAGATATGCTGATCATAGCACCGGCAACTGCTAATACACTGGCTAAAATGGCCAATGGCTTTTGTGATAATTTGCTGACGGCCGTTTACTTATCGGCTAAATGCCCGGTGTATTTTGCACCTGCTATGGATCTGGATATGTGGCTTCACCCTGCAACCCGCCAAAACGTTAGCAGGCTTCAATCATTTGGTAACACCTTGATAGCGCCTGGTAATGGCGAATTGGCCAGCGGTCTTTATGGCGAAGGCAGATTGGCGGAGCCAGAAGAAATCGTCGATTTCTTATCATCTATCCTTAAAAAAAAGCTCGTTTTAGCCGATCATAAGGTAATAGTTACTGCCGGCCCAACTTATGAAGCTATTGATCCGGTACGCTTTATTGGCAATCACTCATCCGGTAAAATGGGTTTTGCTATCGCGGATGAGCTGGCCAGGATGGGCGCCGATGTTATACTCATCAGCGGCCCTACTGCTCAGGTAAGCGGTCAGCAATCGGTAAAACGAATTGATGTTACCTCGGCTGCTGAAATGCTTGATGCCTGTTTAGCTCATTATAAAGATGTTAAAGCTTGTGTTATGAGTGCTGCCGTTGCAGATTATACCCCGGTAACTATCGCGCAGCAAAAAATAAAGAAAAAAGATGCCAGTTTTGCTATTGAACTAAAAACTACTACCGATATATTAAAGACACTGGGCGAACAGAAGGCAAAAGGGCAGATCCTGGTTGGTTTTGCATTGGAAACCAACGACGAGGAAGCGAACGCCATAACCAAGCTGCAAAAGAAGAATCTTGATTTTATTGTGCTAAATTCGTTAAACGATGCAGGCGCCGGTTTTAAAAAGGATACCAACAAAATAACCATTATTGACCGCGATCTGCATAAAACAGCATTTGAATTAAAAAGTAAAGATGCTGTAGCCCATGATATTTGCCTTAAAGTTGCCCAACTGATAAACCAATGAAAACCATACTCCTTTACGCACTTTTAGTTTTGTTTGGTTTCCGCGCTGCTGCGCAGGATTTGAACGCGCGCGTACAAGTGGTTTCACCAAAAATACAGGTAACTAACAAGCGGATCTTTCAAACTTTGGAAACTGCTATGAAAGATTTTTTGAACGGCCGCAAATGGAGTGCCGACCAAATACTACCCCAGGAACGTATAGACTGCAATTTTGTATTGAACATTACCAACTGGGATGGCGGCAGCGTTTTTAGTGCAGAATTGCAGGTACAATCATCCAGGCCAATATTCGGTTCATCATATAGCTCAACTTTACTCAACATTAACGATAGGGATGTCGATTTTACTTATAACGAAGGCCAAACGATTGATTTTAGCGATCAGAATTTTCAGGGTAACCTAAGTTCGGTAATGGCATTTTACGCTTACATTATTGTAGGCATGGATTATGACACTTTTTCGCACGATGGTGGTACCCCCTATTTTGCCAGTGCCCAAACAGTGGTTACCAATGCGCAAACCGGTTCATACAAAGGTTGGAAAGCTTTTGACGGCAATATTAACCGCTATTGGCTGGCGGAGAATTTGAATAATAAGCTTTATGCCCCACTACGTGATTTTATGTATGATTATCACCGCAACGGGCTTGATATTATGGCTGATAACGCTAATAAGGGCCGTAAATTTATCACTACGCTTTTACCAAACCTACAGCAGATAGACCGGCAGCGTGTTGGCTCTATGTTCCCGCTTATATTTTATACAGCCAAAAGCGACGAGTTGGTTTTACTTTATGGCAAGGCTGATTCGCAGGAGCGCCTGCAAGCCATGAATTTATTAATGAAGACAGATCCGGCAAACGGAACTAAATACCAGGTTTTGCAGAAATAAAGACCGCTACCTTCTTAAAGGGAACTTTTAATTTTCATATTTTTTGTTTGAATCAGCATTTACTGAAATTAAGAGAAAGTATGGCTATCAAACCGACATCCTGTTAATTTCAAAACTTTCCTTCCCACACCCCTTACATTTCTCCCATTCTAAAAAATATTTTAACAATTATTTGCAAATACGAAATCCATCGTAGATATTTGTACGAAGAAATTCGTATAACAATAAAATGGATATAAAACCAACAGAAAGCGAGCTTGAAATTTTGCAGGTAATATGGCGAATGGGCCAGTGTACTGTACGCGATGTGCATGAGGAATTGGCTAAAACCAAAGACGCCGGCTATACCACTACGCTTAAACTGATGCAGATAATGAGTGATAAGGGTTTGGTTGAGCGCGATACTACCTCAAAAACACATTTATACAAAGCATTGTTTAGCCAGGAGCAAGCTCAAAGCAACGCTTTGGATAAAATACTGTCTACTGTATTTAAAGGTTCTACATCCGATTTAGTGATACAGGCGCTTGGGCAGCACCGTGCATCAAGCGATGAGATAGATGCCATTAAGAGTTTTCTTAACCAGTTTGATCAGCATAAAAAATAAAACGTTATGGAAAGTGTATTCTATAATATAAGCCAGGTTTTGGGTATCACCATTATCCATTCTTTATGGCAGGGTTTATTGGTTTGGTTTGCATTGCGTTTATTATTTGCCTGCGCGCCAAGCTTATCATCAATAAAAAAGCATAATGCTGCTATGGTAGCTATGCTTGCAATAAGTGTATGGTTTGTTTACACTTTTGTAACCCAGATACAGGCACATGTATGGATAGATTTCTCTGCAGCCAGCTCCCCGGCCTTATTACCACATTTCACTTTCCCTTTATCTACTATAACACACAGCGTTTCGCCATCATATTATAATTACGTTATTGAAGGTTACCTGCCTTATATCTCCACTATTTATTTTATTGGTCTCGCCTTTAACATATTGAGGATGGGGATCAACTGGCAAAAGCTGAACCATATTAAAGGAACCATGATACCTTCCGACAGCCTGCAGGAGTATGTTGATTCGCTTTGCCAACAACTTCTTATTGACAGGTATGTAAGTGTGAACATCAGTCGCCTTGTTGATGTGCCCTGCATGATTGGCTTTTTTAGTCCCATTATACTTTTACCAATTTCATTAACTACCTATTTATCAACCGAAGAGGTAAAAGCCATTTTATTGCATGAATTATCGCACATAAAACGCAATGACTACCTGCTTAACATGGTACAACAGTTTATAAGCATATTGCTTTTCTTTAATCCCTTTGCCCAATTAATTAACAGAATAATAAACCAGGAACGCGAAAACCGGTGCGACGACCTGGTAGTACAAACAACTGCCCAGCCCTTAGTGTATGCGCATGCACTATTAAAGCTGGAGCAAAAAAGGCAGGGAAACCTGCAACTGGCCCTTGCCGCCACCGGAAAAAAGTATCATTTATTAACCAGAATTGAACGTATCATGAACACAAAGAAACCCATAGGCAACATTCGTCACCTTTTAGTGGCTGTTGCAATAATAGCGGCAAGCATTAGTAGTATTGCGTGGCTTAATCCTACCATAGCTAATGGTAAAATATCAATAAAAAAAGTGAAGGTAACCTATCCGGCTGTATTGAAACAATTACTTGCAGATACTACCCGTAAAAAAGCTGTTAAAGCGAAAAAAGTTGTATCCGCAAAAACAGCTTTACGAAACAAGCGCACTGCAGAAGAAAGATATAACAGCTTTAACGACGCCGAATTGAACAAGCTAACTGCCGAGGTTGATAAATATGCCGAACAAATAGGCAAATACTACGATAGCCCTGAGTTTAAAAGTCAGCAAAAACTGATGGAAGAAAAGGCTGAAGCTATGGAGAAATTTTATAATAGCGCCGAAATAAAAAAAATGCAGGAAGACCAGGAAAAGATAGCCGCAGACTTTCAAAAAAACTGGGGCGAAACCGGCGAGACCAGCAAACTGGGTGAGCAAATGGGTAAAATGGGCGAAAAAATTGGGGCATATTACAACAGCCCGGACTTTAAGCGAATGAATGAAGAGCTCAGAAAAAAATATGGTATTAAAGGCAATTACCATGATGATAGCAAGGATGAGAATTACAAAAAATACCAGGACGAATTGCAAAGTAAAATTTCGCCCGAGGTAAAAGAGCAAGCTGAGTTGCTGAAAAAGATGGGCGAAGAAATGCGCAGTCATTTTGACTCACCGGAGTTTCGTAAAAAAAGCGACGAACTGCGGATGATGAGCGATAGCTTAAGAAAAGCATACCATAACCCCGCAATGGAAGAGCAAAAACAGGAGATGAGAAGGATGGGCGAAAAAATGCGGGCTTACCAGGATAATGCTCAAATTAAACAAGCAAAAGCACGGTTGCAGGAAGCCAGTAAAAAACTAAGGGAATATACCAATAGCCCGGAATTCAAAAAACGGATGGCTGATGCAAAGAAACAGGCGGATCTTGCACTTGAAGAAAACTAAAGAAGGGAAACGGGTTTTTATTTATATCATAACACCTCTTAAAACTAAATAAATTAGCAACATTTCATTAAATTTTAGTTTAAAGCATCTTAATTCTTAATTTAGTATCCTTAATAAAATAAGGATACTTTTTTATGCTTCAAAAGCTAACTATTAATAACTACGCGCTGATTGATAACCTGGAGATAAGTTTTGGCGAAGGCCTTAACATTCTTACAGGCGAAACAGGAGCAGGTAAATCGATCATATTGGGCGCATTGTCGCTCATTTTGGGTCAGCGTGCCGAGAGTCGCTATTTTTTTAATCAGCAAAAAAAATGTGTAATTGAAGGATCGTTTAAAATAAGCGGATTTCATTTAAGTTCATTTTTTGAAGAAAATGATCTTGATTATGAAACCGAAACCGTTTTACGCAGGGAGATATCTGCCGATGGAAAATCCCGGGCCTTTGTGAACGATACGCCGGTTAATCTTACTGCACTTAAACAATTGGGCGAAAAGCTGATCGATATCCACTCGCAACATGCCACGCTGGAGATCAATGATCCCGAATTTCAGTTACTGGTGGTTGATTCGGTTGCCAAACATGATGAACTGCTGAATGATTACCGAAACAAATACCACGCATTTAAAAAAGATACCGGCAAGCTTAACCAATTAATAGCCGAAAGCGATAAAGCCAAAGCCGACCTGGATTACTACCAGTTTCAGTTTGATGAACTGGACAAGGTTAGCATCAGCGCCGATGAACAGGAGCCATTGGAGAAGGAGCTTTACGCGCTAAATAATGCCGAAGAAATTAAACGCAACTTGTATGGCGCTTATTACCTGATACAGGAAAGTGAAATAGCGGCCCTTTCACAACTGCGTGAAGCCGGGCAACATTTAGGATCGATTGAAAAGTTTGAGTCGCAGATTGAAGAATTGCACCAACGCTTAAACAGCGCCATCATCGAACTAAAAGATATAGCCACCGAGGTTGAACTGATAGAGCAAAAAACGCATACGAACGAGGCCCGGGTTGAAGAAATTAATACCCGCCTAAGTCTCATATATAACCTTCAAAAGAAACACCGGGTAAACAGTAATGCCGAACTTTTACAGATCCAGGACGATCTATCGGGTAAAATACAGCAGGCATTGTTTAGCGATGAGGCTATTGAAAAACTCCAAAAACAGTTGGCTTCCGATAAAGCCGAATTGGAAAAACTGGCTGCCAAGCTAACGGCCAACAGGTTAAAAGCTATCCCCGCTATTGAAAAACAAGTGATTATTACGCTTGCCGAAATGGGGATGAACAATTCGACGTTGAAAATTGAACAAGCCCCCCTACCCCCTAAAGGGGGAGTTATAGAAGCAGGTGGAAAATCTTTGATAACATTAAATGAAAATGGAACTGATCATATCCGCTTCCTTTTCTCTGCAAATAAAGGCCATTCATTGGCCGAGATGAGTAAAGTAGCATCGGGTGGTGAACTTTCAAGACTGATGCTGAGCATAAAATCAATTATTGCAAAACACACCGCCCTGCCTACCATTATTTTTGATGAGATAGATACGGGAGTATCGGGCGAGGTTGCCAATAAAGTTGGCCAGATCATGGAACGCCTGGCAGATAACCTACAGGTAATCACTATTACGCATTTACCACAAATGGCCAGCAAAGGCAAAAACCATTACTTTGTTTATAAGGATGATAGCTCGACAACAACCTATACCCGCATCAAAAAACTGGATAACCATGAGCGTGTTTTGGAAATTGCCAAAATGCTAAGTGGTGATAAACCGGGTGAAAGCGCATTGCAAAATGCAAGGGAATTGCTGGGAAAAGAGCTATAATAATTTAGTTAGAAACTCCCCTTTCAATTTATTCTTATATAAATTATCAATATAAATCATTACTTTTTCTGCAAATCGAATAGGGTCATTTTCAATAATATCTTTACCAATAGCTATCAAATTTAAAACTCCCAAGTTATCTTCAGTAATACGAATAATAATCAATTCATTGGAGCTGGTATTGGGCACTTTTAAAGCTTCCTCTTTCAAAACTAATAAGGCTGTAAAATATTCAGGAGCTTGGGCTCCAAATGCCAATTGTTTAAATTGATTATTATACGGCTTTTTATCAATCATTTTTAGAAATTGATGATAGTATTCATTAAATAACCTAACATTCTCTTTTGTTAATGGAGAGAATATCCCTTTATTTAAATTTAAATCTTCACTCTTTTTAACCAAATCACTCCCCTTCGGAGCCTGATCCAGATTGGTATTAGTTAACTCTATCTGTATAGGTTCAAATTTTTGTGATCCTTCAATTGTTTTAAGAAATGACTCATTATCTCCATAGTCACTTGGTGAATACAACTTACCATGGTGTTTCATAACTAAAAAGACGAACGCAAATAAAATGATTAAAGGAAAAGCTATAATAAACCAGATTAAAGGAAGCCGCTCGTCCTCAGTTTTTAAATTAGATATACTTGTTCCTAAAACCAAACAGGCAAATCCATAAATTAGTGAAATGAATAATGCAATAATTCCCAAAGGATTTTTAGTCATACCTTTTGCATTACCCATAAAATTACCAATTAAGTTCTCGGCCATAAAGTTTAGTATGAATATTACAGCTTAAAGTAAAGCATTATTCTTAAAACTTTTACGATAAACAACTAATTATGCAGATAATCAATTAATATATAACTTTACGAACTTTACAAAAACTCAAAACATGGCTTATAATTTATTAAAGGGCAAAAAAGGAATCATATTTGGTGCCCTCAATGAGCAATCCATCGCCTGGAAAGTAGCGCAGCGCGCTGTACAGGAAGGTGCCGAAATTGTATTATCAAACGCGCCAATTGCATTACGCATGGGCGAACTCAATAAACTGGCAGAAGAGTGTAATGCTCCTGTCATCGGTGCCGATGTTACCAGCAATGATGATATCAATAACCTGTTCATCAAAACACAAGAGCATTTTGGCGGTGGTGTCGATTTCATTTTGCACTCCATAGGCATGAGCATCAACGTACGTAAAAGTGTTCCTTATCCAGAAAACAATTACGATTTTACCCACAAAGGCTTTGATATTTCGGCATTGAGCTTACACCGCATTTTACAGGCGGCCATGAAACACGATGCCATCAATGAATGGGGATCGGTGTTGGCATTAAGCTATATAGCAGCACAACGTTATTTCCCAGGTTATAATGACATGTCTGACAATAAAGCTGTACTGGAAAGTATTGCCCGTAACTTTGGTTACGAATACGGTATTAAAAAACATGTACGCGTTAATACTATATCTCAATCGCCAACCCGTACTACTGCAGGTTCGGGCGTTAAAGGCTTTGATGGTTTTATAGACTTTGCCGAAAAAATGAGCCCACTGGGTAATGCTGATGCAGACCAATGCGCTGACTATTGTGTATCTATGTTTAGCGACCTCACTAAAATGGTTACCATGCAAAATCTTTTCCACGATGGTGGCTTCTCCTTTACTGGCGTAACACAAGCTGTTATTGACCAGATGGGGAAATAAAAATACTAACCCAAAAAAAATGCGCTCTCATAAGATGGAGCGCATTTTTTTTGAGTCTTTTAAAATTACTGGCCCGAATCTACCAGAACCACCTTAACCTTAATATCGTCAGCAGGCGCAGTAGCTAATTTAGTACCATTAACACCCTGGGCATATAAAACAATTCTTCCAACACTGGTAGTATAACTGTAAGATATACCAGCATAAGCTTCAGGAATAGCTTCATAAGTAGTGCCATTATTGTAAGAGATATACACTAATACTCCGCCATTTTCCTGGGCGTATGTATCAAGCTCGGGTAAATCGCCATCCTTACCAAGTTCAGATGTGTAGGATACATTATCATCGGTGGATAACTTCCATCCGGTTGTACCTTTCACTGTATAAATTGCAGTTACATTGGCAGAAGGGGTAATGTATTTTTTAGTACATGAGGTTGCCGCTATTAATACAGTGCAGCAAATTAAAGTCAAGATTTTTTTCATAATGTTTCGATTGTATATATTGTAAGAACAATATAATTAAAAAAGGTTTAACGCTTTTTGATTTAATTTATTTCAAAAGTATTACTTGCTTATTGATATATATGGTTCCAATTGCTTTTTCCATAAGTAGTACCCATATGGAGTTAGGTGGATGCCATCAATGGTGGCCAGAGCGTTCAACCGGCCGTCCTGAATAAAATAGTTGTACATATCAATATAGCTAAGTTGATTAAGCAGGCAATAAGCCGTCACTTTACTATTATAAGCTTTAATTTTTGCATTAAACTTATTACTTAATGTAGGTAAAACAGATTGTACGTATAGCTTAGTTGCCGGCGAGCTTTTTTTGACAAGGGTACACATGGCAACAAAGTCATTATACATCAGGCTGCTATCCCTCCCATCCCTGATATCATTAATACCTGCCTCTAAAAATATCCTGGGCGGTTTCCTTTTAATTATCCTTTCCAGGTTAGTCAAAATATCCTTGTTTTCGGCACCGCCAAAACCCATATTTTTTAAATGAACATTGTTAAAACTACTCCTCAACGCAAATCCTTCGGTTAAACTGGTGCCAATAAATATGATCTCCTGGTTATCGCTTTTAGTGCTAAATAGCACCTGCCATTTTTGCTGTTCAAATTGATGCTGGCGCCGGTAGGCAAATAAAATCTTTCTGTCGATAAAGTAGCCAACGGTTATAATATTCAGTGCAATTGAAATAACGAAAACCCATTTATAGATCAACTTTTTATTAACAGTCATATAAAATTATATCTGCTGATATTTAATCAACGAGGCCTAAATATACAATACTTAAAGGTTGCCGGTTTGGGATAAATCAGAAAAACATTTTTCTATAACTAAATTTTTAGTTTATTTGTATCTATGCGGAAACTACTTCATTTACTGCTATTCATCGTGCCCAACATTTGCCTGGCGCAGGTAACAATCACCGGTAAAGTAATTAACAGCAATGATAAAAACCCTGTAGCAAATGCCAGCGTGTTTTTAAACAACGCCATCGTTGGAGACAAAACCGCTGATGACGGCGCATTTACGCTCCGCAACGTAAAGCCGGGCCAGTACACCCTTATAGTAACCATTGTTGGTTATGAAACTTATAGCCTCAGCCTGATGGCGGGGACTAAGGATGTCGCCTTACTCGAAATTTCGCTTACACCTAAAACTATCATGCTACAGGAGGTGAGCATTAAGCCCGATCCCAATCGCCTCAGAAATTATAATGATTTTAAAAGATTATTTTTAGGTACGTCAGCAAATGCCCAGTTATGTAAAATTTTAAACCCGGATGTAGTTTATGTTGATTTTGATACTAAAACCGGGATACTTTCGGCCTCAAGCGGCGATGATTTTATAGAGGTAGAGAATAAGGCATTAGGCTATCTTATTAAATACAAACTCACCAAATTCAGTTATGAGCCTAAAGGAGTTTTTTATTACGAGGGCATTTCGGTTTTTGAAGAACTAAAAGGTGGCAGCGCACGAAAACGCAAATGGGAAAAACAGCGAACTACAGCCTACCTGGGTTCTCCGATGCATTTTTTAAGATCGGTTATTGCCGATCAAATAATCAAGGATGGCTTTCAGGTTTTAAGATTAATACGAAAACCCAATCCCGATTATCAGGAAGGAAAAATGGGAAACAACAACTATAAATACATTCAATCATTATATACAAAGCCACCCTTAACGGCAAGCGACTTTGCCAAACGCACCGATCAAACCGACCTGTTTGCTCTGGGATTTAGTGATTGCCTTTATATAATTTATACAAAAAAACGCGAAGAAACAGATCTGTCAGTTTATCATCCCTTAGATATTCCTAATCACCCGGTTACTATACTTTCATTTGATGAACCCTATGCTTTTTTTGACAGGAATGGCATTATAGTTAACCCGCACAGTGTTATTTTTGAAGGCGACTGGGCTAAAAACTGCATGGCCGAGCTGCTGCCGGTAGATTATGAGCCCGAAAAAGCCAATGAAAAATAGTTGATTTATTTTTAGCTTTATCCATGCTAAAACCTTTACTCTTATTGCTCTTGTTGATTCCAGTGGTATGCTTTTCTCAATTAAAAATTACAGGGCGAGTTATAGACAAAAGGTACAAAAACCCGGTAGTAAACGCCAGAGTATTTTTAACAAAGGATACCACAAAGTATAAAACTGATAATTACGGGGTATTTACCATTCCCAACGTAAAACCAGGGGAATATACACTCGTTGTAACGTCGACAGATTATGAAACCTATGCTAATACATGGCTTGTTTATGATAATAGTATCACTATTCCCGATATAAGTTTATTACGTTTAGATGAATTGGATCTTGTTAACGACAAGTACAATACTAACCGGGAGCGTGATATAAATATTTTTAAAGCTTTTTTTATAGGGGAGTCTACCAATGCAAAAAAGTGCAAAATCCTGAACCCGGATGCTATTTTTGTAAAATACAATAGCATATTAAAGGCACTCATAGCATTTTCCGATGAATATATTAACGTCGAAAACCGGGCGCTGGGTTATTTGATCAAATATAAATTAGGCACATTCCACTACCTTTCCAATGGATTGGTTTATTTTGAAGGAACACCACAGTTTGAAGAGTTAACCGGCAGCGAATCGGAAAAAAAGAGATGGAAAAAGCAGCGCCTTATCACATATCAAGGTTCGTCAATGCATTTCCTACGATCTGCAATTACAAATCAACTTGAGGAGGAGGGCTTTAAAGTTTCACGATTAATTAGAAAGCCGGATACTGACTACTATAAGTTAACTAATCAGCAATCTATTAAATCAATTTATAAAGGTGAATCCTTACCGGTGGATAGCTTTATAAACCATACCAACAAAAAGGGCGTATTTGCAATGAAATTTAACGACTGCCTTTATATAATTTACACAAAAAAAGTTCAGTCGCCTAACATTAATAAAATTGGCTTCACGGCAAAATTGCCCAATTATGCCACTACGATAATTACTTTTAATGAGCCATATGCTCTCTTCGGTATCGAGGGTATAATTACAAATCCTCAAAGCATTTCGTTCGAAGGCGACTGGAGCGAAAGTGGTATAGCAAACCTTCTCCCACCAGATTATCAGCCTTAAAAACTCCCACCTAACAAAAAACCCCATCTGCCTAAGCAAACGGGGTTGTATTTTTAAATAAGCTTTAACTTATTTTTGTTCTTCTTCTGTTGGGGTTTTGCTTTCCCCTTTTTGGTCAATGATCGTGATCTGACTGGTTTCTTTGTCAAAATCAACTTTCATAATATCACCGTCGCTCAATTCACCTTTCAGGATTTCTTCAGCGATAGGATCTTCCAGGTATTTCTGGATAGCACGTTTTAACGGACGTGCACCAAATTGAGAATCGTAACCTTTATCGGCAATAAACTCTTTAGCGGCTTCTGTAAGTTCAATTTTGTAACCTAAAGCATTAACACGGCTAAACAAGTAAGCTAATTCAATATCGATGATTTTGAATATTTCATCCTTGCCTAATGAGTTAAATACAATAACATCATCAATACGGTTCAAAAACTCAGGAGCAAAAGCGCGTTTTAAAGCATTTTCGATAACACCTCTTGAATGCGTATCGGCCTGTAAATTTTTAGCATTAGTGCTGAAACCTACACCCTGACCAAAATCTTTCAGTTGGCGTGCGCCAATATTAGATGTCATGATGATGATCGTATTCCTGAAATCAACCTTGCGGCCTAATGAATCAGTTAACTGGCCTTCATCCAATACCTGTAACAATATGTTAAACACATCCGGGTGAGCTTTTTCAATCTCATCCAATAATATTACTGCATATGGTTTACGACGTACCTTTTCGGTTAATTGTCCACCTTCTTCATAACCCACATAGCCCGGAGGCGCTCCTACTAAACGTGACACCGCGAATTTCTCCATGTACTCGCTCATATCAATTTGTATCAGCGCGTCTTCGGTATCAAACATAAAGCGGGCAAGTTCTTTTGCAAGCTCAGTTTTACCAACACCTGTTGGGCCTAAGAAAATAAATGAACCAATTGGTTTTTTAGGATCTTTTAAGCCTGCACGTGTGCGTTGTATAGCACGGGTTAATTTTTTGATCGCCTCATCCTGGCCAATAATCTTGCTGGCAACAGTATCGCTCATGTGCAATAGCTTTTGGCTATCGGCCTGGCCTACCCTTTGTACAGGAATACCAGTCATCATAGATACTACTTCGGCAACATTATCTTCAGTTACGGTATAACGTTTTGATTTTGTTTCGGCTTCCCAAACAGCTTTAGCCTGGTCAAGCTCGGCAATCAAATTCTTTTCGGTATCACGCAATTGTGCAGCTTCTTCGTATTTCTGGCTGCGAACAACTTTGTTTTTTTCGATCTTGATCTGCTCTATCTTTTGCTCGATATCCAATATATTTTGTGGTACATGGATATTGGTTAAGTGAACACGTGAGCCTGATTCATCCAAAGCATCAATCGCCTTATCCGGTAAAAACCTATCGGTAATATAACGGGTAGTTAAGTTAACGCAGGCATTAATAGCTTCGGGCGTATAAGTTACACCATGGTGCTCTTCGTATTTTTCTTTGATCCTGTTCAGTATTTCGATAGTTTCATCAGGCGTAGCTGGCTCAACCATTACCTTTTGAAACCGACGGTCCAAAGCACCATCTTTTTCAATATACTGACGGTATTCATCTAACGTAGTTGCGCCGATGCATTGTATTTCGCCCCTTGCCAAAGCAGGTTTAAACATATTTGATGCATCAAGCGAGCCTGAAGCCCCACCTGCACCTACAATAGTATGGATCTCATCAATAAATAAAATTACATCAGGGGATTTTTCCAGTTCATTCATCACCGCTTTCATCCTTTCTTCAAACTGACCGCGGTATTTTGTACCGGCAACCAATGAAGCCAGGTCAAGCGTTACCACGCGTTTGTTGAACAATACACGCGATACCTTGCGCTGAACAATACGTAATGCCAATCCTTCAGCTATAGCTGATTTACCAACACCCGGCTCACCTATTAATATAGGGTTGTTCTTTTTACGGCGCGAAAGGATCTGTGATACCCTTTCAATTTCCTTTTCACGACCAACAATCGGGTCAAGTTTTCCATCCTCGGCGGCGCGGGTTAAATCGCGGCCAAAGTTGTCCAACACCGGTGTTTTTGATTTAATGTCTGATACCTTTTTAGGCTGACTAAATGACTCTTCTTCTTTAAAGTCATCATCGCCACCTGTTGGTGATCCTGGCATTTCGTCAGTTACATCGTTTTTATGTGATTCAACTTCACCTTTAAACACCTCGTAGTTTACGTTAAACTGTACCAATATTTGCGATGCGATATTATCCTCATCGCGCAATATAGATAGCAGCAGGTGCTCGGTTCCAATTACATCACTTTTAAATATTTTGGCTTCCAGATAAGTTATTTTTAATACTTTCTCGGCTTGCTTAGTTAGTGGAATACTGCCAATATGTACATTTGTTCCAATGGTACCTTTAACAGCATCTTCAACGGCACGCCGAAGTTTTGCAGTATCAACATTCAAACCTTTCAGCAATTTAATTGCTACGCCGTCTCCATCCCGGATAAGGCCCAGTAAAAGATGCTCCGTTCCTATATAGTCGTGCCCAAGGCGCAATGCCTCTTCTCTGCTGTATTGAATGACATCTTTAACCCTCGGCGAAAATTTAGCTTCCATATATACCTTTCAATTATTATGAACGTCCTAATCTATAAATTTTGTTTTCAATCACGACGCATGACTTAACATTTATCAACAATATTGCCAACATTTAACACTTTGCAGAAACAGACATTCATATGATACGCAAGCTATTAAAGTTTGGGTTCAATCAGCAATTTTTGACAAAAAATTCAACGATCAATGAATTCTTTTACAATATACGAATGAAACTTACCATTTTGATACAAAAAATTCAAAATAGTTTAAACATCGTGTTAATAAATTATAATCACCATAACAAAACAGGCATTTCGTCATACCATATGTCATTAAGGCATTAACCTAATGTTTATTCAATGTTTACTTATATGTACGTAAAACGCATCAAAACAGTTGCCACTTTGCTATGTTAAACGAAATTAAATACTTACAAGTATGTATTGATTAGCGAGTATTTATAAAAGGTAGTAATTTTTTTTTCTGACACTGCTTTTTTTAGGTAATCCATCAATTTTGACTCATATTTGAATTCTTTTTTTAATCAATTATAATGGCAGACGAAAAGATCATTTTTTCAATGGCAGGGGTTAGCAAAGTTTATCCCCCGCAAAAAACAGTTTTAAAAAACATTTATCTATCGTTTTTTTATGGTGCCAAAATTGGCGTTATCGGCTTAAACGGATCGGGTAAATCATCTTTATTAAAAATTATAGCAGGCATTGATAAAACCAATATAGGCGAGGTTGTTTTTTCGCCGGGTTATACCGTTGGCTACCTGAGCCAGGAGCCAGAGCTTGATCCCAACAAAACCGTGCGCGAAATTGTGGAAGAAGGCGTTGCCGAAACCACAGCATTATTGAAGGAATACGAAGAGATCAACGAGAAATTTGGCCTTGAAGAATATTACGGCGATGCTGACAAAATGGACAAGCTGATGAACCGCCAGGGCGAACTACAGGACCAGATAGATGCTGTAAACGCCTGGGAACTGGATACCAAGCTGGAACGCGCCATGGATGCACTGCGCTGCCCCGAGCCTGATACCAAAATTTCGGTACTATCGGGAGGTGAACGTCGCCGGGTGGCATTATGTCGCTTATTATTAAAGGAGCCTGATGTTTTGCTATTGGATGAGCCTACTAACCACCTTGATGCCGAATCTATTGATTGGCTGGAACAACATTTACAACAATATAAAGGCACCGTTATAGCCGTAACACACGATAGGTATTTCCTGGATAACGTTGCCGGGTGGATCCTGGAACTTGATCGTGGAGAAGGTATCCCATGGAAGGGAAATTATTCCTCATGGTTAGATCAAAAAGCCAAACGCCTGGCCCAGGAAGATAAGAGCGAAAGCAAACGTCAGAAAACGCTGGAGCGCGAGCTGGAATGGGTGCGCATGGGACCAAAAGGCCGCCACGCTAAATCAAAAGCCCGTTTAGGCAATTACGAGAAATTGGCATCCGAGGAAACCAAGGAGCGCGAAGACAAACTTGAATTGTTTATCCCGCCGGGACCGCGTTTGGGTAATATCGTCATTGAAGCCAACGGCGTAAGTAAATCTTACGGCGATAAATTATTGTTCGATAACTTAAGCTTCTCTTTACCCCCTGCCGGTATCGTCGGAATTATCGGCCCCAACGGTGCGGGCAAAACCACACTGTTCCGTTTAATTACCGGGCAGGACCAGCCGGATGCAGGTACTTTCCGCGTAGGCGAAACCGTTGCTTTAGGCTATGTTGACCAGATGCATGATGACCTTGACCCTAACAAATCTGTTTGGGAAAACGTAACCGGCGGACTGGAAACTATTATGGTAGGCAACAAGCCCCTTAACTCAAGGGCGTACGTATCCAAGTTCAACTTTAACGGCGCCGATCAGCAGAAAAAAGTGGGTGTACTATCGGGCGGTGAGCGTAACCGTGTTCACCTATCCATTACCCTTAAAAA
Organism: Mucilaginibacter sp. P2_A4; assembly: GCF_056405015.1. NCBI lineage: Bacteria > Pseudomonadati > Bacteroidota > Sphingobacteriia > Sphingobacteriales > Sphingobacteriaceae > Mucilaginibacter > Mucilaginibacter sp. P2_A4. The sequence continues at coordinate 306,878 of NZ_JBFUCX010000007.1, read as the reverse complement.
AGGATCGAATGTGTTGCTACTGGATGAGCCAACCAATGATATCGACGTAAATACTTTACGTGCTTTGGAAGAAGCCCTGGAAAACTTTGGCGGCTGCGCCGTAGTCATCAGCCACGACCGCTGGTTCCTTGACCGCATCTGTACCCACATCCTGGCATTTGAAGGTAACTCACAGGTTTACTTCTTTGAAGGAAACTATTCTGATTACGAAGAAAACAAAAAGAAACGTTTAGGTGACGTAGCGCCTAAGCGGATCAAGTATAAGAAGTTGACGGTGTAAGGGCCCTCTAAAAGGGAGGCTTTTTTGAAAGCCAGGTTTACCAAGTAAATCTGGCTTTTATTCTTCCTCTAATTTAAAGGCTTCTAAAGATTCACAAAACAATTTTAAACTTTCGTTTTTAGCCATACAAACTGCGAGTTTTTTCCTTTTTCTGAAAGAAGCACTTAAAAAGCCATATTTATTAAAAGAATCAGCTTTCAATATTGTCTTTTTCTCTTTATCCGACAACTGCTTATTTAATTCAAACTGAAGCTTTGCTTTAGGATCTGGGTAAGCTGAAGTATCGTTTTTTGAGTTGTCGTATATAGTTAACACCCAGGCATCAATTTCTTCAACGGCTACTGCATAAGCAATTTTTTCCTGACGGGCATTTTCAAGCCATTCGCTTATTTTGGCAATCACATTAACTCTAAGCTCGCTACAATATTCTTTAGCATCTGTTTCCTTATTTTTAACCGGCTCTGTTACATTATAATCAGCTAAATGCCTTTCGGCAGTATCGATCTGTATTACAATGAATGAATCCTGAATAACAGGATTTTCAAAGAAAGTGTTAATCAATACTCTGTCTTCGCAAATTTTTTTTACAACAGTCCAGCTGCTGTGTTGCTCCACACGCATAGTGTGCAAATCTGTTTCGTCTTCATTATATTCGGGAAGTTCATATCGTAAATCAGATCTATCGATATTTAGTGCTCCTTTTAAAATATTTGTAATGACCGCCAAATCAGCCCTGCCTTCAGCATAGATACCCACAATCATTTAAAAAATATTTGAAGGTAAAGCACCTAAATAACCGCGCATCCAAAGTTCAGAAAGTTTTAGCTTTTCATTATTAGCATTAGGTTTCAGTTTGATACGCTCAACTTTTGTATGCCCTTCATCAGTTCTTTTTACTACGAAGAGACGCTGTTCGTCGTCGTTTAAATTCAAGCCGTCAATTACAGCTGGGTTATGTGTGGTAATTAAAACCTGTTTATTGTTTTTTTTAGAAAGCTCTACTATGCTTTTTACTACTTGCCTGCACAGTAAAGGATTTAAGGCTGTTTCGACGTTATCTATTGCGAAAAAAGATGGGGTTCTTTCACTAATAAAAAGTGCTAAATAGAATAACACATGTAAAGCGCCCTCATTTGCATTCTCGGCCGCAAACATGTTATTTTTCTTTTGCATGTACTTGTCAGTAAAATACAAATCAGATGTGCTACGGCCCAACTTATACCCTTTATATTTTAAGGTATCTCCCAAGTCTACGTGAATATCTTTAAGCCAGGAAATAAAATTCAATTCTTTTAGTTCGTTAATTTGATACTCGTCGAAACTTGAAAGTAGTACGTCCAAGCCTTCTCCATTTATTCCTAAGGGCTGTTTTTTACTATCATTGCTTATACCTCTGAGTGCATTAGTGTTGACATTGTATATTAGGAAATGGGAGTTATCAAGGCGTTTTTCGGTTTGTTTAAAAGCGTCCAATAACTCGGGTGTCAGTTGGAAATTATCGTCAGGACTACTTAAACTTTTAATGTTCTTATCTCCGTTTTGCGTAATTATCCCCATTAACAACAAATGGAGGTCATTTTCATTTAAGTAATTTACTTTTTTCCATTTAGCATAAATGTCATCAGGTGCATCACATCCAAAGGTAGAATCAAGAATAATGTTTCCATCGTAAAGATCAATCGTTATTTCCCTCCTGTTAGTTAATCCTAAAAATGAATTGAATGTAAGTGAAGGCTTGGTAACCCTTACTCCCCGGTTTATTAGTCCTTCAGTGGTTAATTCATTACCATTTGAAGCCGATGCCATTGCAACAGCCTCTAAAATATTGGATTTACCGGAGCCGTTCTCGCCAATAAAGATATTAACACGGCCTAACTCTATATCCTGTTTGTAGATTGATTTAAAATTACTTATCGAAATTTTATTTATCATTTACGTTTTACTTATTTCTTATTACAAACATACAATAATTCAGAAATTGATTTTTTTCGATTTTGTGTCAATTTAACTATATCATCAACACTTCATCTGCGTATTTTACCCCTTACAGTCAATTCCTTATCTCAACTGAATAAAAAATTTCCTAACTTTCCATTTTCTAATACATAATACATTAAGGCCATGACAGAGACGCTGGATATCAAGATCACCAAGACCACTCATTCCCGTTTAGCAGAAACGGATTTTGACAACTTACCTTTCGGAAAAACATTTTCTGACCATATGTTTATGGCAGACTATGCTGATGGTGAATGGAAAAACCTACAGGTCATTCCCTACGGCGAGATTGGATTGAGCCCGGCAATTTCTGCCTTACATTACGGCCAGGCTTTTTTTGAAGGTTTAAAAGCTTACAAACATGCTGATGGAAAAGTAACGATTTTCCGCCCCGACAAAAACGCCATCCGTTTTAACAAATCGGCAGAAAGGCTTTGTATGCCTGCCCTGCCCGAAGAAATATTTTTACAAAGTATGGCAGCTGTGGTTGATATCGACCGCGAATGGGTGCCATCAAAAGCCAACCACGCTTTATACATCCGCCCTTTTATGTTTGCTACCGACCCGTTCCTGGGTGTAACACCATCGGCAACCTATAAATACATGGTACTTGCTGGCCCGGTAGGACCATACTTTTCAAAAACACTCCGTGTAAAAATTGAAACATATTACACCCGCGCTGCCGAAGGTGGTATGGGTTACGCAAAAGCAGCCGGTAACTACGGCAGTTCGATGTTACCCGCCCGTAAAGCAGCCGAAGAAGGTTTTGATCAGTTGATATGGACCGATGCCAAAGAACATAAATATGTGGAAGAAATGGGCGCAGCAAATGCGATGTTCATGCTGGATGGCAAACTAATAACTGCCGAAACTAAAGATACCATACTGGATGGCGTAACCCGCAATACCGTTATTACCTTAGCCAAAGAGTGGGGTATAACTGTTGAGGAACGCAAAGTTTCTGTTGCCGAAATTATTGAAGGTGCCAAAAATGGCAAACTTACCGATGCCTTTGGTGCAGGTACTGCCGCAACCATAGCTTCGGTAGGGTCAATAAGTGTTGATGGCGAAGAGTATTTTTTAAGCGATCCAAAAACACGTGAATTCTCCCAAAAAGTATTATCAACCCTTGATGCTGTAAAATATGGCAGAGAAGCTGATACTCATGGCTGGAATTACCTGGTAGGTTAATCAAACATTATTATAAAATAGGAAAGGTGCTCAAATGGGCACCTTTCTTGTTTTATCTAAATTACAAATCGTCTGCCCCCCTCGAGTCTTAGACGGCTTCAGATTAGCAGCTTCTATTTTATTATCTCCCCAACTTTAAAAACCACAATTGGCTTCTGGTTTTATTCCCTCTTTATCAATTGTTAAAATAGGCTGGCCTTTTTTATAAGTTACAATCCATATGCTATCAAAATCATCATTGGGCCACTGCTGGCCTTTAACACTGATGCCTAATGCTTTTATAGCAGGCTTAATATAGCTATGCTCCCATACTATAAGGATAGTTCCCTTTTTACCTTGCAGTTCAGCAACCAAATTATTTACATCTTCCTCTTCAAAACTGCTGTTGATGGCTAAATTGTACTTAATGGCAAAAGGCGAAACGGTTTGAAACATCCGCCCGCGTGAGGTTGACTTACCGGGATGCGTAGACGGAATATAAATATGGCTTACCGGACCAAATTTTGCTTTTAAAACTTCGGGTAATTTTAAGGCCCTGTTTAAACCCATACATGAAAGGTTATCCCCATCTGCAGGTTTCTCTGCATGCCTTATAAATATCAATTTCAGGTTTTTACTTTGAGCATCGGCACGGTAAGCACCGCAGCACATTAATAGTAAAATTGTAAGGGGGAATATTATTATTCGTTTAATCATACAAAGGAACAATGTACTATTGGTAAAGCCCCAACTGCAAAACTACTCAACACTTACAGTCAATCCTTCTTGTTGCAATATCTTCCGGTATATCTCCATCTCGGTAAACGAACCTTCTAATACAGCGCATTTACCTTCATTATGCACTTTCCAGGCTATTTTTTCAGCTTGAGGTTCGGAGTAGTCAAGATACTTCATCATGCAATGGATTACGTGATCAAACGTGTTAAAATCATCGTTCCACAATATAAGGCGGCGAACTTCTTTAAGTCCTGCCAGTAATTCTTCGAGGGTAAATGTTTCTTCCTGTGTTTCAGTTGGCATACGTAACTACAAAATTACTCAAAAACAATAATAAAAAAGCTAAAATCGTGTTCAATTACCTTAAAAAGCTTGCTGTAACAGTATAGATACTAAACCCCGAACACCATAAACTCATGAAAAAAATTGCCACTTGCATTATTATTCCCCTGGCCGCTCAATTATTTACAGCAACTATAGTGAACGCCCAAGCCGCCAAAACCAGCCAAAATACATTGCAACCTCCGCCTAACGCCATAAAAATTGATGGCGATTTGAAAGACTGGGGCGATAGTCTGCGGTATTTTAACGAAGAAAAAAAACTAAACTATGCTTTGGCCAATGATAAAACTACACTTTACGCAGCCATTCGCATTACCGATAAAATGGACCAGATGCGCACCCTTAATGCTGGCATTACCTTAAGTATTGATACCAAAGGGAAGAAGAAAGAAACTTATTCACTAACGTTCCCGCTGGCAGAACCAGGCACCAAGCCCGATTTTGGCAAAAAGCCAGACGACAATACAGAAATTACCCAGCAAGACCGTGACGACCTGATGCGTGAGCGCGTAACCAAACTACGTGACATTAAAGTAGTTGGCTTCAGCGATATTGAAGGTGATATGATCACGACCTCAAACACTTATGGTATTAAAGCAGCGATTGACTACGATGCCGAAGGTAACCTGGTTTATGAATTGGCAATCCCCCTGCATTTTTTCCATTCGGGAGATTTGGCTAAAACCGAATGGGCTTTCAACTTCAAGATCAACGGCATCCAAAAGCCTAAGGCCGGCGAAGGTGCAGAGGGTGGCGACCACTCAGGCGGTGGATTTGGTGGCGGTGGCCGTGGCGGAAGAGGCGGTGGTGGTGGAATGGGCGGCGGCGGCCGTGGTGGCAGAGGTGGCCGCGGCGGCGGTATGGGTAGCGGTGGCGCGGAGGGAGCCCACAATGAGCTATCCAAATCGACTGATTTTTGGGAGAAGTTTTATCTGAGTAAAAATTAATTAAAAGCAACACGCCCGATAATCCGTTAAAAAACGGCCTATCGGGCGTATTATATAGTGAATGGCTATTAACACTATTCCACTTTATAAGTTAAAACCTGGTGGCCAATATTCCCATCCGTATCAATACCTTCAACGGTTATGCGATAAGTTCCTTTAGTGTCCGCATTAAAGAATGATAAGCTTGTGTTGCCATCTTTATCAGTTATAATATCAGGTTTCCAATAAATGGTGGTTCGCAGATCATTGGTTTGCATAACGGTTTTAGGCCCCTCATACTTTGGCGAATAAAACTCCCGTGCCTTGTACAGACCGTTGGATGGATAAGTGATTACATCAGGCGTTTCTTGCCGGGTATAAAGGCCCTGCCCCCGTTTACTGGTAATTACAATAACATTGCCCACACCAGTAAGTAAATCAACCTTACCAGTTGTTCTTAAAACTTCAATAGATTCAACATCTGATGCAAGTATGGTTCCAAAAAGCTCAGGAGGTATAATAGAACCATCAAGTAATATATTCATTACTGTTTTCGGGTCCCTTGATGTATAAGGCAATCCGTTTTGAAAAGTAATTCCACGCAAACGTGTTGTAAGATAAAAGCTAAGGGTTTCGCCGCTTGCATCTTTAGGAAACCCTCTCAAAATCTGATCAGGATCAATCGCTCCCCATCTTGATGGTTCTTTTTCTGCTTTTATAGTAACTTCCTTTAATGAGATAAGGCGTTTATCCAAACTCAACTTAAGTTGCTGGTTCAATGATTTTTGATAAACAGACAGGGTGTCCCTATCATATACATTTGTATGATTACCGGGCTGCGTTTTAAAAGGCGCCATGGTGTCAATGCTGGTTACCAGATTTTTTTTATCAAAGCCAGTTCTGCCTTGTATAACATATTTAAGTGTGCTATCGGGATCAGTAACAAGATCTTTAAATACAAACCTTCCTTTTTCGTTGGTTAACGTATCTTTTTTAAACCAACCGCCTTTTGTTTTATACATTAAAACTTTTCCTTTAGACACAGGTTTGCCACCGTTGGTTTTTAAATAGCCGGTTACTGTTAATGCTGTTTCGGGGTCAAATAAAAGTTCCGGTTTTTTTCCGTTCATTACCTGTTTCCATTCAAAGCGGTGAAAGCCCTGGGTAAGCATCAGCAGGTCAAGATCGGCCCTTGTTTTATCACTTATGTTGGTGAAATAATAATCAGGATTTTCAATGTAGCCTTTAATATCCGAGGTAAGCAGTAGATTACTCAATATGGAATTTTCGGAGATTCCTTTAGTACCCGCTAAATCTTCATTAATAACCGCGGCAGAAAAACTACCTACAACCGGTTTACTATCCTTGTCGGCCACTTTAATCGCGATGTTCACCTTTTGCCGGGTGGCATAAACTTCCTTTGCGGTACTTATGCCAAGCTTCAACTGGTCGTTATGCTGAATAAAGGCAATACGTTCATTAAGCGGTTCACCGTTTTCTGCAAATAAGGTAAACTGCACTATACCCGTGGGGAACCGGTGCTTATCTATCCGGGTAGTAAAGCTTTGCGATAATAGTTTAAAATCGGCAGTATAATAAACCTTAGCACCTGCCTGGGCCAGCAGGTAGTACCTTGCGCCTTTTTTCGTGTCAAATAATTTTGCCGACGATGCCACCCTGATACTTATACTATCCGGTTGACTATTATTAACGGCAATAGCAAACCCATCATCCTGCGCTTTTGGCAAACTTACGGTAAACTGTTTGCCATCCTTACGGGTTATTTTGGCTTTGTAATTTTTACCTGCTTGTGGTATTATCGCAAATACTCCCATCCCCAAATGTTGCGTGCTGAATACCGCTACCTCATTACCGTCATTATCAATTATGGAGCCGTCGATATCTTCAGCTATGCCCTTTGTGCTGATAGCCTTTACAGCCACTTTTGAGCGCAAGCCGTTTATAATAGCACCTCCCTCGGGAAAAAACTGAACATCCGGATCACCGCCCGCCTTTTGTTTCCTTTTGATAATTGATAGTTGTGTGTCGCTTACAATAATTGATTGATCAAAGAAATAATCAGCAGCAAAATTGCGCATCCAATTGGTATAGGCACGTATTTGATAACTGCCGGGCCTGGTTAAAACAGGCAGCGCAAAATCGCCCCAACCTATACCTGTACTTAGGGGTATAGCTATCCTGTTTATTACAGAATCTTTATCGGTAAGTAATTCAACATGTACTATATTACTAATGGCTGATAAACCATGATTCTCGCCCGCAACCGTATATGCCTTAAACCAGATGGTATCGCCAGGCATATAGGCTTGTTTATCAAGATGCAGGTAAACCTTCTCTACCGGGTTCGCCAACGAATACCTATCAAGCGAATTTATAGTGTGGGCTAAAAAAGCACTATCCGTTTGGGCAAAACCTTTAAAAGCAACAAATAAAAGACCTGTTAAAATACAAGTAAAAATAAATTTCATATCAACTGAAAATAAAAAGCAAGAATTGGGATAACAGATGCCGTTAATAAAATATCACCCGGCCGTACTACTCAACTTTATAGGTATACACCTGGTGGCCCAAATTACCATCAATATCTATTCCTTCAATTAAAACCCTGTAGGTGCCTTTGGCATCAGCATTAAAGAACGATACTGTAGCATTGCCATCTTTATCTGTTAAGATATCTGATTTCCAATAAATGGTTGATCGCAGGTCCTGCATCTGCGTATTTGTTTTGGGATCATCATATTGCGGCGAATAAAATTCCCTTGCTTTATAATACCCTTTTGGCGCATAAGTAACCACGCCCGGCGCATATTTATTATATCCACTGCCATCTCCGCCCCGCCTTGTTGTAATTACCAACACCCCGCCATTTCCCCTGAAACCGTATATAGCTGTATTACCAATTGTGCGTAAGACCTCAACGCTCCCTACATCATTTGTATTTAAAGTACTTAAATAATCGCTCTCTACCGGTATACCGTCAACCATTATGGTCATTGGTGTACTCTGGCTGCGGGTTGAATACGGTACCCCGTTTTTAAAGATCACGCCAAATATTTTCATTTGCAAGGTGCTGACAAAATTAGCGCCAAAATTTTCGAAATCTTTATAGGTAAGTACCTGGTCGGCATTACCGGGGCCATTTAAATTATTGGAGTTTTTAACCAGTTCTTTCTTATCTTTCACATCCCGTACAACAACCTCTTTTAACAGAATAGTATGGTTGCCAATACCGTATTTAATATCCTCGCTATACTTGTTTTTACTGTTTTTAAGGTATGCAGAAAGTCCGTCGCTTATATTTACCTGGATGTCGGCCGCGTTTTTATTTTTCCCGGAAGCCTGCGGGATAACCTTATCCAGTTCGATATCAATACTTTTACGATCCTTTGCCGTACGGGCCTGTACAACAAACCGGATGCTGTCCCTGAAAACAAGATCTTTAAAAACAAAATTACCTTTGGCATCAGATACGGTATCAATTACAAAAACTCCGCCCGATGTGGTAAACAATGTTATTTTACCTCCTGCTACAGGCTTGCCCCAAAGGCTCTTTAAATGCCCCGATATCTGCAATGTTTTTTCGGGCTGAAAAACTATAGGGTCAAAACTATCATCCAATAACTTTTTCCATTCAAAGCGGCGATAGCCCTGGGTTAATAGCAGCACATCCAGATCAGCCTGCGTTGTTGCATTTATATTATGAAAATAATAACCTGGTTTTTCAATGTAACCTTTCAGATCAGACGTGAGCAATATGTTCGAGAAAATACTTTCTTCGGCCGTTTCATCTACAGAAACCTTCGACAGATCAATAACAGCTGCCGAAAAGCTGGCGCTTACGGGTTTACTTTGATTGTTTTTGGCATTAAGGCTGATGTTTACCTTTTGGCGGGGAGCATAGGATTGCTTATCTGATGATATGGAAAGTTTAAGTTCATCGCTGTTCCTTACAAACACCAAACGCTCATTTAATGGCACTCCTTTATCATTAAACAGGGTAAACTGCACAATGCCCGATGGGAATTTACTTTTGGGCACCACAGTAGTAAATGATTTACCACCATCGGCGCTATTGCCTGCATAATAAATTTCGCCGCCACTTTGGGCAACCAGCATCAAACCGCCTGTAGGTGTATCAGTGGCCAGCAGATCCTTGCCCGGCAATATTTTCACAGCGATGTCATCATCGTAAGAATTATCAATACTCAAAACATACCCATTATCTATTGCCTTGGGCAAATCAAATACCCCTTCAGAACCATCGGCATAGGTAACGTGGGCTTTATAGGTTTTACCGCTAAACGGAATCAGCTTCAAAACGCCCATCCCCAAATGTGTACTGCTAAATGTGGCAACCTGCTGGTTTTGATCGTCAACAACAGTTCCTTTAATATTAGCGCCTAAGCCATCGGCGCCCACAGCCTTAAAAGCAACCTTTGAATTTATGCCATTAACCAGGCTGCCGCTTTCCGGAAAAAACTGAACGTCAACTTTATTGGATACCGCTTTTATCGCCACTACTTTTTCAACTGTTTTTTTATCAGCAAGCTTTACAGTGGTTACAATGTGCCCGGTTGCGGCTATATCGCCGGTTGTATTGATAAAATCAGACTCCAGATTCCCTTTATCATCGGTAATACCCTTGCCCTTAAAAATAGTTTTCCCGTTTAGCTCAACATGGTAACTTACCTCTTTAGCTTTATAGGGTTCGCCATTTATATCTGTATAGTTAATTAGCGCGTTTACTTTTTGCTTCCCGTTTTGAATGCTGTAGGTAAATGCGGTTTTAGTGAAAACGGTATTATTAATACTATTAACAACAGTGAAGGTTTTATCAAAAAAATAAGCCTCGCTTTCATTACGCATCCAATTGGTATAGGCACGAATGTGGTAAGTGCCTTCTTTCATCGAATCGGCAAGGGCAAAATCACCGCTGGCCAACCCGCTTGTTAACGGAAGTTTAATGCTGCGTTTTATGGAATCATTTTCGTCTATCAGGTCAACATTCAATATTTCGCTAAGAGCCGATAGCTGGTGCTTGCTACCAATAGTAACATAGGCTTTAAACCAAATATCATCCCCTATGGCGTAGTTGGGTTTATCAAACTGCAGGTAAACTTTTTCCTGCGGATGATTGGCCCGCCACTTATAAAGCTGATCAACCAGTTTATGTAAAAGATCATCGCCCGGACCTGTAAAACCTAAAATAGCTGTAATGATAACAGTTATTAATAAACCGATGGTTAATTGTTTATTTTTCATCAAGGTAAATAAAATTCAATCTACAGAAATATTGTAATACTGTTATAACAAGTATGTTACCGACTTATAAGTGCAAATTTTTGAGTATTCAGATGCTGGGCATGATGAGCGCCGTGAAGATAAAGTTCGTTTTTCATAATTAGGTTAGGTTATTAAGTTGCCGATTTGACAATGGCGTTAAATAAAGGTTTAATGTAATAAAAAATAAATTTCATTACACCATCAAAACCCAAATATAAAACCTGCCGCCGCAGCTTAAAACTTATTCTTCCACATCATGCTTTCAACCGGTCGGGTGGTAGGGTTGTTGTATTTGGCGTTGCTTTTGGTGTTATACAGGGTTTCAATTTCACCCTCCACAACAAAATATATTAGCTGCCCAATAGGCATACCGGGGTAAATGCGTACAGGTTGCGCGCATGAAATTTCCAGTGTCCAGGTGTTACAAAAGCCAACATCGCCTTTGCCGGCAGTGGCATGTATATCAATACCCAGGCGGCCTGTGCTCGATTTTCCTTCCAAAAAAGGTACGTGCTTGTGTGTTTCGGTGTACTCTACTGTTACCCCCAGGTAAAGGGTATTTGGCTGCAAAACAAAACCTTCTTTTGGTATTTCAAAGCTATCAATCTCGTTATGTTTTTTAGCATCAAGCACCCTATCGCGGTAAGTAGCCAGGTGTTTGCCCAAATGCACATCATATGAATTGGTGCCAAGGCAGTCGCGCTGAAAGGGTTCAATTATTATTGTTCCTTTTTCTATTTCTTCGAGAATGCGCTTATCAGATAATATCATAGCCTGTTTTTGGAAGGGCCTAAATTATAAAAATTAAAACAAAGGCACCGGTAATTATCCAAGCATTGTTAAAATCGGCAAAAGCGCAAGAATGATTGAATATCATATTAAAAATCAATACTTTACAAATATGATACGGCAATTATTATAATTAAAATTATTTCACATAAGTTTGCATCCAATTTTGCAATTTTACTTTTATGGCGATAGCATACAGGCAGCGTATTGATGATGATACAGAGTTTGCACTCTGGAAAATTGAGGAGGAGGCTAATGACCTGTATGTGCAGCTACAATTAAACGACGAGGAAAAAGCCTTTGTTGAAAAACTGAGCAAAGGCAAACGCCACCTGCACTGGCTGGGCACACGCGTACTGCTACGTAAGATGCTGCGTACCGATGAATATATTGACTGCAGAATTGACTCGCATGGCAAGCCTTACCTGGTAAACCTCCCCTACCATATCTCGTTAAGCCACTCATTTGACTATGCCGCCGTGATGATTAGCAAAACCCATAAAGTGGGGATAGATATTGAGCAGATTCAGCAAAAAGTGGAACGCATTGCCAGTAAATTTATGCAACCCCAGGAACTTGCTTTTATTAACAGTAATAAAAAAATTGAACACCTGTACGTTTGCTGGTGCGCCAAGGAAGCCATTTACAAATGCAACGGGCAAAAGGAGGTATCATTTGCCAATAATATTATTTTGGAGCCTTTTAATTTTGAACACCATGGCGCGTTAAATGCCAATTTGCATAAAAAGCACCTTAACATTGATTATACGGTGGGCTACATGCAGTATGAAAATTATATGATTGGTTATGTTAAAGGGGATATGTGATGAAAAATAAAAAAGTTTTTTTCCAGGATTGGGGATTGATAGATTACCAGCAAGCCTGGGACAGGCAGGAAGATCTGTTCTCGACCACGGTGAAAACCAAACTGGATAACCGCAACAACGAAATAGCTTATAGCGAAGCTGCTAAAAGCCTGGTTCCTGCGGATGCCTATGAGCCTTTTGTTGCCGACGAGACCTCTAATTACCTGGTATTTTGCGAACATCCGCACGTATACACTTTAGGCAAAAGCGGCAAAGCCGAACATTTACTGTTAGACGAGGAAGGACTGAAAGAAAAACAGGCCGTTTATTATACCATTAACCGTGGTGGTGATATTACCTACCATGGCCCGGGCCAAATTGTATCTTACCCCATACTTGATCTCGATAACTTTTTTACCGACATCCACCTTTACCTGCGCACGTTGGAAGAAGCGGTTATCCTCACCCTTGCCGATTATGGTTTGCAAGCCGGCCGTTACCCCGGCTATACCGGTGTTTGGTTTGATGCCGATAACGAAAAGGCACGTAAAATTTGTGCTATGGGTGTGCGCTGCAGCCGCTGGGTAACCATGCATGGGTTGGCGTTTAATGTAAATACCAATCTTGATTACTTTAAAAACATAGTGCCCTGTGGCATTGATGATAAGGCCGTAACCTCCATGCAACAGGAGCTTGGCCACGAAGTTGAAATTAATGAAGTTAAAAAAATCCTAAAGCATCATATTTCCGTATTGTTTGATATGGAGATGATGTAATGAAAGCACTATTTTTAATTCTATTTTCGATAAGCGCGCTATCCGCGTGCACAAAAAAGACTGATTCAATGCAGAATAACAGCAATAACTCTACAACTACGCCGCCTGTTGTAGTGCCCGTAACTATTAAAGACACTTTAAGCTACCTTGCCCTTGGCGATTCATATACCATTGGGCAATCAGTTACGGCACAGGAATCATTCCCCTACCAGCTTGCTGCCCAATTACCCGATTTTAAGGTGACCGAGCCGCATATCATAGCCCGGACCGGCTGGATAACCGATCAATTGATATCCGCAATAAATGATGCCAATGATATAAAAGGTAAAACCTATGATTTTGTAACGTTACTTATTGGCGTTAATGATCAATATGGAGGTTACAGCCAAACCAACTACCGGGTTAAATTTGTACAGGTTTTAAATACAGCCATCAAGTTTGCAAAGGGCAATCAGAAACATGTGTTTGTGCTATCCATCCCCGACTATGGTGTTACGCCTTACGCCCATGGCGATGATGGCAAAATTGGCCCGGAAATAGACCAGTTTAACGCTATTAACCTTGAAGAAAGCAAGAAAGCCGGTGTTAACTATATTGATATTACCCCTATATCCAAAGAAGCCGCTTTTGATCTTACCCTACTGGCTAATGACGGCCTTCATCCATCGGCCAAAATGTATAATATGTGGGTTCAAAAGCTTGTGCCTGAAATATTAAAGCAGTTTAAAAAGTAAGTTGCCAACCAATAAATCCAACTCCCCCTTCAGGGGGCTTGGGGGCTAACATTCCGGCAAGCTGATAGGAATATTAATAGCCAGTCCTCCGTCAGATGTTTCTTTATATTTCGAGTTCATATCCAACGCTGTTTGCCACATGGTTTTAACCACGGCATCCAGGCTTACTTTGGCTTTTTCGGGATTACTCTGCAAGGCCAGTTGCGATGCGGTGATCGCTTTTATGGCCCCCATCGTATTCCGTTCGATGCAGGGGATCTGTACCAGGCCGCCAATGGGATCGCAGGTAAGGCCAAGGTGATGTTCCATAGCTATCTCGGCGGCCATTAATACCTGCCTTTGTGTGCCGCCCAGGCATTCCGTTAAAGCGGCAGCTGCCATTGCTGATGATACGCCTATTTCTGCCTGGCATCCACCCATCGCTGCAGATATGGTAGCTCCTTTTTTAAATATGCTCCCTATCTCTGATGCGGTTAGTAAAAACTGGATAACCTGCTTATCGGTATTACAATCGCAAAAAATAATAAAATATTGCAGCACAGCTGGTATAACACCGGCGGCACCATTGGTTGGGGCGGTTACAACACGGCCAAAAGAGGCGTTTTCCTCATTAACAGCCAGCGCGAAACAACTTACCCAATCCAGTATATTTTTAAAGCTTCCACCTGTTTTGCGGATGGCGGCAACCCATTCATCATAATTTGAATAGGTATTACTACCAATCAGTTTACTGTTTAGTTTAAAAGCACGCCTTGCCACGTTTAAGCCGCCGGGTAACTGACCGGTAGTGTGGCAACCACGATACATACATTCTTTTAACGCTTTAAATATATTTAAAACTCCCAAATGGGTTTCCTGCTCGCTGCGCCAGGCCAGCTCATTTTCCATCACCACTTCGGATATCTTTAAACCGGTTTTCATGCACCAATGGAGCAAGTCGGCAGCGGTATCAATCGGGAATGGCAGATCGACTTCATTTTTTGATTGTGCCGATGCACCTTCCTTTACCACAAAGCCGCCACCTATAGAATAATAAGTTTCTGATATCGCCCTGCCATTACTCAAAAACGCCTGAAAAGTTACGGCGTTGGGATGGAAAGGTAAACTTTCGTTAAACAAAAAAAGCAGGTCATCAGCCACAGAAAAATTAATCGACCTTGTTCCGCCTAATATTAATTGATGCGATGATGTTATATGATCAATTTTAGGAGTGATCTGGTCAACCTCAAAAGTTACAGGATCATCGCCGCTAAGACCCAACAGAATGGCAATATCAGTACCATGGCCTCTTCCGGTTTTAGCAAGGGAACCATAAAGCAATATCTTCACCTGTTCAACCATAGGCAGTACCTCCTGTTGTTCAAGCGATTGTACAAATTGCTGGGCAGCGCGCCAGGGGCCAAGCGTATGCGAACTTGATGGGCCTATCCCTATCTTAAACATGTCAAATACCGAAATCTGTTCTCTTTGCATCAGGTCAAAATTAAAAATAATATATCATTGAAGCTTTGTAATAAATATGATAGATGGGGTAATTTTTAGTTAGAGGCCGTCTAAAAATGACTATTAAATATTTTTAGACTTCTAATGAAGCACATACCCACGCGTCATTGCGAGGTACGAAGCAATCTCTAAGCTGTACAGAGGGGCTCACAAGATCGATCTGCCTATTGGGAGATTGCTTCGTACCTCGCAATGACGACATGTTTTTTATTTTTAAACAGCCTCTAATATATTTTTTTATAATTTGGTGCTATTATGAATTGGCTGCAGCATCATTTAATCCCATGCCCCTTTAAATATTTAACCGGGATTGATTGCCCGGGCTGCGGCTTTCAGCGTTCTGTAATGGCCTTATTACAGGGCGACATTCACAAAAGCTTTGAAATATACCCTCCTGCCATACCCTTACTTTTATTTTTTGCATACGGCATTACCGATAGGTACTTAAAACTGGATACATCAAAATCTACCATAAAAAAAGATTTTTTTATGGTAGCAGGCAGTATAGTGCTTATAAGTTATTGCATTAAAATGTGGGGGCTTTACAACCACTACAACATATCAGCCTGAGCTACTATGTGGCTGTAATCTTTAATTATGGTTTCTAAAAATTGCATATCGTTCATGCCGGGCGGCAAAGCAATTTGCAGATGATCCATAATACGCCGTGCCATATTATATACTATCATACTGTTACGGGTTCGCATGTAATTATGGAGCACATCGGCAATTAAATTAATATCATCATCTGTTAACTGGCTCACTTCTTTAAAAACCGGCACGTATGTATCCTCAGATGGCCTGAATACCAGGTTATTCATTTGCGTACGCGGATGTGTTTTCACCATAGCAGTGCCGGCAGCTATATCACCAATGCGCTGCCCGTTATCAGTAACAATTGCCGAAACAAGGGCGCCGAGGTAAGCGGTTAACGGGAAATCAACAAATCTTAATACCCACCGTAATAAATACTGGCTAAAAGTTGGCCGGTTACCATCAAGGCTGATCACCTTTATTTTAAGGATGCGCTTGCCCAGGCTCTGCCCGTTTAAAAAAACCTCGCAAACTAAATCGTAAAATGCAAAAGCTACGCCTACAACTATGAAATAAAAACTTACCCCAAATTCAGTCAATCCGTTAAGGGCCAAAATACCGCCTACGATACTTAATGCAATAAATACCCCATAATCAATTAACAGCGCCAGTATTCGCTCCCCAATACCGGCTATCTCATAATCAATATCAATGTTTTGGGTGGTATGTACTGTTATCGTTTGCATCTTAACAAAGATATATTTGTTATTTAAAAATATGATTGCTTATTAAAGTTTTGTGAGTATTTTAAACAAAAAAATAATCGCTAAAAAAAGATGCGCGAAGCCCTGTTTATTAAACAAAGTTCAAAAAAATGGAAGGAATACGAGGAGAATAAAACAAATGATCCGGATGAACTTGCATCAGCCTTTATAGCTATCACAGACGACCTGGCCTACGCTAAAACTTTTTATCCAAAATCAAAAACAACACAATATTTAAATGGCCTTGCTGCCAGTTTTCATCAATCTATCTATAAAAACAAAAAGGAAAAAACCAATCGCTTTATAAGCTTTTGGCAATATGAACTTCCGCATATATTTTATACTTACCGAAGGCAGCTACTTTACTCTTTTGTTTTTTTTATAATCTTCACGCTCATGGGTGTCCTATCCGCAAAGTACGATACCAATTTTGTAAAACTGATCATGGGCAATGATTATGTGAACATGACTAATGATAACATAGCCAAAGGCGATCCTTTTGGTGTATATAAAGATAGCTCATCTGTTGCCATGTATTTGATGATAGCAGCCAACAACACAAAAGTTGCTGTCATTTTTTTTGTACTGGGGATTTTCTTTTCGATAGGAACATTGTATGTGAGTTTGCAAAATGGCATTATGCTGGGCTCGTTTCAATACTATTTTTTTAGCAAAGGTCTTGGTCTGCAATCTGTGCTGGTAATATGGATCCATGGCACATTGGAGATTTCGTCATTTATCATTGCAGGCGCAGCGGGGCTCATTTTGGGTAACAGTTTACTTTTCCCTAAAACGCACACCCGTTTGGTATCGGTAAAAAACGGTGCAAAAGCAGGGTTAAAAATAACTATAGGCATAATCCCTATCATTCTTACAGCCGCCTTTTTTGAAAGTTTTGTAACCCGGCATACCGAAATGCCTGCCTGGTTAAGCATAACTATTTTAGCATCGTCATTGGTGTTCATTATTTGGTACGTAATATTGTACCCGGCATTACTAAATAAAAAACTAAACACAAACCTTATAATTAATGAAACAACCTATTGAGTTAAGACGAGTTCGCGATTTTGGCGAAATTATAAATGACACATTTACTTTTTTAAAGGAAAACTTTAAACCCTTATTTAAAGCATTATTTATTATATGCGGTTTTTTTGTGCTTGCAGGCGCTGCTACAACCGCCCTTACCCAACTAAAATTAGTAGGCTTAACAACCACAAAATTCAATCCCGATACGTATGATTCTGCAACAACAGCTTACTCATATGCAATAACCGTTATTGTAAATGCGCTTATACTGGTATTTGCGCAGTTAAGCATATACCTGGTTACGCTTTGCTATATTGCTGTTTACCTGGAAAGAAAAGATAGACAGCCTACCTTTGCCGAGGTTTGGGGATTTTTTAAATACTACTTTTGGCGGGCGCTGGGCAGTAGCATATTAATGGTACTGCTAATGTTTGTAGGTTTTCTTTTATGTATCATTCCCGGCATATACCTGATGCCGCCGCTTTACCTTTTATTTCCCATTATAGTGATGGAAAACACCTCATTCAGCTATGCTTTCAATAAAAGTTTCACATTAGTAAAAGATAACTGGTGGACGGTTTTTGGGGTTATCGTCATCATGAGTATCATCGTAAGCGTTTTGGGCGCCTTTATTAATGTCCCCATGAGCCTGATACTTACAACCCGCTCATTTGTATCGCTTAAAAGCTTTAACACACCAATTGTGATATTTTTCAGCATTATGCGCAATGTTTTAATGCTTGCTTACACCTTACCGGCAATTGCATTAACGATGTGCTATTTCAGCCTTTCGGAGCAAAAGGATGGCACCGGTATTTTAGGCCGTATTGATACGTTTGGCAAAGGCACTGATAACAGCAATGATTTGCCTGCCGAACAATATTAAGCTTATGCAAAAACTGTTATTTACGTTTTTATTTGTACTGATAGCGGGTTTATTTTCGGGCGGAGCATTTGCTGCATCGGTAAAAAAAACACCTGCAAAATTACAAACAGACAGCTCGGCCATTGTTGTTAAAAGCTTTAGCGCCGACTCCATCAATACATACAAAAAGGCCAAAGAATTTAATTACAACGGTACCGTTATAGAGGCCCCCAGTGCCTGGGATAGATTTTGGGCGTATTTTTGGAACAAGCTTTTTGGCAAATTGAGCAACAGCCCGTTAGCCGGCGCGTTTATTAAATACACCTTGCTGGCGCTTGCGGTTGCCTTACTTGTATACGTAAGCTTTAAGCTTGTAGGGATGGACGCCGTTAAGTTATGGATGGGGCAGGCAAACAAAACCCTGCATTATACCGAGTCGCTTGAAAACATACACGAAATTAATTTTGACGCCGAAATTGAAAAAGCGATAGCCCTGCATAACTACCGGCTGGCCGTACGCCTGCTTTATTTAAAATGCCTCAAGCAATTAAGCGATAATGAGCTTATACGCTGGCAAACTGATAAAACCAATTCGGCTTATATTTATGAATTAAACGATCCTTCATTACGGCAGGCTTTTACCCTGTTAACCCGCCAGTTTGAATATGTTTGGTACGGCGGTTTCTCTATTGATAGCAATGCATTTAAAAACATTAACCAGTTGTTTCAAAACTTTAAAAAACAACTGGCATGAAAGACCTCAAATATTATATCATTGGGGCAACAACATTATTTACCATTTATATAGTTGCAAATTTAAATCGCCCCAAGCCTATAAATTGGGCAGAAACATTTGTTAATAAAGATAAAACACCCTTTGGCGCCTATATTATTTACAAAAGGGTTAAAGATCTTTTTCCGGGCGCTACGATAAATCCGCGCCGCGAACCCGTTTATAATGCACTCACCAATGATAGCCTGAAGCAAGCTTCATACATCATTATATGCCCCGGAATAGAAGTAACGAAAGTAGAGTACGGACAACTGGTAAAATACATTGCCAAAGGCAATGATGTTTTTATTGCAGCATCTGATTTTGGCACTTTACTGCAAAAAAAGCTGCATATAGAAACAAGAGCAGATTTTACTTTCCAGCAGGGAAAAACGCCCGTAAGATTCCTAAACCCGGCCTTAGATACCGCAAAATTTTACCAGCTTGATAAAGGATGCGGCAGTTTTTATTTCAATAGCATTGATACCGCAAAGGCAACCGTATTAGGCCAGAATGATAGCCGCAAAGCCAATTTTATAAAATACCGCTTTGGCAAAGGCAATTTGTACCTCATGGCTAACCCTAAAATGCTGAGCAATTATAGCCTGCTTACACCCCAGGGCGCTGCTTATGCAGCCACCGCATTATCGTACGTTAGAAACACCAAACAGCTGTTATGGGATGAGTATTATACCCAGGGATCTGGCGATGCAGAATCACCTATGCGCGTATTTTTATCAAATCCGGCTTTAAGCTGGGCTTATTACATATCACTTTTCAGTTTGCTGATTTTTGTATTGTATGAAGTAAAACGCAGGCAACGCATTATTCCTGTAATTGCACCGCTGCAAAACTCAACCATTGATTTTGTTACTGTAGTTGGCCAGGTTTATTACGAAAAACGAAACAACGCCAATATCGCGCATAAAAAAACCATCTATTTTTTAGAGTACCTGCGCGATCAGCATAAATTAAAAACCGGCAAACTGGATGAGGAATTTACCGAAATGATGACCAGGAAAACCGGCATTGAGCCCCAATTGGCACGTAATATTGTGAATGCTATAAATTTTATAAATACGCATGGGCACATTACCGATCAGGAACTAATTAAACTTAACTATCTTATTGAACAATTTTATACCCAATCCAGGTAATATGGAAAACGAATTTTTTGAACAACGAACTGATTTGAGCAAGCTGGGCACAGCGGTTGAACAAATAAAAGCTACACTCGCAAAAATAATTGTTGGCCAGCAGGAATCAATTGATCTGCTGATTGCGGGTATCCTGGCAGATGGGCATATTTTAATAGAGGGCGTACCCGGGGTAGCTAAAACGCTTACTGCAAAACTTATTTCAAAGGCTATAGATGCACGCTACTCACGTATACAGTTTACACCAGACTTAATGCCTTCTGATATCCTGGGCACATCGGTTTTCAATCCCAAATCAACCGAGTTTGAGTTTAAGCGGGGACCTATCTTCGGCAATATTATCCTGATAGATGAAATAAACCGGGCACCTGCCAAAACACAATCTGCATTGTTTGAGGCAATGGAAGAAAAACAGGTAACCGTTGATGGCCACACCTATAAAATGGAGGAGCCTTTTACAGTATTGGCTACCCAAAACCCCGTTGAACAGGAAGGCACCTATCGCCTGCCCGAAGCACAGCTTGATAGGTTCCTTTTTAAAATAGAGATCAAATACCCCACGCTGGCCGACGAAATAGCCATCATTACCCAACAACACCAACAAAAAACAACCGACCAGCTAAACCATATTGAACCGGTATTATCGGCAGCAGAAATTATCGCGTTAAGGCAACAGGTAAAAGCGCTGCATGTTGAACATAAATTGCTTGAGTTTACCGCAAAAATTGTTTTTGAAAGCCGCAACCATAAGTCGTTGTACCTGGGTGGTTCGCCACGGGCATCACTGGCCATAATCAATGGGGCTAAAGCATTGGCGGCTATCAGAGGGCGTGATTTTGTAACCCCCGAAGATATTATCTACGTAGCTGCACCTGTTTTAAGGCACCGTATTATGCTTACTCCGGATAAGGAAATGGAAGGCGTAACACCAGATGAGGTTATAGCCCAGATTATACAAAAAATAGAAATACCACGATAACATACCCGGAGTGAAAAAAATATACGGCCTGTTCTATACGGATCTTTTTTTAACCAACCGCCTGTTTGCGGGTTTGGGGGCCTGCGCGGTGTTGTTCCTGCTTTCCTTCTTTTTCACATGGCTGGGTTCTATTCCCGAGTTGGTGTTTTGGTTACTGTTATCGTTGGTTTTAATTGATATAGTAATGCTTTACAAAACCAGGAATGGTGTATTTGCAAAGCGCCACGCACCCGAAAGGTTAAGCAATAGCGATAACAATGATCTTGGCGTATACATTGAAAACTGGTATTCTTTTAATATAAGCGCCGGCATTATTGATGAGATCCCTTTTCAGTTTCAAAAGCGCGATGTTTGGTTTAAAACCAATTTAAAACCACACGAGCGTAAACTGATCAACTACGTGTTGCGACCCACAAAGCGGGGCGAATATGAGTTTGGCGATATTCACGTTTACGCAAAATCGCCTTTAGGCTTCATCAGTCGTCGTTACACATTTGAACAGGCGGAAACATTACCCGTATATCCATCGTTTCTGCAGATGCGTAAATTCGAGCTAATGGCAATATCAAACCGGTTAACAGATATTGGCATTAAAAAAATACGGCGCATTGGCCACAGCCTTGAATTTGAACAGGTGAAAAGCTATGTTGCCGGCGACGATTATCGTACCATAAACTGGAAAGCCACCGCGAGGCAAGGCAACCTCATGGTTAACTCCTATACCGATGAAAAATCACAGCATGTATATTGTGTAATTGATAAATCAAGGGCTATGAAAATGCCTTTTGATGGATTGAGCTTGCTCGACTATGCCATAAACGCCAGCCTGGTATTATCAAGCGTGGCATTGATAAAAGAAGATAAAGCCGGCTTGATCACCGCATCAGAAAAAATTGGCGCCGTTATTCCCGCCGATAGGAAGCCTGCGCAGCTGAATAAAATACTGGAGGTTTTATACAAAGAAAGGACACGCTACCTGGAAACCAATATGGAGCT
Source organism: Mucilaginibacter sp. P2_A4 (assembly GCF_056405015.1). Lineage (NCBI taxonomy): Bacteria > Pseudomonadati > Bacteroidota > Sphingobacteriia > Sphingobacteriales > Sphingobacteriaceae > Mucilaginibacter > Mucilaginibacter sp. P2_A4. The sequence goes on along the minus strand of NZ_JBFUCX010000007.1, from coordinate 284,416 downwards.
GCTTTATAGCACCGTACGTAATGTAATAAAGCAACGCAGCCTGGTAGTGTTTTTCACCAATTATGAAAGTATGAACGCACTGGAAAGGCAATTACCTTATTTAAAAAGAATTGCCAAATTCCACCTGCTGCTGGTCGTGTTTTTTGAGAACACCGAACTTAAAACCCTTAGCGAAAAACCGGCGAAGGATGTTGAAGGCATCTACATAAAAACCATTGCCGAAAAATTCGCCTACGATAAAAAACTTATTGTAAAGGAGCTGGCTAAATACGGGATACAATCTATATTAAGTCCGCCGCAAAATTTGACGATTAATACAATTAATAAGTATTTGGAGTTGAAGGCTAAGCAGAAGATTTAAGAAGAAAATACAGTGAAAATACAAAGGTGGAAATCACAAGCGGCGAAGACTTACGAAGTTTTAAAAACTTCGTAAGTCTGGGATTCTATAACTTGCCACCCTGAGCTCGCAATAACATGGCGCATATAAAACATTATTTCTTAATTCTTGATTCTTACCTCTTGACTCCCTTATTAACCTGCCTTAGGAAAAGCGACCCCATTAGCGCTAAATTCTTTAAATATTTTTTCCTGGAGGGCAATTTTGGCGGTTAAGAAATTGGCTGGCACAACCCATACATTTATAGTGATCCTAACGGAATCTATTTCCATCGAAATAATGCCTACCCTTGCCGCTGGTTCATCAAGCAAATTTTCTGTTGATTTGATGGCGTCATTAATGATCGCCTTTACCTTATCCAAATCATTGGCATAAGCTATCTTAATCTCGAAATCAAGCCTACGCCTGCCTTCGCGGGTTACGTTCACTATAACCTCGTTAAATAGCTTACCATTGGGAATAATAACCTGCTTATTATCCGCAGTAATTAAAACGGTATAAAACATCTGGATAGATGTTACCTTCCCATCCTGACCCTGGGCTACTATGCTATCATCAAGCTCAAATGGTTTTAATAAAAGTATAAGTACACCACCAGCAAAATTTTGAAAAGTCCCTGATAGCGCTAAACCCGCTGCAACGCTAAAGGCACCTATTATGGTTGTGAAAATTGTCATTTCCCAAGTCATAATATTCATTACCCATATCACCAGCAGTACGTAAAGCGAGGTAATTGTTAAACTTAAAAAGAAGGGTTGTAATGAAGAATGAATGCCTCTTTTGAGCATTCTATCGCGGAGCCGCGTGCGTAAGAACCTAATTAACCAAAGACCTATAAAAAAAATGATTATTCCAGCTACGTATTTGGGGCCTTTAGTAATCAGCCAAACGTGGAACATTTGATAAAACTCTTTTACTTCCATAATTGGAAGCAAAAGTAAAAATTAATTACTTACCGTAAATAGTAATGAATAGTTCCGGGCCTTTAAACAGCAGCCAATCTACGATGGCACTGTGCAGTTGTTTTGATTTTTGTGTAATATTTTTCATGACGATATCCTTTATTCAAATCCTGTGCCTAAGGTTGAACCTTTTAGGATTGTTACACAAAATTACGTATTAACGCTACAGATAGTTTTCAAAATTAATCAAATGATTAATTAATGACTATCCGTTTACGTTTGAATGACTATACAGAGGCCACAAAAGCAAAATCCCTGTATGGAAAACCATACAGGGATTTGCAATATATTATAACTGACTATTTTATTAGCCAGGGGAGATATTACATCATACCACCCATGCCACCGCCACCCATTGGTGGACCAGCTGGAGCATCTTCAGGATCATCAGCCAATACAACTTCTGTTGTTAACAACATAGCTGCAATTGAAGCTGCGTTTTCTAAAGCTACACGACCTACTTTAGTAGGATCGATAACGCCTGCACCAATCAGGTTTTCGTATTTATCGGTACGGGCATTGTAACCGAAGTCACCAGTGCCTTCCTTAACTTTTTGTACAACGATAGATCCTTCAATACCTGCATTTTCGCAGATCTGACGCAGAGGCTCTTCAATAGCACGACGGATGATCTGGATACCAGTGTTCTCATCTTCGTTTTCACCTTTAAGATCAGCTAAAGCAGCAACCGCGCGGATGAAGGCTACACCACCACCTGCAACAATACCTTCTTCAACAGCCGCACGGGTTGCATGTAAAGCATCGTCAACACGGTCTTTTTTCTCTTTCATTTCAACTTCTGTAGCAGCACCTACGTAAAGTACAGCAACACCACCAGATAATTTGGCTAAACGTTCCTGTAATTTTTCGCGGTCGTAATCAGATGTAGTTGATTCGATCTGAGATTTGATCTGGCCAACACGACCTTTGATCTCATCGGCAGAACCAGCACCATTAATAATGGTTGTGTTATCTTTATCAATGATGATTTTCTCAGCAGTACCTAAGTAAGTAAGATCAGCATTTTCTAATTTGTAACCTCTTTCTTCAGATATTAAAGTACCACCAGTTAAGATAGCGATATCCTCTAACATAGCTTTACGACGATCGCCAAAACCAGGAGCTTTAACAGCAGCAACTTTCAGTGAACCGCGAATTTTGTTAACTACCAAAGTAGCTAATGCTTCGCCATCAAGATCTTCGGCAATGATTAATAATGGTTTGCCTGTTTGTACTTGTTTTTCAAGTATTGGAAGCAATTCTTTCATCGAAGAGATCTTTTTATCATAGATCAGGATGTAAGGATTTTCCAATTCAACTTCCATTTTATCTGCGTTGGTAACAAAGTAAGGAGAAAGGTAACCACGGTCAAACTGCATACCTTCAACAGTTTTAACTTCAGTTTCAGTTCCTTTAGCTTCTTCAACAGTGATAACACCGTCTTTACCAACTTTAGCCATAGCTTCAGCAATTAATGAACCGATAACTTCGTCATTATTTGCAGAGATAGATGCTACTTGTTTTATTTTGTTATTGTCTTCACCAACAGTTTGTGATTGAGCTTTTAAATTCTCAACAACAGCTGAAACAGCTTTATCAATACCACGTTTTAAATCCATTGGATTTGCACCAGCAGCTACGTTTTTAATACCTGCAGTTACAATAGCCTGTGCTAAAACAGTTGCAGTAGTAGTACCATCACCTGCAATATCAGCAGTTTTTGATGCAACTTCTTTAACCATCTGGGCACCCATATTTTCTAAAGCATCTTTCAGTTCGATTTCTTTAGCTACAGTTACACCATCTTTTGTGATGATAGGTGAACCGAATTTTTTATCAATAATTACGTTTCTGCCTTTAGGACCTAATGTTACTTTAACTGCATTAGCTAAAATATCAACACCGCGTTTTAAGGCGTCGCGTGCTTCAACATTGTATTTAACTTGTTTTGCCATGTTTTTAATTTTTTTGTTGGAATGTTTTAAAGTTGGAATGTTAGAATGTTATCATTGCAAGTTCAAGGCAACTTTAAAACCTTTAAACTTTACAACCTTTCAACAATTTTATAATACTGCGTAAATATCAGATTCGCGCATAATTAAATACTCTTTACCTTCATAAGTAATTTCGGTACCGGCATATTTACCATATAAAACCTGGTCGCCCACTTTTACTGTTAAAGGCTCATCTACTTTACCGTCGCCTACTGCAACGATTGTTCCACGCTGAGGTTTTTCTTTAGCGGTATCCGGGATGATAATTCCCGAAGCGGTTTTCTCTTCGGCAGCTGCGGCTTCTACAACCACTCTGTCGCCGATTGGTTTAATGTTTAATGACATAGTTATATTAGTTTTTAATTTTATTTAAGTTGTGACTGCAAATGCTCATCAATTATGCCAAGCAAATATAATGGCAAATATTGGCATATTTAACTGTTGTAATGGCAGCAAATACATGTGTTTAATTTCTATCGTTAACGCTATTTTAACCTACCCGTGTCATGATGTCAGTACGATTATATCAAACAAAAAAGGCTTTGGTGTTATCCAAAGCCTTTTTTGTTTGATATAGAACCTATAATATAATTACGGTTTTTTAACTGGAGCCGGAGCCGGTAATGACTGAGCAGGGGCCGTAGTAGTAGGTTTGGATGCTTTTTCAATTTGGTTTTGCAAAGCAGGGTTTTCGCTGCTTGTTGAACCGCCTTTTGCAACAACGTTAATAGCTAATGCTAAAACCATGATGCCAATGGCCAGGATCCAGGTACCTTTTTCTAAAAAGTCGCCGGTTTTTTGAACACCCATTAATTGTGATGAGCTTGAAAAATTAGATGATAAGCCACCACCTTTAGGGTTCTGGATCAATACGATAAGCCCTAAAAGAGCACATACAATAATGGCAAGGATAATTAAAATGTACATTTCTTTATTTTATATTAATTCGTTTTCTTTTCTAACTGTTCAATTTGGTGGGCAAAGTAACGGCTTTTTTCCGGAAATTTCAACATCAATTTTTTATATGTCGTAATTGCTTTGTGATATAGCATCTGATCCGAATAAATCTGGGCCAGTGTTTCGCTCACCAGTTCGTTTTTATCTTCCGAACTCTTTTTAGCTTTATTTTCGTTATCCAGCTTATTTATAGATGGCGGCCTTATCTGCGGCTCTTCCTTTATAAATTTCTCGATGATGATATCTTCCTTACGTTTAATCTCCGGAGCATCAGGCACGGGCGCATTTTCAAGATCCAACAGCGATTTATCGTGAAAAATATTTTCAAAATATTGCTGTTGCAGCTCGTCGGCGGCTTGCTCCTGCCGCTCTTCAACCGTTATTGCCGGCTGGGGAACTGTTGGTGCTGGTGTTATATAAGGTTGATATGTTGATGCGTACTCTTTACGTGTTTTATCAAGCCACCACATAAAAGTATACGGCATTTTTTCGTCGTGATACTTTGATACCGCTTCAGCATCAGGAGCAATCTCTTCGGTTTCAAGAGAAATCGGCGCCGGCATATCAATAACAGCCGGAGCCGCGTCATTAGCGCTACCTTTTTGATCGGCTACCGAATTATCAAACATAAAATAATCAGTAGCGGCAATGCTGCCTATGATCCATTTTTCCGTTTCGAAATTGATCTCCGAATTATTCTTTTTTACTTCGCCGCCGGGAGCCTTATTCTCAACCGGCTCTTCAGTCTTGGTTTCCACAGGGTGGCCGGCGAAAGCTATATTTTCAATCCCTACAATTTCATCAAATACTTCGTCCTCAATATCTTCATTACGCTCTGTTGCACCAGTCTCAGGCTCTGCAACGCGAGCTTCTTCTATTGCTATTACCGATGGAGATATTTCATCTTCAACCGTTATTTCGCTGATAGCTATTTCAGGCTCTTCAGTATTGTGAGGGGTTAACTCTGTTTCAATATAATCGTGGTAGCGTGCTTCAGGTTCATCTTTATAATCTTCGGCAGGCGCCTCAAACTGGCTTACCTCTTCATTTTTATTTTCTGCAGCCTCGGCGTCCGCAGCGTTTCCTATATTAAAATAATTTTCACTTTCCTGGGTGGCAGTACCTTGCAGATAATCGGGTCGGGCGTTGTTTTGTTGAGTTACTACCTGCTCGGCCGAAACTAAAGCTAAGCTTTCGGGGCTATTAATTATCTTATGTAATAAACGGGGATTAAAATAAGTGGCTGCATGTTTTAAATCGCTGCCATTACCCGAGTGGGCAAGCATAGCCCTAAGTATGCCGCTTTGTGGATATTCATCAACCAATTGTTGCAAATCATAGTTATGCAACCGGCCACTATCGGCTGGATTAGCCAATAATTCCCATAATACTTCGTTTTGCCTGTTATTTAAATATTGATCCACGTGGTTGAAATTACAAAAAGCCTACCAATTAGAAAAGGCCTTGTTATAAATATCTTCGGTTAACTGCTTGGTAATTTCTTGTATCAGCTTTTGTTCCTGCGAATTAATATCTCCTCTATAATTGGCAAATCTTGTCATGCTTTCCTCAAAGTTAATCTTTTTGTCCTTATCGTAAACAAATTTCACTTTTACCGTTATACTTAGCCTGTTGGCATCAGCTATTGGCGCAGTATTGTTTGAGGTAGCTTCAATAGATACAGGAGCAATAGTATAACCTATAATACTGCCCGATAAAGTGGCATCGGCCTCACCGCGTACCAAACTTAAACGGCTTTGCGTACGTACCCTTTCTTTTAAAGCTTCGGTAAATATTTGGCTTAAGTTATTTACTACCAGTGGAGCGTTATTTTCAAAAAACTGAATATTCAACGTTTTCAGCTCTGTCGGGATGGCCTCATTTCTAAGCGTATAGCATGATGATAGTAAACCAAAACTTAAAACTATAATTACAGAACTGATTATTTTTTTCATTAACCTATAAATTTAATTCTTTTATTTTCCTGTACAATGTCCGCTCGGATATACCCAGTTCATTGGCAGCCAGCTTGCGTTTACCCTTATGCTTTTTTAACGCCTTACGGATCAGGTCTGATTCCTTCTCAATCAGTGATAAAGATTCCTCTACCTCCTCGGCTTCGTGGGTTATATTATAGGCATCATTACCCCCGCTGTTACTGTTGTTTCCCCCGTTATTTGTATTAACGGGTTGCTGTAAAGTAAATTGCGTTTCGGCATTACCAGGCAGTTCAATATCGCGGTACAACTGGTTAATGGTTTGTGAATGATTGGCATAATTAGTTGCCACACCTCCATGTTCAATGATATCGGCCACCAGCTTTTTCAATTCAACCATATCGCGCTTCATATCAAAAAGCACTTTATATAAAATATCGCGTTCAGAAAAATCTTCTTTGGCCTGGTTGCCTAAACGCATAGGTAAATTGCGGTTCCCCGTTTCATGGGGAATATAAGTCAGCAAGGTTGGAGCGGTAATGATCCGGTCGCGCTCCAGTACGGCCAATTGCTCGGCCATATTTTTAAGCTGCCTTACGTTACCCGGCCAGGTGTAATTAATTAACACCTGCTGCGCCTCTTCATCAAGCTGAATGGGAGGCGTACGGTATTTATCGGTAAAATCTGATGTGAATTTTCTAAACAGCAAATAAACATCTTCTTTCCTTTCCCTTAACGGTGGTATCTTTAAGGGTACGGTATTTAAACGATAATAAAGATCTTCCCTGAATTTGCCGCTCTTTACAGCGTCATAAACATCAACATTGGTTGCTGCAATAACCCGCACGTTTGTTTTTTCAACCTTTGATGAACCTACCTTAATGTATTGGCCAGACTCCAGTACTCTAAGTAAGCGCGCCTGGGTACCCAAAGGCATCTCGGCAATTTCATCTAAAAATATGGTACCGCCGTTTACCGTTTCAAAATACCCCTTACGTTCGCCAACTGCGCCAGTGTAGGCACCTTTTTCGTGCCCAAACAATTCCGAATCAATGGTACCCTCTGGTATAGCACCGCAATTCACGGCGATGAAGGGCCCATGCTTGCGCGGGCTCATCTGGTGAATAATGTGCGAAAACACCTCCTTACCACTTCCGCTTTCGCCGGTAATAAGTACAGAAATATCTGTTGGTGCCACCTGGTTGGCAATATTTATAGCCCGGTTAAGCAATGGCGAATTGCCAATGATCCCGAAGCGTTGTTTGATTTCTTGTATTTCCATGATTAAAAAAAGAGTCAAGAATTAAGAGTCAAGAATTAAGACTCTGTACTTCCGTTTTTAAAATGTATTCCCTAAAAGAGAATAACATTCTTTGAACTTCAGAAACTAAGTCTATACAACCTTTTAATTTGCTTATTGACCCATACATTCTACGCTCACATATTAATAATTGTGTTTCCAATTCAAATGACGATGAAATTGCTATCGATAAAAACTCAGCAAAATGTTTATCGGTATTCTTTCCAGATCCTTCAGCAATATTTGAAGGAATTGAACAGCAACTCCTGTTTATTTGGTCAATTAAATTATATCGTTCATTGGCAGGCAACTCCTTGCTAAAATCAAAAATCATGTCTGTCAAATCCATTGCCTTCTGCCATATCTTTAGATTCTTAAAATTATGCCGCATACAAGGCTCCTGTCTTAACTCTTGATTCCTGACTCTTGACTCTAAACCACCTTCCCTATCAACGTAGCCGTAGTAGTTCTTTCTATCAGTACGTTCACGTATTCGCCTGGTTTGTAATTTTCGCCTACGGGGAAAATCACCATAGCATTTTGATCGCTGCGACCGCAATAGTCGTTTTTTGATTTTTTGGAGAAGCCTTCTATCAGTACTTTTTCTACTTTACCAATACGAGCCTGCGCGCGGTAAAAAGAGTATTCCTGCTGTTTGGCTACAATTTCGGTTAAGCGTTTTTGTTTTACTTCTTCAGGGATGTCATCAGCATAGCGTTTCGCGGCTAAAGTGCCCGGCCTTTCACTGTATTTAAACATGTAGGCAAAATCGTATTTCACGTAGTCCATCATGCTTACAGTGTCGGCATGTTCCTCGTCAGTCTCGGTGCAAAAACCGGTGATCACATCTGTAGATATAGCACAATCGCCAATGATCCTGCGGATAGCATCTATCCTGTTCATATACCAGGCCCGATCATAAGTACGGTTCATCATATCCAGTATCCGGCTGTTTCCAGATTGTACCGGCAGGTGAATGTAATTACAAATATTTTCGTGTTTATTAATGGTATGCAATACTTCGTCGGTAATATCTTTAGGGTGCGATGTTGAAAAACGAACGCGCAGCTCAGGGTTAATGTGCGCTACCATTTCCAAAAGGTTTGCAAAGTTGGTAACAGCCCCTTCTAAATTCTCTCCAGTCGGGGAGACTTGATCTGCTTGATACTCCAAAGTTCCCTCTTCCGTGGAAGGTTGGGTTGCTTCATTGTTCCATTTATATGAATCCACATTCTGGCCAAGCAAGGTAACCTCGCGGTACCCTTTATCAAACAAGTCAATACACTCTGCAACTATTGATTGCGGATCGCGGCTACGTTCACGGCCACGGGTAAATGGTACAACACAAAACGAGCACATGTTATCGCATCCGCGCATGATAGATACAAACGCGTTAATGCCATTGCTGTTTAAACGTACCGGGCTTATATCCGCATAAGTTTCCTCACGAGATAATAGTACATTTACCGCTTTTTGGCCGCTATCAACCTGCTCTATCAAATTAGGTAAGTCGCGGTATGCATCCGGCCCAACTACTACGTCAACCAGTTTTTCTTCTTCTAAAAATTTCGCTTTAAGACGCTCGGCCATACAACCAAGCACTCCCACCACCAGCCCCGGATTTTTTACCTTGGTAATGGTAAACTCCTTAAGACGGTTGCGCACACGCTGTTCGGCATTTTCACGAATAGAACAAGTATTAATAAAAATAACATCAGCTAAAGTATGGTCGGCAGTTGTTTCAAATCCCTGGTCAGCTAATATTGATGCAACTATCTCACTGTCGCTAAAATTCATGGCACAGCCATAACTTTCAATATAAAGTTTACGGCCATTGTTTTTACCTGTCACCGGCTGCTCTAAAACTAAAGCTTCGCCTTGCCTGCTCTCATCATGTACCTTATCCGGAATAACCAAATCCATCATTTAATTAAAAATTAGTTTGCAAAAATACATAAAATTTAAATACATGAATGACATATTGTCAGTATTTAACAAAATCAAAATTTTATTGTTATATTTCTGATTCAATACGTATAAAGCCGCGGGCCATACATCAAAACAAAGGAACATCGATAAATGAAGCTTAGATTTTTAAAGCATAAGTGGCAAAAAATAGTATTTAATTTTGTGTTGATACCGGTTGCGATCATCTTTCTTATCGCTATAATTCTTAACCATTATTTATCGCCCATTTTAGCCAATAAAGTGCGTGAGGCGGTTTTAACCGGCAGCGATAGTTTATACCGGGCCGATTTTTCTGATGCAGAACTGCATTTACTGGAAGGGAAAGTTACCATTTACAATATCAGCCTGATACCCGACACCGCCGTTTTTAATCGTAAAAAAAGGCAGCACCTGGCACCTAATAACCTGATAACATTACATGTTAAACGACTTATCTTGTTGCATGTGCACCCCATTAGTTATTACCTGGGGCATAAGTTAAAAATCAATAAAATTATATTAAACCAGCCCGAACTTAATATCAGCTATCAGCTTAACCATACAAAGGATACTATTGAAAAGGACCATCGAACAGCATGGCAAAAGATCTCCAAAAGCCTTCACTCCATCCAGGTTGGGCACATCTACTTTAATGATGTAAAATTTAAATATGAAGATTACTCGGGCCATAAACTGGTTATATCCGAACTTAAGGAAATGAACCTGAGCGCTACCGACCTGCTTATTGATTCGGCTACACAAAATGACAAAAGCCGCCTGTTGAATTGTAAAGATATAGTTACCGAACTTAATAATTATACCGGTAAAACAACCAATGGGCTTTATGATTATAAAATAAAGTACCTCAAGCTATCTACCCAAACATCCAAACTAACAATTCAGGGCTTGCAGCTTGAGCCTGCAAAAACAAACATTTTCTTTAACAAAAGCCAAAGCGACCGCTTTACCCTGAACCTGGATTCGTTAAAGCTTAACAACTTTGATTTTTTAAGATACCATAAATACCGCGTATTTAGAGCAACAAGCATGGAACTTAATGGCGGTATGCTGAGAGTATTTGGCAATCCGAACAAACAAAAAGGACTTGTCACCGATAAAATAAACACCTTCCCTAATGTGATACTCCGCAAGGTAAATGCAGATTTGGGAATTGATACCGTACGTTTAAAACGTGTGAATGTAGAATATTCTGAATTTAATGTTGATTCAAAAAAAACAGGTACAGTTAGCTTTAACAACACCAGTGGCTATTTTTATAATATCACCAGCAATGAAAAGGCTATCGAAAAAAATAATTTAACTACCGCCAAGCTAACCTCCTATTTCATGAACCGTGGCCGGCTTGATGTTCAGTTTATGTTTAACTTAACTGATAAAGATGCCGCATTTAGCTATAAGGGCACCTTAGGCCCAATGAGTGCAAATAAAATTAACCAGGCCTCGGTGCCACTGGCAATGGTTAAGATCACATCGGGCGATATCAAACAATTCAGTTTTGATATCAAGGCCAACAGTAAAGCTTTTAAGGGTAACGTAACATTACTTTATAACGATTTAAAAATATCTCTTTTAAAGGCCGATACCGCAAACAACCAGTTAAAGAAACAGGCGCTGATGTCAATATTTGCCAACTTGTTTGTTATAAAACGCAACAACCCCGATGATATCAGCAGGGCTCCAAGAAGTACCATGGTTAACTATTTGCGACCAAAGGAATCGCCCTTCTTTAAAACTTTATGGAGAACATTACTGGAAGGGATAAAACCTGCCGTGGGCCTCGACAAGAAAAACCAAAAGGCTACCAATGACAGGATAGCCGAACACAATAAAAACAAACAGGAACGGCTCATTAAAAAGGCTGAACGCCAAAAACGGAAAGCCCAACGCAAGCTTGACAAGGAATTGAAAAAGATTTGAGAATTTGAGGATCTTGGCCATTTTCAAATCGCCCAATGCTATTGAAGCAACAGTTTGAGGTTGATCCCAAAGTTAGTGAATGCTGTGTTAAAGGTCTGTGATGTGTAAGGCCGGGTGATGTTTGAATCATAAAACAGGTTAAGATTAAAACGCTGATTGATCACATAATCAACCGATGGCCTTACGGTAATATTTTGCGCGCCTGATGATATTTCGGCAGCCACAACATCAGCACGATAAATAAGCGTTTTATTATCGCGCAGCGAAAAATCAAGTTTAAAATTAACATCCTTAGGACTGCCACCCGGAAACAAGCCAAATGGAAAGTGGAAGTTTTTGGTGTGATAACCAAAGCCAAAAACAATTATCCGTTCGTTTTGCTGGGCCAGCTGGCTATTGAGCAAGCTTAAACTAAGCATTCGGCTTTGGCGATACTCCATATTGGCGGTCATACTGTTTTTGAACCGCACGTTGGCCCCCAGTAAAGGCACAAACTGCTCAAATATAGTAACCTGCGAAAACTGGTAAAGCGGCAAAAAATCGTTGTTTAAATCGCGCGCGCTACTGGCACCGGCTGCTTCCTGGTATTGCAGCAGGCTGGTAAAGCCGCTTACGTTGTAAGATGACCGGTAACCGTGGCTCAAATCAAAGGAATCAAAAAAATCGGCAAAGAATGGAATTTTAGCCAGGCCACTATACCTGATATCCCAGTTGGGGATAGGTATTTTAGGAAACTGTGAAGTACTGCTCTTGGTTGCTTTTTTACCGGTATAGGCAGCTAAAAAAGCAGGCACCAATACGTTCTGCGAGTTTTGGCCGTACCCATCCACAAACCCGGCAGAATCTACCAGATGCGTTGAGTTGGGATTTTGAGCAGCAAGCCTTCCCGATATAATGGTACGGTTTGCCAGCAATTGCTGAAACAGTGGCGAAGTATTATCAATGCCTGTAGTTTTTTTAAATGCAGTACCGATTGTTAAAAAAGAGATACTGTAATTACCCGTTGTTACGGGGCTTAATGACTGGATACTATTGGTAGCCGCCAGGTATTTAAAGTTTGACTGGTAATTATGGTCCTGCGTTTTAAATGCAATCAATTCAATACGCAGATCCTTAAATGGCTCTATCACTCCCCTAAAATGCATATCCTCATTAAGCGATGTAGTATATAATTGATTTTGCAGGGTATCTGTGGTGATCCAGCCATTGGCTACCGCTTTGGCCCTAATATCGGTCTGGCTTCCCAGCAAAAACCCGATACCGGGTGCGTTATAATCGCTATTCTGACCAAAAATACCCGATTGTGGCAGGTATCCCGGTATATATGTACCTTGTTTTCGCGAGTAGGTTCCACTAAGATTTTTAACACTTGTTAAAAGCCCGATCAAAACTTTACTTAGTCCACCCGGGGCATTTGGGTTGCCAGCCTTGCGGATAAAAGGGAATTTATTGTACAGTGAAACCATGTTAAAAGTAGGGTTCACCTGTATCTCACGCAAATTACTTATGCTATTACCTACATCGTACGATGGATCATTCAAGGCAAATAACGGCTGTGTTTGCCAGTTAAAATGCGCGCTATAACGGGTTACAACCGATGTCCAATCGAGCCCCGGAATTTTATTGATAGGCAGGGTATAATTCAGGTTAATGGTATGGTTGTAATTGGTGGTTCGCCCCAATTTTTTAAGGTTATCCCAAAGCGTATCGCGCTTTAAACCATTAATACGCCCGGCAGGTTCATCAACTACCGATAAGTTTGTAGCATCAATATCCAGTTGTAATGATTTTGATAAATTCCAGCCGATGCCGTATACTCTTGTAATATTAAAGTACTTATTAAAGGTTGTAGTGGGTATCGGGATAAAGTTATTGGGATCATTATCCCGAAGGGTATTTTCTGAATAAAAGCGATCAAAATTGATACTAAAATTTAGCCTTGTTGGTAGTATGCTAAAGTTGATATCACGTGCCAGCGCTAATAAATTACTTTTGATAATTTTTGCAAATGGACTGTAGTATTTAGGCGAGTTTGTATAGTTATAAGCCAGTGTAAAACGGTATGATTTTTCCAGATCGGTTTGGGTAGTAAAATCATGGTGCATAAATTGGGTGTAGGCATAACTGGCATTCAGGTTCTCCACATCCCAGATACGGCTTGGCGAATTTGGATTGGTTTTGGACTTGTGCACATTGGTAAAGTTGATACTCTTGCGCATGGTATAATCAACGGCCGCGTTCCTGATCGAATCGCGCTCCCGGGTGCTTGTAGCAGCAGCAAGAGTTTGTTTTAACTCTATATCCGGCGAGCCGGGATCATATTGGGGCATACTTTTTTGCGATGATACATTGATATACGCGGGGATATGTATACCGCTTTTATCCGGGAAAAACTTACCCAGTTCGGCAGTGGCCGATATATCATATATCTGGTCATCGCTCTGGCTCCTATCGTTCAGCCTGGAATCCAGCGATCCAAACCCGACTGTAGTTTTACTGCCCGATACCGTAACATCAGCAAAATCGGCAAGTTTGGTATCAAGCCTTGCAGTTGCCGCCCAGCCGCCACGCTGATCAAAATCAGTTAAGCGCAATTCATCAAACCACACGGTACCGGTTTTGTCCAGGCCATCATCTACAGCCGAAGGCTGATCGCCTTTTAAGGGGTTACGCACACCAACCATAATGGTACGCAACCGGCTCAGATCGGGCTGCCCTTTTATATAAACTACCTGGTTGCCTTCGGTATATTTAAAAACCTGGTTAAAGGCTACATTAGAATGGTTACGTTTAAGTTTTGCCCTGGTAAGCAGGCCCAGTTCCAAATCAATGGCATTTACATCCGGCCATATCGCATCAGGATCATGGGTGCCTGGCTGCGTAATTTTAAGCGGAACCTCGTACTCATAATAGTTATCCTGGTAATCAACCCCAAGGCGTAAAAACGCGTTAAGGTCGTTATCTTTTAACATATCGCCTTCGGCATGCACAAACATTTGTATGCGTTTGTATTTACGCAGATCGTTATAAAAAGTACGAAAAGCGGCTCTTGAATAACCATCGCGCAGGCTTTTTACATTTAATGATAATGATTGCTCGTTAAGCTTGGTATTGGTTTGCAGGTTGTTATAATTACGCTGACGTTGTATGCCCGGTGGCACCACATACGGGATAGGCGTACGGTTACCATTTTCTTCAATATTTACGGCCTGCACATCCAGGGTTGAATTATCTATCGGCGGGTTGCTTATCGCAGGATCTGCAATTACGTTAAGGGGATTTTTTTCGATATTAAAAGCACGCCATTCGCCGCGTACCAGTTGTAATGTTGCAAAACGCAATATGGCTGTATCGGCAAAATTGGTCATGAACATCCGCATAAAACGGATGGCTTTAAAATCATCAATATTACCCACCTTACTCTGGTAATCAGTTATCGGAATCCTGAACTGGTACCAGTTTACAGATTGTGTAGTACCATTAGGCAGTTTTATAGTGGCGGTAACCTTATCGCTGATATTATTTTGCCCAACTATCATATCTCCCGGGCGGATAGATACTTTGTACTGAAAGTATGAATCCTCCTGGCTCATGTTATTATCACGGTTAATATCTTCCCCATCCGGCAACGAAGTTGATGCTGAATTTTGGATGCCCAGATCGGCCTGAGATTGCTCAGATGTTTTTGAGTTACCATCTGTACCGTTGTATTTGCTATACCGGTCAAGAATACCCAGCCTTGCCTGGTCAAGCGCGGCACCCTGGTAATACTGATAATCATCCGATGAAGGGTCATTAGCAAAATTGGTAGCGGCTTGACCGCTCAATTGCCCTTTAATTTGAGTTACTATCGGGGCAAATTTGGTTTGCTCGTCAACATCATTCAGTCCATCCAAACCAACATCCTGCAACTTACGGGCGCTTGGATTATTATCAAAGGCGTTGATAACCGGTTGCAGTCTGGATACCCTGCCCCAGTTGGTTTCGTCAACCTGGGTCTGGTCGCCGTTTACGGGCAAACTGTTCTCTAAACTTTTACGGCCATCTTTTAATATATCTTCAGATATGCTCCCGAGGTTAAAATACAGATCCCCACCTGCCGAATTTGGTTTGTAAATAAAAGGATCAAGCACCCAAAACTCAATGTACGATACGTTTAATGATTCAAAATCATTGGTCTCCAGTTTCCTGAACATACCACCCCAGCGTGTTTTAGGGTTCTGTAATGTACCATCAGCATTAAAACCGCTGGTTGCATAGTTATAAGGCCCGCGTATGTTTGGGTAAAAGGCCATATTAAGCGTAGCCAAAGTTAAAGGCTGCCCCGTGGCTGATTGTTTATATGGAAACACCTCCTGCTCCAAAACCTGCCTAGCATAATGGTTTGACAGTTCTGCACGGGACATGGGAATATTTCCCGAATTGGTGTAAAATATAGGGTCGATGTTGTAAAATGCCAGCCGGGCGCGGTTGTAGCCATAACTAAGGTCATTAAACATGGATGCTTCTGAAAATAACTGCGGCGTGCCCGATATTTGCCAGGCATTGGCACTCTTTATATCAATGATGGATTGACTGTTTTCAAAATCATCAAGGTATGATGTTCCGTTTTTGGAGCCTGCAAAGTTCAATGCACCGGGGCTACCCGGCAATAGTTGGGCAAACTCGCCCGAGAAGGTAACCGATGAAGGTGCTTTGGTATGGATAAATGGAATTTTATCAACCAAACGGGTTAACATCCTCGAATCTGAACTGTAGTTGGCATCAAAACCCCATATGGTATTTGAAATAGATTCTTCGCCGGCAATTTCATTTTGGGTGATGGGTTGCTCGGTAAGGTGCATAATGGTTCCGCCTAATGCCAGTTTATCATTTACATGATAATCCAACCTTGACCCATATAATGATTTTTGCTGCACGCCAAACAGTTCATTATTTTCCAGCTTTACACTAATAGGTTGTCCCGATGATAATAAAGCCTGGTTAAGGATCCTTATCCGCCCGGCATTATAATCAATGGTATAATCGGTAGCTTCGGTTAATTTAAGCTGACCGGCGGTTACGGTTACTGATCCCTGGGGAATATTCACCGCATTTAACTGGTACTCCGATCCGCCGGTTGAGGTATAAGTCCCCTTTATCACATACCTGTTAAGGGCGGGAAAATACTGTTGCGCTATAGTTTTGGTTGAATCATATAAAGGCTGGTAAACATATCGCTTCGCCAGGTCGGTTTCTCCGGCTGTGAATTTGGAGGCCAGATCAGACCCAAAAGGTTCAATCGTTGGGAAAACTATCCGCCCGTTTTGCGAATCGATGGTTACGCCTTCTAAAAAATCAAAATAACCATCGGGCTGTTTATCGCTTTGTTGATTAAGGTTATCAAGCCCGGTAACCTGCAGCCATAATTTACCCTTGGTATTTACCCCTTCCTCCATCACCGTTTTTTCGATACCGGATTTATCATCAAGCCGGGTAACAGTAAGTTTAAAATTGGTTGGCGCTATCTGGTAAGCACCCAGCGAATAGATGTTTTTCATCATCAGATCCCAGGATGGCAAATTGGTTTTCAGCAACTCATTCTTCAGCAACTTTACAAATAGCACTTTGGGTGTACTGGGGTTAACCGCCACATCGCTGCTGAACTCACCCACCTGGTATTGTACACCGTTAATGGTATATTGGTAGGCAACGGCCAGCACCTCATCATTATTTAAAGGATAATTAAGAGATATATAGCCCAACTGCGGATGCAGTGTATATTCCTTATCGGTAAGTTTACGCGCATAGGTAAGCTTGGCATAATTATCTGTACTCCCTGTTGATTGAAAGTAGCTGGCAACTGCATTTGAGTTTGTTTGCCGCGCATCAGCAGGTAAATTGGTTAGCAATGAGTTTGATTGCTGTGCAAAACCGGGCCCTTTAAAACCTGCAGGCAAGCCGCTAAAACCAGCGCCGCCCTGTATCCGCGATGTGTTATAAGGCTTATTTTCGCCCAGGTCAAGAAAAGCTAATATATCTCTTGAATCAGTAGTTACATTGGTGCGGTTGGTTGTCCATACTTCAATTTTGGTAATATTTATATTGGAACTGATGATGGGAATATTGGCCAGCGCCTTATTATAATTATTACGAAAGTATTGCGATAAAAAAAAGTGCTTATTAGCCTCGTAATCAGCCGGGGTAAGTTTAAATTCTCCCTGCTGCGACCCATTGGTGATGGTAATGGTTTTTGATTGCGACCGCTGTTGCGACAAGATACTGGTAACATCCAGCCGGCCAAATTTAAGTTTTGTTTTAATACCAAAAAGTGCCTGGCTGCCGGTAATAAGTGTGGTGTTTAAAGGCATACTCACCGTTCCTGCCTCTACCTTCTGAATGATCTCATCCGGCGATCCGGTGTAATCCAGCTTTACCTGGTTTTCAAACTGGAACTGGGCATCGGTATTATAATTGGTAGTGATCTTTAACTTATCGCCAATATTACCGGTTACGTTTAGCTGGATCTTTTGATCGAAATTAAAATTGAACTGGCTACGCTGCCGGGTATTAAATAAAGGATTTTGATTTTTGTTAACCTGCCCCGCCATTATCATCTCCGCCGAACCCTGCGGGCGGATGTCAATATTCTGGCTTCCAAAAATCTGCTCAAAAGTCCGGCTCCGCACTTTTATAACCGGAATAAAGCCCGGTTGTTGTGAGTCATAAGCGTAATTATCTGCCAGCTGCCGGTAATAGCTGCGCTGGTTTGATTTTTCTTTTAGCTTTAAGTACTGGGCAAAAGTGAGGTACTGCGGCGGTCGATATAGTAAATTACCTACCCGTTCATACAAAATATACCGGTTTGATGTGGCATCATATTCAATGGTACGCACCAGTCCCGGAGGGTCAGAACTGAAAATACCTTCCCTGAGCCTAACATTTTTGGGTTGAGCTAAGTTGAGGGGCGCATTTTTTTGTGTTGTATCGGGCTTAGCATTCGGAACCGGCTGCTGAGCAAAAGCACTCCCCAGCCCGCCGAAGGCGAAAATTAACAACACACTTATAATAATATTATAAGTAAATATTCTAATCAAATGTCAAGTCGAAATTATACGTAATTATAGGGTTTTTAATGCAAACTTAATCAGCTGTTCAACGGTTAAATCTCCACTATTATTATTCAGCTGTTGCTCCAATACCTTTTCGGCAGCATTTTTTGCAAAGCCCAACATTACCAGGGCGGTAAGTGCCTCATCTTTAGCTGTTTTATTTATTGGCACAACGGTTAGGGTATCAGGGCCCTCCTTGCGTAACTTATCCTGCAGCTCCAGAATTATTCTTTGTGCCGATTTTGGGCCAATGCCCTTGATGCGTTGTATAAGCGAAACATTACCACTCACTATTGCCGCCTGTATTTCGGCAGGGGTAATTGATGATAACATCATTCGGCCGGTATTAGGCCCTATGCCCGATATGGATATCAGGTGCATAAATAAGCGGCGCTCACCATCATCGGCAAAGCCGTATAGGGTGAGCGCATCTTCTTTTACATGCTGCCATATGTAAAGCCGGCAGTTTTCATCGGCCCCAAGGCGCGAATATGTATTTAACGAAATATTAATATGATAACCTATGCCCCCGGCATCAATAACAACATGCGACGGACTTTTAAAAACAAGTTTACCACCAATATAATCGTACATAATATTATTATTATTTCCCTTTAAGTTTCTCAAAAATACTTGTTGGCTTTTCCCGACCGGCTTTAGCCTGGGCGTCAACTACGGCAATGGTAACCATGTTCACAATCTCGCGAACTGAGCTACCCAATTGTAATACGTGCACCGGTTTTTTAAGGCCCAATAGTATAGGACCAACTGCCTCGGCCCCGCCTATTTCCTGTAACAATTTATAAGCAATATTACCCGATTCCAGGTTAGGGAAGATCAATGTATTGGCAGGTGTTCCGTTCAATGTGGAAAAAGGGAAATTATCAGCCAGCAGATCTGAGTTGAGGGCAAAGTTAGCCTGCATATCTCCATCTACCACCATATCGGGGTATTTTTCATGCAGCACTCTTGCAGTTTCCCTTGTTTTTTCAGGTATCTCCCCTTCGTTTGAGCCAAAGTTGGAGTACGATAATAAAGCAACCCTTGGCTTGATATTAAATTGTTTAACAGAGCGATCTATCAACACCGTTATATCCACCAATTCCTGAACAGTTGGGTTTACATTTACCGTGGTATCGCCAAAAAACACAGGCCCTTTTGGTGTTATCATCATATACATACCGGCAACCCGGTTTACACCCTGTTCGGTACCAATGATCTGTAACGCCGGTTTAATGGTGGTAACATAATCTTTAGTTAAACCAGAAATCAATGCATCTGCCCTGCCGAACTGAACCATACAAGCACCGTAATAGTTACGATCGCTCATCAATTTACGGGCTTCATACAAGGTGATACCTCTTCGCTGGCGTTTCTTGTACAAATACGCCGCGTAGTCTTCCATATTTTCGCAGCCTTCGCGCGGGTCAATTATCTGCACATCACCCAGATCCAGGTCATTATCCCGCATGATCTGTTTTATCTTATCTATATTACCCAGTAGTATCGGGGTAGCAATACCCTCATCTTTCACTATCTGGGCCGATCTTAAGATCTTATAATTATCTGCTTCGGCAAAAACAACGCGTTTAGGGCTCTGCTTGGCCTTAGCGGTAAGGTTACGCAGCAATTTATCATTTGTACCCAGGCGTGTTCTAAGCTCCTCTGCATAGGCATCCCAATCGGTAATTATCTTACGCGCAACTCCAGAATCAATAGCGGCTTTGGCAACAGCCATTGATACCTCGGTGATCAATCGCTGATCCATTGGTTTAGGGATAATATAATCCTTGCCAAATTTTAAGTTGGTAATATTATAAGCAAGGTTAACCGCTTCAGGAACCGGCTTTTTAGCCATCTCGGCAATAGCATGCGTGGCAGCTATCTTCATTTCCTCGTTAATGGCGGTAGCCCTTACATCAAGCGCCCCCCTGAAAATATAAGGGAAACCCAATACATTGTTTACCTGGTTAGGATAATCAGACCGGCCTGTTGCCATAATTATATCTTCGCGGGCTTTAATGGCCAGGTCATAATCAATTTCGGGTACAGGGTTGGCCATAGCGAAAACAACCGGCTTTTTGGCCATCTGCTTCAGCATATCAGGCGTAACCACGTTACCGGCAGAAAGACCAACAAACACATCGGCGTTTTTCATGGCATCAAAAAGGTTTTTGATGTCGGTACGGTCGGTTGCAAACTGCATGCGGGTATCATCCAGGTCGGTACGATCCTGGCTTAACAAGCCGTTGATATCAAACATCACCAGGTTCTCTTTTTTAACCCCTAATGACAGGTACATTTTTGAGCATGACACCGCGGCGGCGCCTGCACCATTAACTACCATTTTTATTTTATCAAGCTTTTTACCCTGGATTTCGCAAGCGTTCATTAAAGCCGCTCCCGATATAATGGCCGTACCATGCTGGTCGTCATGCATTACGGGTATTTTCATTTCGGCCTTTAGCCTGCGTTCTATTTCAAAACAGGTTGGGGCAGATATATCTTCGAGATTGATACCACCGAAGGTTGGCTCCAGTGCTTTTACTATCGTTACAAACTCATCAACCGTTTTGGCGTTAACCTCCAGGTCGAAAACATCAATATCCGCATAAATTTTAAATAACAAGCCTTTGCCTTCCATTACAGGTTTACTGGCCTCGGGACCGATATTCCCTAAACCCAATACGGCTGTTCCGTTACTGATAACAGCAACGAGGTTACCTTTGGCTGTGTATTTATATACATCTTCCACGTTTTCGGCAATGCGCAGACAAGGCTCTGCAACACCGGGCGAATAGGCCATGGTTAAATCTCGTTGCGAATTGGTAGGCTTTGTGGGCACTACTTCTATCTTTCCGGGGCGCCCCATGGAGTGGTAGTTCAGTGCGTCCTGTTTACGGTTGTTCTTGTTCATCTTTATCAAAATTCAAGCGCCCAAAATTACAATTCTTTTTATGGTAACCTGAAATAAAATAGCCCGACTTTGAATCATGTCAAAATCGGGCTATTCCTTTACCGGATATTATCTTTTGGTTACAAACCTGTGTTTGAATGAGCAGAAACACTTGCCGAAATATCACCGCCGGCAGCAACTTTAATAGTTTGGCCTACCGGGGCACGGTTGCTCTCCAGGTTATTCCAAAGTTTAAGATCATGAATTTCAACTCCATATTTATCGGCAATACTTGCTAAAGTTTCTCCTTTTTTAACCTTGTGATGTGTTGGCATCCGGCGTTCGGGTTTGCTGTCGGTGCTTGTATTTGTTGTTGCGGCATAAACAGGCCTGGTAATAGCCATAGGTGCAACAGCATCAGTTGTACCGTTTAATACGTTATATAAAGCTGCAAAATTTTCTTTGGATGTTTGTGGCAAAATAAGCCTGCGGGGTGCTGCCGGCGTGCCATTAATTATTAACCTCTTATAAGCTGGGTTAAGTATGGCCAATTCATTTATGCCCACATTTAGGGCCAGGGCGACATTGCTAAGCGATACAAACTTTTTCACCATTACGGTATCCGTTTTTAATGAAAAATTACAGGCCTGCGCTACTATATTGTGTTTTTTATAGTAGTTCATTACATAATTCATAGCTATAAAAGCCGGTACATAGCCACGGGTTTCTGCAGGCAAATACTGGCGGATAGCCCAAAAATCGCTGCCGGGCCCTGCTTTTTCAACGGCATGTTCCACATTGCTTTTGCCACAATTGTATGATGCAATAGCAAGCAGCCAGTCGCCAAATTCCTGGTAGGCATCTTTTAAATATGCAGCGGCAGCGTAACTTGCCTGTATAGGGTCGCGGCGTTCATCAACGTAGCTATCCATATTTAAGCCATAGGTTTTCCCGGTGGTTGACATGAACTGCCATGGCCCGGTAGCCCCAACTCTTGATACCGCGTTAGGATCAAGTTTCGACTCCACTATGGACAGGAATTTTATTTCTTCGGGAATACCGGCATCGCGAAAAGCTTTTTCATAAATAGGGAAGTAATATTTGGCTAAGCCCGCTACCTGCCCCATTTCATCGCGGTTATGCATGTACAGGTCAATATAACTCTGTACGTATTCATTGTAATCAAGCTGAATATCCTTGCGGACAGAATCTAACCGACGCTTATAAATGCCACCCTGCGCACCAATAGGCAAGGGATGGTTAATAACCGGCACTATAGTAGTATCACCATTAATTTCACTGTGCAATACATTGAAACGACTTGTTTGACGTACAGACGGGAGCGCGTTACTATGGATAATATGAATTAGTGAAAAACAGATGGTAAGCGTAAATAATCTCTTCATTCGTTGGATTTGATTAAGTGATGATGCTTCCCGCACCAGATAATTCTCCTAAAATATTAAATTTTTATAGTTTTAGGAAATATTCAGAAAAATCTAACAGCTCTTGTTCGTTAAAATTTTTAGCCAGCAATTGTAATCCTAACGGCAAACCCTGGCTATTATTGCCGGCCGGTAAGGATATAGCGGGTACTCCGCTTAATGATGCTTGTACGGTAAAAATATCAGAAAGATACGTTACAACCGGATCTTTTTCTTCTTTACCTATTAGATAAGCAGGTTCCGGAGCGGTTGGGATCAGTATAAAATCATATTCATCCAAGATCTGGTTTGTTTTTTCCCTAATCAGCCGGCGTACTTTTTGAGCTTTGGCATAGTACGCGTCATAATAGCCGGCACTTAAAACAAATGTACCCAGCATAATTCGGCGCTTTACCTCTTTACCAAACCCTTCAGATCGTGACCTTTTATAGGTTGATTGCAAGTCATCAGCAGCAGGGCTGCGGTAACCATAGTGTACACCATCATACCGGGCAAGGTTTGATGAAGCTTCGGCCGTTGCCAGTATATAGTAGGTTGGTACCAGGTAATCCAATTGTTCAAACGCAATAGGTTTTACAGTATGCCCCTCGGCACGTAACTTATCAATATAGTTTACCAGCACATCCTTTACTTCGCCATCAACGCCGGGGCTTGATAAAGCTTCCTGCAAATAGGCTATCTTTTTCTTTGTTGGTTCTTGCGTGCTGATAGCGAATGAGGATACAGGTTGCTGTATTAAAGTATTGTCATACGCATCCGGACCAGCCATAACCTCATACAACAAAGCAGCATCCTCAACAGAGCGGGTAAAAGGACCAACCTGATCAAATGATGAAGCATAGGCAATAATGCCATGCCTGGAAATACGACCATAGGTAGGCTTAAACCCAATTACTCCACAAAATGATGCCGGTTGCCTTACAGAGCCCCCCGTATCGGTACCTATTGCCGCATGGCACATATTGGCCTGCACCGCAACTGCCGAACCACCGGATGAACCACCCGACACCCTTTTTTGATCGGCATAATTTTTTACCGGCCCGTAGTGGGAGTTTTCGTTGGAGCCGCCCATGGCAAACTCATCGCAATTACAGCGGCCTATTATTATGGCATCCTGCGCAAGCAGGCGCTCAACTATGGTTGATGAATATATGGAAGTAAACCCTTTAAGAATTTTGGATGACGCAGTTACCTGGTGCCCTTTATAGCAAATGTTATCTTTAATAGCGATAACCATACCAGCCAGCTTACCGGCAGTACCATTTTTTAAGCGTTCGTCAACATTTTTAGCATTGCTTAATGCTTCATTTTCAAACACTTCATTAAAAGCATTTAAATGGGCGTTCTTTTTTATCTCATTCAAATAGTTTTTAACAAGATCAAGAACCGTAATTTCCCCAGATTGCAACCCGCTCTTTATTTCGGTTAAAGAGGAATAAAATTTAGCCATGGGGCTAAAATAAAAAAACTTATCCGTTGAAATAAGAAATTATTTCACAGATAAGTTTATATTGTAAATAAAGCGGTAACAGCTAAACCTTAAAGTATTAAACTTTAGGTTTTTCTTCTGTGCTGCCGTCTTGGTTTTGAGCGTCTTTAAATTCTTTAACGCCTTTTCCTAAACCTCTCATTAGTTCGGGTATTTTTTTACCTCCAAACAGTAAGAGTATTGCCATGATGATCAGAATAATTTCTGGTGCCCCTAAACCCATAATTTTTAAGTTTTATATAAATTAATATTATTGTTATGATAGAATTCCTTTTGTGCTGTAGCAGCTTTATTATTAATGTTTGTTAAGGTCGATCCTTGATTCAACAACCGGTTCTTCCTCCGTACTTACGTGAATATCCGAAACGGGGATTGCATGTGGTACTTTATTTTCGGCAATAACCGGATTGGGATGATGATCTATACTTTCGGCAACCGGCGTTTCATCAGTTGAATATTCTTCAATAAGCGGTTTTGGATGCTCTTCAACTACAGGTGTTGTAGTGGTTGTTTCGCTTTTTTCGCTAAAACTATTTATCTGGTTGTTAATTTCTCTTTTAACATCCTCTGACGCATCTTTAAAATCACGGATCCCTTTACCAAGTGTACGCGCCATACCAGGAAGTTTTTCGCCTCCAAAAAGCATTAATGCTGCAAAAAGTATCAGTACCATTTCGCCAGTACCAATATTTAAAAATAAAAAAATTGTACTTAACATAGCATTTTTTTTAGGTTACAAATATAAACAATTTAAATTTCTTATATATCACAACTAATTAGGCGCCAGCCATAATTTAGGATTCATCGGTTCTTTCACCTTGTAAACATCAAAGTTAACCTCTGTTTCGCCGGTTGAAGGATCGGTAGCAACAACACCTATAGCTTGTTTGGTATTCACCTTTTGCCCCCGTGCCACACTTACCGACCGAAGGTTACCGTACACCGTAAAGTACTCCCCATGTTTTATCATCACCAAATAGGTACCGCTCACGTCAACTACCCTAATCACCTCGCCATCAAAAACGGCCCTCACTGTGCCTCCGGCATTGGTACGGATATCAACACCCGTATTTTCACTCCTGATACCTTCAGAGGTATACACCCCAAATCCCTGGGTTATAATTCCATTAGCAACCGGCCATGGCAACCTGCCTTTGTTACCCAAAAAGTCATTTGAAAGCTTAGCCGCCTCTGGCGTGGCATTCAAATAGCTTGAACTGGTGCGCACTACCGGTTTAGCAACTACCGGCGCAGGTCTGTTCTCGGCTTTTGCCTTGGCTGCGGCTATCCTTGCCGCTTCTTTAGCCTCTGCTTCTGCCTTCCGCTGGGCCTCTTCAATTTCCCGGCGTATAGCTGCACCAATCTCCCGGTTGGTTTTAGCAATTTTATTCTGCACATCGCGCTGCTGTTGTTTTAGCTGCCCTTCGTGCTGCGAAAGATCTTTTACCACTTTTACCTGGCTATTCTTTTCTTTACCCAGGGTTTCTTTTTCTTTTTGCTGATCTACCAGCAAAGTGCTTTTTTCCTGCTTGGTTCTGTCAAGCTCATTTATTTTTACATGCAACTCTTTTTGCGTACCCTGTATATAACCGGCCTGCCGCTCACGGTAGGTACCAAACTGTTGTAAATACTTTAAACGTTTATAGGCCTGGTTAAAATCTTTAGAAGCAAAAATAAACATCAGCTTATTATAGGCGCTTTGATTGCGATAAGCAAAAAGCACCATCGCCGCGTACTCCTTTTTTAACTGATCGAGCTGGCTTTGTAAGCTATGTACGGTATTATTGCTCTCAGAGATTTGATTATCTAAATTTCTTACTTCGGAATTAATGATATTGATCTTTTCTTCGCGAAGATTGATCTGCGCTTTTAAAAGACTTAATTGTTTTAAAGTCGCCCTTTTATTGCTTGAAGTTTCCTGGTAATCCTTATTTAGCTGCTCAAGCTCTTCAGATAATTTATCGCGCCTGCGCTTTAATTCCTGACTGCTTTGAGCATGGGCGTTAACCGCTATAAATACTGCTACAATAAAGAGAACTGCTTTTAAAAATTTCATCAAACAAAAATAGGAATTATTTGGCCGGCTCATACCTGTCTGGAATACTAAATGGATATTCCAGTTGCTGATCAAAATCAACCTTTGTATAATGCAGGTTTACGTGTATTTTTTTATCTTTTACTACTGATGCAATATTTATTTGCGATGGCAGGATACGGTTATTGGCTTGTATAAAGGTATTATTGGCCACTTGTAATGATTGCCCCTGGCTTTGGTTATCAAGGTTTGTTTGTGTAACCTTATTGTCGGCGCCAATAATCAGTTTATAAACCAGGTCCTCCAGGTCGCCGCTCAATGTGGTACTTCCTATAATGGATGTGATATCTGTTTTCTCGTTAAGCAATTCAGGAATGGCATTACCTACCAATAATGATTCAAGCGTTTTGTAGTTAACCTGTTTACTTGCATAGGCATAAACGTAGCTAAAAGGCTTTTTAAGGTATACACCTTCTAAGCGGTTAATGAGCAAAATACTATCCGGGGTAATAATTACGCGGGCAACTTCCACACCCAATATAGCTGTAATAGATACCCATATCTTTTTATCCTTACTGATGCGGATGTTCAGTGTTACATCATTGCTGTTGCCATTAATATCAAGATTGGTTTTGGCCTTTGCTGCAAAAGTGTTAAAATTTAACTGCTGGGCCCTTATGGCTGCAAGTTTGGTAGCCTTATCATCTACCGGTTTCACAACCGAATCGACTTTACGGGCAACTAAAACCTGTTTACGGGCTTTACAACTTACCATTGCAAGTAAGCAGCAAACAACCAGTAATTTATTCAATATATTTCTTTTCATTTATTTTACGCTCTAAAACCGGGGATTGCTCTCCATAGCCCCTGGCTTTTTTCCAGTTTTGTACGGCCCCATCCGTGTTACCAATGTAAAACAAAATATCGCCGTAATGTTCATATTTAACTGCACTATTATCTTTATCGTGTGCTAATGCCTTCTCCATCCACAATTTAGCGTCAGAATATTTCTTTTGCATAAATAGTATCCATGCATAGGTATCTTCAAACGATGCTGTATTAGGCTGCAACTGGTTTGATCGTGCCGACATCTGCGCCGCTTTATCTAAGCCCTCATTTCTTAACGATAAATAATAGGCATAATTGTTTAAGGTATACGCATTATCGGGATTAACAGCCAAAGCTTTATCATAAGCATCATCAGAACTTTTATTGTTTTTCAAGTCGTGATAACAGTCTCCTAATAAAGAAAAACTAAGCGAAAGTAATTCCTTATCCTGAATTTCTAATGAAGTTGCATTTTTAACGTAACCCAGCGCCTTGTTAAAATTTTTCTTTTGCGCCCAGGCCACTCCCACCAGGTAGTTCATCCATGCCTGATTCGGGAACAACGACAAAGCATTTTCGCCGTCCTTAATGGCGCCGTCCAAATCGTTTTGACTTAATTCAATGCGCACCAACTGCTCATGTACAGCATATGCCTGCCCATCAAGTTCAATTGATTTTTTGTACGCTGCTTTTCCATCCTTCAGCTTTTCGTTTTGCAGCAGCATATCGCCGTACATGGCAAAAGCCTTACTATCGTTTTTGTGGGCAATTGTTAATATTCTGCTTAATTCAAGTGCGCTGGCTTTGGCATTGGGCTCCGGAAATTTGGGGTAATAACCGGCAATGATCCTTATTTTTTGATCGATGTTAATATCAGGTATTGCAAATGCCAATGTAAGCTCATTAAAACTTGCGTCGTTATTTTTTTTATCCCGATAGATATCGGCAAGAGCAAGGTGAACCATGCCATTACTGGCATCCAGCTTTTCGGCCTTCAGCAAAACGGCTAACGCTTTATCACTTAAGCCGTTTGAATTATATATTTCTGATAGCAGCAGGTAATAACGTATCTGACCCGGATTTGCAGCTATGGCCTTTTCAATATCGGCGGCAGCCCTATCAACTTTACCTTGTTTAAGATAAATTTTTTGACGGTTGGTCAACAGATCATCAGTAGGGCCGGAAATTTGCTCCACCTCATCATAAACCTTCAGTGCGTCATCGTATCTTTTTAGTATAAGATAGGCATTTGCCTTATCATAATAATACTCTGTTTTGTTGGGGTTAATACGGATAAGCTGGTTAAATACATTTTCCAGCTTGTTAATATTGTTACTCTTTTCGTAACTATCCGCAAGTGCTGCCCAGTACCACTCATTATTGGGTTTAACTGCAACGGCCCGCTCAAGCAGTGGCTGCGCGCCGGCATAATCATTTTGTATTTTTTTAAGATTTGCCAATTCATAAAGCGACGCGTCATTTAAAGGATCGGCTTGAATTACCCGCTCAAACAATTCTGACGCATGTTTCAGATTTTCAACCGTTTTTTCGCGCAGGGCCGAGAAGAACAACTGTTTAACATCCATACTATCGAGCGAGCTCATAGTTTTGGAAACAGTTTGCTTTTGAGCATTTGTTTTAAGCGACAAAAGGCAGGAAACAAGACACAAGAAAACCGCAATTTGCCGGCTAAGCTTCCTGTTCCTTGTATTGCTATATCTTAATCCCTGATCCTTCATACTTAAATTTACCTAAATCTTTTGATTTAAAGGCTGTAATCTATCGATTCTATTTTACCGCAGTGTGTCCAAATCCGCCTTCGCCGCGGGTAGTGTCGTTTAGTACCTCTACCTCGTTCCAGTTTACAGTTTCGTGTTTAGCTACCACCATCTGGGCTATCCTATCGCCGTTGTTAATCTCAAACACATCGACACCCAGGTTAATCAGCAGCACCTTTATCTCGCCCCTGTAATCGGCATCAATAGTTCCCGGCGAATTTACTATACCAATACCATGCTTAAAAGCCAGGCCGCTTCTTGGCCGTATTTGCGCCTCAAAACCAACAGGCAGTTCAATATGTAATCCGGTTGGCACCAGTTTACGCTCCATCGGTTTAAGCTGAATAGTTTCCTCAACACTGGCCCGCAGATCCATACCTGCTGCATGAGCAGTTTCATAAGCAGGTAAACTATTTTTTGATCTGTTAATTATACGTATGGTCATTGTTTTTTAAAAATTGCTAAAAGTGATTTGCGCTCTAAGTAAAATGCTGTGCCTGCAAATAATATCAGCAAAGCGTTACCCACAAATATATTGCGTTTAAATATAGTGAACGATATATAAACGAGTATAACTGATGCGACAATATAAGCCAGGTTCTTTTTAATATTGTATGGTATAGGGTAATTTTTTTGCCCCCAGATATAGGAGAGAACCATCATGCTTGTATATGCAGCAAAAGAGATCCATGCGGATGCTACATAACTGTATTTAGGTATAAACACCACGTTCAAAACAATGGTAAGTATAGCGCCAACGCCAGATATGTATAAACCATACTTAGTTTGATCAGATAGCTTATACCATACCGAAAGGTTCATATAGATGCCTAAACTCACGTAGCCAAAAACCAGCGGTGGTACAACCTTAAGCCCCGTCCAGTATAATGCTGTTTGAGCATGTTCTTTGCCTCTAACAAAATACTTTAATATTTCAATATTGGCTATAAGCGCTACAAATATTACGCAAACGGCTATCACAAAATAATCCATAATGCGAGCATAGGTTTGCCCTGCATTTTTGCTTTTGGCGTGACTAAAAAAGAATGGTTCGGCACCCAGCCGGAATGCCTGCACAAAAATGCTCAGGAACAACGATATTTTAGCACATGCAGCATAAATGCCTACTTCGCTTACACTTATATTCTGCGGAAGCAATTTACCTAAGAGTATTTTATCAAGATTTTCATTAACCAGGAACGACAAGTTTGCAATAAGAATGGGCCAACTGTATTTAAACATTTCGCCGAACATCTTTTTATCAAAGTCGAGTCCGAGTTTTAAAAACTCGGGCAGCAACATAAAAAGCGTGGCAATACTTGATACCAGGTTAGATACAAAAACATAGCCTACCCATCCTTTTATATACCAATGGCTTATCCAATCGGCACCAATAAAATGATGATTTAGCCAATAAGGAATAACCCAAATAAAAGTTAAGTTAAGCGTAATGAAAATAATGACGTTAAGAAATTTGATAGTACCGTATTTCCCCGGCCGCCCGTCTGCACGGATCTTGGCAAAGGGTACCACACACCAGGCATCTATCACCAGTATAGCTATAAACGTTTTAATGAACAGCAGGAAATCGTTATGGCTTGTTGAATTACCTACTTGTATAAAGCCTGTAATAAAATTAAGGAAAGGGAGGGTAACCAACAAAAAGAATAGCGTTATTACAAAAACAGCTATGAATGAATTATTATAAACCCGTTTTTTGTTGTCGGGATATTTATTCAAATACCTGAAATACGTTGTCTCCATACCGAAAGACATCACGGCATTCAGGATAGAAACCCAGCCAAACATGGTGGTTAATATTCCATAAACTCCGGTTGAATAAGCCCGGGTATAAATAGGGGTAAGAAAAAAGCCAAGCACACGGCCGGCAATAGTACTTAATCCGTATACGGCTGTTTGCCCGGCAAATTTTTTAGCTGTTGACAATGGTGATGTTAGTTGTAATTAATTCAGGACCTTATCCTATTTATAAGCGCTTTTTTACAACCTCAAAATTACGATAGTTTTTTAATTCGCCCTCATGGGTTTCAATAGATGTAACCTCGGCATCTTCGGGGCCTTCGTTACACCAATCTATAAACATTTCCATAATGGTATCATCCGCTTCAGCTTCAATGTAAACATCTCCGTTGGGTTCATTTTTCACAAAGCCCCTCACCCCCAGCTGATCGGCCACCGCCTTGGTTGCTTTGCGGTACATAACGCCTTGAACTGTGCCTTTAACTGTGATATTAAGATGTTTCATATTTAGTGAGTGGTGAGTAGTTGATTGGGTGAGTAGTTTTTTTAAATCGCCCAATCAACTATCTAATATTTTTATCAAACGCAAATTAACTTAATCTAAATTAATCTACATAATTTAACTCCATCAACTAATCAACCATTCACCTAATCAACCACTCACCCTAAATTAATTTTTTAACTTTTGATTCCGGCGTTAATTTCAACCCATCCAAACCTGTTATTAAATTAAGGCCTGGTGTTTTACCGGGTTGTAATGAACCTTTGTCCTCATCAATACCCAAAAACTCCGCGCCGTTAAGTGTACCCCATTCAATTAACCGCTGGGTACTTATTGCCGGAAATTTCTTTTGAATAGTACGCATTTCGCTAAGGATACAAAGGCTCTTGTTTGATGCCAGGCTATCGGTACCTAATGTAATGTTAAAGCCCTGGTCAACAAAAAGTTCAATTTTGGGCAATTTTCCCTCTATATATAAATTAGCATTGGGGCAAAAGCACCAGTTTATTTTACGATCGAAACGTTTAATGAAGTAAATATCTTTTAAATTGGTACAAGTATTATGAACCAGCAGTATATTTTGCTTATTGGTTAACAGCGGAATGATGGATTGCATAGAGTTACGTGCCTGCGGCTTAAAGTAACTGATATCAATACCAAAATGCTCATAAAGATCAAGGAAGCCCCCCAATTTATAGCGGTAAAACTTGTTTTCGTCCTCTGTTTCCTGGTTATGGATACTAATGAGGTTCTGGCCGTCTTCGCAATATTTCTTAATTAGCTTAAACAGATCTTTTGATACCGAATAAGGCGCATGCGGCGTTATTGAACTCGGCATTGGCTTAAACTCATTAAGCAAAGCCAGCGCCTTATTAAACACATCCTCGGCATTTTGAGGTAAAAAGCCAAAGGCTTCTACAAAAGTATGATAGTACAACTTACTTTTAGCCTTCATTGGAATGCTGAAGTTGGCATTGGATATATCGCCAACGGCAACAATACCATTATCATACATCTCCTTATCAGCCAATTCTATGGCATCCTCAACCAATTTTGGGTCAGAATTTCTGAAGGATTGAATATCTTTAATAAAAGAAACCAATCCGTTGCCGGGTTTTATTTTTTCTTTTAAATGCGATAATTCTGTATGACAGTGGGTGTTAACAAATCCGGGGCAAATAATACCACTCAATTGTTCAATGGGGCCATCTGGAGGGTTGTGGTAATCTGTAACTGAAATGATCTTACCCAGATCATCAACAGTGACAATTCCATTCTTAACAGGATCGGCATAAACGGGAAAAACGTAATCGGCTCTAAAACTTTTCATTCAAATTTAAACTTGGTAACTCACTCATACCGTTTCATTAAACCAATCCCTGTATAGAATATCTACAATTAACTTTTAATTATTGTTTTTTATTCTACAAAAAAGAATGACTTTAAAAAAAGACAGATTTTTTTAAATTTAAGTACTTTTGCAATGTGAACAATACAAAAGGTAAAATTGATATCCGAAGCCTGAGTTTGAAAGCCTTACAGGAGCATTTTATCCGTATGGAGGAAAAAAGCTTCAGGGCTAAGCAAGTATATGAATGGCTTTGGAAAAAATCGTGCTTTTCTTTTAACGAGATGAGCAATATTTCAAAAGAACTGCGCACTAAGCTGGATGATAACTTTGTTATCAACAATGTTAAAATTAATACATCACAGATTAGTGCTGATAAAACTATAAAAAATTCTTTTATTTTACATGATACTCATCTAATTGAGGGTGTTTTAATTCCAACTCCGGGCAGAATGACGGCTTGCGTGTCGTCTCAGGTGGGCTGTAGCCTCACTTGCAAGTTTTGTGCAACAGGATATATGGAACGTAAAAGAAATCTGAACCCCGATGAAATTTACGATCAGGTAGTACTTATAGACCGGCAGGCCCGCGAAAACTATGGCATCCCATTATCAAACATTGTATACATGGGCATGGGCGAACCCCTGCTTAATTACAAAAATGTAATGGACTCTATAGAGCGCATTACGGCCGAAGATGGCCTTAATATGTCGCCAAAGAGGATAACGGTATCAACTGCAGGTATTGCCAAAATGATTAAAAAGCTGGGAGATGACGAAGTAAAATTCAACCTGGCCTTGTCATTACATGCCGCCAACGACGAAAAACGCAACACCATAATGCCTATAAACGAGCAAAACTCATTAAAGGCACTGGCCGAAGCGCTGAAATACTACTATGCCAAAACCAAAAACCCGGTAACTTACGAGTACATCATTTTTGATGGGGTTAATGATAATATACAGGATGCCATGGAGCTTGCTAAATTTTGCAAACACCTGCCTTGTAAGGTAAATATTATTGAATACAACCCAATTTCATTTGCCAGTTTTATTAATGCCAACGAAGATAAAGTAGAAGCTTTTGCCAATTACCTCATAAAACAGGGTATCAATACGCACTTACGCCGCAGCCGGGGTAAGGATATTGATGCGGCATGCGGTCAGTTGGCTATCAAAGAAAAAGCAAAAGTTGCCGAAGTTTAAAAAAACTGCCTTAAATTAATGGCATGAAATTACCGGGCGGTTACCTTGCCGATTTTGTTGCCTTGCTTTTTCCTGAGCTTTGTGCTGCCTGTAACGCCAGTCTGGTGGCCAACGAGCATGCTATTTGCTCCGATTGCCGGTACAATTTACCCTATACCAATTTTCATACCCAGCCGGATAATATTGTTGCACAGCAGTTTTATGGTAAAATAAACATAGGGGCAGCTTATGCCCTTTACTTTTTTAATAAAGGTGGCAACGTACAAAACCTGATGCATCATTTTAAATATAGCGGCATGAAGCAGATAGGCAATATATTAGGAAATATAGCCGGTAACCAGTTAGCAGAAAACCCTGTTTTTAATACGGCAGACTATATTATCCCGGTACCCCTCCATAAAAAACGGCTCAAAATGCGCGGCTACAATCAAAGTGCCTGCTTTGCTGATGGACTGGCTCAAAAATTAAATGCCACCGTTGAGATTGATAACCTGGTACGTGTAATTGCAACAGACACGCAAACCCATAAATCGCGCTTTGCAAGGTTTGAGAATATGCAGGAAGTTTTTGCCGTTAGCAAACCACAAAGACTGGAAGGCAAACATATTTTACTGGTTGATGATATTGTAACTACCGGATCAACACTTGAGGCTTGCGGAATTGAATTACTAAAAGTACCGGGTTTGAAATTGAGCATCGCTACCATTGCGTATGCGGTGTAGCTTTTTTTTAAATATTGTCATCCTGAACGCAGTGAAGGATCTGCTATTCGCCATGCTTCTTCGCTCTGTAAAGTCTGTGATTAGATCTTTCACTGCGTTCAGGATGACAAACTTTTCAAAACGTCATTCCCTTTTCAGGGTTCTCAGGATTTTACCACTCAAAGACATGGTTTCAGCAACTCCCCGTTATGCAACTTAATCTGCACATTTGAAATCTGCATATCTGCACATCCGCATATCTGCACATCAAATTACTGATGCTGATATCGGCTTAATTTTTCGTAGAGTACTTTTGGGTCAAATGGTTTCAGGATATAGTCGTTCATACCGGCATTGTCTATTTCGCCCATTTGGTTGCTAAGCATTGATGCTGTTAGGGCTATTATAGGCAATTGCTGAAAATACGACCCGGGATTTGAACGAATCACCTGGGTAGCTTCCAATCCTCCCATTTCGGGCATGTGAATATCCATCAGCACCACATTGTAGTTTTGATTAGCTTCTATTTTATTTATCGCTTCAACGCCATTCTCGGCAAAATCTGCGTCTGCGCCCCATTTTTTTAGTATCTTATTGATCAACAAACGATTTATCTGATTATCATCAACTACCAGTACGTTAATTTTCAGTCCTTCTTCCACGTTATTATAATTGCTTTTCAATTGATTATCTGCTCTATTAAAGGTTATCGTAAACCAAAAAACTGAACCTTGCCCGGGCACACTATCCACATTTATCCGTGAATCGTGCAGCTCGATAAGGCGCTTGCTTATGGCCAATCCTAAACCTGTTCCCCCATATTTACGCGTGGTGTCAATATCTGCCTGCTTAAACTGTTCAAATATTAAATTTATCTTGTCAGCCGCAATACCAATCCCGGTATCTGTTATCGAAAACCTAATCCTTACATCTTTATCGCTTTCCTGGATAATCTTCAGATCTATATTTACCCCACCTTCATCTGTAAACTTAACAGCATTACTTACAAGGTTTAGTAATATCTGACTTAAACGGGTACGATCACCTATTATAAATTGCGGTATAGCATCCTCTACAGTTTTGCTAAGGTATATATTTTTTTCGGCAGCTTTATATTGCAGGCTGCTGCTAACGCTTTGTATCAGCTCGCGGATGTCAACCCTAACTTTTTCAAGCTCCACATTACCCGTCTCCATTTTTGCAAAGTCCAGCACGTCATTTATGAGTGTCAATAAATTTTCTGCAGAGAACCGCAATATTTCCAGGTTTTCCTTTTGCGATTCCCGCGGATCATCGTCCCTTAACAGGTGCGACATTCCAATTACGGCATTTAACGGTGTACGGATTTCGTGGCTCATCACCGATATGAACATATCTTTAGCCCTGCTCAGCTGCAATGCCTCCTCTTTGGCGGCAATGAGTTCTATTTCGGCTTTCTTTTTGGCGGTAATATCAATAATTACCTCAACATATTTATCAACCTTGCCATGCCTGTCCAATATCACCGAATTGATGACCGAAACCCATAAAGGCTGTCCGTCTTTTCGATAGATAAGCAGATCAACCTCAAACGATTGCTTATTTTTTGAAAGCTCGCGTGCACGTTGAATGATGGCCACATCGGTAAGCGCCCCTTTTAGTACATCGCCCAGGTGGTTGCCATTTACGTCATTGATAGTGTAGCCGGTAATTCCCTCAAAGGCTTTATTTACCCACTCAACCTTACCGTCGCTATTATTTATTACGATGCCGCTTGTGGCCTTGCTTGCTACTAAAGATAGCAGGGTAACTTCTGCTTCATTTTTTTTCCGTTCGGTTATATCAACCATTACCCCTATTTGCCTGTCAACCTTGCCGGCTTCATTAAATATCGGGCTATTGGATAAGAAGATCCATATTGGGGTGCCGTCTTTTTTATAAACTTTAATTTCAACCTCGTAGGGCTTATTCTCCTTTACGGCTTGTACGGCACTCTCAAATACGGTAAGGTCAGAGTCTTCGCCTAACAGTGAAGTGCCTAATGCTTTTCCCTCCAGTTCGGCAAAGGAGTAGCCAATAACATCTTCCAGCGCTTCATTGGCCCATAAAAAACGGCCCTCAATATCTCGGATAAAGATCCCGCTCGGCGATTTCCTGGCCGCGAAAGATAAGATTTCAAGATCCTGTTCAATTTTTTTCCGGGCCGATATATCAATGATGACCCTTATAAATTTATCAACCTCACCTTCACTGTTGCGTATAACCGAATTTACCACGGTTATCCATAAAAGTTCACCATTTTTGGTAGTTATTAGAAGCTCTGCCTCGTATGATTGCTTGTTATTTATTGAAGCCTGTAATTTTGCTTCGGCGGCAGGATCAACCAACTTACCCTTAAGTGAAGTACCAAGGTATTTATTTTCAACATCGGCAAAGTTAAAACCTGTAATATGCTCAAAGGCATTATTCACCCAAACAACTTCATCGGCAGCATTACTTATCACTACACCATTGCTTACTTTGCTGGCAACTAATGCCAGTTGTTCAACTTCCTGCGATATGCGTTTCTGGTAACTTATATCACGGCCGCTTGCAAACCATTTATTCCCACTAAAAGTAACCGACCAGCTTATCCATTTTATATGTTCAGCAGGGGTCAATAAAACAGCTTCAATATCAAATTTACGTTGCTGCTTGTTTAAACCCTCTTTAAGTATTTTTAATGATCTGACCTTCTCCTCTTCCGGAAAATAGTTCCAGATGGGCTGCCCTATTATTTCCTCCGGACTAAAACCTAAAATTGATTTTGCAGAGCGGTTTACCTGTTCAATATTAAAATGCCTGTCCATAATACAATGAATATCAGGCGAGCTATCAAACAAATCGTAAAACTCCTTATAACGCACCAGGCTTTGCTCCAGCTCATACTTTTGCTTACGCTGAGTAAGGTGCGACATTACCTCATCGGCCAGTGTACGCAGGGCATCCAGTTGCTCATCGCTGAGCTTACGTGGCACCATATCAATAACGCATAGAGAACCCAAATGGTAGCCATCAGGATCAATTAGAGGAGCGCCGGCGTAGAACCGAACATTTTGATTGGTTACAAATATATTATCCTTAAAATCTTCATCCTCCGATGCATCATTTACTTCAAGGATACCACTGTTTAAAATGGTTTTATTGCAAAAAGCACCGGCGCGGGGTGTTTCTCCCTCGCCGGTGCCAAATTTTGATTTGAACCATTGCCTGTCAACATCAATTAAGGTGATCAGGGCAATAGGTACATTACATATATATGATGCCAAACGGGTGATGGCATCATACTCCCTCTCGGGCAACGTATCCAGCACATGGTATGATTTCAGCGCCGCTAAGCGACTTTCCTCATCGTTTATAAGTCCATGTTGCTTGTTTATCATTCTTTATTCTGAGCCATTCTCGCGGTACAACGGATAGTCGTACATTAGTTTATGCACCTTTTTACGAATTTTCTTGATAGAATGTTCATTTTCAGGGTCTGAAATTACTGCATCTATCAGTTCCACAATCACTTCCATTTGTTTCTCTTTCATGCCCCGGGTAGTGATAGCGGCGGTACCCACACGAATACCTGAAGTTACAAACGGCGATTTATCGTCATAAGGAACCATGTTTTTATTGACCGTAATATCGGCAGTCACCAATGCATTTTCGGCAGCTTTACCCGTAATATTTTTATTACGAAGATCAATCAGCATCAGGTGATTATCTGTACCGCCAGATATGATCTGGTATCCGCGTGCAACAAATGCTTCGGCCATAGCTTCGG
The DNA here is from genome assembly GCF_056405015.1 of Mucilaginibacter sp. P2_A4. NCBI lineage: Bacteria > Pseudomonadati > Bacteroidota > Sphingobacteriia > Sphingobacteriales > Sphingobacteriaceae > Mucilaginibacter > Mucilaginibacter sp. P2_A4. Next base: position 246,112 of record NZ_JBFUCX010000007.1, on the reverse strand, counting down.
CATTCTTTTTAACCTGCACAATGTATTTCATATAGCTATCGCTCAAAGCTTCGCCAAAAGCAATTGCTTTAGCAGCAATGATATGCTCAAGTGGGCCTCCCTGCGTACCAGGGAATACTGCCATATCCAACAATGACGACATCATCCTGATCTCGCCTTTTGGCGTTTTTACACCATAAGGGTTTTCAAAATCTTTTCCTAACAATATTAAACCACCACGTGGGCCACGCAATGTTTTATGGGTGGTTGTAGTAACAATGTGGCAATGCGGCAGCGGATCTTTCAACAAACCACGGGCAATAAGGCCAGATGGATGCGAGATATCAGCCAATACCAAAGCACCAACTTCATCGGCCACTTTACGTATAAATTCATAATCCCAATCGCGCGAGTAAGCAGAAGCACCGCAAATGATCAATTTTGGTTTTTGCTCTAACGCAACTCTTTTAAGTTGCTCATAGTCAATTAAACCAGTCTCTTTCACTACACCGTAAAAATGCGGCTCATATAATTTACCGGAAAAATTTACCGGCGAACCATGCGTTAAGTGACCACCATGTGAAAGATCAAATCCTAATATTTTATCGCCAGGCTGTAAACAAGCCAGCATTACTGCCGCATTGGCTTGTGCGCCAGAGTGCGGCTGCACGTTTGCCCACTCGGCATTAAACAACTGTTTAGCACGCTCAATAGCAATGGTTTCAATTTCATCTACTACCTCGCAACCGCCATAGTAGCGTTTGCCCGGTAAACCTTCAGCGTATTTATTGGTAGCAACAGAGCCCGCTGCTTCCATTACCTGCCTGCTTACAAAATTTTCAGATGCTATAAGTTCAATGCCTTCTTCCTGGCGTTGCTGTTCTTCATCCAAAAGCTTAAATATTATTTTGTCTCTTTTCATTGTGTTTAATTAAACGGCGCTAAGTTAGCTAAAAAATAGATTTGAGATGTGAGATTTGGGATTTGAGATGGAAGTAATTTGAGATTTTCCGCGGTTGAAGATTAGCGTAATATAATTTGCCTATCAACAATTTACAACCAATTATTTATTGAAATATGGTTAATTTCTTAATCGGAGAAGAAATTGCAGGCCAACCGAAAGGCTAAAAACGCAATTTAGCAGGATTAAGACGATTATCCCAGAACATCAAAAGCTCGATTGCATTAGGTTGTATTCTGTAAAATAAACTTACCTGCTTTACAACCACACACCGATGAGTGTTACTTTCTTTTGAATACGGATAAAGCAATGGATTATTACGAATATGTTCAATAACCTCGTCTGTGCGTTTCATGAAAGCTTCTAATTCTTTCATAGTCCAGTTTTCATCAAGATATTCAAGCACCTGATAATAAGTAATCTCAGCAACAGGTGACCAGATAATAGTTTGATATGCCATTTACCTTTTAAGGAAACGAGCTTTCATTTTTGACATTACTTCATCGTGCGGAATTCCTTCACCCCGATCAAGCTGATCCCGGGCTTTATCAATAGCTTGTTTTATTTCTACAGGAACATCGGCCCAAAAATCACCTTCTGACAAACCCAGCAATGAGTTTATTTCATTGAGTACACCATCATCATTGCTTTGGATGATCTTTTCAACTATTTTATATTTTAATGAAATATCCATAACCTAAAAGTTATATAAAGATAATAATTCTTAGCCTTAAAGCCATCACCAGTAAAAGATTGATATTGCTTCTGCATCATACATCCTTGCTCGATATCCAGAAATTATTATATCCTAATCCTATTTGTATATCAATAAGTTCCTGCTGCAGCATTTCTAACACTGCTAAAAAATTGTATACAAAGTGCACCTTGTTGTCTGATTCTTTTGCCAGGGCTTTAAAATCGAGCATTTTATTGATCTTAAGCAAATCGGCAACCGCTTTCTTTTGCTTTTCAATAGTGTATGGATATTGTTCTACCGTGTGCTTTACTTCTTCGCTACGGTTAAGATAATTGCGCATCAGTCGATCATGCACCAGCATCAACTTATACAAAGTTATTTCTGATAGTTCCTCGCCCGGTAAAACCACTTTTTCAACCTGTTCCAGATCATGCTTAATATTGCCGCGTTTTTCCTGTTTAAAGCGCTCGTCTTCATAGGGACGCAGCTCATCGCACAGTTCCTTAAACTTTTTATATTCTATCAGCTTCCTGATCAGGTTCTCCTTGGTATCCGTGTCGTCGCCGGCAGCTTCGGCCTCATACCGAGGCAATAGCATTTTAGCCTTAATGCGCATCAGCGTTGCCGCAACAAATATAAATTCACTGGCCAGTTCCATATTAAGGCTGGTCATCTGGTGAATGTAGTTCAGAAAATCGTCGGCTATTTTGGCGATAGGGATATCGTGAATATCAAGCTCATCACGCTCAATAAAAAACAGCAGCAGATCAAACGGACCTTCAAACTGGGGTAATCTTATGGCAAAGCTGTCGTCGGTCATATCTGTGCTGTAAAAATAGGGATGAGAGTCAAGAATCAAGAATTAAGAGTCAAGATTTTTGAATAATTTGTTAGCCAGTACCCGTTAAACTTCTGGCTCGATTCCAGGTTATTGGCCTTCGTTTCCGTTATTTTGACTATCTTCAAAAACAATTAATACATTTTGATGTCCTTTATTTATAAATAATTAACTTACTTTGTAGGTTAAAATACCTTTACAAATGTCAATGCAGGTACCGGCCGGAGATTTATTATCGAATATAAATTACCCATCTGATTTAAAGCAACTTAACGAAGACCAACTTGAAAAAGTTTGCCAGGAGCTGCGCCAATATATTATTGACGTCGTGTCTGTAAACGGTGGTCACTTTGCTGCCAGCCTGGGTGTTGTTGAGCTTACAGTGGCTCTGCAATATGTTTTAAACACCCCGTATGATCAGTTAGTTTGGGATGTAGGCCACCAGGCCTATGGCCACAAAATATTAACCGGCCGGCGCGAAGCTTTCCATACCAACAGAATTTATAAAGGCATCAGCGGTTTCCCCAAACGATCTGAAAGTGAATATGATACTTTTGGCGTTGGGCACTCTTCTACTTCTATATCTGTTGCTTTGGGGATGGCCGTTGCATCGCACTACAAAGGAGAAACCGACAGGCAGCACGTCGCCGTAATTGGTGATGGCGCCATGACCGCCGGAATGGCCTTTGAAGCACTTAACCATGCAGGTATCGAAAACTCAAACCTGCTGGTGATCCTGAATGACAATAACATGTCTATTGATCCTAATGTGGGTGCTTTGAAAGAATATCTTACCGATATTGCTACTTCAAAACCGTACAATCGTTTCAGGGATGATATTGCTCATGTGCTGGCTAAACTATCAGCCATAGGCCCTGATGCTTTCAAAATAGCCCAAAAATTAGAAAAAAGCATTAAAGGTACCCTCCTTAAACGCAGTAACTTTTTTGAAGCTTTAAAATTCAGGTATTTTGGCCCGATAGATGGTCATGATGTAAATCACCTGGTAAAAGTTTTAAAGGATCTGCGCGATATTCCTGGTCCTAAAATACTGCATTGTGTTACTACCAAAGGTAAAGGCTATGCCCTTGCCGAAAAGGATCAGACCAAATGGCATGCGCCAGGCTTGTTTGATAAGATAACCGGCGAAATCAAAAAAACAAAATCCGAAAAACCGCAGCCTCCTAAATACCAGGATGTGTTTGGCATTTCTATCATTGAACTGGCAGAGCAAAACCCTAAAATTATGGGTATCACCCCTGCAATGCCGTCGGGATGTTCCTTAAACCTGATGATGAAGGCCATGCCTAACCGAGCGTTTGACGTAGGTATTGCCGAGCAGCATGCCGTAACGTTTTCTGCAGGATTAGCTACCCAAGGCTTAATACCATTTTGTAATATATACTCCAGCTTTATGCAAAGAGCGTATGACCAGGTGATTCATGACGTGGCCATACAAAAGCTTAATGTAATATTTTGTTTGGACCGGGCAGGTTTGGTAGGCGCCGACGGACCAACCCATCATGGGGCTTATGATATCGCTTTTATGCGTTGCATACCTAACATGACGGTATCGTCGCCTATGAACGAAGAAGAACTGCGCAACCTGATGTTTACTGCCCAGCAGGATAACATGGGGCCATTTGTAATAAGGTACCCGCGTGGCAATGGTGTGATGGTTGATTGGCAACGTCCTTTTAAAACCATACCCATTGGTAAAGGCCGTAAGATATGTGATGGGGAAGACCTGGCTATACTATCAATAGGAGCCATAGGTAACGAAGTAGTAAAAGCAACTGCCGCACTTAACGCTGAAGGATATTTCCCTGCTCATTATGACCTTCGCTTTGTAAAACCACTTGATGAGGCATTACTGCATGAAGTATTCAAGAAGTTTGATAAAGTGATCACCGTTGAAGATGGCTGCCTTGAAGGTGGAATGGGAACTGCCGTATTAGAATTTATGGCTGATAATGGCTACCAGCAAACCCAGGTAAAACGCTTAGGCATACCAGACAGGATTGTAGAACACGGTGAACAACCCGAACTTTGGGCCGAATGTGGTTTTGATGCTGCCAGCATAGTTCAACAGGTTAAAAACTTAGGCATTCAAAGAAGCGAGCATACGATAGCGTCTTAAAAATCTGAGGGGTTATAAACATTACGTTACGACATAAAGTTCGTGGGGCATTTGAATGGCAAATGGTGTTCAAAAAGGGTTATCGTCCTCGGATTTTGCCAAGCCCCTTTATTTCCACAGTTTACATTTGGGCAAGCTCTCACTACTGCATTACCAGAGGATATAAACAGTTTTTCGGAAAATTTGTTGCCTTTTTTTATTCCCTCCCAACGGGAGGGGTGCGGCTGGAATGTGCGCAGAGACAGGGAGGGGTTTCGCCAACATGCCGTCCGCAGCAGTACTTGAACGCCTAATTTAACCCCTACCTTCCCTTCCCCGAGGAAGGAATCGCACATTGCCTCTGCCTTTTATTATCTTCCAAATACTTATCCCCACACACAAACTTTTAATAGCTTGATTAAATTTGCCTCTTTCCCTGTAACTTAAATCTTTAATAAGCATCTTACAGGGTATAAAAACACCCCATGTCCTTAGTCATAAAGAATCTCACCAAACAGTATAATAAACATAAAATCGGGCTTAGCGATTATTCCATTACCATTGAAAAAGGTGTATTGGGCTTACTTGGCCCAAACGGGGCAGGAAAATCAACCCTGATGAAAATTATTGCAACCATTAGTAAGCCCACCACCGGTACCTTATTTTTAAATGGTGAAGATATTGTTGCCCATCCGGATAGCATCCGCAAGATATTAGGCTACCTGCCACAGGATTTTGGTATTTACCCAAACCTTAACGCCTACGAGTTTTTAGCATACATAGCCGCCATGAAAGGTGTAGGAGGTAAAGATTTACACAAACGAATAGATATGCTACTGGAGGGCGTTAATTTAACGGCAGATGCCAAACGACCGATAGGCACCTACTCGGGCGGGATGAAACAACGCATAGGCATTGCCCAGGCCCTGCTGAATGATCCAAAAGTTTTGATTTTCGATGAGCCTACTGTTGGCCTTGATCCCGAGGAACGGGTAAGGTTTCGCCAGTTGATATCTGATCTGGCTGATGACTGCATCATTATCCTTTCTTCCCACATTGTATCAGACATTGAAACCATCGCCGATGAAGTAGCTATTATGAAAAACGGCACATTACTTAATAAAGCCGCCCAGCCAGATATCATTAAACTGGTTGAAGGAAAGGTTTTTGAAGTAGTGGTGGATAATAATGCCTTGGCAGCAATAAAAAGCAAACACCAGGTTATTGATACCAGCAGGCAAAAAGAGCAAACAAAAGTTCGTTTTATTTCTAAAACAAATGAACCGGAACCTGCCGCCACTTTAGCAAACGCCACTTTAGAGGATGCTTATTTATTTTTAACACAAAATAACATCTAAAATAGTGAGATACATATATAGCATTATAAAAGCCGATTACCTGCAGCGCACACGCAGCTATGCTTTTTTAATCACACTGGCTATTACTTTTTACGCGGCCTATTCTTTTGTACCTCCTCCTACAGCATCTTACACCACACTAAACATAGTAGGCTATAAGGGAGTTTACAACTCGGCCTGGGTGGGTTATGTTTCTGGAATGATGACTGCCATTATGCTTTCCTTATATGGCTTTTTTTTAGTGAATGGCGGCATAAAAAAAGATATTGAAACCGAAGTAGGACTAATAATAGCTACCACACCTATAACCAATTTCGGTTATCTGATAAGCAAGATGTTCAGCAATTTACTGGTATTACTAACCATTGCGGGTTGCACTTTTGTGGTAAGTATCATCATGTTTTTTGTACGCACGAGTGGCTCGCCATTTATCATCGGCAACTTTTTAATCCCGTACCTGCTATTTGTGGTGCCCGCTATGTTTGCAATATCGGCCCTTGCTGTTATTGCCGAAGTATTTTTGGGCAAACGGAGTATATTACAATACATTGTGTTCTTTTTCTTTTTCGGGATACTGATGGCTAATGTTAACGGACAGAAAAACGAAACGCTGGCTGTTTTAATAGATCCTTTTGGGGTACGTACCATGACAAACAGCATCAAAAACCAGGTTAACACCCAGTTTCATGAACATATCACTGCGGTTAACCTGGGCTTTACCTTTGCCCGAAAACGAGCATTTCAAATTTTTGAATGGAATGGAATAACCATAACCAGCCTGTTCTTGTTTAGCCGCTTGCTATGGATATTTTTTGCGTTCGGCGTGGTTTACCTGTCGTCGCCTTTCTTCCATCGCTTTGATTTTAACCAATCGGCTGGTAAAAAGAAAAAGACTTCAACTGGTGAGCATCAAAACATTACTCCGGCATTTGCATCAACAGGTATTAGCCGCGCGCTTATGCCGCCTTTAGTTACCGATTATGGCATACTTCCGTTTATAAAAACAGAATTGCTTTTATTGGTACGAAAAGGCTCTAAATGGTTTTGGCTTGTAATTGGCGGCTTATCACTAAGCATGCTTTTTGCACCAATAGGTGTGGCCCACGCCTATTTACTGCCTGTTTTGTGGTTTTTGCAAGTAACCCGCTGGTCGGAGCTGGCCACTAAAGAAGAAACCAACAGGCTGCATTATTTTACTTATGCATCCTACAAACCCTTGCAGCGTATGCTGCCCGCCCAAATACTGGCGGGTGTAATATTGGCCATAGTACTGGCATTGCCTTTAATACTGCGTTACGCCCTGGCCCTTGATGGTTATTCCATCATCAACATTATCAACGGAGCTATATTTATTGTTCTATTAGCCGTTTGTCTTGGGATAGTAAGCCGCGGCAAAAAATTATTCGAGATATTGTTCTTTTTACTTACTTATACGCTTACACAAAAGATTCCATTTGCAGATTACCTGGGCGCGGTAACTCACGATAGCCAGGTTGTTTATATGGCTGTTGTATTAGGCTCGAATGCCGTTTTGGGATTGATCAGCTTTGCGGTAAGGAATTATCAGTCCAGGCATTTGTAGATAATTGTATTCCAACAAGGTTTTTTATACATATTGAAAAACTGATAAAGAAACCTACAAAACTTTTGCACCCTTATGAAGTATTAAATACTACATAAGGGTGCAAGGCTAAATTCTATATACCATTGCAAACTCATCAATGAGCTTTATAACTTGCCAAATCATTATATATGCTGCGGAATGAGCTGCGGATACCTAAAGTCACCATACCTGTTTTATCATCGAACTGGCTGTTTTTTTCGGAACGATAAAGACCTCCAAGTTCAATACGCAGGTTATATTTAGGATTGATGAGATAGGCTATTTTACCTTCCAGGAAAACCATATTGGTGGTTAAACCCTGTCCTGTGTAATTACCTGTTTGCCTGGAAGGATCAATGTAAAGCTGAAAAAGATCTTTTCCATAGTTCTGCCCGTTAATATCTAAACCATAGTGGCCGTAGTCGGCTTCGCCAGAAAAGTCAAACCTTTTGTAGGAGTAATTTAACAAGCCCACCACCTCACGAAAGTTGGCACCCCAAGGGTGAGCAAGTGGTTCACCATTGTCTGTATAGTTTTGTACCGAACTACGTTCAGAATAGGTATATGGTTTAACATTGTTGGTTTCTAACAGGTAGTTAAGTCCCTTTACAGCAAACAGGTTTGCTCCTCTTAAACCAACTTGCCATCCATATTTGTTCCTGGAGCTGCCATTACTTGAAAAGAAACTTGAACTTTCAAATTCATCCAATGCAAATTGAGCATATGCTGTAACACCATCGCTTATTTTGTATTTACCGGTAAAACCTAATAAGGCATTATCGGGCGATCCATTGGATGCTTCAACCGGTCTTAAAAATATAAGGGGATTAACATAGGTAAAATCAAATCCACGCTGATGCCCCGCATCATCCTTTGCTCCCCATATAACAGAGTCAAAAAAGCCGAACGACAAACGGTTGCTTACATTCCAGTCTAAATAATGAAACACGGCAAATTTCTTTCTGTCGTTGTTATCAACACGGGCCGACAACGGATCATCCATATATGCCCACATAGCCATGTATTTAACGTTCCCCAGCGTAGCAGTTACTTTAAAAAACGGATATGGAGAGGCATAATCAGACAAAAGCTCAGACCGGTAGCCATCGCCGATAAATGTTTTATCACGGCCCGCAGTTATATTAAAATATTTGCTTGGTGTGTAGGATACCAATGCCGTAATGTACGACCAACGGTACTCGCTGCCATAAAGACTGCCATAAGCCTGTCCGCGCGCTATACCCACCTGGTTGGTATACGTTGCCAGGTATTCTGGTAGTTGAGCCCTGTTTTCATAAGCACTCACGTTATAGGAAAACTGGTTGCCAAAGGTACCGCCTACCTGCAAGCCTAACGAGCCGAAGCTGGTATTCTTTTTGCCTGAAAAATCTCTGCTTAAGTTAAAATCGGGTAACAGATCCGCATAGAAAGTAGAGTTACTTCCCTTCACATCAACCTGGTGTTCACTAAAAAATCTGCCTTTAAAATCGCCAATGCTGTTCATTAGTGAATCGTAATGATGTTTCAATAATGAATCATCACCAAAAAAAGGCTTTAAAGAACTATGAAAACGGGTTTTAGTGGAGTAAACATCTTCGTTTAGCTTTTGATAAAACTGGTATGAATAAGGTTGATAAACAGATTGAGCTTTCACAATTCCACCTGTTAAAACCAATAGTAAAATGCTGGTAAAAATTTTCTTCATATATGTAGAATTGCTATAAATCCTTTTATTGCTTATTCAAAATAATTAAGTGTTGTAAACCCACCTTTTTTCAAGTATTCGTCTTTTTTAATTAAATGCAGGTCTGATTTCATCATATCAGTAACCAATGCCTGCAAGTTATATTTAGGCTTCCACCCTAATTTTTCAAATGCTTTTGAAGCATCACCAATTAACAGATCGACCTCTGTAGGCCTAAAGTATTTAGCGTCTACCTTTACAACCGTTTGTCCAAATTTTAAGGCTTCCAGGTTAAGTCCAAGCTCCGAAGCTTTTTCCTGGTCAATATCAATGATCACGCCGCGTTCATAGGCATCTTTTCCGCTAAACTCCACTTCGATACCAAGCTCATTAAAAGCCATTTTTATAAAATCGCGAACAGTAGTGGTAATCCCGGTAGCAATAACAAAATCCTCGGCTTTATCTTGCTGCAGCATCAGCCACATCGCTTCAATATAGTCCTTTGCATGCCCCCAATCCCGCTGAGCCGATAGATTACCCACATAAAGGCAATCCTGCAGGCCTAATGCTATTTTTGAGGTGGCACGTGTAATTTTACGGGTAACAAAGGTTTCGCCGCGTATAGGGCTTTCGTGATTAAATAAAATGCCGTTACAGGCATACATGCCGTAAGCTTCCCTGTAGTTTACAATAATCCAATATCCATACATTTTAGCCACCGCATACGGCGACCGTGGATAAAATGGCGTAGTTTCACTTTGTGGTACCGCCTGCACCAAGCCATATAGCTCAGATGTTGAAGCCTGGTATATACGTGTTTTTTGTACAAGGCCCAATAACCTTACCGCTTCTAAAATACGCAGAGTACCAATACCATCGGCATTAGCGGTATACTCTGGCGTATCAAAACTTACCTTAACATGGCTTTGTGCTGCCAGGTTATAAATCTCATCGGGCTGTACTTCCTGTATTATCCTGATTAAATTGGTTGAATCCGTAAGATCGCCGTAATGAAGTTTAAACTTTACATTGGGTTCATGCGGATCATGATACAAATGGTCAATCCTATCGGTATTAAATAAGGAAGAGCGCCTTTTAACACCATGAACTTCATAGCCTTTTTTTAGCAGAAACTCGGCTAAATAAGCGCCATCCTGTCCTGTAATACCTGTTATTAAAGCTATTTTCATTAATATTAATTCACAAATACTTATAACTTACAATATTATCCAAATTAATTGTAAAATCGGGCAAAGCGAAACACTTATGCAGGCTAATAATTTATTCAGACAAGATTCTCCTCAACATAAGGAACAGAAATGAACTTTGTTTTGAAATAATAAAAGGATGTTATTAAGCACCGCCTCAGCTTCCGGCTACCTCGTCCTCAAGCTCCTGGTACCACTCAGCTCCATACTTACGAATCAGCGGGCCTTTCAAAAACTCGTGGACACGCACTTTCAATTCGTCGCCAAAAGAACATGCAGGGCTGCAAATGCTCCATCGATCATAATTTAACACATCAAATTCGGGGTACGCAGTGATGCGGATAGGATATAAATGGCAGGAAATTGGCTTTTGCCAGGTAATAGCACCTTGCTCATAAGCTTTTTCTATACCACATTTAGTAACTCCGTTTTCCCAGATAACGTAAGCACACTCTTTGTTAACATCAACACATGGAGTAGTATAATCACCTTCAAAATCCGTTACATAGGTTCCAACAGCTTCGATAGTTTTGATACCCTTGGCGGTAAGATAAGGTTTTACTTTAGGATAGATCTCTTTTAAAATATCAAGTTCATCTGCATTTAATGGCGCGCCCGAATCGCCTTCCAGGCAGCAGGCTCCTTTGCATTTATTTAAATTGCAAACAAAATTTTCCTTTACAACATCTTCGTGTACTAAAACACTACCTACCTCAATCATATTTAATTTTACTTCTTTATTGGATTTAACGGATACTTCAATCCGCTTGCCGACTGCAGATCCATTGTGATACTACCTAAAATTACTTCAACATGCGCCTTTACAGGGATCCTGTTGCCATCATTGGTGATCCAAAGGTACAACTTACTATCTTTCCTGAAAATACGGCCAGGAATAATTGTTGGATTAAATTTCAGGCAGTTAAATGTACCCATACTGCACTTCACCGTCTCGGTACCCACATAGGTAACGCTTAGCGTATGGAAACCATCTTCCAAAAAGTATTGCATTTCAAATGTTTCGCCTATTTTTACTTTTGAAACATCAATAGTACGGGCAAAATAATAGGCCGATACAAAATCAAAGGTTTTGCCCGTGAACGGAAATACACCTTTATTGGCAGTTACTTTACTATCCTTTTGATCAAAGCTTACGTTATCACTATGTTTCCATTTCCCTTCGTGCCTGTTCTCGGTGTAAAAATATGGCTGCAGGGTAGTTTGATCTACATATGATTCATATTTATTGCGCACTTTATAAAAGATATCAAAAGTACCTGCCGTTTTACCTTCGGCTATAAGGTGAAAGGCCGGGCCAGGAAGTTTTTTATCACTTGCTTCCACGCGAATATCGGCGGCAGCGGCGGTAAAAAAGCCATATTGCATTTTATAACTCAGCTTTTCGCCAATTTTAAACACGGGCTCGCTAATTTTGCTAAGCTCCTGAGAAAACACAACAGTGTGGCATAATATCAATAACAGCGAGCAGGAGAAGTATTTTTTCATTAATAGAGTTTGCTTTTTAATAAAGCTGTTTTTGTAAAACAGATTTAGTCGGCATGCTGATATGACACCTACTTATATAAATGGTTTAAATCCATTTTTGTTGTGCACGCATGCAAATACTAAACTATGGCTCACCTTATTAATCAAAAATAACTTCATTAATCCTTGCGCTTATAGATAGGCACGGTTGAACAGGGCTCCCCAAACATAATACTTTTAACTATTGGGGTTAACCTTTTTGTTAATTCAACATAGGCCGAAACCGGCACAGCGGTATCGCCGCAACCTTTTAACACAACACGCTGACCACTGTATTGCTCCAGGTCGGCCTTGGCAATTTCTTTTTCAAACAGTACGGTTTCCAACACAGCCATGTCGCCAAAAACTATCTCGCGGGCGTAGGGGGCCATCCGGTTTGCCAGCAGCATATAGGCCCACGTTGGTACTATGGCATCGGCAGAGCAGGTGATGCCTACGTTTTTGCCTTCGTATTGTGTAAAGTCATGCTCCTTTATAAAATCCCTCAGATCTTTTTCCCGCAGCATTAACCCGTGAAACAGGTTATCTTTAATATCATAAATAACACGTTCGCCGGCCGGATAAAAAGCAGCAGGATCTAAAGTAACCAAACCACTTTGTGCAACCTTATTTACTATATTTTCCTGTATATCCATAATATTAAAAATTCAAAGTCCTTAAACACTAAATTCAAAAAGCTGTCTAAATCATTCCCTGTGATTACGAGGCACGCAGCAATAACGAATTTACAATAATACATTTTTGTCATCCTGAACGCTTGAAGGATCTGTTATTCGCCATGCACCTTCGCCCTGCAAAGTCTGCGAATAGATCCTTCGTTCCTCAGGATGACAAACCTTTAATTTTTCGCCCCTTATCGTACACCGGATTTTATACCTCCAATGACGGTTTCTTTTATTTCTCAGACAGCTGTAAACAAAAAAATCCGGGAACAGTTATAAAACGCTGTTCCCGGATACAAAATTACGCTTATTTATATTATAACAGTTTAGCCCTGTTATCTTTTACAATAGCATTATCTTTCAAGGCATCCAATACCTGGCCTTGTGCACGTTGTACCAATGCCTGGCCAATTTGTTGTTTCTGCCTTACGTTATTGGTAAGCGGTGCAGGATTGGTAAATCCATCAACAAAATATACAAATACACCTTGCTGACCGTTAACCGGTTTTGAAAGCTTATTTGGCTGTGATCCAAAAATTGAACCTATAACCTTGTACTCTGCAGCTTGACCTGGGATAACCGGGTTAGCAAAAACTATGTTTTGTACAGGAACCGCTTTTGTACCAGCCTTTTGAGCTACCTGATCTATCGAAGATGATCCGCTTAAAGCAGCCTGGAATTTCTCATCCAGTTGTTTAGCTTTTACTTCGTTACGTACAGCTGGTTCAATTTGTTTTTTAACAGCGTCAAGTGTCAGCGTACCTTTTGGTTTGATCTCAGTTAAACGAGAAATGATATATTGATCACCTACAGTAAATACTTTCTCAGTTAAATCGCCTTTATCTGATTTAAATGCCCATCTAACAACGTCACGTGCATTATCCAAACCTGGCAGGCCAGATGCTGTACCGTTAAGATCTTCGGCATTGTTAATTTTCAAACCTTCCTTTTTAGCTTCTGCCTCAAAGTTGTCTTTTGTTAAAGCTCCTAAAAATCCCTGCGCTTTGCTGTAAGCTACAGTTTGTGTCTTGCTGCTTGCCTGTATCGGTTTATCAACAATAGCAACTTTAACTACTTTAATAGAGCCTTTTTGATCCTCTACCTGGATAAGGTGCACACCAAACTGAGATGTAACTACAATCAGGTCGCCTTTATTAGCTTTAAACGCAGCGTTAGTGTACTCGGGAGTAATTTGTCCCTGGCCACTCATTGCACCGTTAACGTCAAATGCTGGTATATCGCCACCTTTTACAGCGCTACCTCTGTCTGTTGAAAAAGTAGTTGCCAGCTCGGCAAATGATTTACCACCCTGAATCAGTTTTTTAATTGAATCGGCTTTCGCAATTGCTTTTTCAATACCACCTGTAGTAGCAGGGTTAATTAATATATGTCTTGTTTTAACAGAATCAAAAGTAGTTTTAACCTCACTTAGCTTAGCAATTTTATAGCTGCCGTTTGATACATACGGACCATAAACAAAACCTTTAGCCGCGTTGAACATTAAAGTATCAAGCTTTGGCTCAAGTGTTCCCTTTTTTTGGAAGGCAAGCGGGTTTTTTGTTTCAGAATTGATCTGAACAAAAAGCGAGTCATTGTTGGTTACTTTAATGCTATCAACCAATTTATTAACCTCGGTTTTGATAGCCGCGCTATCTTCTTTTGAAGGTGCCGCGTTAAAGCTTACATATTCAAATGATCTTACTTCCTGTGGGTTTTTAAATTCAGCTTTGTGAGCATCATAATATGCACTGTAATCAGCATCACTTAAAGTAACCTTTGAATCTGCAATAGATGCATAATCAAGGGTTGCGTATTTAAAGCTAACCAGTTTGTTTTTTGCCAGGTAATCATCATTAGCCTCCAATGAGTTTACATATAAACCATTGGTAACAATGTTTACATATTTCATTTGTTGCTTAGCTACAATTAGCTGTTTTAAGAAATCAGCCCAGGCTTGTTTTTGAGCAGGATCTGCTTTTGAGGATGATAAGTAAGCTAAGAACTGGTTCAGCTTATTCCTGTCAAACGCACCGGTTTGCTGATCGGCAAACTGACGGGCAATCTGTGGGTCGGGAGTATTACCGCTAACCATGTTAGTGCTTTCGTCATCACCAACAGTTAAACCTAATTTTTCAACTTCTTTTTTAAAGAGCAGGTCACTCAATACTTGATTCCAGGTTGTTTCCTGAATGTAGCTGGTGATCTGGGAAGAAATATTTTGCCCTGACTGTTGTTTAAACTGGTTTGTGTTTTGCTCCAGTTTTTTATTAAACTCATCATACGGAACTTTTTCGCCGTTTACTACGGCAAGTTCATTATTATCGTCCTTAAAAAAGGAACCGCCTGATCTTACAACCTCGCTTACAATAAAAGCAAGAAGCGCAAACCCTATAAAGAATGCGAGAATTGTCCCCATTCGTTCGCGCAAGAAACCCATTATACCCATTTCTGTAATTAATTATATTCTTTTTAAAGAGGGCGCAAGATACAATTTTTAGTAAAATTCTATAACACAAAATTTTCCTGAAAAAATTAACATCATTGTGTCACTTTTTCATCTACGTGAAAGATGCCCGTGCTACTTTTAAGTGTGGGGTGTAAAAATTTATCGTCGCTCTCAAAACTATCTCCGTTCATTACATTACCGCCAGCCATAGTTACCTGAACCGGCTTATGCGAATACACCTTTTTAGTTGCCTGGTCCCAGTACAATTCATCAGATTTATAAGTTTCGCCCTTGGCATTGGTGGCCACTACATTTTTATGAAACTCAATCAGCTTTTGATCATCATGGGATATGCCCGTATCGGCAACAATATTACCCGATTCCTTTAATGTTTCCTTGTCGTAAAATATAACCTTTACGCCATGTGGCATTAATTTATAGGGCTTTTTGGTTTGATACTGCAACATCAATGGAGTTATCAGGTGCAGTTGAACCCGGGCAGAATCGCTCATGATTAAATCAACACCTTTTGTGGGTGATACTACCACCCCCATCTCTGTAGATGCTATTTCTTTAACCTTATTCAGGTCATTTACACATGAGGATATAAAAATGGCAAGCAGGGGCAACAACAGCAGGCGCAAGCCCTTTATATGTTTTACCCCGCTAAGCATATGTTTATTAATCAAATTTATATTTCGTGAACCACCTGTCGTTAAGCGTGAAGCCCAGGTGCAGATTAATGTAGTTTTCTTTAACAAGCCCGTTTACCAACGATCCCCTTTGACCTAACTCGGCCGAAATATTGATCTTATAAAAACTACCATTACTTGGGCGCAAAGGCAAACCTAAACCTGCGGTAATAGCGTATTTTTTTATCCTGGTATTATTAACGGTCATATAAGTTTCGTCGTAAATACCGCCTATACGATAATCAACCGTGGCCAGGTAGTTACGAATAGTGGCAATGTTTGGCGTATACTGCGCACCCACATTAAAAGTGCGGCTGTTTACCAAGCCCTGGTTTACATTAGATATACTCAGATCAGACCACTGGCCCATTGAATAATCGGCGCCAACCAAAAACTTGCCATCATTTTGGAATGAGATACCAAAACGGTTTATCTGCGGAAGCTTTAACTTTCCTTTAGCATTTTGCCTGTTTACAACACTATCAACCGCAATATTGGGATTGCCACTTGCATCATTTGTATACTGGCTTACAATGTAGCTGGTTTGCGAATTAAGCTTTGTACCTGCTGAGGCAGAGTAGCCCAGGATAAGGTGTTTGGTTTCAGAAAAATCAAACGAGTATTGCAAACCGTAATCGTAATTTAAACCACCGATAGCATTGCTTTGTTCAATTTTTGAATTTAGCGTACCGGCCAGGCCAGGAATTTCGGTTGTGCTTACATCCTTAATATTACCAAATATATAAGATACGTTACCACCCAATAATAAATGCTTGCCTATACCAAAACCATAACCCAAATACGCTTTTGATAAACCACCATCACCACTGTAGTTATAATTGGTTACGTTGGTATCAACAGGCGAAGAGGAGCCTAAATTTTTAACAGATTTTTTATAGTTATAACCGCGCTCGCTATATGGCAGCAAACCAAAGCTAAGTGCCGACTTTTTGGTTACCGGTATACCAAAAGCAATGTGGCTAAGCCTGAAGTTTTTATTGCTTTGGGTGGCCTGCCCTGTTTGGTTTAAGGTTGAAAAGTTACTGTAAATACCAACATCAATAACAGTTATACCAATGGCGCCGTATGATGCAGGGTTTATAACGTTTATATTATTAAATAAACTTATCCTGTTTGTTGCCACACCAATACCGCCAATACCTATATTTTGAGGCATTAACTGTGGGTCGATATCGCCCAAACCGAACCTTGAATATGGAGAGCTTGTGGTAGATTGAGAATGTGCTGCAAATGCAATAACAGCAAATAAAAGTGTTAAAAAAAACCTGGTATATTTAATCATTATGCTTTTGTATAGCTGCGTTTAATCCTTTTAAAACCAAATAAGGTTCAATTTTTATATAGGGGGCAAAGATGCTATTTTTTAGTAGCGTATCAAAAAAAATACTGTCGCCCCCGCTCAGTACAATATTCAGTTGGGGATTGTTGGCTTTATAGCTTTCAATAAACCCGGTTAGCTCATATTTTATACCGTTTTGTACACCTGAGCGTATGGCGGTTTCTGTGTTATTGCCGTACTCCGCGGTAAAATCAGCATCGGTATTTATTAATGGCAAACCCGCTGTATAATTATTAACAGCCTTATAACGCATATTTAAACCCGGTGATATACTGCCTCCAAAATAATTGCGGTTGCTGTCAACATAGTCATATGTTATACAGGTACCACCCGCAATAACCAGGCTATTTTTGCCCGGGTACATGTAGCTGGCCCCTATTACGGCTGCCAATCTATCGGTACCAAGTGTATCAGGAGTTAAATAATGGTTGTGTATACCACTGGTCATCAAATTATTAAAATAAACCAGGGATAGTTTTTTTTCTAAACCGGCTTGCCAGGGTTCAACGCGCTTTTTTACCGATGAAATTATTGCCCTGTCAGCTTCATACTTATTTAATAGTTCATCAAGCCAGCCTGCATCAACATGTTCAAACTGCTCAACCATAAGCAGCTCATCAAGCTTAAAAACCGCAACCTTTGTTAATGTGTTACCAATATCGATAACCAGGTTGGTCATCAGGCCCTTACTATTGATAGTATAGATTCAAATATTGCCAGCCCATCTTCATTTGCCAATAAACTATCAGCAGCGCGTTCCGGGTGAGGCATTAAACCAAAAACATTACGGCTCGCATTACAAACACCAGCAATATTCTGTATTGATCCGTTAGGGTTTGCATCTTCAACGATGTTACCAAACTCATCGCAATACCTAAATAATACCTGCTCATTATCATTAAGCCTTTTAATTACATCGGCATCGGCAAAATAATTACCCTCGCCATGTGCAATAGGGATCTTATATGCCTGCTCCTGCTCTAAACCGGCTGTAAGTAATGATTTGGTTGTTTGTGGCTTTAAATAAATATTGCGGCAAATAAACTTACGGTTTGTATTGTGCAACAGAGCCCCATCCAGTAAACCAGCTTCGGCCAATATCTGGAAGCCGTTACAAATACCCATTACATAACCACCTTTTGCAGCAAATTGTATAACCTCCTGCATAATTGGCGAAAAACGGGATATGGCACCTGAACGAAGATAATCGCCAAATGAAAAACCACCTGGTAAAACAACAAAGTCAACACCCTGCAGGTCATGATCTTTATGCCATAACCTTACAACCTGCTGGCCCATTATTTTTTCTAATACGTATATGATGTCTTCATCACAGTTAGAGCCTGGAAATATAACTACGCCAAATTTCATTTGAATTGTTTTATTGTGTAATAATTGCCTTTAAAAAGACACCCAACAGGGCATCTATTTTTTAATATCATTTGCTTTTACGTTCATGTAAACTACAGCTAATGATGGTTTCGCGTTACAAAACTAATATAACCGCTGAAATTTGAACGAATGTAAAAGTTAAAATTTGTTAAACTGGAAGTAGATGATGCTGATTAGCAGCAATAAAAACAGGCTTTCGTAAAACCATTTTTTTTTCGCGTATAAAAAATAATAGGCAAAAAACACCGCAGCAGGCGCTATACACAATAAAAAATGGTTAAGGTGGAAAGATGAATTAACATAAAATGAAAAGCCTGTTATTAAAAAAATAAAAAATAACAGCTGAAAAGATTTACGGATCTGTACGTAACTTTTAAAGAAATTTTGCTGCAATTTAAAAACACAGAGCACTAATATGAGCATAACCGGTATCAGCAGCAGGTAGTTTAAAGAATTTATGCTGATATGATCCGGAAACTTTTTTGCCAGTGGAAGCCAGATTCTGTAAAAAATGGAGATCCTGTCGTTTAAAAAGTAAAACACCGCTAAAAAGAAAAAAATGGTACCATAACCTAAAACTCCTGATATCCACTCGCGCCAGTTAAAGGGTTTAAAAAGAATAAGTCCTATCCATATAGCCAAAAACAAATAGATAAAGGGGAAATAAAGAAGCGATCCCAATGCTACTATCATACCCACATCATATGATATTGATTTGGCATCGTCGCCTTTATACAAGCTCATTAGTTTAAAAAGCATCCAGATCAACAGAAAATTACAGATGAGAGGAGCGCTCAAAATTAAAAACGGCGAAAACAACCCTGATAATGTTACATACATTAACGCCGGTAAAAAAGAGGGCTTACCTAATAAATTATAGCGGTTTACTAAATAGTTGAGTAATAAAGCCTGTATAAACACCAAGGCGGCAGCCAAAAATATATTTACCCCGGCCGAAAACGCGTACTCATACGCCACGGGCACCAATAGTCGCGCAAATGGTTCAACAAATACAAATTCAACCTTATCGGGCACATGCAGCAAATAGCCCACCCGCGACAGGAACAGCACCACAACCAGCCACAAAATATTCAAAGGATTAAAAGAGCGGAAAGCCTGGATCATATACGGCGATAATTTGCGGGGGTAAAATTAGTACAAAAAGCGAAAAGAGTGGTAAGAGTTTTCTGTGCAAATGAGGAGAAGAGATTAAATCGCTGCCCGTTTTAGATCTCCCACCTGCATCATCCCTTACACCATAATACTTTGCGGTCTTGCGTATTGCTTTACCAAACTATCAACTATTTGCGCCGTTTCATCCGGAAAATCAACTACAATCTTCTTATCGTCATGAATCCACTTATTTAAATAGCCAACAAAGTTTTCATTAATCTCGGCAACCACAGGCACTCCCATTTTTGAAGCGGCGAGGGCATTGCATTGCTGCTCATACTGTCCCTTCATGGGTATCATCATTACCTTCTTTTTCAGAAAAAGAGCTTCGGCGGGGCCTTCAAAGCCACCGCCAGTAAGCAGGCCTTCGCAACTGGCCAGGCTTTTATTAAATGCCTCATTATTTACCGGGAAGATCTCAACGTTGCCGGATTGAAAATACGTTTTTTGTCGTTTTGAAAATATCTGCCATTTAACATCACTTACTTTACTTAAGTATTTAAGCAATGTTTTATCATCATAAGCTGGCAAATAAACGCTGTAATGCCCCAGGTTACTGGTTTCCATCTGCCGAATTTCGCTGCGGATAACGGGTGTGTTTATAAAATTGTCATAGCGCTCAAAATGGAAACCCACATGATAGGTAGTGGGCGAATAATTTTTTAGCAGCCACTGGGCAAAAGGATCTTTCTTTTGAGGTCGCGGCGTATTTGGCGATACAAAGGAGCATTGATGACTTAATGACACGGACGGCACGCGATGAATTTTACAGGCCCAGGCGCTCACCGGTTCAAAATCATTAATGATGAGGTCGTATTGCTTTAAGGGCAGACTATACAGATCGCGTATAAACTGGCGCAGGTTCATAATTTTCCAGGTTGCCCAGTTATCAACGCCGCCATTGGTACCAAATACAAAGCTAACGCCATGAAATTTGTACTTAAGGGGCTGAGCCAACGACACTTCGGCCTCGGTACCGCTTACCAGTAAATCAACCTCGCCATATTGCTGCAACAAAGGCACAATTTCGCGGGCCCGGCTTATATGCCCGTTGCCGGTTCCCTGTATCGCAAACAATATTTTCATGTAGATATAATTAGGGGCAATTTAGTAAAAGGAAATGTTTTGGGGAATGAAAAAAATAGTTCAACTATATTTTCGCGCTAAAACGCAAAAAGAGGTTTGACTTTGACTATTGATCTTCTCTAATCGTCATTGCGAGGTATAAAATCCCCGAACTCTGCAAAGAGAATAGACGTTTTAAAAGGTTTGTCATCCTGAGGAACGAAGGATCTATTCGCAGATTTACAGAGCGAAGAAGCATGGCGAATAATAGATCCATCACTTCGTTCAGGATGACAATTTTTTTTTGTAAAAAGAATCATAGACAGGCACGAAGTAATGACGGTGTTAAAGGCTGTTCGGTAGAAAATACACTCATTCCGTTTCCTGCCTAAACCTGTCCAGCAGGTTTTTAACATCCATTTTGGCATCAAGGTCTTCGGCGTCGGTTTTGTCATCCTCGTCGGCATCGGTGTTAAAATCGTCGGCATTATATTTAAATATCGTCCAGTTGCCATCCTGGTACTCCAACGCGGTGAGGCTCTCTACCCAATCGCCTGAGTTGAGGTAAAGTACTTTACCGGTTTGTTCGGTATCCTCTATCTCCCTGATTTCGGCATGGTGAATATGCCCGCATATTACGTATTGGTAGTTTTTATCAACGGCCAAATCTGCGGCGGTTTGCTCAAACTGGTTTATAAATTTTACGGCCTCTTTAAAGCGGGCCTTTATTTTTTGCGAAAAGCTCATTTTTTGCCTGCCGATAGCGGTTAGCAGCCAGTTGGTAAAACTGTTGATCAATATTAAAGTATCATACCCTACAGCGCCCAATTTGGCCAGCCATTTGGAGTGCTGCATAGTAACATCAAATATATCGCCATGAAATATCCATGCTTTTTTACCATCAATATTTAATACTACTTTATTAAGCAGTTTAAAAGAACCCAAATCAAAATCGGCAAATTTACGCAGCATTTCGTCATGATTGCCGGTTAGATAATATACCGGAATACCATCGGTAACAAACTTGAGGATGCGGCGCACCACTTTCATATGCGCTTCGGGCCAATATGATTTACTAAACTGCCATATATCAATTATATCGCCGTTAAGGATCAACATTTTGGGCTTAATGCTTTTTAAATATTTAAGCAATTCTTTTGCGTGGCAGCCATAGGTACCAAGGTGCACGTCGGATATTACTACGATATCTACTTCACGTTTTGCCATTAAAATAAGGGGGTTAAATTCTCAGCCGGCACATTTTGCCGGTTATTTATTTGGATAGAAATACTGAACCAACGATTACTCGTCGTCTTCGTCTTCATTAACATTTAATTCATAGGGGCTGAAATAGAAAATACCTACCAACAGCAACAGAGCTATAACAACTAAATAAGTGTACTCAAAATTCATCATAAATGATTTTTACAAATATCAGAAAATCAACATTATCATACTGTTAAGACTCTGTTAAATGTAAAAGGTTTCATCACTTTGATAATTTTATTTTTATCCTTTCCAGTTGCTTTAAATGGTGTTCCAGGTGTATTCTGATGAACCTGAACCACTGCCGGGCGTTAAGCATTCCCATGCGTGGGTGCTTATAACGGCTGGCCGCGGAGGATGCTTCAATGAGCGGCGTATTATCGTCCATCCGTTTACGGCATTTGATGATCATGTTCCTGGCCTCTTCCTTACTGATCTTTGTGGCAGGTATTTTACCGGCTACAGCCTCGGGCACTTTAAACTTTACCGGCGGAAACATGCCCAACATTAATAAAAGGCGTCCCTGCCAGGTAAGGCCATCCTTAGTTGGCGGGCAACTGCCATGCGCGCACCGCTCCAGCGCGATAGATGACCCTAAAGTTGCCTGTAATATATGGCTGTAAACTTCGGCGTATGACCATTGGCCTTCAGCAGGAGTTTCGGTAAACTGCTCATCAGGAATAGCATCAAGCTGCTTACGGTAATTATCAAGCGCCGCGTCAATGGCGCGGCGTTCTTTGGCAATACTCATAATATTAAAGTTAATTCTTTTAAATGAGTAATCTGCACAGGCACCTTATCAGGCTTAGGCGCATTAAAAGGGTTAAAATAAATGGCATCCATACCAAAATTGAGTGCACCGTAAATATCAGCCTCCAGGCTATCGCCTATCATTACACTTTCATCAATAGCGGCGCCAGCCAGGTCTATCGCATGCTGAAATATGGCTTTATCGGGCTTGTTAACGCCCACATCTTCGGAGATAATAACGTTTTGAAAATAACCCGCCAGGTTGGTACCTGCAATTTTTATCCGGGTGGAATCTTTAAACCCATTAGAGATCAGGTGCAGCGTATATTTGGATTGTAAATACTGCAACGTTTCATGCGCATGCGGAAACAGGTTTGTTTTTGTAGGACAAAGCTTTACATAGGCATCTTCAAAATCAGCAGGCATCAGGTCGGGGTGCAGGCCCAGATCGGTAAAGGTTGCTTTAAAACGGGCATCGCGCAACTCGTCTTTGCTGATTTCGCCAACATGGTACTGTGCCCAAAGCCGGTGATTGTTGCGGGTATAAGTTTCAATGAACAGATCAGGTGATGTAAGGCCGATACTTTCCAGTTGATGAATATGATAAAGCTCGTGCAAAGCTTCCTCGGCATTTTTATCAAAATCCCAGATGGTGTGGTCAAGATCAAAGAAAATGTGTCGGTATTTCATTTTTAACATTTAGTAGTTTTCCGGCGATATTTAAAGAGGGTTTCGCCGCTTTTTGATTTCGGTGTTCTTATCCAATTCCGAAAATCCAAAATTAAACATCTAAATCTCAAAATCCCAAACCGAACGTCCTAATTCCGCAATGCCTATACTTTTTCCCCAAAAGCAAGGTCGCCCGCATCGCCTAAGCCAGGTACGATATATGCCTTGCTGGTCATTTCATCATCAATGGCGCAAAGCCAGAGTTTCGCTTTTGGCAAATTAGCTCTAACATGCGCCACGCCCTCGGTACTGGCAATTACGGCGGCAATGTGCAGCTCTTTTATTTCATACTGAGCCATCAGTTCTTTGCAAACTGCCACAACGCTTTGCCCGGTGGCCAGCATAGTATCGCATAAAATAAATACCTGGTCGTCCAGGTTTGGAGTGGAGATGTGATCAACCTGGATAAAGAAAGCACTGTTCCTTTTCACCTTACGGTAAGCCGTAACAAATGCCGATGCCGATTGATCAAAATAATTCATAAAGCCCTGGTGAAACGGCAGGCCGGCACGCAAAATAGTACCCAAAACTGGTTGACATGCAGGCACATTTACATTTGTGGTACCTAAAGGCGTGTGCACTTCTTTCAACTCATATTTCAGCGTTTTGCTTAATTCATAAGCCAGAATCTCGCCCAGCTTTTCCTGGTTCCGCCTAAAACGTGCTCTATCCAGCTGGGTAACGGCATCACGCAGTTCAACCAGGAATTGGTTGGCAATAGTATTGGTTTTATTGAGGACGAAAATCATAATTGTAGATTTGATTTATGAGCAACAATTGCTCATAAATATATAAAAAATTACGCCGATAAAACACTGTTGACATACGGTTGTCATTATCATGCACTTATTTTGATTTGCAAACCCTATTGTAGTATTATTTGTATTTTTACACAACACATGGATTTTAATTTAACCTCACAATACTTTCCCACCGGCGATCAGCCCGAAGCCATAAGGCAACTGGTTGAAGGTGTAAACAACGGCGATCCATTCCAGACACTTTTGGGTGTTACCGGATCTGGCAAGACGTTTACCATGGCCAATGTTATTGCGCAAACACAAAAGCCTACTTTAATACTTAGCCATAACAAAACTCTTGCGGCGCAGCTTTACGGCGAGTTTAAGCAGTTTTTTCCCGAAAACGCGGTGAACTATTTTGTATCGTATTATGATTATTACCAGCCCGAGGCATTTATTCCTACTACCAATACCTATATAGAAAAGGATTTACAGATAAACGAGGAAATAGAAAAACTGCGTTTGCGTACTACCTCTGCCCTCATGTCAGGCAGGCGGGATGTTATCGTGGTATCGTCCATATCCTGCATTTATGGTATGGGTAACCCTGAGGATTTTGCACAATCGGTTTTTAAATTTGCTGTAGGCACCCGCATCAGCCGGAATGCTTTTTTACACCGCCTGGTTGAGATACTATATGCCCGCACCACTGCCGATTTTAAACGCGGTACTTTTAGGGTTAAGGGTGATACGGTTGATATTTTCCCGGCTTATATGGATCACGCCTACCGCATCTCTTTTTTTGGAGATGATATTGAAGAGCTGACCACTTTTGATGTAAGCACCGGCAAAACCATCGAAAAAATGACACATATGGTGGTTTATCCCGCCAACTTATACGTTGCCCCACGCGAGCGTTTTGTACAATCCATCTGGGCCATACAGGAAGAACTGGAAACCCGAAAAAAACAGTTCATCGGCGATGGCCGCTTCCTGGAAGCCAAACGCCTGGAAGAAAGGGTTAATTACGACCTGGAGATGATTCGCGAGCTTGGCTACTGCTCCGGTATCGAAAATTATTCGCGCTTTTTTGATGGCAGACTGCCTGGTGCACGCCCTTTCTGCCTGTTGGATTATTTCCCTAACGATTACCTGATGGTGATTGATGAAAGCCACGTTACTGTTCCCCAAATCAGGGCCATGTACGGTGGCGACAGGTCGCGCAAGATGTCATTAGTTGATTACGGTTTCCGCTTGCCGGCTGCTTTGGATAACCGCCCGCTTAATTTCCAGGAATTTGAACAACTTGCCCCGCAAACCGTATATGTAAGCGCAACGCCCGGCGATTTTGAGCTGGAGAAATCTGAAGGTGTAGTGGTGCAACAGGTGATACGCCCAACTGGTTTGCTTGATCCAATCATAGAGATTCGCCCGGTAATAAACCAGGTAGATGACCTATTGGATGAGGTGGACAAGGTTATAAAAATGGGCGATCGCATATTGGTTACCACCCTTACCAAACGCATGGCAGAAGAGTTGGCCAAATATATGGACAGGCTGGGCATCAAATGCCGCTATATCCACTCGGAAGTTAAAACGCTTCAACGCGTAGAAATTTTAAGGGGACTACGCCTTGGTGAATTTGATGTACTGATAGGCATCAACTTACTCCGTGAAGGGCTTGATTTACCGGAAGTATCATTGGTGGCTATCCTTGATGCTGATAAAGAAGGTTTCCTCCGATCTGAGCGCTCATTGATCCAAACCATTGGCCGGGCAGCACGTAATGATCGTGGCCGCGTAATTATGTACGCCGATAAAATAACCGATTCCATGCAGATAACGATGGACGAAACCAACCGCAGGCGCGAAATACAGATAGCTTATAACACTGCGCATGGCATTACACCAACTACGGTAGGTAAAAGCCGCGAGGAGATCATGGAGCAAACATCGGTTGTTGATTTTAAAGGCGGTGTGCAAAAAGCCTATGTGGAGGCTGATATGGCATCCCTGGCTGCTGACCCAATTGTACAGTACATGACCAAACCCGACCTGAAAAAATCAATCGACAACACTAAAAAAGAAATGCTTGCCGCAGCCAAAAACATGGATTTTTTATTAGCCGCCAAACTGCGCGACGAAATGTTTGCGCTTGAAAAAATGATGGAAGAGAAGTTTTGATTTGAAAGCTTGCTGATTTGAAAATTTGAAGATGACAGTCACCGCATCTTCAAATTTTCAATTTACCTAATTCTCAAAATACTACAAAAATCATATTCAAACAATTTTAGCGTTATATGCTTATATTTGTAAGCTTAAAGTTAAATCAAGATGCTATTAATTCGTTTCCTGATCATATCAATTTGTGTTTTATACATTATTCGCAGTTTAATGCGGTACCTGATACCTGCATTATTCCAGAGCGTAATAAACAAAGCCCAGCAACAGGCACAACAACAACAGCACTACCGCGAACCCCGGAAGCATGAAGGCGCTATAAAGGTTGATTATATTCCCGAAGGCAAAAAAAGCAAATTACCCGACTCTGAAGGAGAGTTTGTTGATTACGAAGAAGTAAAATAAACCGCCATGCTGCCAGACGAAGTATACAAACGACGCCCAAACCATAATAATACGCCAGAGTCGATAACGCTTATCATTGCAAACTTTATTGTTTTTTCATTAGCCATTCAATTATTTGCTACATGTAATAAGATCAATAACTTTTTTTGGGTGACCGTAGGCGTATTGGTTATTTACAATTTTTTTAACGTTCGTAAATACCGCGAAGACTATAAAAAACCCCAGATTATAGCTTACGTTTTAAGTATTGTTATCCTTATTGGCTTCTTTTTCCTGATGCGTGGCAGGTCACAAAACTGTTAAGTAATTCCTTTACAACTAATAATTCCTAATCCCGTTCAAATTTCTATTTTTGAGGAATATATTATCCATTTCAAAAAACTTAGATGAATAACTGGTTCAAGCGTAATAGTGTTCACCTCATTATTGTAGCAATTTTAATAGCAATTTCCTTTGCTTATTTCCTCAGTCCTTTAACGCAGGGTAAAGTTTTATCACAAAATGATGTGATACAGGCCCAGTCCATGCAAAAAGAGATCAATGATGTCAGGGCCGCAACCGGCCATGCCCCATTGTGGACAAATCAGATGTTTGGCGGCATGCCGGCTTACCAGATCTGGGCTTCATTTCCATCAAATATTACATCACATGTGGTTGATATTTTGAAAGCTGTTTTCCCTAACCCTGTTGATACCGTATTGCTTTACTTGTTAGGAGCTTATTTACTATTCAGCGTGTTAAGGCTTTCGCCATGGTTAGCAGCAGCGGGCGCAATAGCTTTTGCATTTTCATCGTACAATTTTATTTATATAACGGCGGGTCACTCCAACCAAGCTTATGCCATCGCCTTTTTTGCACCAATACTGGCAGGAATTATTTTAACCCTGCGCGGCAAATATTTGTTAGGGGCATCACTTACTGCTTTTTTCCTTGCTATGGAAATAAGGAGTAACCACGTGCAAATGACTTATTATTTGTTGCTGGCTATTGCCATATATTTAGGCATTGAGCTTTATCATGCCATAAAAGCGAAACAAACCAAACCGTTTTTTAAAGCTATGGGCGCTTTAGCCGCGGGTACATTATTGGCCATTGCCGTAAATGCAGGCACCTTATGGACCACCTACGAGTATAGCCAGTACACCATCAGGGGTAAAGCTAATTTAACCTCAAAAGGTACTGTCGGCCCAAATCATGGTCTTGATAGGGACTATGCTTATACCTGGAGCCAGAGCGTGGGCGAGTGCTTTACCTTTTTAATTCCGAACGCCTACGGCGGTGGTTCAAGCACTGTTGTTGGTGAAGATTCAAAGGCCGTAAAAACACTTGTTGATAACGGCGTTGACCCAGGTCAGGCGCAGGGTTTTATATCACAATCACTGTATTATGGTAATAAACCAGGCACATTTGGCCCATGGTATTTTGGTGCCGCTATATGTTTTCTGTTTGTTTTAGGATTACTGATTGTAAAGAACCGTTTAAAATGGTGGTTGCTAAGCGCTGTTTTATTAAGCATGCTTTTATCATTTGGTAAAAACCTGCCTTTCCTTTCCGATTTCTTTTTCAACTACGTACCCATGTACAACAAGTTCAGGGCAGTTGAATCAACTTTGGTTATAGCAGCGTTTTGCTTCCCGATACTTGCCTTACTGGCTATTAACGAAGTTATCACCAATACGGATAAGGCTTTGATTTTTAAACGGGCTAAGATAGCCTTCTACATAACCGGCGGTTTACTGTTAATTATGATTGCTGTACCCGAAGTAGTTTTAAACTTTAAATCTGACGATCATTTAGGTTTCGTTAACAACCTTACCCAAATATTTAAAGGTAATACAGCGTTAGCCAATACCGTAGCCAATGGTTTAATTGAAGATAGGGTAAGCCTTGAACGCGCCGATGCTATCAGGTCGTTAATATTTGTATTGTTAACTGCTGGACTGGTATGGTTGCTCATTAAACAAAAGATTAAAGCAAACATAGCCGCATTGGTTTTGGCTGCAATTGTTTTGTTTGATATGTGGGGTGTTGATAAACGCTACCTTAAGGATGCCAATTTTGTAGCAAAATCCGACCTGGAACAGCTTTACAGCGCACCGCGCGAGGTTGATCAGTTTATCATGAAAGATCCCGATCCGAATTTCAGGGTATTTGACATGACCTCCGGAGACCCATTTCATGATTCACACTCATCCTATTTTTATAAAACAGTGGGTGGTTTTCACTCTGCCAGACTAAGAAGATTTGATGAGCTTATAGAAAGCCAATTCAGCAAAAGTGTAAATCACGATGTGTTGGATATGCTGAATACCAAGTACATTATTAACGCCGATCCAAAAACAGGAAATGCTACTATGCAGGCTAATCCTACCGCATGCGGAAATGTATGGTTTGTTAAAAGCGTAAAATTTGCAGAGAACGCGGATGAGGAAATGCAGGCCATCAGCAGCTTTTCACCAAAAGAAGAAGCTATTGTTGACAAGCAGTATAAAAGCATGATTGATGGTAAATCTCCAGGAGCAGAACCCACTGCAACCATTAAATTAACAAGCTACACACCGGAACATCTTAAATACGAAAGCAGCAGCCCTGTAACCCAGGTAGCTGTATTCTCGGAAATTTATTACGATAAGGGATGGACGATGACTATTGATGGTAAAGAAGAACCTTATTTCCGTGCAGATTATCTTTTACGTGCTGCTGTAATACCTATTGGTAACCACAAAATAAATTTCGATTTCCACCCTACATCATACTACGCAGGCGAAAATATCTCGTTAGCAGGATCTATCCTTTTAGTATTGGCCTTAGGTGGTGCGGTTTATACCGAAACCAAAAAGAAACCAGTTGCCAAGCCGGCGGCGAAGAAGGTGTAGTGAAATTTCAATGATACTAAGAAAAGCGATGGGCGGATAGTTCATCGCTTTTTGCATTTATATAAATAGCAAATATTTTGTAAATTTACGTTATGAGCGCATTGTTAGAAAGGATTACGGTTGATGCAGATATATGCCACGGCATGGCGTGTATACGCCACATGAGGTGGCCTGTTGAAGTGATAATTGATCTGATTGCCTCAGGAATGTCTTTTGATGATATCATTAATGATCACCCCGAATTAGAAAAAGAGGATATTCTCGCATCGTTATCATATGCCAAAATCACCCTATCGGGTAAATCGTTAGAAGAAGTTAGCTAAATGAATTTTCTTATTGATGTCCATTTACCCATCAGCCTATCAAAATTTCTGAATAGTCAAGAACATTGCTCCGCAATTCATGTAAATCAAATACTGCAAAAATGGAATACTACAGATGCAGATATTTGTAAATATGCCGACCTAAATAATCTTGTGGTAATTACCAAAGATCAGGATTTTAAAAACTCGCATTTTGTAAATAAAACGCCTAAAAAAGTAATCAGGATAACTTTAGGTAATATTTCAAATAATAACTTAATTCTACTTTTTGAAAAATATATCCCACGTATTTTAACGCTATCGTTGAACGAGACTTTTTATTTAGAAGTAAGCGATGAAAGAATTATTCTTAATGGTTGATAGCCTCAATCATTCGTCCTTTTATTTTTCAACCAATACCATCCCAAATTAAAAGCGATCACAAAATGGTTCAGAATGGTGGGGAGCAATCCATAATTCTGTTTCATGATATCAAAACGTTCCTGCAGGCTTTGCCGGTGCTTCTTTTTTGACATCCCTCCTACCAGGTATTTGGCAACGTAACGATTTACATTTACAATTTTACTGGCTTTTTTAGCCGCCCGGATTATCCAATCAATATCCGCGCTTAGTTGATATTTATTGCCGTACGGTTCTGTTAGCGTCCTCCGGATATAAATAGCCTGGTGACTAATGCTCATGCCATATTTAAAGCCTTTCCAGGTAAATTGAGTTGGGGCTTTGTGCCTCCGCTGACCCAAACTTTGGCCATCACCGGCTATCATTTCGGTTTCGCCATAATAAATATCGGCATCATTGGCAGTAGCAAACACCGCGGCAACAGTTTCGGCATCATAAAACTCATCGCCGGAGTTCATGAAGATCACATAATCGCCGGTAGCCATGGTCAGGCCTTTATTCATGGCATCATAAATGCCTTTATCCTTTTCGCTGATGAACTTACTGATGCTACCTGCATACTTGTTAATCACCGCTAAAGTGCCATCATTAGATAAACCATCTACAATAATGTACTCTATATTATTATACGTTTGCCCCAATACAGAAAGCATCGTACGTTCCACATCCTGCACATTGTTATATACTACGGTAATAACGCTTAGTTTGGGGTTAAACATCAGCGCCTCCTTTTAGCAAACTTTTGTAAAGCGCGATATGTTTTTTTGCAATCACCTCTTCCGAAAAGGTATTCATTATGGTTTGCCGGGCCTGCTGCTGTAGCTGTGGCCTTTGTGGATGCTGAATAATCCACTCCATGCCATCAGTAAAGCTCTCTGCCGAACGATAAGTGGCCAGGTAACCGTTGTATTCATGCTGCACCATATCGGGGATACCGCCCGTAGTAAAGGCAATAACGGGCGTTCCGCAGGCAAGGCTTTCCATTACCGTATAAGGAAGGTTATCTTCCAGTGAAGGAATCAGGAAGGCATCGGCGGCGGCGTAGTATTGCGCTAGTTTTTCATCATTGCTTATGGTTCCTAAAAAACTGGTCTTAAAAGGAAAATCAGGAACACCTTCTGTTCCGCGATTACCAAAAACAACCAGCTCTATATTATCCGCATCGTTACCCAAACGTTGTTTCAATAGTTCCATACTTTCCAACAGGTACTGGGTACCCTTGTGCAGGTCTTTGCGCGATGGCATAAAGCCACTCAGGAAAATAAATTTATCGGCTGGTAATCCGGCCTGCTCTTTTGCCAGTTTCTTATCAATAGGTTTAAAAATATCGGTCTCCAGCGTATTAGGGATCCGGTGAACCGCCTTTCCTTTCATTAAACTACTGGCTTTTACAGAATCTTGCATCCATGAACTTGGGGCAGCTATGGCAAAATCCAAAACCTCGTAAGCTTTATGTTTCTGTTTCCAGATTTGGTTTGAAATATCATCGTCAGCCGCATTGATCAGCAAGGGACAATTGCCGCATTGGCGCAGGTAATGATCGCAGGTATAACGTACATGGCAGCCACCGGTAAAAGCATTGCTATCATGAAAGGTCCATACAACCGGCTTGTTTAGTCTGGCAATTTCGGCAATATGTTTGGGGTCAAGAAAACCGTGATTGATCCAGTGCAGATGGATGATATCGGCATTTTTAACATCAGGATGATGAATAACAGAGCGACCGAACCAGGCAAATGAAAAAGGCGTTTTCACCGGTTTTAAAAAGCGCTTGGCCAGTATCCGCTCTAATATGATCTTAAACGCGGTATATGTTTTTTGAACTTTATTGGAATTAAAAGTACCGATATGGGGATTGTTCCCAAACTTGTAATGGACCACCATCTTGGAATCGACACCCTGCCCAAGTAATGCACGATTTAGACGCATACAACCGCGGCCTGCGCCACCATTACCATCATAGGTATTTAAATGCACTACTTTTAACATGCCTCAAAAATACATTAATCATTTAAACCCTGATGAGACAAGTTAACCAACCTTTTGCCGTACAAAACGCACTGCCCGCTGTAATAAACTACCCTTCCGGTGAGCCAGGAAATGCTTGATGGCATGATAGGCTTTTTCATTCTCCTCAATTACATCAGGGAATTTTTTAACGGGTTGTTGGGAGATATGCACATCGTACATGTTTTCTTTATTGCTATGTACTCCTGTGCCATCATGCCCTATGTTATTAACGAGGGAGCGGGATGGGTTTAGCGTAAGGCCTCCTTTTAAAAATATGGAAGCATACCAGCGTATGGCCCATGAATTATTTTTGCCGGCCTTAAACTCCTGTATCTGTTTCCAGAAATTCATCTTGCCTTCAATTGAAAAACGAAGGATCTTTAAAGTATCAAACTGCGCTATCAGCTTATCAATGTCGGGTTCAAAACTATCCCAGGCATGTGCCCATGTTGCCCATCCCCAGCTGCTTGCAGCCCGGTAAAAAAATGACTCGGGCAAATCTTTTTCTTTCAGATTATACATGTAAGCACCTATATGCATCACTTTGGGTTGATTAGCATACAGCGTTAGCGCTTCATTAAAATATTGCAAAGTATAGGGTGATGATAACAGGTCATCCTCAAATACAATCACTTTACCATACTCGTATACCAATTGAGTAACGCCGCTAATGATCGATTCTGCTAAACCCAAATTATGATCGCGCAAAATAACTTTTACCGATTTAAATCCTGTTGTTTCCTTAGCTACCTGCCTCACTTCATCAACATTGGCGCGGTCGGCCTCTGTTTTGGGAGCATCACAAAAAATGTACAAACGCGATTCATCGGCCAATACATTTTTTTGTAAATGTATAAGCGTCCGGCGTGTATGATCGGGCCGGTTGTACACAAACAAGGCTATTGGGGCAAGTTTTTGCATCGATCAAAAAAATCAAAATAATTCTGGTTGCTGACTGGCTTTTTTACACAAAACGGTATAAGCGTTTGCAAATTGTTCGCTAACCTTTTTTCCCATCAATTTACTTAATGTTTGTTTCACGGTAAACTCAGCCGCTATCCGCAGGTTTTTCAAAAGGCTCTTAGGTTTCTTTTGATTAACATACATATTAAACCTGGTTACCTCTGGCTCAATCATAGATGTAAGATCATTTTCAACTTCAAAACCCTCTGTACTCAACAAGTAGCGTAAGGAGGTTGGCGTGTATACGTTAATATGCCCATAAGCCAAAAAGTGCTTAATGCGGGTATCAACGCCGGTTTTATAATCGCGCGGCACCTCAATTACACAACGCTTAGCAACCCGTTTTATCTCGCGCAGCAGCATACGTTCATGCTCCACATGCTCTAATACATGCGAAAGGATGATCAAATCAAAGCTATCATCGGCAAAAGGCAATTTATAACCATCAAATACCTGTGCCGCTTTCAGATTTTTTATCCCACGCGACAAGATGTACTCCACCCCACTACCCGAAATTTCTACCGCCTGGTATTCGGGCGCGAAGTTATTGTCAGATAAGATCTTCAAAATACTGCCGTCGCCTGCGCCAACTTCCAGCACATTGGCAAAAGTTAAGCCTTTGCATACATCAATGATGTGTTGTGCCTTATACTTTGCGCCAAGCATGCGCCAGGCTTCATCGTGTTTTTGATAAAATTGATCGTATGCGGTTTTAAATTCGCCGCCAATAATTGATTCCTGCATTATTATACGAAGGTAAAATTTTTATTGCTTATTAAAACTTTTCCGGAGCAGCTTTCCCCAGTTTGCCAGTAAGGCCATCATTTACTGCTGCAACTAATTTATTGTATTCTTTTTGTTTTGAACTCAGCCTGCTTACTACCCATAAATAACCGAGGTATAAGCCTTTATTTAACTTAAAAATCAGGCGGGAACGTATAGTCACCTTTGAATAAAAATACATCCGGTTACGTATGGCATAATAGGTTCTGAAACTCCACAGATCCAACAAATGCGAATGGAAAGGTTTAGGCTGATAGTTGATGCCTTGCGATTGATCAATATCAATAACCTTGCAAGCGGGTATTAGCCAGATAACAGCGCCCGATTGCGTGATGCGATAAGTATACTCCGAATCATCTACATAAACAAAGAACTTTTCGTCGGGATAGCCAATCACCTCAACCAACGAGCGGTGCATCAGCAAACCACCGTAGGGTACATAGGGCATCATCGCCTTATCCTGGTAAGGCACGCCAGTTCCAAACCTGTCATTCTTTTTATAACCCTGATTTTTAAGGACATTAAAAATATTAAAGCCCATAAAATTATCGGGCACCAGGTAATATCTCGACGGGTTTTCGCCACGGGCTATTTTAACATGGGGCAGCCTGTCTTCGCGCAAGCAATAAAGCGCCTTTTTGTTATTCTCGCCTCCTATTTTATCCCATTGGGCAAGCAGGCCTGCAAGCGCGTTTTCGGCCGGCATATTATCATCATCAAGCAGCCACACCATATCGGCATCAGTTTGCTGATAAGCATATTCAATAGCCTGTTTATATCCCCCGGCCGAGCCTATGTTTTCTTCATTATTTAAAACAACAACACGGCTATCATTCAAGCCGGCAACCTTATCATCCACACTATAAGCCGACGCGTTATTAACTACCACAACCTGTGTTACCTGCGCCAACGATAGCAGCCGGTTTAGCACCTGCTCCAAAAATTGCCACCTATTTGCATAGGTAACCGTTAACACACACACTTTATATTTTATATTTGCCATCGAATGCGTCAAAATTATCATTTTACTTCATACAATACACGGCTAAAAACTGAATGGGCATAATAAAGCAACAAACAATTAAGGGTTCCATTTATTCGTACCTGGGTGTTTTAGTTGGTTTCCTCACCGTAACTGTCCTTCAGCCTTATTCATTAACACCGGCACAAATAGGGCTTATAACGCTACTTGCTTCCTTATCCGCTTTATTTGCCCAATTCTTCATACTTGGCTTTAATGGTACAGCAAGGTATTTCCCTTACTTCCGCAGCGAGGAAAAGCAACATCATGGCTACTTATTTTTGGCGTGCCTGGTAGCCCTGGTTGGTACCGTGTTACTTTTATTGTTCATGTATGCATTTAAAGATGTAATAGTTGGCCGGAATGCCAAAACCATTCTATTTAAACAATACTACTGGTACTTGTTGCCACTTACCTTTTTCACCTTATTCTTTAATGTATTTGATCTGTATGCCCGGATGCTTTATAACATCACCACGGGCCTTATACTAAGGGAATTTACTAAAAGAATTTTCATATTAATACCCATTCTGCTGGTCTACTTTCGCTTGATTGGTTTTGATTTGTTTATGATACTTTGGCTTGTAGCCAACGTGATCACCACCTTTCAAATCATGGCAAGACTTATTAAAGACAAGCAATTTTCGCTTAAGCCCAATTTTGAATTCCTGGATAAAGTCATGATCAATAAATTAGTTGGTATTTGTTTTTTTACCATCTTAACAGGCTCGTCGCCTTTAATTATCCAGAATATTGATACGTTACTGATTTCAAAAAAACTGGACCTGGCCCATACCGGCGTATATGCGCTGGCTTTTAATTTTGGACTCATTATTTCATTGCCTTCGCGGTCATTATACAGCATCTCCTACACCATTGTTTCTGAATCATGGAAAACAAGCGACCTGAAAAACATCAACACCGTTTATGAGAAAAGCTGCGTAAACCAGATCATCAGCGCGCTATTTTTATTTGTGCTAATATGGGCCAGTATTGACAATGTTTTTGCTTTTTTACCTCCCGATTTTAAGGCCGGTAAGTATGCCGTATTTTTTGTTGGCCTGGGGTATTTTATCGACTCTGCTACGGGTATTAACCTGGTGATATTGGCTACCTCAAAATATTTCAGGTATGAGGCCCTGTTTAACTTACTGCTTGTACCGGTTATTATTATTTTAAATTTAGTCCTGATACCTAAATATGGTATTACCGGGTCAGCCATCGCATCGGCAGCAACTTATTTTATTTTCAACCTTTTCAGGTACATATTTATCTGGGTAAAATTTAAGATGCAGCCGTTTGACTTTAAATGCTTACTGGCGTTAGTTACAGGCGTGCTGGTTTATTACCTGTCGTTATGGATCATTCCGCATGTGCAGAATTATGTTGTTGATACTGTTTTACGCACAGCCTTTATTACCGCGCTTTATTTACCGGCTGTTTACTTTTTAAAACTATCGGAGGATATCAACGGGATCATTGATAGCCTGGTGCTGAAGCTGAAACGCTAATTTTACTGAAAAGCCGGCAAAGTATTATTGAGGTGAAGGCAGCGGCTCATACACCATATTTTCGGGAAGAATGCCTTCAAATAATTGAGCGTTGTAAATATTGGTACCCCAGCCTGCAGGAATAATATCGGCAGGAAAAACATAGATATTGCTTAATTTATTCTCAGAATTTTTGAAATTCACTGCATTTTTGCCCATAAAAATATTTGAACTCGGCAGCCCCGAATAGTTACGATAATATAAACCCACATTAGTAAAGGATTGGGCCTTACCATATATGGTGTTATTAACTATAGACATATTACTACCACCGGAAACGGCCATTCCATATTCACCCGGATCCACCAGTAAATTATTTTTTGCTACCATATATGAACCGCCGCCATCGCCAAGCATAATGCCACCACCTGAATGACTTGGTCCGCCGCCTCTTATCCAGTTGCCTTCTATTAAAATAGGGCTTAAAGGCAAGCCATTGCTTTTTAACATGCTTATAGCATCTTCCGCGTAACTCTTATCTAAAACATTTTCAACTTTGTTAAATCTTACCTGGTTGCCTGCTCCGCTTACATTTTTAAATTGTACAAATTGGCCTTCGGGAAAAGGCCCCAGCATATTTTTTGCCTGGCAATTGGTAACACTAATCGTTTGGCTATTTTCGGCAGATATCCCGGTGGGAACTTCGGAAAGGTAGCAGCTATCGATTTTAATATTGGTACACTTGGATATATTAATGCCAGGCCTTTTTCCATTACTCACCTGGCAATGTTTAATGGTAATATTCTCACAGCTTACCAGCGTTATTTGCGATGTTGATATTCCGCTTATAATCGCATTGTGAACGAATGTCAATGTCAGAGGTTCAGAATACCTGAACTGTATGTTTTGAGTTTCAGCTGCGTACATCTCTTTGACTATGGCTGCACCTATAGTGTTATATCCAGTATCAATACTGTTGGTATTGAGTTTTCCGGTATCAGCAACAGGGGGCGCGACATTATCGATGGCAGATTTCTTTTTGCAGGAAATAAAAAATGGAATCAATGATAAAGAGATACAGAACGCAGCAGCTTTTAATATTGAAGGTACTTTTGTACATCCACACATGCGGTTGATTTTGTGTAAGGTTTAATTATATTACCAAGTCAAGTACCATTGATTGCCAAAAATATGTTTTTTTGGCAATCAATGGTGCATAAAAAAATGTCCGAATAATAAAAATACCTACATAAAAAAAGCCCTCCGGGATTACCGAAGGGCTTTTGTATTTTTATTTACTAACCTATTATTGGTTTGTAAATCTCTTAGCGTTAATACGTCTTTCGTTTTCGTTCAGGAATATTTTACGTAAACGGATGCTTTGTGGTGTTACCTCAATGTATTCATCTGCCTGGATATACTCCATTGATTCTTCTAAAGAGAATTTAATAGCTGGTGCAATCCTAACGTTTGTATCACTACCTGATGCACGCATGTTGGTTAACTGCTTGCCTTTGGTTAAGTTAATAACCAAATCGTTATCGCGGATGTGCTCACCTAATACTTGTCCTTCGTAAACATCAACTCCCGGATCAATGTGGAACCTGCCACGATCCTGTAATTTATCAATAGCGAAAGCAGTGGTTTTACCAGTATCCATTGATACCAATACACCATTTAAACGACCAGGGATAGTACCTTTCCATGGCTCATATGCTTTAAAGCGGTGAGCCATGATAGCCTCGCCACCTGTTGCTGTTAATACGTTGTTACGTAAACCGATGATACCACGTGCCGGGATATCAAATTCCAAGTGTTGTAAATCGCCTTTAGGCTCCATTACCAACAAATCGCCTTTACGTTGTGTTACCAACTCAATTACTTTACCAGCAACATCGCCCGGTACATCAACAATAAGGGTTTCAACCGGCTCACATTTAACACCGTCAATTTCTTTAACGATAACCTGTGGCTGGCCAACCTGCAACTCATATCCTTCGCGACGCATGGTCTCTATCAATACAGATAAATGGAGAATACCACGACCATACACCAGGTATGAATCAGGCGATTCGGTTTCAACAACCTTAAGCGCCAGGTTTTTTTCCATCTCTTTGTACAAACGGTCACGTAAGTGGCGTGAAGTAACAAATTTACCTTCTTTACCAAAGAATGGTGAAGTGTTGATGGTAAACAACATGTTCATTGTTGGCTCATCAATTTTGATAACCGCAAGTTGTTCTGGTTTTTCAAAATCAGCGATAGTATCACCAATATCGAAACCTTCGATACCAACTACAGCGCAGATATCGCCCGAACCAACTTCTGTTGCACGTACTTTACCTAAACCTTCAAAAGTATAAAGTTCTTTAATTCTTGATTTTTGGATAGTACCATCGCGTTTTACCAAAGATACCGGTTGGTTTTCTTTAATAGTACCACGAGCTACACGACCGATAGCGATACGACCTACGAATGAAGAATAATCCAAAGAGGTGATCTGCATTTGTAAAGTACCTTCTTCTATAGGTGCAGGAGGGATGTTAGCTAATATAGCATCCATCAACGGGAAAATATCCTCTGTAGGTTGTTTCCAGTCGGTGCTCATCCAGCCTTGTTTTGATGAACCGTAGATAACCGGGAAATCCAGTTGATCTTCAGTAGCTTCAAGGTTGAAGAATAATTCAAATATTTGTTCGTAAACTTCTTCAGGGCGACAGTTTTCTTTATCTACCTTGTTTACAACCACAATAGGTTTTAAGCCTAAAGCCAAAGCCTTTTGGGTTACAAAACGAGTTTGAGGCATAGCGCCTTCAAAAGCATCGCAAAGTAATAATACACCATCAGCCATTTTCAATACACGCTCAACCTCGCCACCAAAATCGGCGTGACCAGGAGTATCAATAATGTTGATTTTAACGTCTTTATACATTACTGAAACGTTTTTTGATACGATGGTAATACCTCGCTCACGTTCCAGGTCATTGTTATCCAATATCAATTCACCAGTTTCCTGACCATCCCTAAAAATGGCGCAACTGTGTAAAATTTTATCAACCAAAGTGGTTTTACCGTGGTCAACGTGTGCGATAATCGCAATGTTTCTTATTTTTTGCATGAAAAATGCTCTTCTAATTTTGGCGCAAAGGTAACGTTAATATATGAGATTATAAAACGTTGTCAAGTTATTAGCCATTTAATTATTTTTTGCTGACATTTGAAACAACAATGAAAAAATGCCTAACCCTCTTATTTTCAATAGTAATTATTGCAAATACTGCAAAAGCCCAAAGCAACTGGGTAACTTACAGAGCCGACAATCGTATTTCTGTTAAATTTCCGACTGAGCCAAAAGAGCTAATAAAAGGCAGCTATGGCATGGCACTTAAGGATAGCAGTAATGCATTTGTTTTAACTGTTGTTGATTTTGAAGAGGTAGCCCATATTGATTCAACAGCACTGGCCCCATATAAATCTACACCTGAATTTGCAGCTCAATTAAAAGCAGGGATGAATAAAAGCCTGCCAAACGTAACCCTCGAAGATTTTAAGATAGGTACATGGAAAGGCTTTACAAATTACACCTCATCCGGAACGGATAATTTAAAAAATAAATACAATTTATTTATGCTCCTTATTGGCAATAAACTTTACAGCCTTTCAACTATTATAAAGAGTAACGCAACCACAAACTTAACGGCCGATTATTTTTCTTCAATTTCATTAAGTAACTGATACAATTCATCATCCAGCTATCGGCCATAAGCCCAACTCAAAAACTTACCCATTACCCTACCCCAGGTTTCGGCATTGTGATTGCCCCCAACCACCTCTACATATTGAATGTCCTCGGGGCGTGAATAGCCTTTTGCTTCCAGTTCTTTAATCAAATCGATAGTGTCATCAATGGCATCAATAATTCCGTTCTTATTCCTATCGCTGGTTTCGTCTTTAGTACCGGTTTGCAGCCAAAATTCCAAATCTGGCTTATCAACGGTTTCTCTAACCAAAGCGTGTGCTATCCTGTCATTATCGGTATAACCTTTAGCCAGGTCTTTGCTCCTCCACCAAAACGAACCCGAGAATACACCCACCTTATCAAATATATCTGCATTGTTCCAGCCAATATCAAAGGCCGATAATCCGCCTAAAGAAAAGCCTGCAAAAGCGGTGCTTTCAAACTCGTTGATGCCCGTATAATTTTTAACCTGCGGCAACAGTTCGGTGATGACGAATTGAGTATAAATATCAGCCATTGCACCGCGGTTTTTAAAATCGGGCCTGCCTGCAACACCGTATTCCTGTAAGCGGTCTTCACCGGCATGTATGGCTACAATCAACACTGGCTTTAGGCGATTACTGTTGTATAACTGCTCCAGCGTTTGGCTCAATCCAAGACTTTCAAGCTCCTGGCCGTCGTTCAGTAACAACAGACTTAAAGGCCCTGCAATTTCCTGTTCATCGGGCATTAAAATGGTACAAGTTACCTCCCTTTTCAGCAGCCCGGAGTTTATAGTTATTATTTTTTCAGTAATCGTCATCTCTGTTTCAGCCCAGCCCAAATACATTCTATGTTAAATTTAAAGGGTGCAAAAGTACGCTATGTTTTTTATTTATTAAGCTAACGTATTAATTTATCAGTTAGTTGCCATTTTCAGTTAAACCACTTAACTTACATCTCTGAAAACATAAACCGACCATTTTGACAGAAAAATATCACCGCTGGTACTCGCCAAACTTAAACTTACACGTTGAAATGCTGGTGTTCGGCGATAAGGGATTTCCTGTTATTCTCTTCCCCACAACTAAAGGTCGTTTTCATCAAAACAAGGATTTTGGCTTGATAGATAGCGTAAAATGGTTTGTAGATGAAGGACTGGTAAAAATTTATTGCCCCGATACGCTTGATGACCGTACCTGGTATGACAAAGGCATTCACCCTGCCGACCGCGCCCGCAATTACAGCTGGTACGATAAAATGCTGGTAAACGAACTTGCACCCTGGGCCATGCATGAAACCGGAGTAAACAAAGTGGCTATGGCAGGCTGCAGTTTCGGTGGGTATCATGCTGCCAACTTCGCTTTTAAACATCCCGAAAAAGTGGCGCATTTATTCACCATGGGTGGCGCATTTGATATCAAAATGTTTACTGATGGGTTTTACAATGATGATATTTTCTATAACAACCCGGTAGATTACCTGCCAGGCAGCGACCGGAGCGAATTATGGGAGATGAATATTATCCTCGGCACATCCGAGCGGGACATCTGTAAAGATTATAACATCCAGCTATCAAACATTTTAAACAAAAAAGGCATTAACCATTGGCTGGATATCCGCCCAAATGCCAATCACGACTGGCCGATATGGAAAGAAATGTTTCCGCATTATTTATCCACGATAAAATAGAATCAAGAAACAAGAGTCAGGAATCAAGACAAAAAACAATAAAATCTAAAACTAAAATCTAAAACTAAAATCTACACATAAACAGCCAGGAGCCTCAAATGCAAACTGCAAACAGGCAACTGCAAACTGAACAACACTATGAAAAAAATAGGCATCTTATTCGGACAGGAAAATTCATTCCCGCAGGCATTTGTGGATAGGATAAACCAAAAAGCTGAGAAAAACATTTCAGCAGAATTTGTACGCATTGATAAAGTTATACAGGCCGAGCCACTGGATTACGCCGTGATCGTCGACAGGATCTCGCAGAACGTCCCATTCTACCGCGCGGCATTAAAAAACGCAGCTATTTGTGGTACGGCCGTTATCAACAACCCTTTTTGGTGGAGCGCCGACGAAAAATTTTTCAACAACGCCCTTGCTGTAAAAATTGGTATTCCGGTTCCAAAAACCGTAATTCTGCCCTCAAAGGACCTGCCAGATGATACTACAGATAAATCGTTCCGTAACCTGGCCTATCCGTTGCACTGGGAAGGAATCTTTAACTACGTTGGATTCCCGGCCTACATGAAACCTTTTGATGGCGGTGGCTGGAAAGAAGTTTATAGATTAGAAAATAAGGAAGATTTTTTTGCCAAATACAACAAAACCAAGCAGTATGTGATGATGCTGCAGGAGGAGGTTGTTTTTGACGATTACTTCCGTTGCTATTGCATTGGTGGCAAACATGTGCGCATTATGCAGTACGAGCCACGCAACCCACATCACCTGCGTTATGAGCACGGCAAGGCACCTGCATCTAAAAAGCTATTAGAAACGATTAAGGATTATGTGATTAAGCTTAACCAGTTTTTAGGCTATGATTTTAATACAGTTGAGTTTGCTATCCGCGATGGCATCCCATACGCTATTGATTTTTGCAACCCCGCACCCGATGCCGAAGTGACCAGTGTAGGCCAGGAAAACTTTGAATGGGTAGTTGAAACTGCTGCGGACTATGCCATTGAACGCGCCAAAAAACAAAAAGACGGGTTGGATAATCTTACCTGGGGCGAATATGTAAAAACATCAGCAGCTAAAACGCCGTTAGTAAGTGTAAAAGCCAAACCCGCTAAGGCCGATGTAACTGTTGCCGCAGTTGACCATACTATTGAGGCAGAGGGAAAAGTGAAGAAGGAGAAGGTGGTAAAAGCGAAAAAAGTAGAAGAACCGAAGAAAGCCAAAAAATAAACGGATGTCATTTCGAACGAGGTACGAGGAGAAATCTTATACTGTTTGCTAATCCGACTATGTAAATGGCGGGCCAGGCGTAGAAGATTTCTCCTCACACCCAGGCTCAAAGCCAGCCCCCGTTCGTTCGAAATGACAACTTGTTTATTAACAATTATATCCCGTTGCCTGTGTCCTCACAGGCAACTATTATGATCGCCTGTGAGGACACAGGCGATAGGTAAAATATAACCTAACCAATTATGAACAAGTTTACCTTAGGTGTTGAAGAAGAATTTATGGTGATTGACCCTGTTACCAGGGAGCTAAAATCGCATGAGCAAAAAATTGTGGATAGCGCGCAAAAGATCCATGAAGACCAGGTGAAGGCCGAAATGCACCAGGCCGTAGTAGAAGTGGGTACCCACATTTGTAAAAATACCCAGGAAGCCCGCAAGGAAGTAGGTAAACTGCGTTCCACCGTTGCACAACTGGCTGGTGATATCGGTTTACGGATTGGCGCAGCGGGAACGCACCCGTTCTCGCACTGGCAGCACCAGTTGATAACCGACCACCCACGCTATTTTGAAATAGTGGATGAAATGCAGGATGCTGCGCGCTCAAACCTTATTTTCGGGCTCCATGTTCACGTGGGCATCCAATCGCGGGATATGGCTATTCATATTGCCAACCAGGTGAGATACTTTTTACCGCACGTTTACGCGCTATCAACCAATTCGCCTTTT
Organism: Mucilaginibacter sp. P2_A4; assembly: GCF_056405015.1. Classification (NCBI taxonomy): domain Bacteria; kingdom Pseudomonadati; phylum Bacteroidota; class Sphingobacteriia; order Sphingobacteriales; family Sphingobacteriaceae; genus Mucilaginibacter; species Mucilaginibacter sp. P2_A4. Next base: position 202,029 of record NZ_JBFUCX010000007.1, on the reverse strand, counting down.
TGGGAAGGGCGTAATACAGGGTTCAAATCATTCCGTACAAAGGTGTTTGATAAATTTCCACGTACCGGCATTCCTGATTACTTCAGCAGCATTGAGGAGTATGATAATTACATCAAGCTGTTGGTAAAAACCAATTGCATTGATAACGCCAAAAAAATCTGGTGGGATATCCGGGTACATCCCTTTTTCGAAACCATTGAATTCCGCATTTGCGATTGCCCTATGCTGGTTGATGAAACCATTGCCTTTACAGCGCTTTTCCAGGCTTTGTGCGCCAAACTTTATAAGCTAAGGCAGCAAAACATGAAATTTATTACCTACTCCCGCGCACTCATAAACGAAAATAAATGGCGTGCCGCGCGTTATGGTATCGATGGTAAAATGATCGACTTTGGTAAAGAAATGGAAGTAAATACGCGGTCGTTGGTATTGGAACTACTTGATTTTGTTGACGATGTAGTTGACGAGCTTGGCTCGCGCGATGACTTGCAATATGTGCATAAAATACTGGAACATGGCACAGGCGCCGACAGGCAGTTGGCAGTTTACCACCAAAATAATAACTTTGAAGACGTGGTTGATTACATTACCTCGCAAACGTTGAAGGGGTTGTAGACGGCCCCGCCCCTCTCCGTTAGTTAACGGAAGGGCTTTTATATATATTAAAAAACGAAAGTCTCTCCGCCTGCTGGCGGAGGAGATTTAGAAGGGGCTTATGAAACCGGAAATAAAAGTAGCCATACTTGATCTGTACAATGGGATAGCAAACGAGGGGATGCGCGGTTTCCAGGATATTTTAAACAGGTATAAGGCGCAGCACAATTTAAATATTACCTACAAAATTTTTGATGTTCGCAGAGGTTGCGAAGTACCGGGGCTTGATTTTGATATCTACATTTCGAGCGGTGGTCCAGGTAGCCCGCTGGACGAAGGAACGGAGTGGGAGAAAAAATTCTTCAGGCTGACAGACAGATTGGAAGATCATAACCTATCCAATACAACAGATAAAAAGCATGGCCTGTTTGTTTGCCATTCCTTCCAGCTGATGTGCCGTAAGTACGAATTGGGCGATATCAATACCCGTCGTTCCCCCTCATTTGGGGTATTACCCGTACATAAAACTGAACAAGGCTTTAACGAGCCTGTTTTTGAAGGCCTTGCCGAACCATTCTATGCCGTGGATTCGCGTAGCTGGCAGGTGATAAACCCGAACCAAAAACGGTTTAAGGAATTAAACATGCAATTGGTAGCTATTGAAAAAGAACGCCCTCATGTTGATTTGCCCAGGGCTTTGATGGCTATCCGTTTTAATGAGTATTTTTTTTCGACCCAGTTTCACCCGGAAGCTGATGCCAACGGTATGCGAAACCTGTTGTTAAAAGACGAAAAGAAACAAGAAGTGATCAACGAGCATGGTGATGTAAAATATAAAGAAATGCTGCAGCACCTTGCCGATCCTGAAAAGATAACCCATACGCAAAAAACCTTGATCCCTAACTTTTTAGATCAGGCTGTGCTGAGCTTACAGGGGGTAATGTAGGGGTATACCATCCTTCTCATTTATCATCCTGAGTGATGAAATTCCACGAAACTCTTAATGAGAAACAACGAACGGCAAAGGCTTACGAAGTTTTTGAAACTTCGTAAGTCTGGGATTCTACAACCTATCATGGGTAGCATCGTGAAGGATCTCATTAACCAACAAAGCCGCAACCTTAAATGGTCGCGGCTTTGTTATTATATAGATAATTACTCCCTAGTTACTTTTGCCATCCTTATTATCCGGATTAAATAACTTCGCTTTGTCAACCTTTTCAACCACCATGCCATCGGCAAGTGTTTTTGATATGGCCGCATACGGAGCCGATACAACTTCATCGCCACTTTTAAGGCCACTTAGTACCTGGATGTAGGTATCATTCTGAATACCGGTAGTTACCTGTATTTGTTTAAGCTTGGTGCCGTTTAAAACAAAAACATATTCTTTTGATGGTTGTGTTAACTGCGGTTTGCTTTTATCATCATCTTTCTTTGGCGGACCATTCTGTTCTTTTTTCTCCTCGCGGGTTGTAACCGATTGAATGGGCACCGATAATGATTTAACCTGGTTTGTATTAATATCTACAGTAGCTGTCAATCCAGGGCGGAAAGGTGAAGGGTTATCCGCAGTCTTTTTAAGCAAGGCCACATATGATGCAGCATTGATACGCACCTTAACCGTGAAGTTAGTTACCTGGTCGGCAGTTGTACCAACTACGTTGGCCGAGCTTCCTATTTCAGAAACTACCCCGGTAAACTTTTTGCCTAAAAACGCGTCGATCTCGATATTAGATGAATCACCTAAAGAGATGCGGTTAATATCGTTTTCATTTACATCCACATTCACATCCATTTTGCTCAGATCAGATATCGTCATGATCTCGGTACCTGCAAATTGCTGGGTTCCTAAAACACGCTCGCCCAATTCAATTGATAGCTTTGATACCACGCCATCAACCGGAGAGTAAATGGTTGTTTTGGCCAGGTTATCCTGTGCTTCTTTAACTGATGCTGAAGATTGTGCCAAACCATATTGAGAACCTATAACGTTTTGTTTTGCTGCTTCAAGTGATGCTTTTGCACCTTCAAAAGCCGCTTTAGCGTTTTCATACTCTGATACGGTAAGTACCTTATTTTTATAAAGTTCCTGGCTGCGTTTAAAAATACCAGCCTGGTTGTTAAAAGTTGCCTCGGCTTGTTTCAACATCTGGCCAGAGTTACCTACACTTGCCTTTTGGGTATTGTATGATGCAATGGCACGATCATAACCAGACTTTAAAATGTCCGGACGGATTTTACATAGCAACTGGCCTTTTTTAACCACGTCGCCTTCCTTTATAGGCAATTCTACTACCTCGCCAGATACTTCCGGGCTTATCTTAACTTCAATATGTGGTTTAATTTTACCACTGGCAGATACCGTTTCATTAATTTCACGTACATCGGCTTTTTCGGTAGCAACCTGTGTTAAAGGCGGTTTACCAATTAAGCCGGTCGCTTTAGCTATGATCAGCAGAACGACCAGAGCGCCAAGCCCTATCAGAATATATTTAGTAGTTTTTCCCATGATTATGAGTTTGGATATTTACGGTTTTAGATTTTTTTATTTATAATGATATCGGTTTGCCAAGATAGTAATCAATCACTTTTGCCCTAAACACAACCATATATTGTGCGTTGATCATATCAAACTGCGATTTATTAAGGTTGGTTAAAGAGGTATTATAGTCAAGCGAGTTTACCAAACCAACATTATAGCGCTGCTGGGTAATATTAAAAGCCTCTTTATTAGCCTGGTAAGTTTGCGTATATGACAGGTATGATTTTTCGGCAGCTTTTACATCCAATACGGCCTGGTAAATAATCTTGCTCAGGTTGTTGCGGGCCAGCTGTGTGGTTAACCTTGCACTTTCGTATTGAATTTTTGCTTTACGCACCGATGTACGTGCACTAAAGCGGTTGAATATAGGAATCTGTAAACTAACCCCTGCCGACTGATTAAAGTTATCGCTAAGCTGTTTAAAAAACGGGTACTTATTATATACCGGGGCAACATTAGGTAATGTTGCGGGTTGGTTGCGGTTACCATTCACAAAGCCAATGGTATCTACCCTGCCTGTAGGTGTAACGCCGCCAAACAAAGTACGTGCGTCAGAATAATTTGAACCCAATTGCCCAAATAATACCAGGCTTGGGTAATAATTACCCTGGGCTATTTTAATTCCCTGTTGGGTAGCTTTTTCCCGTTGCTCTGCCAACAGCAGATCAGGGTTAACCAATTGAGCGGTTTTTAAAACTTCCTCCGCATTATATAATGTTTGAATGTCGGTTAGCTTACTGATATCCGGTTTCTCCACAACTATATTTTCCTGCGGACCCATTTCCATATATTGCTTTAACGTGAGCAATGAAATTTCATAGGCATTTTGGGCATTGGTATAATTCAGGTCTGCAGTAGATACAGTTGCTTTAGCCTGAGACAGATCTGCCAGTGTTTGGTTACCGACATCAAAGTTTTTTTGAGCCCTGTCTAAAGTTATCTTCGATACATCAATTTGCTGCTGAGCGGCTACTACCAAATCCTGGTTGGTTAATACCTGCAAATAAGTAGTAACCACGTTTAAAATAAGATCGTTCCTTACTTTTGCTGTCGCTGTTTTATCCGCATCCAATAATAACTTGTTCTGAATGATGGTATTGCGCAGCTGCCCACCCTGGAACAAGGTTACCTGGCTTTGTATAGTACCATTTAAGGCAAAAATACGCTGATTGATAAACTGGTTGGTTGAAGGGTCAATATTACGGCCAAAGTTGAATGAAGCCTGGGGGCCTGCCGTAAGGTTTGGCAACCGGTTATATTTTGATTGTTTTAAGGTTTCATCATCCAAAGCCTCAGTAAATTGCGATTGCTTGATGTTAAGGTTGCGCTCCAAAGCCAGGTTTACTGCTTTTTGCAAGGATATCACTTCCTGCGCCTTAGCCCTGAAGCTTAGCGACGAAAACAGTATGGTGCAAATAACAGTTGCTTTAAGTGATAATAGTAATTTTGGTTTCATAAGGTTTTTCTATACAATGGTAAGCAACTGTTTACTACATTGCAATGTTGATTTCTATATATCGGAAAATTTAACATTTATTTTTTTATTTGATATGTACCTGGTTAAAACTCCATGGCTGTTAAAAAAGCTCTATCCCGAACTAATTTGGAACGTAAACCAAAGCAACCGTTGCATTTATCTCACTTTTGACGATGGACCTATACCTATTGTTACACCCTTTGTATTAAATATTTTAAAACAATATGAGGCCAAAGGCACATTCTTTTGCATTGGTGATAATGTAGGCAAGCATCCGGATATTTTTGAGCAGGTTGTAAAAGATGGTCATGCCATAGGTAACCATACCTATAATCACCTCAAAGGATGGAAAACAGATAACAAAACCTACCTCGATAATTTTTTACTCACCGATAAATTATTGGATACCGATCTCTTTCGGCCGCCATATGGGCGCATTAAAAAACAGCAGGTGAAAGATTTGAAAACAGCACGACCCAATGTGAAGATCATCATGTGGAACGTGCTAAGCGGCGATTTCGACATCAACTTAAAACCCGAAGATTGCCTTAAAAATGTATTGAAACATACCCAAGCCGGATCAATTGTAGTTTTTCATGATAGCTTGAAAGCTTTTGAGAGGCTGGAATATGTTTTGCCAAGGGCGATGGAGACTTGGAGTAAAGCGGGATATAGTTTTAACGCCCTAATCCCTGAAGAATTTATTTAATTGTGGGTTCAAAATTCTTCCGGCAACGATTGCGTAGTTTTAATTGAACATATTCTTTTTTTGTTGTTCAGTAGTAATTAATCTTGTCAGCGGTATAAAATTATTCGATCAATTTATTGATTGACAGAATAATTACGCCATCATAGCCTAAAAAGTAACATACTTAAACCACAATGAAAAAGACAATCCTTCCAATTTTGTTCATGCTCATCGTTTCTGCTGCATTAGCACAGGAAACTGCTATTAAATACCTCTCAGGCACGGATAAAGATCATACCGTGCAATGGGATTTCTTTTGCACCGGCGGGAGAAACAGCAATAAATGGACAAAAATTAACGTCCCCTCTAACTGGGAACTGCAGTGTTTTGGCACATACAACTACGGGCACGATAAAGTTAAAGCTAACGAACAGGGATTATATAAACACGAATTTACTGCCGGCAACTGGAAGGATAAGAAAATATTTATTGTTTTTGAAGGCTCGATGACTGATACCAAAGTGACGGTTAACGGTAAACAAGCCGGATCGGTACACCAGGGCAGTTTTTATCGCTTCAAATACGATATCACCGAATTAATAAAACCCAATGCGCAAAACCTGCTCGAGGTTACTGTTGATAAAACATCGGCAAATTCATCTGTAAATGATGCAGAACGCAGGAACAGTGATTTCTGGGTTTTTGGAGGCATTTACCGTCCTGTTTACCTGGAAGTTGTACCAGGCACTTTTATTGAAAGGCTTGCCGTAAATGCCAAGGCCGATGGTTCATTTCAGCTCGATGTATACCCCCAAAACTTAAAAGGCGACGAAACTATTGAAGCCCAGGTACAAAAGCTAAATGGTGAAAATTTAGGTAAACCATTTGCTATTAAAGCGAACACCACAGATGAACATCTGGACCTAAAATCAAACTTTAGCAAGCCACTATTATGGAGTGCCGAATTTCCTAATTTGTACCAGGTTATAGTAGCTATTAAAAACAAACAGGGGGTTATTCACCGGGTTAAGCAAAAGTTTGGCTTCCGCACAGTTGAGTTAAGGCCAAATGATGCGCTTTATGTAAATGGCGCCAAAATAATGATGAAAGGCAGCAATCGCCATAGTTTCTGGCCCGAAAGCGGTCGTACTTTGAGTCATAATGTTCATTTAATGGATGTTAAGCTAATGAAGCAGATGAACATGAACGCGGTACGCATGTCGCACTATCCGCCTGATGCGGATTTTTTGGATGTGTGCGATTCCTTAGGACTGTATGTGCTGGATGAACTAACCGGCTGGCAAGCTAAATATGATACTACAGCCGGCCGTAAATTAGTTAAAGAACTGGTAGTAAGAGATGTAAATCACCCTTCAATCCTTTTTTGGGATAATGGTAACGAGGGCGGCTGGAACCGGGGATTAGACAACGACTATGCCTTATACGACCCTCAAAAACGCACCGTGATACACCCATGGGAAAAGTTTAACGGTACCGATACCAAGCATTACCCCGATTACAACTACATTGTTAACGCGGTGGCTACCGGGCAGGAAGTTTTTTTCCCTACAGAATTTATGCACGGCCTTTACGACGGCGGAGCGGCAGCAGGACTGGATGATTTTTGGGGCCTTATGGTGAAACACCCTCATGGAGGCGGTGGTTTTATTTGGGCGCTTTTGGATGAAGCTGTTATCCGTACAGATAAAAACAACACCTACGATTCTGATGGGAACCATGCCCCCGATGGCATTGTTGGTCCGCACCGCGAAAAGGAAGGCAGCTTTTATGCCATTAAAGAGATCTGGTCGCCGGTTTATATAAATCCTCAGCCTGTTAATGCAAACTTCAACGGGAAAATCCCCGTCGAAAACAGGTATTCCTTTACTAACCTTAACCAATGCTCATTTAAATGGAAACTGGTTAAATTTCCATCGGCACATGATAAAACTACGGCAGACATTGTAAATGCAACCGGCTTACCGGCAGCTCCCGATCTTAAACCAGGCGAAAAAGGGTTATTAAATTTAGCCTTACCAACATCGTGGTCAAAAAGCGACGCGCTTTATCTTACCGCTTACGGGCCGGATAAGAAAGAAATATTTACATGGAGCTGGGCAATCACCAGTCCGGCAACTATCGCCGGTAAAATTGCGTCAACGCCCGTTAAATCAGCAATAAAAACAGACGAAACAGATCAATCCCTTCGTATACAATGCGATGGGATAAGCTATTATTTTGATAAAGCTACCGGATATATTCAAAAGGTTGTTAAACCTGCAGGCACTATCTCTTTATCAGGCGGACCAGTTTTGGCAGGCGTAAATACCAGCTTAAAACTGTTTACGCATAAAGCCGTTAACAAACAATATATTATCGAAGCCGATTACCAGGGCGGAGGAGCATTACACATAAAATGGACATTCACGCCGGGCCACCCTGTTAAACTGGAATACCAACACGCCCAGCAGGGTGATGCTGATTTTACCGGGATCACATTCAATTATCCCGAAGAAAAAATTACCGGCATGAAATGGCTTGGCCAGGGCCCTTATCGGGTTTGGAAAAACAGGCTGAAAGGGCAGCAGTTTGGCGTTTGGCATAAAGCTTATAATAACGCTATCACGGGTGAAACCTGGGGATACCCCGAATTTAAAGGTTACCATGCCGAAGTTAACTGGGTGGTGATAGAAAATAAAGAATCACCGTTCACTGTTTATACAGCCGATAAAAACATGTACCTGCAAATGCTGCACCCGGCCAGGGAAAAAGATGCGCTTAGCAATAATAACGTTGAGCCCGCTTTTCCCGAGGGCAGTATCGGGTTTTTAAATGCCATAAGCCCTATTGGTACCAAGTTTCAGGCGGCAAAAGTAATGGGGCCACAAAGCCAAACAAATCATATTAACGGCGAACCGGTAAACGGCACGCTGTGGTTTGATTTTACGCATTGATCATAACCAAATATTAAACCAATCAATACAAATAAAACCCTATGAAAAAACATCTTCCTTTAACCGCCCTATTGTGTTTGGGCATTGCGGTATGCGTATTGCCGTCCTATGTTTTACACGAAATAAAGCCGGTTAAAAAAAGCGACGAGCCAGCTCTCATTACGTTAAAAGTACAACCCATCGCCGATAAATTGTATTCGCCAACAGCCCTAACATTTCCTGGCAATGGCGATATCTGGGTAACCGAGCAACCCGGAAAAATACGGGTAATAAAAAATGGAAAGTTAATTGAAGAGCCTTTGCTTGACCTCAGGAGCAAAATGCTAAAAGTAAATAAAGGATATGAAGAGCGCGGATTGTTAGGAATTTGCCTGCACCCTCAATTTAAGTCAAATAAAAAATTCTATGTTTTTTACAGCGCGGCGTCAAGCCAATCATCGGATCATAAGGATGTTATAGCCGAATATAAATTGTCGCCAAATTCAAACCAGGTTGACGTTAACAGCGGCAGAATCATACTCTCAGCCGAGAAACCAGCCGGAAATCATGATGGCGGCTGTATACAGTTTGGCAAAGATGGTTATTTGTACATCTCATTTGGGGATGGCGGCGGCCAGGGCGATAAGCATGGCGACTTTGGGAACGGGCAAAGCATCAATACCTGGCTTGGAAAAATCCTGAGGGTTGATGTTAATGCCGCATCTGGATACGTAGTACCAAAAAGCAATCCTTTTGTTGACCGAAAAGACGCAAAGCCAGAAATATGGGCGTATGGTTTCCGTAATCCCTATCGGTTTTCTTTTGATAAGGCCTCCGGGCAATTGTTTGCCGGTGATGTTGGTCAGGATTTGTGGGAAGAAGTTGATATTGTAACAAAGGGCGCCAACTACGGTTGGAGGCTGATGGAAGGAACGCATTGCTATAATCCTGCCAGCGGTTGTGATATTAAGGGTATTACCATGCCAATTACCGAATATAGCCATACGGAAGGTATATCTGTTATTGGTGGTTATGTTTATAACGGCACACAATTGCCCGCTTTGAAAAGCAAATATGTGTTTGCCGATTGGGTAGGAAAGGTGTTTTATTTACAAAAAGCAGGTGCTAAATGGCTACGTGGTAAAATTACTTTGCAAAACATCCCCGCTAACTCAAAAATATTAGGATTTGGTGAAGACCCTGCAGGCGAAGTGTATGTACTTACCAATGCAGATACCGGGCCGGAAAATGCAAATGGGGGCATTTATAAGCTGGTGAAAAACTAAACAGGGAAGCAACTTATTTAGAATTTCTCCAAATAACATTTACCCGGTTGACTAACAGCTTTTAGTTGTAATTTTTGTAAATTCGCCGCACTACGCTCCTATCAAGGGGTTTAGTGTCAATTCTTTTACTTTTCACCTAAAAATCAAATACAAATGGCTTTTGATTTAGATATGATCAAAAAAGTTTACGACCGCTACAGCACCCGTGTGGATGCTGCCCGTAAAGCGACTGGTAAACATTTAACTTTAACCGAAAAAATACTATACGCCCACCTTTCTGAAGGCGATGCCCAAAAAGCATTTGGCCGTGGTGTTGACTATGTTGACTTTGCTCCAGACCGTGTAGCCATGCAGGATGCAACGGCGCAAATGGCTTTATTGCAGTTTATGCAGGCTGGCCGTCCGCAGGTTGCTGTACCATCTACCGTACATTGCGATCACCTTATACAAGCAAAAGTTGGCGCAGTTGAAGATTTACATACAGCTATCGATATCAACCGTGAAGTTTATGATTTCCTGGCTTCGGTATCAGATAAATATGGTATTGGTTTCTGGAAAGCAGGAGCCGGTATTATTCACCAGGTTGTTCTTGAAAACTACGCCTTCCCGGGTGGTATGATGATCGGTACCGATTCACATACACCAAACGCGGGTGGTTTAGGTATGATTGCTATTGGTGTTGGTGGCGCCGATGCCTGTGATGTTATGGCCGGCTTACCATGGGAGCTTAAATTCCCTAAGCTTATCGGTGTTAAATTAACCGGTAAATTATCTGGCTGGACATCAGCTAAAGACGTTATTTTGAAAGTAGCAGGTATCCTTACTGTAAAAGGTGGTACCGGTGCTATTGTTGAATATTTTGGCGAAGGTGCACGTTCACTTTCTGCAACAGGTAAAGGTACCATCTGTAACATGGGTGCCGAAATTGGTGCAACCACTTCTGTATTTGGTTACGATGAAAAAATCGCGACCTACTTAAGCGGAACAAAACGTGCTGATATTGCCGAGCTTGCAAACGCCGTTGCTGAGCACTTAACCGGCGATGACGAAGTTTACGCAAACCCTGAGCAATATTTTGACCAGGTTATCGAAATCAACCTATCTGAGCTGGAACCACATATCAATGGTCCTTTTACACCGGATTTGGCCTGGCCTATCTCTAAATTTGCTACCGCGGTTAAAGAAAACAACTGGCCTGCAAAATTAGAAGTTGGCTTGATAGGTTCTTGTACCAACTCATCTTACGAAGATATCACCCGTTCTGCTTCTATTGCAAAACAGGCAATTGATAAACACCTTACTACCAAGGCAGAGTTTACCATTACACCAGGATCAGAACTGGTACGTTACACCGTTGAACGTGATGGCTACCTGGATACATTTACCCAAATGGGCGGTGTAGTATTGGCTAACGCCTGCGGACCTTGTATTGGTCAATGGGCACGTCATACAGACGATCCTACGCGTAAAAACTCTATCATCACATCTTTTAACCGTAACTTCGCTAAACGCCAGGATGGTAACCCTAATACCCACGCTTTTGTAGCATCCCCAGAGATTGTAACTGCTTTGGCTATTGCAGGTGATTTAACTTTTAACCCGCTTACCGATACTTTAACTAACCTTAATGGCGAACAAGTTAAGCTTGACGAACCATTGGGTATTGAAATGCCGGTTAAAGGTTATGCTGTTGAAGATGCCGGTTACCAGGCCCCTGCCGAAGATGGCAGCCAGGTGCAGGTATTGGTTGATCCAAAATCAGCGCGTTTGCAATTATTGGAGCCGTTTACCGCATGGGAAGGTACCGATATTAAAGGCCTCAAATTGCTGATTAAAGCAAAAGGCAAATGTACTACCGATCATATCTCTATGGCTGGCCCGTGGTTAAAGTTCCGTGGTCACCTGGATAACATATCAAACAATATGCTGATTGGTGCTATCAACTACTTTAACAACACTGCAGATAGCGTTAAAAATGAATTAACCGGCGAATACGGACCTGTACCAGCTACTCAACGCGATTACAAAGCAAATGGCATTGGTTCAATAGTAGTAGGCGACGAAAACTATGGCGAAGGTTCATCACGTGAGCACGCGGCCATGGAGCCACGTCACTTGGGTGTACGTGCCATACTGGTAAAATCATTTGCCCGTATCCACGAAACCAACCTGAAGAAACAAGGTATGCTGGGTATCACCTTTGCAGATAACAACGACTACGATAAGATTCAAGAAGACGATGTGATTGATATCAATGGCTTAACAACATTTGCCCCAGGCAAACAGTTAACCGTAGTATTAAACCATAAAGACGGTTCTGTTGATTCATTCGCGGTTAACCATACTTATAACGCTCAGCAAATTGAGTGGTTTAAAGCAGGTGGCGCATTGAACATCATCCGTAAACAAATGGCATCTTAATAAGGCTGAAAGCCGAAAGGTTAAAGCTGAAAGCTAATTATATGAGCCTCCCTTTGGGGAGGCTTTTTTGTTGGCCAATTAACTAACTTTACTATGCCTATAATCAATACACTATGCGAACCATACCGGGTATTCTTATTTTATTGCTAATTACGATTCATACACATGCACAGCAGAATTTAGTTAAACAGTCTCGTGTAAGCCCAATAAATTCAGTTAGCAGCGTTAAATACCATGAACATAGTATTTCTATCAATCAAATAGTTATCATTAAAAATAAAAACTTGCAGGCATTCATAACTGATCTTCAAAAAACAAGTTTGTCTTCGTCCAATAAATTGGGGGATATGCCACGGTTTGTTAAGTCCTTTTTAGAATCCTTTGGCAATGTCAACTTTACTATAGCAAGACCCGGACAAGATTGGAATTGCTGCTGCGACCAAAACGATCAATTACCAAACCGGCAGCTTATTTGCCAGGGCAAAAGTAAAAATCTATATTTTATCAGTTATCTTACAGGAGGATTTGCAGAAACTCAACACCTTGTTTTGATACGATATAAAAATGAAATAATAACAGATTTTTGGACCGGAACATTACAAGGGCATTTAACAACCAAACCCGCTATTATTAAATATTTAATAAAGAGCAAAAATGAACACTACTCATTAAGTATTTAAATTCCAACCTACGCTCGCTACGAATTTAAAAAGCGTCAAGCTAATTGCTCCACTTTTCGTTGTTTTTTGTTGGTTATTATTTATTGTAATATCACTTTTACACAATATTCAGTAAACCACCCGGCTGTATCTTAGTCTAACTAATCTAAACAATCGGGCTATGAAAAATCATTATTCATTTACTGCAGGTATTTGCTTATTGCTATCTTCCTGTGCTGTTCCAATTACTTATTTTGGCGATAGGCTGAGCCCTACTACATCTGTAGAAATCTATTATTCTACCCATGATGTTAAAAGGGAATACAAGGTTATAGGCCATTTAACCTGCGAAAATTACCCGAAGCAGGAAGCTGTAAAGCAAAGACTATCAGAATATGCCAAAACCGTTGGTGCAGATGCGGTGGTTATTTTAGGCACCGATGCCACCAAGAATAACCAGGCAGCTATAGTAAATGCCGATGCGTTGAAGTATACAGATAAATAATACAGTGACAATCTATGTGCCCCCCCTTCATCTACGTAAATACATCTTTTGTACCTTATAAATTAACAAAACCGATTGTCATTTCGAGCGAACCAAAGTAGGAATTGAGCGCTGGGGGTGAGGAGAAATCTTATATAAGCGACAAGCGAACATGCAGGTCGTATAAGATTTCTCCTCCCCCTCTTCTTTTTCCCCACGCCTGTTCGGTCGAAATGACATTTTCTTTCACTAAAAAGCTATCTCCTCACAGTAGTCCCTTTCAAGCGTTTAAAGCCCCTTCACCACCCTCTTCAACACCAATAGATTTTGTCCGTTTAAACTATAACCCGAGATATTATTCTGATATAAATTCACCAGCTTATCATAATACAATACCACCACCGGCGATTGCTCCATCACCAGGTTATCCATTTGCTGGTACAGCGCATATCGGGCCGAATCATTTTTTACGTGGTAAGTTTGTTCAAACAATGTATCAAACCTTTTATTGTTAAAGCCGGTATAATTAGGGCCATAAGGAATTTTGTTTTTGGAGTAGAAAACCGACAGGTAGTTTTCACCATCCGGGTAATCGGCTATCCATTGGCCGTAAAAAAAGTTGATGCCGTTTTTGGATACTAACTCACGCAAACTGGCGCCCTGGGTAATTTCTACGCTGGTTTTAATACCGATCCTATCCAGCTGACCTTGTACATACTCTATCAGGCTGCGATAGCCAACAGTGGTGGCTAACGATATTTCGGGCAGGTTTTTACCATCTGGGAAACCGGCCTCTGCCAATAGCCTCCGCGCTTTTTCCGGATCGTAGGAATACCCTTTAACACATTTACCATCAAAGCCAGGCATACCCTGCGGTATAAAGCCCGAGTACCCCGGTGTACCCATGCTATTGCGCAAATACTTGATCATCTTTTGCCTGTCGATAGCATAGTTTATAGCCTGCCGCACTTTCAATATTTTCAGGGGCGATTTTTTCACAATGGCCAGGTTACTATCCACCAGGATCCCCAGGTACATGGTATTTAAATACGGCGCTGTATTCAGGATGAACTTGCCCTTATACTTTTGCGTTACCTTGCCCGATTTGGTAAGAATATCATCGCGGTAGCTGCCATCAATATCATTCAAAAAGTCGAGCTTCTTTTTCACAAACTCCAAAAAGGAGGTTTGCTTATCGGCAATAAAAGTAGCCCTGACAGCATCCAGGTATGGTAGCCGTTTACCCTTACTATCAAACTCCCAATACTTATCATTTTTTAGCAGTACCAGCACTTCACCCTCTTTCCAATACTTCAGTTTAAAAGGACCTGTACCTATGGGATGACTTCTGAAATCCTTACCATAAAAATCCACCACCTCTTTTGGCACTACAGAGCAATACTGGGCCGTAAGCATACTCAAAAATGGCGCGAAGGGCTGTTTAAGCTTTATTAAGAACGTGCTATCATCAGGAGCCGAGAATGCACGCTTATCATCCACCTTATCGCTAAAGATCCAGGAGCCGGATGAGGCCACTTTTGGATCAATCAATCGACCAAAGCTGTAAACAAAATCTGCCGCTACAGCTTTACGCCCGATGCCATTTGCAAAATGGGGATCGTCATGAAAATAAACATCATTGCGCAGGTGAAAAGTGTAAAGTAAACCATCGGCCGATACCTGCCAGCTTTTGGCAATGCAGGGAGTAACTTTTAAACTATCATTAATCTGTACCAGCCCGTTAAAAACCTGGTTATCCATCCAAATGGTATAATGGTTGCGGCAAAAAGCCGGATCGAGCGACGTGAGGCCTTCCTCCAGGTTAATATTAAAAACTGCCTTGCCCGAATTGGTCGATTTTGTAAAGCAAGCCGAAAGCTGAAACATCAGCACAAATAGCAGCAATACAACCAGTTTATTCATCAAAAGCTAATGTAATAATTATTGAATTAGCGAATTGGAGGCCCGGCGATTTATTACTTAAAGATGAAGCTTTTATATAGTGAGTGGTTGGATTAGGTTGATTAGGAGAGTGGTTTTAGCTTGCTGGCAAAGGCGACAACGCATTTATAAAGGTGTTCGCTTTTATGAGGGTATTGTCATCAGTGGATATCCATTAAAAACAACATTTCTGATAATCAATCAATTAAGTGTTCGGACTATTCAGTCCAAAACACTATGCATTGATAATCAATAAGTTAATTCTCATAAAACAACCCGGTCCGAACACCCCGAACACTTGATTTTTGAAAATCCGAACAGTGACATGATCCTGTCAGTTTAAATAAATCCATAAAAAAGGCCTCCCAAAACAGAAGGCCTTTTATATCTATAAAAATCCGAAATCGAAATTCCGAAATCCGAAATCAAAAACTACACCTCGGCTAAATGCTCGCCGGTAACGGTTTCTTTAATTTTAGCTTCCAATTCTTCCATCAGTTCCGGGTTATCCAATATCAGTTGTTTAACCGCATCACGACCCTGGCCAAGGCGGGTTTCGCCGTAGCTGAACCAAGAACCTGCTTTTTTAATAATGTTGTACTCAACACCTAAGTCAATAATCTCGCCGGCTTTAGAAATACCTTCACCAAACATAATATCAAACTCAGCAATACGGAACGGCGGCGCCACCTTATTTTTAACGATCTTCACTTTTACGCGGTTACCAGAAACCTCGTCGGTATCCTTAATCTGCGAAATACGGCGTACATCCAAACGTACCGAAGCATAGAACTTTAAAGCGTTACCACCTGTTGTAGTTTCGGGGTTACCAAACATCACACCAATTTTATCGCGCAACTGGTTAATGAATATACAGCAACATCCGGTTTTGCTGATGGTACCAGTTAATTTACGCAAAGCCTGTGACATTAAACGTGCATGAAGACCCATTTTTGAGTCACCCATTTCGCCTTCAATCTCCGCTTTAGGAACTAACGCGGCAACAGAGTCAATAACTAAAATATCAATAGCTCCTGAACGGATCAGGTTATCAGCAATTTCCAGGGCCTGCTCACCATTATCGGGTTGAGAGATCAATAGGTTCTCCACATCAACGCCCAATTTCTTGGCATAAAAACGATCGAAAGCATGCTCCGCATCAATAAATGCCGCGATGCCACCTTTCTTTTGCGATTCGGCAATGGCATGAATAGCAAGCGTGGTTTTACCAGATGATTCAGGGCCATATATTTCAATAACTCTACCTTTAGGTAAGCCACCAACACCCAATGCAATATCAAGCCCTAAAGAACCGGTTGATATAACTTCTGTAGGCTCAATAACGGAATCACCCAATTTCATGATGGTACCTTTTCCGTATGATTTTTCAAGCTTATCCAGTGTAAGCTGTAATGCTTTTAATTTATCCGAGTTATTTTTATCTATGTTAGCCATCTTCAAATTTTCTTCAACAAATATAAATGTTTTATTTTAAAATACTAATTTTTTTAGTAATTTATTTAAAAAAGCGTCATTGCGAGGTACGAAGCAATCTCCAAACTATACAGTACAGGCCATGCAAGTCCGATCTGCTTATGTAGAGATTGCTTCGTGCCTCGCAATGACGGGTGGGTTTATTATTTATGTTGAAATTAATCAACCTAATAATACCAATCAAATATCTTTATCCACACTACGCTTCTTCAATTCTTTACTGATCACGTTTAAAGCCTTTTTCTTTTTAGCTTCTTTCGCTTTTTTGATTTTGGCAGCTTCGGCGCGTAATAATGCGGCCTCGGTATTGTTACGTTCATAATACCGGCAAAACCAGGTTAGCGGGCATATCTCGCACTTAGGGCTGCGGGACACGCATATATAACGGCCATGCAATATCAGCCAGTGATGAGCAACGCCTATATATTCTTTAGGAATGTGTTGAATCAATTGCTTTTCTACTGCCAACGGGGTGGTAGCGTTGTTGGTTAAACCTATCCGGTTGCTTACCCTGAAAACATGGGTATCAACAGCCATTGCAGGCTCATCAAACACTACCGAAGCTATAACGTTTGCCGTTTTTCGACCAACACCCGGCATCTTTTGTAAATTTTCTATTCCTGATGGCACTTCGCCGTTGAAAACTTCAACCAGCATTTTACCCATACCAACCAAATGTTTGGCTTTATTATTAGGATAGCTCACACTACGGATATAAGTAAAAACTTCTTCGGGTGTAGAAGCTGCCAGATCGTCCGGCGTAGGGAAACGTTCAAAAAGCGCAGGCGTAACCTGGTTAATTCGCTTATCTGTGCATTGTGCCGATAAAATGACCGCCACCAGCAACTGGAAAGGGTTATTATAATGAAGCTCGGTAACAGGGTTAGGTTGGCTTTTAGAAAAATATTCAACAAAATGGCGGTAACGTTCGGCTTTCAGCATGTTAGTTCATTGGTTCGCTTATTCATTAGTTCATTGGTAGCTGCATAATTCATTAATCTAACCGCTTATTAGTTTATAATAATGCGGCATATCCAATACATTGCAATTATGCTCAATAAATCGCAATTGGCAAAACCGTAAAAATATCAGCTATAAAAATTTATCGAACTATTCACCAGTGAACTAATGAACTATTAAATAGAAAGGTTCATAAATCACTTATTGGCTTTTGGTTATTTCGATTCACATCGGGTAACCTTAATCAACAATTGTGATCTATGAACCAGTGAGGTTAGTAATGCTTACCGTAAACTCTTCGAGTAGTCCAAAATCTGGTGTATAGTTTGCACTTTGGGCTTCTTTTTCAAAAGGTCCAAATCGGCACGGATAGAGTTATAAAAAATCATATCATCCGCATCCAGATATTCATGTACGTTATCGTTCATCTGAGCTTGGTTAGCAGTTCCATTTAATGTTTTTGTAAAGGTTTCATCCATAAGCTTTTTTAGTATAAATTTTATACGATTTATAACGGTGGCTTAAAGATAATATTTTGTTAAATGAAAATTAAATGAAATTTTTTTATTCTGCCATTTACTTATTAGTTACTAAGTATTTGATTTTTTGCTTGATACCGGCATTAACACAGAAAATCCGATTAACTGATAATTAATCAGCAACCGGATCTACATATAAAAATACCTAAACTTAATATTAATTTTTTAAACTCATTTCCTTGCCCTGCATCATCTTACGCAGGTTATTGAGTGCATAGCGCATACGGCCAAGAGCGGTATTAATGCTCACCTCAGTTATATCGGCTATTTCCTTGAAACTCATATCGCCAAAGTGGCGCATAATCAATACTTCCTTTTGTTCGGAAGGTAACAGCTGTATCAACGATTTAAGGTCCTTATAGGTTTGGTCTCTAACCATCTTATCCTCGGTACTTTCATCGTAATTACCCAACACTTCAAAAATATCAAAGTCGTCGCCATTACTTACCATTGGAGCACGTTTTTCGCGTCGAAAATGGTCAATGACCAAATTATGCGCAATACGCGTTACCCAAGGTAAAAATTTACCTTCTTCGTTATACTTACCGGCTTTAAGGGTATTTATTACTTTTATAAAAGCATCCTGAAAAATATCCTCGGCAAGGTATTCGTCTTTTACCAAAAGATAAATAGAGGTGTATATTTTTGACTGATATCGTCTTATCAATTCTACCAATCCTGCTTCATCACCGGCAATATATTGATGGATTAGATCCTGATCACTCTTCAATTGAAAATCCATAGAACGTACTACTTTAAACTTAATTTTAGTTAAAATCTTCTTACAAGTAAAGTATCTTCTATAGTATGCTCCTTAGGGGTTAAGAAATTGTTACCTCAAATAAAACAATTTCTATCTTAAAAAGCAAATTATATTTTTTATTTACTTCTGTCTATCAGGTTAATTGCTGTAAATAAGCATCGGGGCATAAAATATTTTGACGCTTACCTGTTCGACGATTCTTTGTAAAAAAGGTTTAATTGCGATTCAAATAATCCTCACAATATATACATCTAAAAATTTATCGTAAACAATTAAAAGTCAGTAAACTGTAAAGTCGATACCTAATTCAATATAAACAACCAAACAAAGTAAAACCAATTTGGATACTGCTAAATATTTTAGGATTTTTGCACTCGCAAAAAGTTCATAGTTAACAGATCATAGTTTATGGCAAAATTTTTGCCATTTTCTCCTGTTTAACTAATCCCTATGATCCATGAACTATGAACCATGAACTAATTCGAAGAATGAGTAAAGAAGCAGAAAAAGATCCGTCGAAACATATCATTATAAAAGGGGCACGTGTTCATAACCTTAAAAACATGGATGTGGCTATCCCCAAAAACAAGCTGGTTGTGGTTACGGGCATGTCGGGTTCGGGTAAGTCATCTCTCGCATTTGATACACTTTATGCCGAAGGTCAGCGCCGTTATGTAGAGAGCCTGTCATCATACGCACGCCAGTTTTTGGGTCGTATGAACAAGCCTGATGTAGATTATATTAAGGGCATTGCGCCCGCTATCGCTATAGAGCAAAAGGTAATCACCTCAAACCCGCGTTCAACAGTGGGTACCTCAACCGAGATTTACGATTACCTGAAGTTACTTTTCTCACGCATTGGCAAAACCATTTCGCCTGTATCGGGCCTCCCGGTAAAAAAGGATTCGGTGACCGATGTGGTGAATTTTATACTATCGCTGCCAAATGAAACCCAGGTAACTTTATTAGCGCCATTATATCCGCATAATAACCGCAGCTTAAAAGAAGAGCTTGCCGTGTTAATGCAAAAAGGTTTTGTGCGGGTAGAGTACCAGGGCAAACTATCAAAAATAGAAGCGTTATTAGAGGATGCCAGCATTGTTGATGATGGCTCATGGCTTATTGAGGAGGCGAAAGGCGAAACCTTAAAGCTGAAAACTAAAAGCAAAAAAAAGGAAGTTGAAGCAGATACCGAAACTAACCTTACCACGCACCAGTCGTCACTTACCTCCTACTCGGCAGTAAGAATTGTTGTCGACCGCATACATAAAAACGAAGAAGATGAAACTGTAAGCCGCCTTGGCGATTCTATACAGACCACCTTTTTTGAGGGGAAAGGCGATTGCTACGTGCGTTACCAGGAGCCGGATGCTGACCAGGAAACGGAACGCTTTTTTTGCGACCGCTTTGAATTGGATGGCATAAAATTCGAAGAGCCGAGCCCTAATTTCTTCAGCTTTAATAACCCTTATGGCGCCTGCAAAAAATGCGAAGGCTATGGCAAGGTTATTGGCATTGATGAAGACCTGGTTATTCCGGATAAAAGCAAATCTGTTTATGAAGGTGCCATTGCACCATGGCGCGGCGAAAAAATGCGCGAGTGGAACGATAATTTAGTAAAACATGCGCTAAAATTTGATTTCCCGATCCATCGGCAGTATAACCAGCTTACCGCCAAAGAGCAAAGGTTGTTGTGGACAGGTAACAAGTTTTTCCGTGGACTTGATGAGTTCTTCAAGGAGATGGAGGCGCAAACCTATAAAATTCAATACCGTGTTTTGCTATCGCGATACAGGGGTAAAACCAACTGCCCCGAGTGTAAGGGCAGCCGTTTACGCCAGGATGCATCATACGTAAAGATCAGCGAACGCTCCATTACCGATGTGGTATTGATGCCTTTGGATAAAGCACTGGAGTTTTTCCAGGGTTTAAAGCTAACCGAAACAGATTTAAAAATTGGCAAGCGTTTGCTCATGGAGATCACCAACCGCCTGGTGTTCCTGAATGATGTAGGCTTAGGCTATTTAACACTTAACCGGTTATCAAACACCCTATCGGGCGGCGAATCACAGCGCATTAACCTGGCTACGTCCTTAGGTAGCAGCCTGGTAGGCTCCATATATGTATTAGATGAGCCAAGCATTGGTTTACACCCGCGCGATACCCAGCGGTTGATAGGGGTACTTAAATCCCTTCGTGATGTAGGCAATACCGTTTTGGTAGTTGAGCACGAGGAAGAGATCATGAAAGCCGCAGACCATATTATTGACATTGGCCCGGAAGCAGGTACTCATGGAGGCGAGCTGATATTTACCGGCACCTATGACGAAATTATAAAGGACGATAATAGTTTAACCGGCAGATATTTGAGTGGCAAAGAAGAAATTGCTATACCCGCCACTCGCCGAAAATGGAATGATTTTATTGAGATAAAAGGCGCCCGCGAAAACAACCTGCAACACGTTAACGCTAAATTTCCGTTAGGCGTGCTTACGGTGGTTACGGGTGTATCTGGCTCGGGCAAAACCAGCCTGGTTAAACGTATTTTAGCACCCGCACTCCAAAAAACGCTGGGCAATTACTCTGGCGAGCAAACCGGATCATACGACAGCATTGATGGCGATTATGCTAAAATTGAACAGGTAGAAATGGTGGATCAAAACCCTATCGGCCGTTCATCGCGCTCAAACCCGGTTACTTATGTAAAAGCCTGGGATGAGATCCGTAACTTGTATGCCTCTCAACCAGTAGCCAAAGCAGCAGGCTTAAAGCCATCAGCATTCTCGTTTAACGTAGAGGGTGGCCGCTGTGATGTTTGCCAGGGCGAGGGCGAGGTGAAGATAGAGATGCAGTTTATGGCCGATATCTTTTTAACCTGCGAAACCTGCGGCGGCAACCGCTTTAAGCAGCATATCCTCGATATCACCTACAACGAAAAAAACGTTGCCGAAGTGTTGCATATGACCATTGATGAAGCACTCCTTTTCTTCGCCAAAGAGCCTAAGATCATTGCCAAAATAAAACCTTTGGTTGATGTTGGCTTGGGTTATGTGCAATTAGGTCAATCATCAAATACATTATCAGGCGGCGAGGCACAGCGTATTAAACTGGCATCTTTCCTGGTAAAAGGGAACAACACCCATAAAACACTTTTCATTTTTGATGAGCCGACTACGGGCTTACACTTTGCCGATATCAAAAAACTGCTTAAATCTTTTGATGCACTGCTGGATCATGGCAACACCATTATTGTAATTGAACACAATATGGATGTAATAAAATGTGCCGACTGGGTTATTGACATCGGCCCAGAAGGTGGCGACCGTGGCGGTAAAGTTGTTTTTGAAGGCGTACCCGAGGCATTGATCAAAGAAAAAAAATCACATACCGGGCATTATTTAAAAGAACGATTCGGAAAATAAAACCGCTGCTTTTTTTTCTGAACCAGATTAAGCAGACTTTCCAAATTATAGAATTTCCCTTTGTTAGAGGCGCAAAATATGCGCCTCTAACTATATACAGCGTACATTCCAGTTTGAATTTGCACGCCGGAGACACCCTCTACGCACTCCACATTAAAAATAATTTCAGCTTAAATTTTATTTTGATATTCCAATCAGGAATATTTACTTTTGATACACAAAGCCTATAAACTAATCTATCTTCCTTTTAAACAAGCCTTTAGCTTGCATATTTTTCTTTTATTGTTAACCACTAATCTATAAGATCATGCCAGGTACAAAAGAATTTTATGACGATGTCCGCCCCATGTTTGGCGGTCATATTTCACAAAGCCAGATTGATGGCATCGAAAACATTTTAAAAGCTATCGCAGAAGCCGGTATCACTGATGAACGCAAAGCAGCCTACATGCTGGCTACTGTTTTTCATGAATGTGCCAAAACAATGGAACCCATTGCCGAATTTGGTAAAGGAGCCGGGCACCCTTATGGTCAAAAGTTTAAAATGGGAAGTGGCCCTGGTCATCGCGTTGCCTACAGTTCCCCGGATAAATTATACTATGGCCGGGGTTATGTACAGTTAACCTGGTATGAGAATTATGAAAGCATGGGCCGCTTGCTGCACGTTGATTTGCTCAACAACCCCGAAATGGCCTTGCAGCCCGAAATTGCCGCAGCCATCCTGGTGAAAGGAATGAGCGGTGGCTTTTTCACTGGCGCCGGTTTGGGTAAATATTTTAATGATAAAGTTACCGACTGGGTAAATGCCCGTAAAATAATTAATGGCCTTGATGCCGCCGAAATGATAGCCGGCTATGCGCAGGTTTTTCATAAAGGTTTAACCGAAGAAGTGGCTATGGCGTAGTGAAACGCGTGATTGCCAGCACTAAAATCTGGAGGAGAGGTTCCTATGATTTAATGAAACGCGTCGAGTTTTAAAATCAGGCGGCCTCTGAAGGAGAAATTGATGTAACAAAAATGGCTGTCATCCTGAGCCTGTCGAAGGATAGCGGGCAGAGGCCTCTCCGCGCTAGTCTTCGACAGGCTCAGACTGACAGGCCTACCCACCTCGAGACATAAGCGTCATAGGTAGGCACGAAGCAATGACGGGTGTTTTTTTTGTTTTAACCCGATTTTTCAATAAAATCTCAGGTACGATTTTTATTAGCCCAATCAGCCAACCAACCTACTTCCCGCCTGTTTTTATGTACATGTAAACTATACCTCCAATAACGGTAATAGCTAATACAATAAGCCCGGTAACTCCTTTTTTCTTATCCTGGCGCATCAGCCAAACTAAAAATACAACCAGTGGCAGTACAAATACCGCCCAGAATATTAATGATGGAATGTTCATATCAATTAGTGATTTATTGAATTAGCGAATTAGTGATTGCATTAATTATTGATATTGAATGAGTGATTTTAGAGTTGCAAAGTTAATGACAGATCATTCTTTTCAAATCACTAATTCACTCCTTCAGTCATTCACTAATTAAAATATCATCCTCGCCATAGGTGCAATTTCCTGCCCTACAAATTCTCCTTTTAAATATTTATAGTAACCTGCAATGGCAATCATGGCCGCATTATCAGTACAATACTCCATTTTTGGAATAAAACTTTCCCAACCATTTTTTTCACAAAGATCTGCTAAACCTAATCTTAAACCAGTATTTGCCGATACTCCTCCAGCCAAAGCTAACTGCTTTATACCATATTCATTTGCAGCTTTCTGTAGCTTATTCAGTAATATGGTAACTATCCGTTTTTCAACAGAGGCGCAAATATCCGGCAGGTTTTGACTTATAAAATCAGGGTTCTTTGCCACATTATCTCTTATGAAATATAGTATAGATGTTTTTAAGCCGCTAAAACTAAAGTTAAACCCGGGGATCTGTGGCTCCGGAAATTTATACGCATCAGGATTACCCTGGCGTGCGTATTTATCAATCAACGGCCCACCCGGATATGGCAAGCCTAAAATCTTACTGGTCTTATCCATGGCCTCGCCGGCAGCGTCATCTAAAGTCTGGCCAATGATCTCCATATCAAAATAATCTTTCACCAACACTATTTGCGTGTGCCCGCCAGATACCGTAAGGCACAAAAACGGGAATATTGGTTTATGATCACCAATAAAATGCGCCAATATGTGGGCTTGCATGTGGTTTATTTCAATAAGCGGAGCCTTTTGAGCCAGCGCAAATCCCTTTGCGAACGATACTCCAACTAAAAGTGAGCCTAAAAGTCCCGGACCGCGCGTAAAAGCTACTGCATCAATATCATTTTTGTTTACTTTTGCGTTCAATAATGCTTGTTGAACGGCCGGAACAATGTTTTGCTGATGAACTCTTGAGGCTAGCTCAGGAACAACGCCCCCATATGCTTCGTGAATGCTTTGATTGGCAATAACATTGCTCAATATTACACCATCAACGCAAACAGAGGCCGAGGTATCATCACATGAAGATTCAATTCCTAATATTACAGGCACGATTATGAATTATTGATTTATTGAATTAGCTAAATAGCGATTTATGAATATTTCCCAAACTATCATTCAGTTAGATTGTAAATGAAGGGAAAAGCTCTCTAAATCAACAATTCAGCAATTCACTAATTAAAAAACACAAAGTTATTAAAAAAGCACTCAAAATAGTACTCGGGCTGGTGTTGTTGATATTATTGACACTGAGCATACTTTTATTGGCTTTTCAATATAAACCCGTGCAAACCTGGGCCGCTAAAAAAGCGGCCAAATATTTGTCGGATGAATTGAAAACCACCGTATCTATAAAAACCCTGTACATAAGGCCTTTTAGCTCCGTTGTTATTGAGGGATTATATATCCTTGATAAAAAAAAGGACACCCTGTTAAACACACCTAAGCTTGCTGTAGATATCAACGGTTTCTCGCTGTTTAACAGCATAAAAAAGCGTGTTATCAATTTTGAAAATATTGAGCTGGACAACGGCTCCTTTTACCTCAAAAAACAAAAAGATAGCACCACCAACCTTAAATTTATTATTGATTACTTCAACTCGGGCGGTACTGCCAAAAGCGATACCGCCAAAACTATCAGTAAACCCTGGACGCTTAATTTTGATAAGATTGTTATTAACAACTTTCATTTCAGGTATAAAAATCAGCTGGTTGATACAGTAATGCCACAGGTTAATTTTGAAGACATCGATGTTAAGCACTTCAGCACGGTATTATTAGGGATGGATCTTAAAAACCACCTGTTTAAAGCCAATGTGCAAAAATTAACGCTGCAGGAAAAAAGTGGTTTCTATGTTAAAAACCTACGCTCCAATCTCACTATTGATACCAACCAGATCCTGGCGCAAAACCTTCATATTAAAACAGGCCACTCTGATCTGAAAGATTATTTCAGGATGCGGTTTAAATCATTTAACGATTTTAATGAATTTACAAGTAAGGTTTACATGGATGCCGATTTTAAATCATCACGTGTATCATCGGCAGATATAGCTTACTTTACAAGTGGACTTGAAAAGGTAAGCTTTGATCTTGGCTTAGAAGGGCGCGCCCGGGGGCCGGTAAGCAATCTAAAATCCAAAGGTGTCACCATCACCGCCGGCCAGGCTACGTTTATAAAGGGTGATTTTAATTTAAGAGGTTTGCCGGATTGGAACAACACCGTTCTTGAACTAAAGTTCGACCAGATCGCTTCCAATAAAAAAGACATTGACTATCTCATCAGTCATTTTTCAGGTCAGCCAAATCTTAAAGTTCCTGATATTGTAAACAAATTCGGCAATATCAATTTCACCGGCAGGTTCACAGGTTTACAAAATGATTTTGTAGCATATGGTATTTTTAAAACCAAACTTGGCCGCTTCGATTCAGACATCAATTTAAAGATAGACAAAAAAGGCAACCCCAGCTATAGCGGCAAACTGGATGCCTTCAACTTTGATCTTGGAACGCTGCTTGACGAGAGTTCTCTGGGCCGCACCACTTTTACATCAAATATAAAAGGCAGTGGAAACGACATCAAAACACTGAGCGAACAAGGAGATGCCCGAATCAAATACATAGACTTTAATAACTACACCTATAATAACCTAACTATCAAAGGCTCTTTTATAAAAAAACAGGCTAACGGGCATATCACCATTAATGATAAAAACGTAAAGCTTGATTTGAATGGAAAAGTTAATTTAAACCCCGAACTGCCATCCTATGATCTTACGGCAACCATTAAGGACGCCAAATTAAATGCATTAAAGCTCATAAAGGATACCATTACCATAAGCGCACAGTTAAAAACAGCTTTCTCTGGTAATGATCTTAAAAACTTACAGGGCAATATCCTGTTATCGCCGGTTAGGGTGATTGACCCACGCAATAACTACCTGGTTGATTCGCTGTATATTTCTGCAAATGGGATGGGCGAATCGAGAGAAATAGCCCTGAATTCTGATTTTGCAGATGCCAATATTAAAGGCAGCTTTGATCTGGCCACACTGCCATCGTACTTTAAAACCATCGTTAAAAAATATATCCCATCTTTAAAAACCACTATTGTACCCCCAAAGCCCGAGCAATTTGATTTTAACCTTACCATTAAAAACCTCGATCCGCTTACGGCAATTTTTGTACCCGATTTAAAAATACCAGACAGGGGAACAATTACCGGCAAATTTGATTCAAGGAACAAAACGGCTACGCTATCGGGCTATATTAAAACCATAAAATACGGTAAAACAATTTTCCACGATTTTATTATTGACGAAAGCACATCAGATAATTTGCTTGGCCTCAACCTTTCCTTAAGCCGGATTGATCTTACAGACAGCCTGTTTATAAAAGACATCAACATTACCAACTTCCTTAAAAATGATAGCCTCAACTTTAACATTAAGCTATCTGATAAAAACGCGGTAAATCAGCTGGATCTTTACGGCCTTGTTGAATTTGGCCGCGATGCCACCGCCAAACTCAAACTGCTGCCATCAGATGTGATACTGGAGAAAGAAAAATGGAAGATACAGGAACAGGTAAGCATTCGCATCCTTGATGGCAAAACACAGGTATCGGGTTTCGAGCTATCAAATGGCACACAAAAGGTACGTATAAACGGGTTTATATCAGATAACCCAGCGGATGAACTTAAGCTATCGTTTGAGAAATTCAACATGCGTACGCTTAACCAGCTTACCAAAACATCGGGGATATTTTTAAAAGGCGCGCTTAATGGGGACGTTAAACTTACCGGCATCACCAAGTCGCCGGGGGTTGACGCGCATTTAACTATCGATTCGCTTACCATGAACAAAACCCTCATTGGTGATGTAAAACTAGTATCAACGCTGGGTAATGACCGCAAACAGGCGGATATGAAACTTAATATCGTAAATCGCGGACTTGAAACCATGAACCTGAGCGGAATTTACGCCTTTGGGAAGGACACGGAAGATAACCTTGATTTTGATGTAAAAATGAACCAAACAGAAGCCATTATTTTTGAGCCTTTTATCAAAGACCTGGTTTCAGATATCAAAGGAAACGTATCTACCAATTTAAAACTTACCGGAAGCCCCTTAAAACCACAACTAAATGGCGATGTAACTTTAATAAACACCGGGGTTAAGGTTAACTATTTAAAAACCGCCTACACCGTAAATACAAAATTAAACGTTGAAAACAGTGTTATTAAAATTGATAACATGGTATTAAAGGATAGGCGCGGCGGTACAGGTACAGCTAACGGAACTGTTGATTTAAACAATATATCAAACCCCGATATTGAAGTTGAACTTATTGCTAAAAATCTGATGGCGCTGAGCACTACTTTTAAAGATAATCACCTTTATTACGGTACGGCTTACGGCACCGGTAAATTTAGTTTCAGGGGGCCGGTGGATAATATGAAAATAGATATTACCGCCAGTACCGAAGCAGGCACGGTTTTCAACATCCCGCTTAATACATCATCAACAACAAGTGATTTTGATTTTATAAAATTTGTGAGCCATAGCGATACCGCGAAGGTTGTTGCTAAAGAGCGTGCCTTTAACGGCGTTACCCTTAATTTTGATTTAACTGTTGATGAAAAAACAGTTGTTAAGATAGCTACCGATTACGGACAGCTGGAAGGCAGCGGCGTGGCCCACAACCTAAAGCTGAACATTAACAGCCTTGGCGACTTTGAAATGTACGGCGACTTTTTGATAACCACGGGTAAGTTTGAGTTTACTGCAAAAAACTTTATCAGTAAAAACTTCACCGTGAGCCAGGGTGGTACCATACGGTGGACGGGTAACCCATCAAACGCCGAGATAAACCTGAAGGCCTTATATGAGGTACGTACAAGCCGGGCCCCACTTTATACGGCAGCTGGTCTGCAATCGGCAAATACCAACCAGGTACTTGTACAGGCCGAGTTGATTTTGACAAAATCTTTATTACAACCTACTATTGATTTTGACTTTAACTTCCCTACCGATCCATCAATTAAGGATGATGTGGCCACTTACCTTGCCGATGCCAATAACAGGAGCCAGCAGGCCATTAGTATTATTGTACGCCGCAGCTTTAACTCGGGTAATAACGGCAGCTTAACCAACCAGGTTTTTAGCACAGCCAGCGAGGCGGTAAGTGAGTTTGCATTTAACAAGCTAAACAGCCTGATAGCACAATCAAACGTAAAGAATTTCGATTTAAACATCAGGTCGATCAATGAAGCCAATGCCTCGTTTAGATTTTTTAATAACAGGCTATCATTTAGCGGGAGTTTGTACACCAATACAGGATCAAACGACATATTCAACAACAATAACACTACCCTGTTCAACTCCAAACTTACAAAGGATTTTGAAACGCTATACCAGATCAGGAAAGATGGCAACCTTACCGCAAGGTACTCCTACAGGGTATTAAATAGTACTACCTTAAATAGCATCACCACAACCCTGCAGCCCGAATATGTGAGCGGTATTGGTTTGGTATACCAACGGGATTTTGACACATTTGGCGAGTTTATCCGTAACCTTTTCAGAAGCGGTAAACGCAACCAGGCACCTGTAACCCCTGCACCGGTAAATAACTCAACTCCCATAGTTACAAAGCCGGATGAGGATGATTGATTTTAGATGTGCAAGTTGATGAAGGATGTGCAGATGTGCAGATTTCAGATGTGCAGATAAAATAAAAAATGGAGGTTGATGTTTATCGGCCTCCATTTTTTATTTATAAATTGTTCAATCAATCTGCACATCTTCAATCAATCTGCACATCTGAAATTTAAAATCTGCACATCTAATTAATGATCGCGCATAATGGCGTGATCCATTTTATCGCGTTTGGTGCGCAGGTATAATTCATTATGAGGATTTGAGGCAATCTCGATAGGCACATTCTCAACTATTTCTAATCCGTAGCCAATTAAACCGGCCCGTTTTTTAGGGTTGTTGCTCATTAGGCGCATTTTTGAAATGCCAAGGCTCCGCAATATCTGCGCGCCGATCCCATAATCGCGCTGATCCATTTTAAAACCAAGTTTTATATTGGCTTCAACAGTATCATAACCATTTTCCTGCAGGTGGTATGCTTTCAATTTATTGATAAGACCAATACCACGTCCTTCCTGGTTCATATAAATAACCACGCCCTTGCCCTCTTTGCTTATCATCTCCATTGCTTTGTGCAACTGAGGACCACAATCGCAGCGGCAAGAGCCAAAAATATCGCCGGTAACACATGAGCTATGCACGCGTGTTAAAACAGGCTCACCGGGTTCCCATGTGCCCTTTACAAGGGCAAGGTGATTTTCGCCGGTATCAAGCTGTGTGTAGGCTATCATTTCAAAATCACCCCACTCGGTTGGCATTTGTACCGATACTTCTTTTTTCACCAGTGTTTCTGCACTTAAGCGGTAGGCAATAAGATCTTTTATAGAAACAATTTTGAGGTTAAATTCTTTTGCCATCACCAGCAGATCTGGCAAACGGGCCATATCGCCATCCTCCTTCATAATTTCACAAATCACGCCGGCTGGTTCAAACCCGGCCAAAACAGCCAGGTCAATTGCAGCTTCGGTATGCCCGGTTCTGCGCAAAACGCCACCATCCTGGGCAATCAGCGGAAAAATATGTCCCGGCCTTCCCAGGTCCTCTGGTTTGGTTAAGGGATCAATTAAAGCTAAAGTGGTTTTTGAACGGTCTGTAGCCGAAATACCTGTTGTGCAGCCGTGGCCAAGCAAATCAACAGATACGGTGAAGTTGGTTTCATGCGAGGTGGTATTATGACTCACCATAGGTTCAAGATCAAGCTCACGTGCACGATCTTTAGTAATAGGTGCGCATACCAGGCCTCGGCCATAGCGTACCATAAAATTTATAGCTTCGGGAGTTGCATTACGTGCTGCTGTTAAAAAATCACCTTCATTTTCGCGATCCTCATCATCAACTACAATGATCATTTTACCTGACCTTATATCTTCGATAGCTTCTTGTATTGTATTTAACATTGTATATGTATTACGTACGGCAAGCTTAAAAGGGTGCCATGGTATATTTAAAGTTTAAACAAATTTAAAGTTTATTAAAATGATTCTGGTCGGTGTTGTGTAAAATCATCCCCAATGTGTTTTCCCATAATCAAGAGGAAAAAACAACAAAGATGAACGATGAAAAGTGCAAAAGCAGGCTTTCTCATCTTTTACCCTTTATTCTTCCAGCTATTTAAGCCGTTTTACGTTTAAATAATCTATTGAAAAGCCTTTTATAAACGTCCATATCAAATAATGCCGAATCAGTAGCTGCCTTGTATGACAGGAACAATCCTATGGGCGTTAACACGATGATGGCTATCCACATGCCAAAAAATGTAGAAACGTTACCGGCCCTAACAGATTTTTCGCCTATGGTTGATATGATATAATAGATCAGGAAAAACACTACCGAAATTACAACGGGTAAACCCAGGCCCCCTTTGCGGATAATTGCGCCAAGCGGCGCACCTATTAAAAACAGGGCGATACACGCAGCCGACAGTGTAAATTTCTTTTGCACTTCAGACGCATACCTGCGAATGGTCATGGAATCAAAATTATATTTATCGGTACGGTTTTTTAGCACATCCTTTATGGAACGCACCTCGGATGCGGCGCTTGAAAGTGTCATTACCTGGTTGCTTATGGTCATCCCTTTCAACAGATCCTTATCTGCAGGAATATATTTTATTTTTTTAGCAGACTTTGAAGGCATGCTAAAATATTTGATATAGGGAGTAATTAGCTTATAGTTCATAACAACTGCCGCAGTTACCGCATGCTGGCTTGAATCAATATACTTTCTTAGCTGACTGAGGTTCATCATTTGCGAGGCCGATTTAAACTCGTTCTCATCGGTACGCTTAAGTCTAAAGCCGGATAGATCAAACTTTTGTTCGCTCTCCGTAAATCTAAACCGGGTTAAGCGCTGGCGCATGTTATAGTTGGCGCCATCGCTTTTTGATTCCACGTAGTTTACACCATCCTTTAATTTTAAAACAAGGTATTTATCGCCCATGGTACGAAACATAGTTCCTTCGCGGGCCAGGGTAACTTCTGTATTGTTTTCCTCATCATTTTTTTTGTATATCATGATATCATACAAACGCTGCCCATCAGGATCTTTCTTTTTTACCCGGATAGTATAGCCTGGAAAACTCGCGCTAAAAACCCCCTCTGGCAATAAATCGGCTGATTTTTGTTGACGGGCATCATACAACAACGAAAAATATTTGAGGTTTGCTACCGGCAGCATATAGTCAGAAAAAAAGAAGGCAGCAGCACTTAATATGGATATAATAACAACCATAGGATACATTGCCCTGCTTAATGAAATGCCTGCAGCTTTAATGGCTACCAGTTCATAATTTTCGCCAAGCGCGCCATAGGTCATAATGGTTGATAGCAATACTGATAAGGGCAAAGCCATAGCCACATTGGTTGCCGAGTTATACATCATCAGCTCGAGGATGGTGTACCAGGCAAAGCCTTTGCCTATCAAATCGTCAATGTATTTAAACAAAAACAGCATCAGCAACACAAACATCACAATGAAAAGCGTAACTGCAAAAGGCCTTATAAATGATTTAAGCAGTAAAAGATGGATCTTCTTCATCGGGGCAATTTGTATTTTACAGGATTAAAACCGCACATTATTGCAGGTTAATTTTCATTAACGCAAAATTAACGTTTCACAATACAAAATTAGCTAAAATTAAGTTTGCCTTAGGCGCCTAATACACTTATGAGGTAATCAATCTGGTTATCCCAAATAAGTTTGCGTTCGGGAATCAGCTCTTCGGTAGCAAAATCAGTAATACCTAATGCAACATCATTGGTAAGCTCATCCTGCAAAATCTCCATCTCAAAATAGCATTGTGGCTCATCATCAACCCATTTAAACCTTACCAGTTTATTTTCTTTCACGGTGATAAGCTTGGCCTTTTGAGGCTCATCATCCCAGGTAAACGTATAAACCTGGTCGCGTACATTAACATCATCGGCAAACCATTGTGCTAACCCGTTAGGCTCATTCAAGAAGGTGAACAGTATTCTTGGAGATGATTTTATCTCATATTCTATAGTAAATTTCTTTTTTTCGGACATCTAAGTTTATACTTGAAAACGGGTTAAGCAGTAAATGTTAACATTTTTTCTAAAGAAAACGAATTTCTGCTATATTTGCAAACCTTTTTAAGGAAGACAATTGTTTTATAAACGTTGTCGCTCGGTTTAACAACCATAAAAACAGAGCTTTGAATTAAAAAGGATGCCACGAAGCTTAAGGCGACTTAAGCAGAAATAAGACGGCAGACAAACTTTGGCAAGCAAAGTTCAATAAAAACGGCGGGGTAGCTCAGATGGTTAGAGCGTAGGATTCATAACCCTAAGGTCGGCAGTTCGATCCTGCTCCCCGCTACACTTGACAGAAAGCCCCTTTAAAAAGGGGCTTTTCTTGTATATTGCCATTATTAACAATAAAATTTATTAAGGCCTAGGACTCATATTCGTTAGCCAACGAACGGCAGTTCGATCCTGCTCCCCGCTACTTAAGGAAACACTATATCATTGGTGTTTCCTTTTTTATGCCAATAAAAATCTGTGAGCCAAATCGTTAAGTCTCGTCATTTTTAGTTCGAACTTTGCTGACAAATCCTTAGACTTTTATTCAATGTGGTCTAAAAAGGAAACTGAAAGTTGCTTTTTAGCTGTTTTCTCAAGGTTCGAATTCTCCTTAAGGTTAGGCGCATTTTGATTAGCTAGCTGAGAAGATATACGAAGCCAGGGTAACCAAAGAGCGTAAGCTGATCGGGGTTCTGGCGCAGCGGCTGTTCATGAGCGCCGGGATAAAAAGCGACTAACAGCAACTTGCCAAACGGCCCAGGAGCCATCAGGCGTCCGTAGTGAGTCCCGCCAGTTTTTGGCGGTCATTGATCCTGATCTGCTTACCAGTCACGATAACGATATTTTCTTTTATAAGGTCCATGATCACCCGGAACACCGTTTCATAGGTAGAGGCGGAAAATGCAGCAAGGTCATGCCGGGAAAGTGTCAAATTGATATAGCCATTCACATCTTTGCCAAACTGTTCTTCTAATGATAGCAAGGCCTGCGCCACGCGCCCTTTGACAGGCATGTGTGCCAGGTCACGCATTTTCCGTTCGGAAACATCCAGTTCTTCTGCAAAAAGTACCATGAGTTTATAACTTAGGTAGCTATTGGTTTTCAGCGAAGCTTCGAAGAACTTGATATCCACAAAACAAACTACCAGCGATTCTACAGCAGTAGCGGAAACGCCGTAAACCATTTTGCTGCCCAGTCCCCGGTGCCCTAGTATAGACCCATCGGCGGCAAACTTGATGATCAGTTCTTTGTCATCGCCCCATTTCTTATGCACCTTTGCCGCGCCGGAATAAACAAAATAAATGCCTGTTACCGGTTGCCCTTCGCTAAATATCACCTCGCCTTTTTTGAATTTCAGGTTTTGTTTATGGAGGTTGATGGTCTCGCGCCATTCTGGAACGGTATTACTGCACAAAAAACATTTTTCGAGGTTACATCCTTTCTGGGGCTTGTTCATGGACTTTCGTTTAAATATTCAGTTGGTAATGATAGTATATATTGTCAAAAGAAAAAAGCCACCCTGACTTTCGCGAACAAGGGGGTACCTGGTGTAAAACTCATCTGATCAACCGGTGCAGCTTCTCCTCTCAAGCGGCTCACCTGTTCAACGGCATATTCGTTCCATTTTTTGTTCAGCAGATTTTCTACAGTTAAACCGAACTCGTAGTGTTTTTTGCTGTAGTTGATCTTCAGGTCAGTTACGAAGTAGCCGTCTGCGGTTAGTGTATTCGTGTTATTTCCGGGGCGGTTGCGCATATAGCGGTAGCTCAACCCGCCGTTAATCCCGTTATTTAATCTAAAATCCAGCCCCCCGGTGCTGGTCAACGTGGGCGCGAGCGCGAGGTAGCCGGTGCTTTTTGTACTGTCGGCGTATCTTGGACGGGCCATATTGACGTTCAGATCGGCAAAAAGCCATTTGGTCAGCTGGTAGCGGGCCGAGAGATCAATGCCAGAACGTTTGGTTTTACCACCTGGCGCAATGTCACCATCGTCGGTGTAAACAAATTCCTGAGACAGATACAGGTACCACACCGCTGCGTTGATGAATAAGCGCGGCATTGGCTTCCAGTTCAGCCCCAGGTCCAACCCATATGCTGACGGGATAGTTTCCAGCCCGTTATTGGCGATGACAGCGATAGCGTTATTGGAATGAAACCCTTTACCCGCTTTCAGATAAAATTGAATTTGTTTATTGGCTGTATACTGGACATTCAGTTTTGGACTTACCGCGAAACTGTTTTTAGTGGAATCATGGTAATTGAATTTAAAGTAGTCCAGCCGTGCACCAGCGTTGAACTGCCATTTACCACTTTCCAATGTTTCATCCAGGTAGATGGCCGTGTTATTTTGTCGAATATCGCCCCGGGTGATGTTATCCAGGAATTGGTATTGTTTGGTTACGTGGTCATAAACGGTGCCATAGGTGCGGTCAAAGCGACCGGTCAATCCAATAATAGAAGTCAGGAGGTTATTCTCCCAGTATTTGCGTTTACTGAGTTTGCCGTTATAACCGAACATATCCCGAGTTTCCGCTTGCTGTCGCTCGTCGCCGTTAACACTGTCTGCCGCAAAAAAAGTGGAGTTCACATGCAATGAAAATGTGTAATGGGTGTAGTATAGCTGATTTTCCATGGACCAGTCGTTTTTTAAACCAGTGGTTAAGCGGGCAATGGCATTCACCCTCGTTGAGCGGCCTCCCTGGGCGCTGTCGATGGCGGCAAACCTGTCGATGGTTACGGGAGCGGCCTGGATTCTGATCGCGTTTCCCTGTTCGTCCAGTGCAACCGTATTAGCCGCAACTACCCGTTCAGGGATTTCCCCGGAAGCGATCCAACTGGTGCTGAAGGTAGAAGCGCTTAAGGTTAATTTATTGTTTGCTCCTATTTTTTGAGTGTACTTTCCGAACAGATTGGTGCGTTTATAATGTTCCGGCAGCTTAAAAGCGCCATCGGTATAATTATATTCCCCGGCTATATAGGCTGTTGTTCCGCTTTGAGTGGCTTGCTTCCCTAATAGATCGACAAGTGCCGCGATGCGGAAGGAATGCAACTGCCCGCCCTCCAGGCTGATCATGCTCCTTTCAATCGCGTCTTTGGTGGTATAACTTAAATAGCCTGCCGTTGCCAGATCGCCATAAGCGGAATAATAAGGACCCTTGCCAAAGTCAAAATTCTTTACCGTTTCAGGGATCAGAAAGTGCAGGTCGGCATAACCCTGCCCGTGAATGTGGGAAACCATATTGACCGGCATACCATCGACCGAAACGTTCAGGTCGGTGCCATGATCCGCATCGAAGCCCCGTACAAAGATTTGTTCCGCTTTGCCGCCGCCCATATGCTGGGCGATGAACAAGCCGGGAACCAGACGCATCAGGTCCTGTGAAGAATTAACCGGGCGCAGCCGCAGATCTAAAGTACTCAGGGTATGAAAAGGACTGCACATCAGTGAAGGGGCGATCACCACCTCTTTCAGGTCAACCTGCCCGTTATCCATTACAATGCTAACCGGAATAGCTGAACTGTGCGCCGGAAAAACTTTTGTCGTGTAACCAATATAAGTAATTGTCAAAGTGGCCGTGTCAGATGGAAGCGAAAGCTGAAAGTCCCCTGTTTTACTGGTGCAGCACAATTTGCCATTGGCGCGAATACAGGCGCATTCCAGTGGCTGTTTGGTGGTATTATCGGCGATATGGCCTTTATAAATGCATTGTGCGTTTGCCCATTGCACCGCTAAAACGGTGACTATCATAAGCAACGCCATTTTTTTTAGCGTATTCATTGGAATATATATTGAGTAAAACCGCTCGCGGTTTGCTGATCGTTGAAAATTATTCTTTAGGCCGGAAGAAACGATCCGTGCATAAATTATCCATTGGAGGTGCCAAAAGACTCCTTCTTGATGGTTAGACTTAATTAAAGATCAACTCAATTGGGGCGGGCGGAATATGGAGTGAAAAGTACCTCGAGGTTTACCGTAATTTCCTACGGACGGGAACGGGCTTTCGATACCCACGCGCCATAAGGTGCTGTTGTGAAAGAAATTGTTGACAAAATAACCATCCTGGAACAGGTTTTTTTGCGCCTGGCTTTCGGCATTGTTTTGTTTGTCCTCCGCTTGCTTTATCTTTTTCATCAGGTAACATTTACCGTTGCAATGCAGTAAAGGTTTATCTCGGTTTTCGCACAGTTTGGCGGTGATATAGCTTTGGTTCAATTTGAACCCGGCATAAACGAACAGCCGGGAGTAGTTAACGGTGAGCACCGAGAAAATTAAAAGCCATGCCGCTAACTGCTTTAACATTTTTATATCTTAAAATATTGGTTGAATATATTTAAGCGTTTTTTTACTTCATTGATGTGAATTTTGGCCGATGCTGCGTTAGTTGCCTGGTTAAGCTGGGCAACTTGTTCCATCAAAGGTTCCAGCCATTTATGCAGGGCCAGATGATCCGGGCCTTTCATCCGGCATTCTTTAATCATTTGATCGATACCCGCCTGTAACCTGGTGCCTGCCTGGTGATAATCAGCTAACGTATTGCCGTTGACTTTTTTGACGATCTGCCGGAGACGGGCAACATTATTACCGGTAGCTTGGTCGATCTTCCACTTGGTGCCGTTGTTCAGCACTAATTCCTCGGAAGTTTTTTCATGCTGATAGCGGATCGTTGCATGAAGTGCAGAAAAAGCGAGTGCAAACACAATAACAGTGATTGATTTTTTCATTATAGGTCTTTCTTTTTGAATATTTTAAGTGCAAAGAATAATGGCACAATGATCCAGATCATTTGCATCAACAGGGAAAATACGATCCCGATACCGCTTCCAAAAAACTGCTGGTAAAGCGCGCCCGTATAGCCCATTAACGCGGAAATATCAAGTTGCAGCAGGATCAGGATACGGGCAAGATCTATTGGGTTTAATGCCGTTAAAACGATCATCGCTTTTTCCAGGGGATAATCGGCAAAAAGCGTAAGAAATAATAAAACAAGC
The DNA here is from genome assembly GCF_056405015.1 of Mucilaginibacter sp. P2_A4. Classification (NCBI taxonomy): domain Bacteria; kingdom Pseudomonadati; phylum Bacteroidota; class Sphingobacteriia; order Sphingobacteriales; family Sphingobacteriaceae; genus Mucilaginibacter; species Mucilaginibacter sp. P2_A4. Next base: position 164,147 of record NZ_JBFUCX010000007.1, on the reverse strand, counting down.
CCGTCAAATATGATCGAGAAATAGAACCAAAGCATTAGGGCAAGTCCAATACCCTTGGCTTTATCGCGGGTGATGGTCGATGTCAGGAAAGCCAGCGAAATAAAGCTGAGTGTCAGCAGGCAGCCGGAGATCATCAGTGTGATGCCGGTGGCAGAAAAAGCGAACAGGCAAACGGGAATACATACGCCAATAAAAAAAGCAAGCAAGATCGAACTGCTGATCCCGATGAATTTCCCCAGTAAAATATTTCGCCTGCTGATGGGCTGCGATACCAGCATTTCGGTGAATTCGGCCGCATTGAAGTAATAAGTGGTCGCATAAACGATGCTCACCAGCGGAACGATGATCAGGATAACCGTCGTAATGCTTACCAGACCTTTGGTTACGTCCGCATCTGACAAGAAAATGGTCAGGCTGATCGCCAGCAATAAAAGTGTATACGCCAGCAATACCTTGCTGCGTACGATATCAAGGATGATATATTTCGCGATCTTTAGCATGATGGTGAACTCAATATTTGTGTTAAGGCCTTACTTAGTTTCTGCTCGCCGGTCTCCAGTTTCAGGTCCGTTAAAGTTTTATAAAATTTGATCTGGCCTTCAAAAAGGTAGAGGATATGATCAGATATCTCATCGGCTTCGCTCAGAATATGGGAGGTTACCATGATCAGTTTGCCTTTAGATTTTTCTTCCAGTATTTTTTCTTTCAGCGCTTCGGCGGCGAGCGGGTCAAGGCCGGCAGATGGTTCATCGAGGATCAGCACATCAGGGTTAAACATAAATGCCAGCGCAGCGCTTACTTTTTGTAACGTGCCACCGGATAAAGTGCGCATGGTTTTTTGATACATGCTTTCCAGTTGGTAAGCTTTGAGCAGTTCTGTGTCCACCGCGTCCTGTTGCCGGATATCCATAACCATTTTAAAAAGCTGACCGATCTTCATGTTATCGGGGTAATGCCCTATTTGGGGCATATAACCGATGTTTCTTTTATAATCAAAGGTGTTCAGAATAGACCTGCCTTGAAACAAGATCTCTCCGCCATCCGGTATAACCATCCCGAGGATGGATTTGATCAGCGTAGTTTTCCCCGAGGCATTTGGCCCCAGGATGGATACCACCCCGCCGCTGGTAAAATCGCAGCTCACATTTTTGAGTACTTCCAGCCGCCCAAATGATTTTTTAAGTCCCTTGACCGCTATTATCTTTTCCATGGTTTCATTCTTGGTTTTTCGTCTTTAACAGATTCGGGCGTAATGGAAGGAATGGCGCGTTCTACCTTGTCGATCAGGTTGACGATGAAACTTCGCATCAGCATGACGCTTTGCGGGTTCTGTTCGATGATCTGCGCGTACAGGCTTATCGGGCGGTACGGGATATCACCGGTACCATCCTTGTTCAGGTCATAGCCTTCGTATTTGTCCCAATAGTTGTCGTTGAAATAGATCTCTTTTAAAGTACCGTTGGTGGTAACGTCAAAAGAATTTCCTTTATAGTTGTTTTGGGTAAAATGGTCCTTGTTACAGCTGGCCAGTACCCGCATGGCCCAGCCATTGGAAATAAAATCGTTATGGGTTACCGTGATGCGGTCGGAGTTTTCCATATAGATACCGGTGGTGTTGCGGATAAAATGATTACCTTCGATCCGCGCATCGGTGATCTCTTTGAGCAATACCCCATAGATAGAGCTACCCCAGTTTTCAATGAACGTGTTATCCAGCATGGCAATGCGCCGGGTGTACATGACGGAAACACCTGATCCATTGTTTTTAAAGGTATTTTGCCGATAGGTGTCATCGTCAGAGAACATGAAATGCAGCCCGTAACGGATATTCTTTTCACTGAAATTATTCTCGATCAGGCATTTTTTAGCGAACTCGAAATAGATACCATCCCGGTGACGGGTCACGTAATTTCCGTTGAGCAGTACTTCCTTACATTTCCATAAATGGATGCCATTCCCGGAGTTCTCAATGTTGTTGGAGCCGGTAACATGATTATGCAGTACCTGGATGTGTTTACAGTTGGATAAATAAATTCCGAAAAAATTATTGACGAGCGTGTTGTTGCTGATGGTCACAAATTCCACATTACTTAAGCGGATGCCTGCAAAATCACGCATGGAGCCCGTTTTTGAATTTTGGATGATAAAACCGTCCAGTTTAACATGACCGGAAGTGATCGTCAGCACTTCTTCCTGGTAACGGGCATCCAGGATCGGTTGGTTCTGCCCTAAAATGGTCAGTTCTTTATCTACTATCGTATTCAGTGAAATATAGGTCCCTTTTTCAACGCGTATGGTATCGCCATTTTTGGCGAGGTTTACCGCCTGTTTGAGCGTTGCCACCTTTGTTCCGGGCGCCACGATGATCGTGTGTGCCCATAACGGAAGCGGCATCGCCAACAACAAACCTATTTTAACGATCAGCGATCTCATCATTTGTCTTTACTTAATAGCAGTGACCAGTCATACACCTGTGCCGACCTGTCTTTTTTTGCGGCTTCTGCCGCTGGCCGGGAAAGAAAAGCCGCCAAATTCCCACCCATAGGTGAGGACAGCGAACTATCCCGGAGGAAAAAGGATTTCCGGGCATCGGTAAATTGTCCGGGTTTGCTAAAATCATTGACTAAAAAAACACTCTTCGAGTCGTCGGCAATGGCAGGATTTTCGCTTATAAAATTACCCATGCATTCAACTGCATCAAACTTGAATACTTTGCCTTTCGCGGTGATAAGCTCAGCAGCGAAACGCTTATCCATGATCGTCATTTTACAATGCGCACAGGCATCTTTACCATATCGGATGGGATCGGGCGCGTTGCTGCAAGCCGTCAAAAAATAACACAGCACCATTGTAATAATGTTTAACCTTTTCATTTGATCTTGTTTGGAGAAATTTTCGGTTTATAAAAAAGTGCAGTTGCAGCTAATAACCCGCCTAATCCTACCAGGATCCCACCGGTATCAGGTAACGAACCAGCAGTAAAATTGAGCAGTTGCTTATAGCCAAAAAGCGGCGGCTGGTAATTCATCCCTTCTACTTTGATAGCGGCATGTGGATTGAGTTTGTGTCCGTAGCTATATTCCCACATGTAAAAGTCACTAAAGCCAACGCAGGCGAACAGGCACAAACCAATAAACCAGGTCCATAAAAGCTTGCGGCTTTTGGCGATAGCGGCTGCGAGACCGATGAGCGTCAATACCCCAAATACATAGGGGAGTATCTTAAATTCTTTAAAATCGGCTACAGAAATAAATTTCATGCCGATATAATGGTTCAGACCGTTGATCTGATCGATACTACCCGATAGTCCGTTCAGCCAGATCTTCATTTCCAGGCCTTCGGGGTATTGGGGAGCGTCCAGTAAAATATGCCATAACGGAAAAAAATAAGCGCTCAGCATCAGCAGGCCGCTGATGAAGATCAACACTCTTGTATGGGTTTTCATGGTCGGGGAATTATCCAAAGCGTATAGTGTTTTCAAACACTATACGCTTTGATTTATAATTATTGAGTTACCGGGTTTTCGCCGATAGAGAATTTAATGGGTACATTGGAGCCTGCTGGTGACACCCTAAAGTAGCCCTGCATTTCCTGGTGAAGCGCTGAACAAAAGTCAGTGCAATAAAAGGGAACAATACCCGCTAATCCTGGAGTCCATTTTAGGGTACAGGTTTCACCCGGCATGACCAATAATTCTGCGTTATTTGCACCTTTGATCGCGAAGCCGTGCGGTACGTCCCAATCCTGTTCCAGGTTAGTTACATGGACATAAACTTCGTCCCCGATCTTAATGCCATCAATGTTATCAGGTGCAAGGTGTGAACGGATAGCTGTCATGTAAACATCCACCCGGTTGCCGTTTCGTACTACTTTAGTGTCTTTTTCAGACTTGGTTACATAGGCGTTTTTATTTTCTTCCAGTTTGAAGAATTTGATTTGGTTTTTCAGCACCTTTTCTGCCGGGATCATTTGCGCGTAATGCGGCTCGCCGATGGTTGGGAAATCCAGCAAAAGCTTCATTTTGTTCCCGGTAATATCAATTAGCTGGCAAGCCTGCGCAAGTTCCGGACCTGTTGGCAGGTACCTGTCCTTGGTGATCTTGTTCAGTGAAAGCAGGTATTTGCCAAATGGTTTTTTAGAGTCGCCGTCGACAATGGATAAGTGGCCGGGTGAATAATAAGAAGGTATCCGGTCTATAATTTCCAGGTTGTCCACTTTCCATTTAACCACCTCTGAAGAAACGAACATGGTGGTATAGGCATAGCCTTTATCATCAAACTCGGTATGCAGGGGGCCCAGGCCTGGTTTTTTAACTTCACCGCGAAGGACGGCTTCGTATTTCAATACCGGGATAGTACCGGCTACCATACCATCATATTGTTTTTTTTCGATAGCGTCCAGCATTTTCTGATAAGAGAAAACCGGGATAACGGCCGCCAGTTTGCCACTTGCTACAATACTTAAACCGTCAGGGCTTACATCTACACCATGCGGAGATTTCGGGCAGGGCATGTAATAAACAAGGCCTGGAAATTTAGTGACATCAATGGTCTGTGTCTCTGTTTCAATGACAGAGGTAGCCGTGTGGTTTTTTTCATTATATATATTGTGCGCATATTTTGCAGGCGTTTTAGTTCCCTTACCGGCGGCGATCAATTCCTCTGCTTTTTTCCAGTTCACGGCCATTATAAAATCCTTATCACGCTGGCTGGCATTCACCTCTAATAGGGTATGCGCCTGTTCGGTATTATAGCAGGTAAAAAAGATCCAGTCATGTGACGGGCCTTTACCGGCATGTGCTAGATCATAATTAAAGGCGGGAACTATCAGCTGAAAAGCCAGGTTCATTGCTCCATCGTCTTTATTTACTTTAACAAATGATACAGCACCCTTGAAGGTCTGTTTAAAGCTGCTGATCGGATTATCTGTTTTATTGTTATCAAGCGGCTCGCTGAAACGGGTATTGCCGACAACATATTCCGTATTTTCTGTGCAAAACGGGGACGCGTGATTTCCGCCGATGTTCGGCAATTCTAAAATTTCTGCTGTTTTAAAGGTTGCCAGGTTAATACGAGCGATACGCGGCGTGTTATTTCCATTAATAAATAACCAGCGGCCATCGTCCTCGCCATTGGTTTTTGAAAGCTCCGGGTGATGCGAATCATCCCAGGGCACAAAGCCGTGTGAAGTATTCAGCATCGGTTTGGTTTCTTCCGAATAACCGTAGCCGTTCTCCGGATTTTGAGAAAATACAGGGATCACTTTTAACAAGCGTCCGGAAGGAATACCGTAGGCAGCTACCTGACCGCTAAACCCGCCGGATAGAAAAGCATATACTTCATCATATTTACCTGGTGCCACATATACTTTTTGCGCGGCATCGGCATCGACTGATGAGCCGGCTTTTCCGGGTTTACAGCCATAAATGGTACTGCCCGCTAACAAAGCCAGGGCCGCTACCAATAATTTATAAGGTGAAAATTTCATAATCCGTAAAAGTTTAAATGTTATTTGCTGTCGTTTTTTCTAAAGTATTCCAATATCTGGCGGGTTTCTTCATCCGTTACATTCTGGAAGGTCATTTGGGTCAGGTGTTTTGCCAATAATGCCTGGCCAACCGGATCTTTTGCTTCCATTTCAACTGGGTTGGTGATCTGGTTCATAATCCATTCCGGGGTGCGTCTTTTGGTAACATCCTTCAAGCCCGGGCCAACCACTTTCTGGTCGGTCAATTTATGACAGGCAGCGCATTTCGCGTTAAACACGACAAGCCCTTTATCCGCCATTGCGGGGTCAATGGCAGTCAGTTTCACATCCGTGAATTTGCCGACACCCTTGCTGTCGCTTTTTGCAGCCGGGTCAATATCCGCGCTTGCTGCTGGCGTAGCGGCCGATGTATTGTCTGCCTCCGTGGCTCCGTTTGACGGACCGCAGGCATATAAAAAGGTCAAACCTGACACGAGCGTAGCAATAAGTAAGGTTTTTAAATTTTTCATTTTTCTTGTGTTTTAATTTTTGATAAAACTATCAGTAAACAAGCAGGGCGGACGTGATGTCCGACAGCTTATAATATGATTTAAATCATATTATAAGCTATGTTCGGTTTGTTTATGCTTATTTTATCCACTTTAAATCATATTAATAAAAGATATAAATGTCTTTTATTAAATCAAATTTTTTTACTTCAAAAAGTATTTATGCTGCTGGAAATCTTCCACCAGTTCAGTAACCAGCTTCTTGCTGAACTCGGCCATTAACATATCCCGGATCGGTTTGACCTGTTCGTGCATCGGGCATGGCTGTGCTTGCGAACACTTCTCTAAACCCAGCACACAAGAGGTGAAAAGGTCGTTGCCATCAATGGCCCGTACAATGTCGATCAGGAAAAGGTCCTGCCCGTTTTCAACATAAAAACCACCGGTCGGCCCTTTCGCGGACGAAAGAATCTTCTTATGGACCAGGGTTTGCAATATCTTGCCTGTAAAATGCATGGGCGAACCAATTGCTCCAGCAACCTCGATGATCCCCGTCTTTTCATTCTTCCTGCTTTTAAGGGCGACATAAACCGTCGCCCTGATGGCGTATTCACATGATTTGGATAGTATCATTTTTTGTGCTGTTGATTTTACAACCCTTATATATAATTATCCGTTAAGATAATTCCTTTTCGAGCTGAATGGCTTTAGGAAACAGGATATTGCTTTCCAGGTGCACGTGACGGTGCAAGTCGTTTTCATATTCTTCCAATTTCTTGAATAGTATAATATAAGAACTGCAGGCGTCCATCGGCAATTGATAGTTCGAAGTAATGGTCCTTATAGTTTCAAAGTCGCCACCTACCTGCTCATGTTCGGAATCCATCACCTGTATCGGTACGGAGATCTTTCCGAAGTTTGCCGAAGGCAGCAATCCACCTGTATGGTAAACCTGTGCCAGTTCCTTAATAAAAGGAAATAGTATTTTTTCCTCTTTTACCATGTGCAGGATCAGGTCATTGCCGATCCGTTCGAATAACTGGGCTACCTGGATAAGTTCAGGATGTCTTTCGCCATGGACGCGGGCTACTTTTTGCGCTATCTCCAGGATGAAAGCTGTATTATCGCGTACATAACGGTGGTGAGTATTGATAATATAATCACTCAGGAAGCCCAGGTCCCAGTTTTGAAAATCGTTTTCGCTGGTCGTGGTGGCTTCACCTTTAACGGCTTCGAGCTGACGCACCACTTCTTCGGGACTGATCCCTTTTTTCTCACAAACTTCAGCTATGGTTTTTTTACCACCACAGCAAAAGTCTATACCTAAGTTTTTAAAGACTTGCGCTTTACGGTAATCTTTTGCCACAATCTCACCAATGGTCTCGGTGTTTTCTGCTTCGGTCTTTTTGGCGATTTTCACCTGCCATACTTCCGGCCCGCTTTCCAGATAATCCCAAAAGAATACCTGACCTCTTTCAGCCAGGAGCTGATAATACAAAGGTTTAGGATCATGGTCATTGTAAATAATAAAAGCTTCGCCTGCTAACAGCGAATCGAACTTGTCAAAAATCTTTGGATGTTTAAACCGTGGTTCGATCACGGTCACGTCCAAAATGTCTAATACTTCCATTTTCTAAATTGTTAAATAATAAAAGACAAATATATCTTTTATTATTTATCAAAAAGTGATTGTCGTCACGTCTGGCCTTTATACGTTGCTTTTTGTCTTAAACAACAATAAAATACCGACAGGAAGAAAGGAAAGGCAAAGTAAAAATAACAGGGACTGGTAAGATGGGATTGTGATGGAAAATAACGCTAACAAGGGTTGTATAAAGAGCAGGCAGAGGTATGCTACCACCAGCAAGATATAAAGGGTGTTTACTATGGAAACTGATTTACAGCGGACAATCAGGCTTTTCCTTAAAAACTGACCGATCAACAGGGGCATGATTATTCCCAGGGTAAGCAAATGGATGTAACCAATAATCAGGTTGCGGTTGAGGAAGGTCCAGTCGCCAACGGCAGGAACACATACCAGGAGTTGAAAAACGCATTTGAAAGTGAGGCCTATGAAAGCCGCCCGTTCTATAAACGACAAATTGCGCCATTGACTTCTAAAATTAAAACACAGTGCAAGCCAACTGACCAAGTTTAAGCCAGCACTGATACAGGCCAGAATCCAGACAATATTACCTTGCTTGCTCCATAAGGTGAAAATAAAAAAGAGAGGTACCGTGGAAAAGATAAAAAGATACAGCCATAGCCTTGATCGCCTTCCTAATGGCTTAATTGGCAAGGCAGCAGCCAGTAGTCCCAAAACAGCGAGTAACATAAACCCGTTCATTTGTAAATGCAGGTAGAAGTAGATCGCGTCCTGGTAGTACGGTGTGTTTTTAAGCCCCAATGCAGCCAGCGGGCCTAAGGTGAATGGCCCCAACGCGGAAAGACATAATAAGATCAGGCTACCCCGGAGGAGGATATAAGCCGTTTCGCTCACACGGTTTTTTAATAAATTTCCATGAAATACGAGGTACGTAAAACGAAAAGTTATACCTACAAAAAGTGTTGAAAAACTAATGGAAACAAGTTTATAGCCTTGCCAGGAAAAACTGGCCAGCATACCATAAGCGCTGACGAGCGTTAATAAAAGGACAATTGTGAAACCGGAACCGATTTTGCCGTCACCGCATAATAATGCGATCAGCAAGGCAATTGAAAAAAACATCCAGCCTGAGAAAGCGAAATGCGAGTGTGCGTGCAGGATGAACTGGTAATCAAGTCCGGGAATGTCATAAAGCTGTATATAACGCAGCATTACACCGAAGATGCTCAGCACAATAAAATTAACGATCGCCCAGCGGGGGTAATTAAGGGTGAAAAAGCGTTTCATTACATGCCTAACAACCGTTTACCTTCATCAGATATATTATTATATGACCAAACTGGTTCCCAAACAAGGTCGATGTTAGTCGTATAACCTTCATAATGGCCCTCGATACAGTTTTTAACCGCAGATACAATGCTTTCACCCATTGGGCAATACGAAGAGGACAAGGTCATCTGAACCTGAACCTGTTTTTTAGGGCTGTCTATTTCTATGCCGTAAACCAGCCCAAGGTCGATAATGTTGATGTGCAGTTCCGGATCCATCACCAGGCGGAGCGTTTCTATGATTTGTTCTTTTAAAAAGGAATTGGGGTCGGTAATATCAAAGCTTGCCATAAGTTTTCGTTTTATGAAAAAGTACAATAAAGATGTTGGATAGGTAAAGCATCGCGGTAATCATTAGCGCGGCTATCCCGACGTAGATAAGCGGCATAAACAATAAATAACAGCCAGGCATAAAGGTCACACAAAAGATCAGGTAGGAAACTGTTTGTGCCTTTAGCAGGTTATTTGAAAAAAGGTCCGCGGGCATCGGCGTTTTGAATTTGCCTGTTAGATGCTCATAGTGTTTTACCCAAACAATGAAGGGCAGAGTCTTGAAAGTTTGCCCCAGTATTAACGCGGTGATCCAGCCCATCAACATGAATTCACCATAGATCATGGAAAACCGGATTGTCACCGGGTTGTTTCTGAGGTGGAAGTAGATGATGAATGGAACGGTTAGCGTTGCTATCTTTAACAGGATAAACGACAGGAAACTGTTCATCATCGGCAGATCGATATGTTTTCTTAACCGCGACCGCAGGCATTTTAAAATGAAGATAAAATAGCAGGTTAATCCGGCGGTACCTATCGCGAATATCAGATAGGTACGTAGGCTGAGCCCGAATAGATAGGAATCTACCAGGAAGTACAGCAGCGCGCCGACGATCAGGTAATAACTGTAGGTAAGCAATTTGGTGCTTTGATACGAAGATACCAGGAACATGGGTACCAGTTTGGAACTCACGCCGATCAGCATCAGCAGGAACCATCCGATCAACCCCATATGCGCGTGCAATTTCAGAAAATGCAGATGATCCTGCGGAAATATGGACAGCGTAAAATTAAAGACCAAAGCCGCGCCTAACGCAATGGTCAGGCAAAGACAGATACAGGCGCTGAAGATAAAATCCTCCTGGATGGTCTGCTGCTTTTTCTTTTTAGCAGTCAGATATACATTGACCGTAAACAGGACAACCGCCAAAAGCAATAAAATAGCCCCGCATTGCATGTGGATACCCGGTACAAATACCCAAAATGAATAGACAAGTGCAATTAACCCAGGCATAAACAGCGCAAAGCTTATCCACGCGAGCCTTTCGCTGTACAGTTCCGTTTCCAGTACAACAGGGATCAACTGATAAGATGCCCCGAGGATGATCATTGTTCCCCAGCCGAGCGCGGCCATATGGGTGATAGCAAGGATCTGCGGATGGAAATAGTGCCCGGTAAAAGCTTTCACGGAGCACAGCATCATCACAGAAAGTGCCGAAAAACAAAACGCGGCAGCCACATAATGGGTTACCACGATCTTATAAAGGCCAGGGTTCTGCTTTATCCCACTCATTTTTTATAGATCAGCATCTTGATATCAGCCGGGCCAATCGTTTTAAAGACATAGGTCAATTCCTGTTTCTCCAGTTCAGGGAGCAGGTATACCGGCATCTTTTTGTGATGTACAAATAAGGCGTTACCTGCCACAAGGTTCGGCGTTTGCTCCAGGATGGCCAGCATGGGTTTTGGCATCTCCAGCTGGCGAACATCAAGAAAAATAATTCGGTGTTCGTCGAATCTTTTCAGCAGCTGGTCAAATTGGTCATTATCAGCTGTCGGGACTGTTAAAGGAATGGTTGCCGTTTCTTTCGTCGTCGGTACTGCTTTGCTAAGATAAGTTACGACCACATTTGGTTCCGGGTGTTCCATACGGAAAGAAAATCCTTTGTCCACCAGCAAATGGATCAATGGCAGCGGCTCGAAGGTATTGATAAGTTTTAATCCCTGACCGTCTTCGAGTTTCTTAATACAGGCTAATATTTCTTTTAGAGGATCTTTATCCCGGGCCAATATAGGGCGAACATCAAGTTCGAGATAATCCAACGGCTCCTGGAAAGAAGCACTCGGCACGGATATATTATTTTCAACGCAAGTGTCAGTTGTTACTTTGAATCCGATCTGCTTCATGCTCCCCATAAAATCAGCGATCTCGGTTTTTGATATTTTGCAGGCATCGGCAATGCTAACCCTTTTGATCAATAAATTCCGTAGTAATGGATTTTTAAGTCTTGAAAATTTTTTATTCAAGCCGACCAGCGTCTTGATCACCAGGTCTCGGTCGACTTCGAGCAGTTGACTGATCTTTGTTTGCGGATTTATTGCGAGTTCCATAACGCAAAAATGAGCACACTTTGATCTATATTATATGATTTAAATCATATAATTGTGTGACAATAGCGATGCATATAGTAGATTTATATATTTAGTTGGAATTATTTATGAGAATAAATAATCAGCCGAAAATAACAGCCTTTCGAGAAAATTAATAGTGAAGAATTAATCCTATAAACTATTTGTGTTTTCAATTAATGTTCGAGCGCTTACAATTGCCTCTATATCATGATGAAAGTTAGAACTTTTGCAGCTTGACTCTACTAAGGCAAAAAGAGGCTGATCATGATTTATGATACAGCCTCTTTGCTTTTTAAACTTGTGCCGGAGTCATTCGTTAAAAGGAGCACCGTTCAACCAGGTTTTCGGGTTGAGGATTTCCAGTTGAAGCCCCTGCTCATGCGCAATACATGTACACATATGAAACCTGTGCGGATAAGGCTGCTTACTTTCCAATTCCTCCCTGTGCATCTCGTAAAAACCATGTTTAAAGTCCAGGCGCGGGTAGCGCCGAACAATTTCTGCCACCGTTTCCGGGTCAAGTTTGATCTCCGGCGGCAGGGCGATTACGTCATAAAGTATCCCCAGTTGGGATATCCTGGCCTCGTCTTCTTTGAACAGGTTAATGTCCCAGGTGTGCGCGGCGATATTGGTCCAGACCTTCCAGCTTCGGTCATCTTCAACGCCCCATTCTTTGAGATGACGGCGGGCTGCGTGAGCACCCTCTATTTCAAAACGATTAGGGCCGCGGCCCAGGTCTGTGAAACCAAGGTCATGCATGGTTGTTGATAAGAAGATCAATTCGCGGTCAGCATTGGAGTTTTCCTGCTGTGCGAATAGCTCCGCGAAAAAATAGCACCGCATCAGGTGGTTATAAAGCATGTCGCCCGAAGCTGAGCGGACCAGATCGTGTGCTTGTCTGACGATTTCAGTGTCCGGGAGTTTGAAATCTATATTCATATTGATCTGTGTTTATGGCATTAGTTACGTTTAGTATTCTGCCGGAATATCGCGAAGCACCTCGGTTAATTTGCCAGAACTGATATCATAGAAGAAACCATATATCTTCATTTTTTTCGGCGTTACCGGGCTTGACCGTAGCAGTTCGACATCATGCCTGATCGATTGCTCGTAGTCCATGATAGCCAGGTCGTCATGATCCCACATTTTTGAGATATCTGCGTGGTAGTGGTCATGAAACTTCTCGATAAGCTGGTCCGGTTCAAATGAGGTTGCGCCACAGAAAGAGTGGTGAACTACAATAAGTCTTTCCAAGTCGTTAAATAGGTAATTCATGGTAGCAACTGACTGCAAAGCACCGATAGCCCGGCCACCGGCATTTGATAGCGTAAACAAGGTTTGTGTCGACCCTACATTATTGCCGGCTTCGTCAAATATGTTTTCGCCAGGATAGACCTCATCCCCAAAATATGCTGCAACTGCATTGGGAATATTAGCGGCGCGTGGATCAAAGCAGTAAATCACCATAGATTTCATCGGGATTGCCTGGTCGAAGCCGGGGAAGTTCTTTTGATCGAACCAGGGTTGTTTCCTGAATTCGTGTTCGCTGTAATTTGTCATTTTTTTTTCCTCCTTTATTGAAAATGTTTATTAATATTATCTTTGACAAAAGTAGACAGACTTGTGTACTTTTGCGAGAAAAAGTAGACAGATTTGTGTACTTTTTATAAATTGACAAATGGATGATTTATGACAACTGAAGTATCAAATTTTAAAGACCTGCGTGCAAATACCATTGAATCGCTCAAACCCCGTGATCGCATTTTGAAAACAGCGAATGCGCTTTTTAATGAATATGGCGTTAATACCATTGGAATTGATCGGATCATTGCAGAAAGCAGTGTATCAAAAAGAACTTTTTATAATCACTTCCCTTCAAAGAACGAAGTGATCGCTGCCTATTTAGAATCTAAGGACTGGCTCCGGTTTTCGGAGCTTGATAAACACGTTTCGCGTGTAAAAGGCGGGGCTAAAGCGGAGATTTTGGCAATATTTGATTTCCTGGAACAATGGTTCTCTGAAGATGATTTTAATGGCTGCGCTTTTGCCCGTGGTTTAAATGATTTTAACCAGGAGGATGTAAAAGAGTTAAGGGGGAAGGTTGATCTTTATTTTGAGCATTGGGGAGATTTTATTAAAACGCGTCTCAAAACACTTGTAGAACCGGACGAAGTGAAGATACTTTTTCCTCAATTGTTAAGTCTGATCACCGGATCGGTCATTGTGGCGCAGGGGCTGGGCGATGCAAAGGTAGCCGCTTTAAACAAGCGGATAGCCGAAAGTATTTTAGCGGGTTGTTAATACGGCCGTTTAACTTTTAGGTTTGCAACCCTACAAATTAGCATTCTATGGCAAAAGCAGCAGCTACACGCTCGATGATAGTGCAAAAGGCGTTTAGTATGTTCCATATTGATCAACAATAACTATCGCCTGAAAGGCCACAGGCATCGAACCGTCCGGAAACACTAATGACTGGATCTTTTGCTTACATTGACCCGTCAACCTCAGTGGAATAACAATGGAGCCATTAGTAAGCAAGACGTTTCCCGCCATCAGAAAAGTGATTTCCATCACCTAATAACCAATTGATTATCATTTAATTAAAAATAAAAATAAAGGAGATTTACGTCAGATAAGATCAAAATCATGAAAAAGCTACATTTATTTTTATTTATACTAACAATGACGACAGCTGTTACTGTTAGTGCGTGGGGCCAAACCAAAAAAGACACGACATTTAAAATCTCCATTACCGACAAGGGATGGATACGAGACTACGGTGGCACCAAATTGGGGTATATCGATAAAGACAATATCGTGCGCAACAACAAAGGGGAAAAGCTTTACTTTATTGATGGGGCCGGTAATGTGATTGATGCCAATGGTAAGAAATTGGGTATGGCCAAGAAAAATGGGGCCTATTACAATATCAATGGACAGAACATTCTTAACACGAAAGACCTTGATAAAGAAAAATGTGCCATTTTAGACCCTAAAGGACATAATTTTGGAACCGCTCATATGAACTATAAGTTACATGCCTGTGCTGCACATTGTTATTTCTTAGAACAGCAAAAGAAAAAGGAAGAAGCAAAAAAAGCAAAGAGCTAACACTTTGGTGCTATCAAGATACTTGGGCTGGGTTTTCTAACGGATACCCAGCTTTTTTATTAACGCCGGGCTATTATCAATCTAAACGGCGGGTGGGCTGTTAAACAGAAGCGTACTTTTATAGTAAACCAACCTTAACGAGAAGTTCAATTCCCACGGAAGGCCAGATCTAAGGCCAGATAACAAAATTGTCACAGACTATAAATCTTTTCTAAAATCTCCTCCCTATAATAATTTTAATGATAGCTCTATCTGCATTTTGCGTAAAACCATAGCCAACGCCACCGTTAAATTCCCAATTAGGGTCAAAATTCAAATCTGTCGCTACAAACAACTGATGATCCTGCTGTTTGAATGTGTCATAATGAAAAAACGGGCCGGTGCTGCCATAATACTCTAAGCCGAGGGCAACAACTTTAGTCACGTCATAACTGCCTTTAACATTAGGCGAAAAGATAAATCCCCTGTTCTCATCCGGCCCTTTAAAGCTTTTCTCCAGGGTTGGGTTAACGGAAACATATAATTTATTCCATTTTTTATCAACTATAGGTCTTATTTCCAGTGTGCTTGTATTTGCCGAGAATGCACTTTTTTGAAAGCCAAATTCGGTTGAAATACTTACACCAACTGGCCAGTTCCAGCTCAGCGGTGCAGCAACTCTTGGCCTGATATGGGAGCCCACGTAGGCGGTACGACCGCCATCGCCCATCGAATTAAAAAAATAAAAACCGGTTTCGAACCAGGGGGTCCAGCCATGTGTTATCTCAATCGTTTCATGTTCTACGTGGTTTGTCGGAAGCTCGCCATTAGCTACTGTCTTACTTCCGTTGATCGTGTAATTACTGTGCAGCTCCACCATGGTTTTACCCTTTTCAACTGTTTCAGAACCATAAACCTGGATCTCATAATTGTCCTGTGCTTTAAGTTTCAGGGTAGAAAACGCAAGGATAAGTACGAATAGATATTTCATTGATATTCCGTTTTAAACGTATGCAAATCGCATTCGCCTTAAAACTATCGTGATAATCTGAAGCAAAATTGTAGTTGGTCGCTAAATTTGAATTGTATAACAAAAGTGACAAAACAGGATCATGATAATCCCTGATCAGCGACAGTTTTCTTAAAAGAGAGGATAAACCCGTGCCATCCGGATTCATATTGGTAGCGGATGGTATAGCCATAATGCTGGCAGATATTTTTAACCAACGTTAATCCAAGGCCGGTGCCCTGTGATTCCTTACCCTTTTGAAAACGTTCAAAGATCAGATGCTCATCTAACGGATGGCCAGCACCGGTATTCTTAATACACAATTGATCTTCTGTCAATTCGATACTAATAACGCCACCGGGATTATTGTGTCTGATGGCATTACTGAACAGATTATTTAATAAAATATCGATCAGGTATTTGTTGGCTAACACCTGCCTGGGCTGCAGATTGGACTTAAACGAAAGATCTTTGGTTTGCATCAGTTCCTGAAACTGCAGCATTTTTGCGGGCAGCACAACTTCAAGGCTAATTGGCACCTCATCAGTGATCAGTTTATTTTCCAATTTTGCCAGCAATAATAGAGTTTGATTAAGCCGGCTTGATTTATTGATCGAGCTGTAGATGTCAGTAATCTGTGCCAATTGTTCAACACTTAAGGTTTCATCCTGGATCAGCGTATCCAGCTTGGTGGTCACAACAGCTAAAGGGGTCATCATTTCATGGGAGGCATTCTCTGTAAATTGCTTCAGGTTAAGGTAATCATAGGTTACCCTTAAAGACATCTCCCGGATGGCTTCGTTAAGTTCAGCAAATTCGTCCACCTTACTTGCCTTTCCTTTAAACTGGTTAACATCTGCAATGTTGAATTGCTTTATCTCCTTTAATGTGAGTTGAAATGGTTTCCAAAGGCTATTTAGAAAATATTTATTGATGATAAAAAGCACCAATAACAAACCTGCCAGCAGGGCAAGGGTAATGATGATGATAATCTCTATAAGGTATTTTTGGCCAGCCCTGGAAATGGTAATAATGACCTTGTAATTGGTATCTTTCAGCTTAACCAGGTCCTCAACTGCACGTCCAGCCTCCTTCCGCTGCTCCTTGGGATTGAAATAGATAGTATCAAAAAAACGTTTCTGTAACTCCTGCTCATTAGTTTTGATAAACACTGCATGATCTTTGTCAAGGTCATACTGTTGCGGGTTTTGATTACTGCTCCTTACATATTCTTCTGCTTCTGTCAATTGCTGTTGAAGTCCCTCGTTCAGCTGTTGCTGGGCAATGTAATTAATAGCAAAATAATAGATGACCGCCCCAGTCAATAATACGCTGAGGGTGATGTAAATACTCGTCCTGGTATAATGTGCCGATAATTTCATTAAGCAATAAATTTATACCCAAGCCCGTAAATGGAAGTTAAATAGTCTTTGCCGCCCGCGTCCAGTAGTTTCCGGCGAAGATTTTTGATGTGTGTATAAATAAAATCAAAATTATCATGCATATCCATCTCATCACCCCACAGGTGCTCCGCAATGGCATTTTTGGAGATAACCTTACCCTTGTTGGCAATAAAATACAATAGCATATCATATTCCTTCCGGGTCAGGACGATAGCGGTTTCATTAACTTCAACCGTCCGGCCCAATACATCGATGGATATCTCATTAAATACCAGCTTATTATTAGTATTTAATGCCTTTCTGCGGTAAACTGCCATAAGGCGAGCCTTGAGTTCTGCTAAATGAAAGGGCTTGGTCAGGTAATCATCGGCACCAACATTTAATCCTTTTAATTTATCATCTAACGAATTTCTGGCAGAAATGATCAACACTGCTTCATTTTTCTGATTGGTTCGCAAGTACTCCAGAACACCAAAACCGTCTCCGTCAGGCAGCCCGATATCCAACAGAACGCAATCATAGTCATAGTCTGATAGTTTCTGTAATGCAGGATTCAACGCGCTACAGCTTTCGCAGATATTGCCATCTACATTCAAATAGTTGGTGATGTTCTCACGTAAACCTTGCTCGTCTTCTATTACCAGTATTTTCAAAGTTGCTTTTTATTCAAATATAACCACCGAAATTGAAGACAACCTGAAGTATATGCGACCTGTTATTTTATGAATCGGGTAACAATAGCGCAACTACAGATTTGCTTCATATTTATTTGGTAATTTACAAACAATTCAGACGCTATTTGCGGTAAATAAGGTGCTCAAAAAAGAAAGCCCGATATTTTATATTAAAAAAACACAATCACGATCATCCGCTTAAATCTGATTAACATTAAAACATACTTAAGCCAAGCCTGTACTAATTAGAACCAATATGGCAACAATCGAACCTGTCCGTAAAGACGTCCAGCATCACGGACACACTAAAAAATATTCAACTTCGCTGCGCGTATGGCACTGGGCCAATACCATCGTTATCAGCAGTTCATTAATCACGGTATTAATCAATGCAACCATTACGGATGACCACGTTGTATCGACACTGATTAAAGATGAATTAAAGAACGCCGGCAGCACAGTAAGCGACAAGCAGGCTGGTTCTGTTGCACATGCGCTTAGCGATAGTGTCTGGAGCATACACACCTATTTTGGGTATGTATTGGTTGGTTTATTTTTATTTCGCTTAGTTTTTGAGTTTTTTCAGTTGGCCGATCAAAAATTCATTCGTAAAATGAAAAGCGTTTACCGGCAATTCCAATCTACAAAAAAGGAAAGGGAGCTGGCAAAACATGAACTTACGGTAAAAGCTATTTATGCTGCATTTTATATTCTGCTCGTGGTTATGGCTGTAACCGGTTTATTTTTGGCATTTGAAGACTTGTTGGCACCTTTCAAATCTATCAGACACAGCGTTAAAGAAGTTCATGGCTTTTGTATGTACCTGATCATTGCTTTTATCTTTGTTCACCTGGCTGGTGTTTTTTTAGCCGAACGCAAGGATAATAAAGGTATCGTCTCTGATATGATCAATGGGGGGTAAAGTGTAGTTTAAACGAAGCTATTATTTTGTAACCTATCTTTATTAAAACTCTTTATCACCTGTTTCGCTGGTGGGTAATTTTAATTTACTGGTAAACCTGTTTAAACTAAAACTAAGGTTGAGCAGGAGTATATCTGTTTCAGAGATGTAGTTTGTTGTAGTGTAAAAATTAGGCCCGGCAGTAGTAATACGCTGTTTGTTTGCGCCTAACACCCCCATGTTCATGTTTTGCCATAGCAGCGATGCAGACAGGCGCCCTTTCATGAATGTTTTTTTCACAGAGGTATTCGGTACAAAAAACCGTCCATCTTCTCCCTGGGCTGTTGGCCTTTTAGAAAGATAGTTCACGTTAGCTTGCAAACTAAGCGTTTTGCTCAGTTGAAAGCTGGTGTTACCATTAACCGAATAGGCCCACTTTGTATTGGAGATGATAAAAGGCTCATTTAAAATGGCAATGTTACCAAGTATTTTATAATTATACAGGTTGCCGCCAAGATAAATGTTCCACCATTTAAAGGGCGATAAATTCATTCCCCCCTCCAGTCCGAATAACCTGGCGCTTCCGGCATTGGTATACACCCGGTTCAGGATGGTATCGGCATACACGCTGTTGAGCCGTTGTATGGGGTTTTTAATATGCTGGTAATATAGCGTGGTAAAGAAGGAGCCTTTGGTAAAACTCCGGTTCATACCCAACTCGGCCAGGTCAATAAATTCCGGCAGCAGGTCGGGGTCGCCCTGTTCCAGTGTTTCTGAATGTTCGCGCTCGGGTATAGGGTTTAATTCTAAATTGCTATTACGCTGTACCCGCCTGCTGTAGCCCGCCTTAAGGTTCCAACCCTCGTTGATGTGATACAGCAAACTGGCAGAAGGAAATAGATTGGACAGATTCAGGATATGAGGATTGAGGTCATATGACAAGTTAACCGTGCGTGCTGCATATTCATAACGCAAGCCCCCAACGTATTCCAGCTTTTGTAATTTGCCTGTATATTGACTATAAAATGAATTGATATCATTTTTAGCGTGGGTACTGCCGCTAAACCTGTCCAGATCGGGTTGCGAGGTGGCCGGTGTTACAAAATAATCAAAAATACCATCCTGGGTATCATGCCTGAACTGGTAACCGCTTTCCAGTTTCCCCATGCCAAGGGTTACACTATAATCAAGTTTTAACCGGTAAGCATTGATGGGTCTTTTATAAGGGTTATTTACATATTGTATAGTGTCGGTTGTATTTGGATATTTTAAATTTCGATTTTGGGTAGCCCCGTACAAGTTATCATGCTCATACAGCAAACTGGCTATCAGGGTTGATTTATTGGTGAAGGTGTGGGCATAATCAATATTCCCCAGATTAAAAGCGCCTTCTTTGGTTTGTAGGTTTGAGTTATAATAGGTTGTGCTTTTGATAGGTGTATTGTTGCTTAGGTTTGAAGTGGTGTTGCTGTACAGCAGATCGGCCAGGCGCGCCTGGTATCTTTTGCCACTGTACAGTCCCACCGAAATTACATTGTTCGGGTCGGCAGCATAACTTACGGATGCCCTTCCGGCATAATTATACCGGTCGAAACTTCTTTCTCCGTTAGATGGGAAACGGGTGATGGTATTGTTGGTGAAATTTTTTGTATAAACGTCACCTTCCCGATAACCTGCATTATCATTCCGGGTATAATTACCCCCCACCGAAATATCCCACTTATTTTTCCTATAATTAATGGTGGCATCGCCTCCAAAGCGTTTCGGCTTCTCCAGGTTGCCATAGTAGGTTGTACTGGGCAGCCCGCCCTGTGCATTGGCTGTAAGTGTAAGGCCATCCGCCGTACCCTTTTTAGTAACTATATTGATGATGCCGCCCCGGCCATCCGGATCATATTTAGCTGATGGCGCCGTTATCAGTTCTATATTATCTATCACATTGGCCGGTAACTGTGTTAGCACCGTTTGTGCATCGGCCAAAACAGGTTTACCGTTAATGAGTACCATAAAGCCAGCTGAGCCACGTACGCTAATGTCGCCCTCGGCATTGACAGCAACAGATGGCAAATTTTTTAATACATCAATAGCTGAGCCGCCTTTGGCAGACTCAAACGGCCCGGCTTTATAGCTTTGTTTATCAATTTTATTTAATGCTGTTATTTTCTGGCCAGAAACAGCAACCTCGTTCAGCATTTTACCCGAGGGATTGATCTGGATATCGCCTAAGTTCAGTTGCTGGCTGTATGATACATTAATATCTTTCAGATATTTAGTTTCATAGCCTATAAATACAACTTTGAGGCGATAGCTGCCTTGTTGTATTTTGGCAAACTCAAATTCGCCATTGGCCATGGTTACCTGGCCGGCAACCAGTGTGGAATCTGTTGTTTTGAACAGGGCAACACTCGCATATTCAACCGGCAATTTGCTTTTGGCATCCGTCACATTACCTTTCAAAATCGCTCTCTGCGCAAATGAATGGGTATAAGAAAAAAACAAGATAAAACAACCGAGTAGTAAACGTACTTTCATGATAGCATGCAGATAGCACCTGTAAAAGTAGAGTTTACCGCATGTTGATCACGGTATAATACCTATCATTTGCGGTATAATTAAACTGTTTTGCCTGCCGATGCCAAGGCAAGCTCCCGGTACTTACCCGGTGTTAAATTGGTATTGAGCCTGAAAAATTTAACAAAGTGTGAAGTATCAGAAAAATTGAGAACGGCGGCAATTTCTTTGATAGACAATGGAGTATTGGATAACAACGTTTTGGATTCTAAGAGGATGCGCTCATTTAACAACATGGAAGGGGTTTTACCTGAAGCGTTCTTACAGATCATATTTAACCGGGATGTTGGCACGTTTAACAGATCGGCATAATCCTGTATCTTTTTTATCTGTTGGTAGTTTTCATTAACCAGGCTTTTAAATTGGTAATAAACGGCATTAAACGCTGCATCTTTTTGTGGTAAGGCATTTTCCCTCTCTGCAATCTTTAACAGAATCAGTTGTAAATAAACTTTAAGTATAGTGAGTGATGTGCCGGATTGATAGTCCTGGTGAAATCTTTTTACCAACTCTAAAAGCGTGTCACTATTTGCAGGAATTAAGTGCGAAGGCAAATGATAAACAATCTCCAAACCTTCCCTGTTCAGCAGCTCCTCTCTGAACAGGATAACAAAGCCTTTGGGTATCCTGGAAAAATCCCAGCAGTGCGTTTGGCCAGGCTTTAAAAAATAAATAGCTGGGGGCAACACCTCGAATGTGCTGTCATCAATGGTATGAAATCCCGAACCCTGACTTAATATGATCAGCTCGAAGTAACCAACATGTTTATGCGGCACAGTGGGCTTGATCACTTCCTTAAACGGGCTGATTTTCAGAACCTGATTTGATGCAATTTTTGTTTTAACAGGAATGGCATTCATATTTACACTAAGTTAGCAGGCTTTATTTTCCGGTAATTAGCTTAGCCATCATGAAAGCAGCCCCAGCGGCAAGTGCGCCAATTACAACTACTTTGCATGCCCCGGTTAATGCCGGTTGGCCCGTCATCTTACTTTTAAAGTAGCCAAAGATAAATAAGCAAATTAATGTAAGTCCACAAGAATAAAAAAGAGCTTCCTGAGCATGGCTAATAAGAATGTATGGTGTCAGGGGGATAATGCCTCCAACAATGTAGGAGATGCCAATAGTAACGGCACTTTTTTTTGCCCGGTTGGCATTGGGTTCTTCCAATCCCAATTCATAGCGCATCATAAACTCCACCCATTGTTTTTTGTCTTTTGTCATTTCATCAGCAATTTGATGCTGTAAAGTTTCCGAAAGACCAAAGCCTGCAAATACTTCTCTCACTTCTGCCTTTTCCTGTTCAGGCAGGCGCTCTACTTCTTCATATTCCCGCTTTAGTTCAGACTGGTAATGATCTACCTCTGTTCGCCCGGCAAGGTAACCACCCAAGCCCATAGCTATAGAACCCGCAACGATCTCCGCGATACCCGCGGTGACCACGAGACCCGAAGAACTGATAGCTCCGCTTAAACCTGCCGCTAAAGCAAAAGGGACTGTTAACCCATCAGACATACCGATCACGATATCTCTGATGGTTTCTGAACTGGTTACATGGTGCTCGTGATGCATTTTCACTTGTTTTATTAACGGGTATATTATTTGAACTTCATGGCCAGCGTTACAATATTTGAATTCAATCCGGTGGAGCGCATGTAGTGGCCTGCCCTAATCTCCAGCGAATTGAAATGCTGCCAACCAAACACACCTGTAGGCGGAGACAACCTTATATTGGCCCCAACAAAATTGCTATGTAATGTAGATAGGTCATAATCGCTGGTGTAATATGTATCGGTAGGATTATGCTGCCCATAAGGTGCAAAATAGCGTGTACCCTGCTGGTTATTATACCGGTAATAAGGGCTCACCGATACAAATGAAGTTAGTTTAATAGGTATTTCCAACTCTGCGGTATGGGCCCGGATACCCCAACTATCCATATAGTAACGGTAAAACGTCCGGATCACAAAATGATCATCCAGGAAATAGTTAAATCGTACGGCTATGGGGAGTTTATATCGACTACCGGGAAGGCTTTCTACCCGTTCAGAGCCATCGGTAAAATAATCACGCTGGTATTTGGTGGCCAGCAAACCATGCTGATAAGATGGCTCGATGATCAGTAAAGCCTGAAGCCGGGGCGTTAGCACCTGTGAAACAGAAAAAGAGGTACTGAATGAATTACGCGGACTATGGTCAACGGCGCCTCGCCCATCGCGGTCAGATCCTGAACCATATCCTGGCGGTCGCAGTTCAACCGGTAAAATTACTTTCCAGGTATCAAGAAAAACCTGACCCTTAAAATCAAACTGGGTATTTTTATCCTTAGATACCCGGGTAAGATTTATACCCCCACCAAAAGACTGATAATCAAACTCATGCGAATAAGATCCAGTTAATCCGAAAGCGTTGCCGGTTTTGTCGTTTGAAACGGTCCAGTTCAATGATGGGTATACTCGGGTATCCTGCCTGGAGGCGGAGGAAATACTGTTCGGGTCTATCTTATCTGATGATGCAGAGGTGTAGTGATCTACCCCCAGCTCGAAAGTAAAAGTATGTTTCTTGCCACTTACGCCATATTTTGAAAGTTGCAAATCAAATGTATTGGCAAAATCAGTTAAGTTTTCGGTGCCGATGCCTCCGGTTACTGCAGAGTTGTTACCATTTTGGTGGTAATAAGCCGAAATGATATTGATCTCTTCAATTTTAAGCTTCCGTGCTTCATAATTGCTACTATCCTTAACCGGTAAAGTTTTAGTTTGCGCGTGCGAAGCAACAATCCCTAAATATAGGGCAGCCACACATAAATATATTTTTCTCATATCAAGCCGCGTTTTTAGTTACATCCGCAGCCACCGCCGCTTTTACCACCATTGGCTCCCGAGCCACCTTCTCTGTATAATTGAAAACTTTGTTCAAACTTCTGCGATTTACGGGCAGACAACTCCATTTCGGCATCATTCAGGCGGTTTTTTTGATAAGCTTTTACAGACATACATGACGATAAGCCGAAGACTGGTAAACTGGCTATGAGTATTAATTTATTCAGGGGTATTTTTTTCATCTACTAATTTTTAATGTTAATATTTTGGGAGGTATAGAGTTGATTATCGTCATCAATGATTACACAAGCAAGCTGTTGCAATTGGTTTACGAGGTTAAGTCCTACATGAACTCCCATAACTGTGACGGGTGTGGCCATTGCATCGGCAAACTCCGCGCTGGGGCAAATAATGCTTACACTCTTAATTCCGCTTACCGGAAAGCCGGTTTTTGGGTCAATAGTGTGCGAATATTTTTTACCATTGATGATGACAAACTTTTCATAGTTACCGGATGTAGCAATAGCCATATTGCTGATATTGAGTGTAGAGAATGGCGTCATTCGCTTATCCGGATCGGCAATAGCAATTGTCCAGGGGTTGCCGTTGGGTTGCATTCCCCAGGTAATCAAGTCGCCAGCTGCGTTTACTATCCCGCTACTTACTCCATTTTGCTGTAGCACAGCTTTAGCGCGATCTGCCGCATAGCCCTTTCCTATTCCTCCAAAACCAATGCGCATACCTTTTTCTTTGAGCATAACTGTGGTATTTTCGGCATCCATGATTACATTTCTGTAATTAATAAGGCGTACCGTCTCCCGGGCTGTTTCTGCAGCCGGCAAGCTTTTCATGTTCACATCAAAATTCCAAAGGCTTTTATCAATAGAACCATAAGTAATATCAAACGCTCCCTGGGTAAGCTCAGATATTTTCAATGAGCGCTCTATCAGCTGGTATACTTCAAGATCAACCTTTACCGGCCGGATACCCGCAGCCGCATTAATCTGGTTAGTTTGGCTATCATCGCTGAAGGTGGTCAACAGTTTTTCAATCCGGCTAATCTCGGCAACAGCCATATCAATACAACTATCTGCCCAATCCTGGTTATCACCTACCACGCTAATCTCAAACCGGTTCCCCATCAACTTCAGTACCCGCTTGTAAGCGGTTGTTGCCTTTTTAATGGTTTCAATGGCTGGCATTTGCAGAAGATTGGATTTGGCTAATAAACTGGTCGGCAGTTTCATCGGGATATCCATCCCATTCTTTTAATACTTTACCATGCTCATCAATCAGCAGCGTAAATGGAAACTTGCCGTCGGGATTATATTTGTCGGCCAGCGCTTCGTTCAGTTTTACCTGTTCTTTGCTCAATTGATTTTTCTTTTGCCGCGGAAAATCGGCACGAACCAACACCAGGCGATCTGTAGCAAAATCATTGAATTTTTCCGATTCCAGAATTTCCTTCCTCAAACGAATGCATGGGCCACACCAATCTGATCCGGAGAAATTAACCAGGATAAGTTTATGTGCTGCTGCTGCCTCAGTTTGTGCTTTATTGAAATCACCCAGCCATGTGGCGGTACTGGTTGTAAACAAGAAAAGAAAAATTGTTAATAGTTTCATTTTTACCAATTTTTAAGAGAACACCCTCAGCGATGTTCCGGTTAATGTAGTTTGATATACCGTTAGGCTACGGTTTGCCGGCGAATTTTTAACAACACCCTTTTCTGTAAAAGCCGAACCATGGTTATTACAGTAAAACTGCTGGCTGCTGCCCTGATAAATCAGGGGATAACTCTCGTGAGTACAGGATTGCTGAACAGCGATATACGTACCGGCGGATGTTTTGGCAACAATAACTCCGTTAGATGCCAGGTAACCGCCGTTAGTAAGCAGTGCTGAGTTAGCTGATGTACTAAGATCAAGTGTAAAGTCTACGCCGGAAGGGCCAGTAACACCAGATGCGGAGCCGTCCGATTTTTTGGAACAACCTACGCAGTTGATAAGGGCGAATGACACGGCAGTAATACCAATAGCTGAAAGAAATTCTTTTCTGTCCATAAATTTAAAATCAGGTTACATCAATAAGTTTCTATTAAATTTAAAAAGCCTTTAAACATTATAAACGATGTGCCGGCAGAGAGGGCTTTTGTATCGACAAACACCAGAACATAACCGCCCGGGACCTTCTATTTTCACAATACTATCCTAACATTCTGTAGTTGGCATGAAATTGAGGGTATTTAACAGATTTTAACAAAAACCTGATATAACCTTCTTTAAGTCATTCTGCTTCAACTTCAGATTTGCTTCAAATTTCAACGCTATTTTAACGGGATTAAATAAACTACGGTAGCTATTATTGATTGCGATACAAGTATGAATATCCCATTTCCTTTTAGAACCTCTAAATCACGCCCTACCAAACCGCAGGAACAACAACGGATAATTAACGAGCAGATCATCGATTATATGACCACATTACCGGGGGAGAAAAACGCGGAAAGCCTTTGGCTTGCAATGTGCGATCAAGGGTATAAGATGAGCATCAGTTCATTTAACACCCGGTTAAAAAAATTGGTAGAAGCCGGCTTTATTGAAAAAATATCTCTGGGTTATAATAAGCACTCCTACAAAATTGCCGATCAGCATTAGTTTGTTTTATCATACTTTAGATAATATAGTCGCAGATTTATATTTCCACACTACCCTGTTTTTTGAGCATCTGTTTTTAGTATAAACCCTGCTTTGGCATACAATTTTGCAAATTTAATAAGCATAAGTAGCCCCCTCCCATTACCTGTTATCACGAATCTTCAAAAAGCCATCTTAGTGGTTTTGTTACACGTTTGGGTTTTAATCCATATTGCTTGATGCTTTTTTCACGGATCAGGTTTACAGCCTCCTCAATATCGTCGGTCACCAGGTAAAGCCTTGTATCCGGCTCGCTTATGGTAGCGTCCTTTTTCATGACAGCTATGTGGTCGAGCAATTCCTGATGATATTCCCTTCCAAATATGATGACCGGGAAATTATGGATCTTATGGGTCTGTATCAGGGTAAGGGCCTCAAAAAATTCATCCAGGGTACCATATCCCCCGGGCATTACAACAAAAGCAAAAGAATACTTCACAAGCAATACCTTGCGCACGAAAAAATGCTTCAGATACACCCATTTATCCAGATAGGCATTTGGCAGCTGTTCAGCCGCCAACTGTATATTGCAGCCTACAGACCGCCCACCTACATCTTTTGCCCCCCTGTTGGCTGCCTCCATTAAACCCGGACCACCGCCAGTTAAAATGGTAAAACCCAGGCTGGCAAATGCTGCGCCAGCACGTCGGGTCATTTCATAATAAGGATGATCCTCTTTGAACCTTGCAGAGCCAAATATGGTGATGCACGGACCAATAAAATGCAATGCCCGCAAACCATGAATCAGGTCAATCATGGTTTGCACAGTAAACTTCAATTCCTGCAAGCGTGAATGCGGTCCTTCCAGGAAACGGATCTCGGTTTGATTCATTTGGTTAAAAATTTAAAGCGACCCTTTTTCAAAAGATGATACGCTCCCCTGTAAAAAAAGTATTTAGCAAGTTCAGCGCTAAACATATAGCATACAATGATTAATAACATCCAGCAGTAAAATGCGAAGGATAACTGAACAAAACCAAACCAGGTAGCTAACGACGTTAAAGGCAAGGCCAAGACCACTATAAGGACAATTATCGTTGCTGTAAAAAGATACTTACCGGGCAGGCTTTTAAAAAATGGCAGGCGTGTACGCACAATCAGTACAATTAAGATCGCCGAAATAACGGATTCGGTAAACCAGCCGGTTTGGAATACTTTTTCATTGGCATGGATGACGAATAATAAGACCCCAAAGGTCAGGTAGTCATAAACCGAGCTTAACAGGCCAAAGGTGATCATAAAACGCCGGATAAACCGCATATCCCAGCGTTGCGGCGTCTGGATATTGATGTCGTCAACACGGTCCGTCGCGATCGCCATTTCTGGAAAATCCGTTAATAGGTTCGTGAGCAGTACCTGCTTTGGCAACAGCGGCAAAAAAGGCAAAAACAAGGATGCGCCCGCCATACTGAACATATTGCCAAAATTAGCACTGGTGGCCATAAAAATATATTTCATGGTATTGGCAAACGTTTTGCGCCCTTCCAGGATCCCCTCCAGCAACACATTCAGGTCCCTGCTCAGTAATACGATATCAGCGGCCTCTTTGGCTACATCCACCGCTGTATTTACAGAGATTCCGACATCTGCAGCATGTAAGGCCGGGGCGTCATTGATGCCATCCCCCATAAAACCAACCACATGCCCTACCTTTTTCAAAACCATAATGATTCTTTCTTTCTGGTTAGGCTCCACTTCCGCAAATATATCTGTAAGGGGCGCCTGATGGCTCAGTGCAGCATTGCTCATTTTTTGTATAGCGGATCCAGTGAGCAACTTAGGGTGCCCAATACCTATCCGTAGCGCCAGGCTTTTAGCAACCAGGGCATTGTCCCCAGTAATTATTTTCAAACTGACTCCAAGTGTATTCAGTTTTTTAATTGTTTCATAAATCCCCTCCTTGGGTGGATCAAATAAGGTTATAAAGCCTAAAAAGATCATCCCTCGCTCATCATCTTTTGTTATGATGAGTTTACCGTCAATAGGTTTATAAGCCACACCCAACGTCCGGAGGCCAGCTTCACTTAACCGGGTATATTGTTCATGAAGCACCGTTTCCATTTCCCGGATATCCGCCCGTTTTCCCTCGCTTGTTTCCACCTGGTCACATAACGCCAGGATACCTTGCAGAGAGCCTTTCGTTATTGCCATATTACAGGTGTCATTTTTAACTTGAATAGTCAGTCTTTTTCTGATGAAATCATACGGAATTTCCGTCAGGAGATGATAGTCGCTTAGCGTTTCCACGTGCGTATTACATATTGCCTCATCAATGGGATTATGAAAGCCTTGCTGCATTTTAGCATTAAGCCATGCATATTGCAACACCTTATCGCTATGCCTGCCATTACAATCAAGACTCTCTGCAAGGGTTACCTTTCCTTCCGTAATTGTCCCGGTTTTATCCGTGCATAAGATGCTCATGCTGCCAAAGTTCTCTATAGAAGACAGGCGTTTAACGATCACCTGCTGCTGGGCCATCCTTCTTGCCCCTGCAGCTAAGTTCACACTTATAATGGCTGGCAACAATTGCGGCGTAAGCCCTACAGCCAATGCCAGGGAAAATAAAAAGGAATCCAATACAGGTTTATGAAGCAGTACGTTTGCGGCGAATATGATAATAACAAGCAGTAAGGTTATCTCCATTAACATGTAGCCGAATTTTCTTATCCCTTTTTCAAAATCAGTTTCGGGTGTCCTGCTCATTAATTCTGCGGATATTTTTCCAAATTCTGTCCCGGCTCCTGTTTGGATGACCAATGCTTTGGCCCTGCCGCTGATTACATGTGATCCCATAAACAAGGTATTACTCCGTTTGGCCATGGGAGCATTGGCAGCAACAGCGCCGCAACGCTTTTCAACCGGAAAGGTCTCACCGGTAAATGCCGCTTCATCCACAAACAAGTCCTGCGATTCCATCAGTAAACTATCTCCGGGAATAAAGTCTCCCGCGGTTAAGCTAACTACATCCCCAGGGACAACTTCTTCCACAGGAATGGCTTTAAATTGACCATCCCGCAGCACATCACAGTGCAGCTGTACCAATTTTAACAGTTCCTTAACAGCGTCCGCGGCTCCTTTTTCCTGCCAGAAGCCTAAAAACCCACTGATTAGAACAATGGCGAGGATAATTGCAGTATCCGCCACATCACCCAAGCCAGCAGAAAGCAAAGCGGCTGCAATTAGTAACAGCGTAACCGGGCTTTTAAACTGTGCCAGAAATAAAAGAAAAAAAGATATTTTTGGATTGTTCCTGATTGTGTTGGGCCCATAATTCCGCCTTCGGATGGCAGCTTCCCGATCTGATAAGCCCTTAGAATCGGTGGATAGCTGCCGATAAGCCGTTTCTGTATCGAGCTCCCAAAATTTCATTTCAGTATCGGCCATTACTTCCATAGTTTAATCAGCATGGAAAAATGAGCAATGGCACAGAGATATGAACGGGCAGGGAATGTCCTAAATATTCACCTATAATTTCCTCAAAATGAAAGCGGTGATTGACCACAACCAGCAAATCGTTATGCATACCGTTGATCATCACGTCAACCGCTTTGATCAGATCGCGTTCCTGTATATTGTTAAAAAACAGCCGGTCATAATCAAAACGAGAAACTATTTCTTCTGAAAATATACTTTGTGCATATGACTCAATAATATGTGGCAATCCCTTGGCAGATAAATGGGCAATGGTTAAGCTGGCGTAAAATGGCTTAGCCAGCTCAACCAGGTATTTAACAATAGCTATACGGCAATAGCGGAGGTCCGCTATATAAACCAGGCGTTCCAGATCTTTCAGCGGCCAATCCTCCGGGATCAACATGAGCGGGCTAAGCACCCGGTTCAATACGCAATAGGCATCCAGTTTGCCTTCCGCATCGATCTTTTTTACTTTAGAAGGCAAACCCTTGATGATCATATATACCTGATCTTTATTGACCATCTCCGCAAAGCGGGGAATATTGAAATCAGTAATCCTCATTTCTTCAATAACGGGATTATTGTTACGCTCAGAATAATTTGGCACATCTGTTTCATCCAATACTTTATTTACAAACTGTTCATGCTCATCCGCTGCGAGATGTGTTCCAGCCCGCACTTTTTCGCGTTTCTGGTTCCGTACTTTTGAAGTATGACAAATCACTATTTTTGCCTGGATCTTCCTGGCGATCATCTTGGCGAAAGCGGCTGCATGAAGGTCTGCCGGCGAGTTGTCATGGAGAACGATAATAGTTTTCATAATGTATCCGGTTGAATATTCCCCCTGTTGTAAATTTTGCAATAATGCCCCGGCAATTAAATGATAAACATCACATCAGGAATTGTTTAACGTCAGACCCTGAATCGAAGTAGTACGCATCATTATGATGATGCGTACTACTTATTGGTAATTTGGCGGGTATGCAAAAACGATCAATCTTCCACTACCGTTTCAGTCCTGGTCCATTTCCAGTTCTTAATTTCGGGCATATCATCCAGATGAGCACAGATATAGTTGTGATGCTCCTTTAATCTGGATTCGCACCAGTTGATAAAACCATCTGCTTGCTGATGCATCCGTGGCACTCTTTTCACTGCTTCCATCGCTAAATGATAGCGGCTCATCTGGTTCAATACCACCATATCAAAGGGCGTAGTTGTGGTTCCTTCCTCCATAAAGCCACGCACATGAAAACGGGCAGGATCAGGGCGGCCATGCACCAGATCATGAATAATGCGTACGTAACCATGAAATGCGAAAATTACGGGCGCTGTATTTGTAAACAGTTCACTAAACAATTCATCACTCATCCCATGTGGGTGATAAGCCTGCGGAGAGAGGGCCATCAGATCCACCACATTAACTAACCTAACCACCAGATCGGGAAAGTGATCCATTAATAATTTCGCTGCAGCAACAGATTCCAATGTGGGTACGTCACCGGCACAGCCTAATACTACATCAGGCATTTGCCCATGGCTATTACCCGCCCATTTCCAATCCGAAGCTCCTTTGGCACAATGCTCAATAGCTTCTTTCATAGATAACCACTGCAATTCCGGCTGCTTTCCTGCCACCACCACATTTACATAATCTTTACTGCGCAGGCAATGGTCCATAACCGATAAAAGGGTATTGGCATCAGGCGGCAAATAAATCCTGACTACGGAGCTTTTTTTGTTCACCACCGTATCTATAAAACCAGGCCCCTGATGACTGTAGCCATTATTATCCTGTCGCCAGGTATGTGAAGTCAGTAAATAGTTCAACGATGCTACAGGCTTGCGCCAAGGCAGCTCACGCGATGTTTTTATCCATTTGGCATACTGGCTCACCATAGAATCTACAATGGTGACAAAAGCCTCATAACAGGGGAACAAGCCATGTCTCCCGGTGAGTAAATAACTTTCCAGCCATCCTTCACACAAATGTTCGCTTAATACTTCCATCACCCGCCCATCGTCGGCCAGCTTGTCATCTTTTGGCAAAATCTGTTCCATAGAACACCTGTTGGTTACTTCAAAAACTGCTTCCAGGCGGTTCGAGGTCGTTTCGTCCGGGCAAAAAAGCCTGAAGTTTTTAGCATCTTTATTAAGGGTAAAAACATCGCGGAGGTATTTGCCAAAATTGCGGGTGCTTTCCGCTTCTGTTTCACCAGGGCCTCTTATTTTTAATTCGTATGAGCTAAAATCAGGTAAAATAAGTTCCTTTAGCAGCACCCCTCCGTTAGCATCAGGCAATGCACTCATCCGCTTATCCCCTTGCGGCGCCAGGGCGGCCAATTCGGGTATCAATTTTCCAGCGTCATCAAACAATTCTTCTGGCCGGTAGCTGCGCATCCAGGATTCAAGTAATATCAGTTTATCCGGATCTTCTTTTACCCCGGTAAGCGGCACTTGATGCGCCCGGAAGGTACCCTCAATTGGAACCCCTTTCCATTCTTTCGGTCCGCTCCAGCCTTTTGGCGTCCGTAAAATAATCATCGGCCACCGGATAGGTGTTGTAATACCGCCCGTCCTGGCTTTTTCCTGTATCAACCTGATCCTCCGGTACGCCTCGTCCAATATCCCTGCCATTTGCTGATGAACCATCGCAGGTATATCCCCCTCCACAAAAAACACATCATAGCCATAACCAGAGAATAGCTGGGTCAATTGCACATCGGTCATCCGGGCAAGTATTGTAGGACCGGATATTTTATAACCGTTTAGGTGCAGTATCGGTAATACGGCGCCATCCCGTACGGGGTTTAGGAATGCGATCGATTTCCAGCTACCTTCCAGCGGAGCTGTCTCCGCTTCCCCATCTCCAACAACGCAGGCGGCCAGCAGGTCAGGATTATCAAATACTGCTCCAAATGCGTGACTCAACGCATATCCCAATTCACCGCCCTCATGCACCGATCCGGGCACATGAGCTCCTACATGGCTGGGCACACCTCCCGGTGTCGAAAACTGGCGGAACAACTGCCGCATGCCTTGCGCGTTTTGTCCAACCTCCGGATAAATTTCTGAATAGGTGCCCTCTAAGTAAGTGTTGGCTACAATGGCGGGAGCACCGTGCCCCGGTCCACAAACATAAAGCACATTTGCGCCCGTATTTTTGATCAGCCTGTTCAAATGAACATAGATCAGGTTTAATCCCGGAGAAGTACCCCAGTGGCCAAGCAAGCGTGGCTTAATATCCCCTGGCTTTAAAGGCTCCTTTAGTAAGGGGTTTTCCTGTAAATATATCTGCCCTGCTGCCAGGTAGTTTGCTGCCCGCCAGTAGGCATTAATATCAGTCAGTTCTTTTTGAGATAATGTATTCATAATTGCTTTTTTGATTACTGAGCCATTAGGGTTGAACTATATATTTGCGATAATTTAGTTTTTTACTTGTGGAATAATCCCCCTGCCATTTTACACGGTTGTCCGGCAGGAGCCACGGCACTGAACCTGACATTCAAAAGCCGCAATAATCGTTAGTGATAGCACTGTAGACTGCTTTGCTAAAGCCCACTGTAAACTAAGACGAAGCTACAATCAACCCTTCATCGGATAAATGATCGTTGTTATTTATAGAGATGACAATTGTCACCTTTAGCGTGGAGTTGTATAAAACAAATGGACATAAGCACACCCAAAACAGCGAAGAGACGTAACCATACCCCGAAAAAGCGAGGTTTGGCAACTTCTGCAAAATGACTGCCGTATTTTGCTGCCTGATCTTTACGGTATGGCATCATCCATTTGGATGACCGTGATCATTCTTTAACTCCGATTTACGCAGGACTTTTGTTTAATCAAATCCTACAATTATGAAGCTATTGACACAAAAAACAGCCCTGGTGACCGGAGCCGGATCAGGGATCGGGAAAGCCATCGCGGAAACTTTTGCCGAGCAAGGCGCCAAAGTTGTACTGACCGATATCCACCACCAAAATATCGAAACCGTTGCGGCGGGGATCAACGCGAAAGGAGGAACAGCACTGTGCATTGCTGCGGATATCGCCCGCAAAGAGGACGTGCAACTGGTTATAAAATTTGTGCTTGATAGCTACCAAACGCTCGACATCCTGGTCAATAATGCCGGCGTTATGGATAATTTCACCCCGGTGGCCGCGGTCAGTGATGAATTATGGAACAAAGTGCTGGGCACCAATCTAAATGGTCCTTTTTTCACCTGTAGGGAGGCCGTTCAACTTTTCCTGAAGAAACAAGGAGGAACGATCATCAATATCGCCTCAATTGGCGGTCTGTACGGCGGCCGGGCAGGCGCCGCTTACACAGCCTCCAAGCACGCCCTGGTCGGCCTCACCAAAAATATCGGCTACCAATATGCCACAAAAAACATTCGCTGCAATGCGATAGCGCCCGGTGGCGTAAATACCAACATTATTCAAGGCATGGAACCCCACCCCTTCGGTTTTGAAAGAATGAACGCTGGAGCCGGTAATGCCCCGCCGGCTGCAAATCCGGAGCAGATTGCAGAACTGGCTTTATTTCTGGCTTCAGAAAAATCAGCTTTCATTAATGGGGCGGTGCTGACCGCTGACGGTGGTTGGACGGCCTACTAATCGGATATGGGCAAAACAATATATATCGCCGCTACTGAAGCGCACAGCGGAAAATCAGTTGTGGCCATCCGGCTAATGCACACACTTTTGGGCAGTGCTCAAAAGGTGGCTTTCTTTAAGCCCGTCAGCAGCCAATGTCAGGAAGTTCCGTTATGAGCAGGTATTCAGCTGCTCATAACGGAACTTCGGTAAAATTTACTTAAACATCTTCACATCCACTTCGCAGCCATGGAGTTAAATTCATGACGTAAGTCGTTAAATATTTTTTCTTCATTGAGGTAACGCTCATGGATCAGGGAATGTTCGTTAGCAACGGCTTCTGAAACCATAGTACCTGTAAGCAGCAGCTCGGCCTCGATGTCCTGGTCATTGACGTGAATATCTTGCTTTAACTCATCCAGGTAATTCCCGTGGATCAGAAACTGGTTCTGGAAATGCTCTACTTCTTCCTGTACTTCGCGCGTCGTGTTGTCGGCCGCGATCTCTTGCAGTCTTTCCTGCAGGATGCCCAACTCTTGTTTATAAAACGCAGTGCCTCTCAAACCGTCATTGTTCAGGTTTTTGATGTGTTTAATATTAACATGATTTTTCATATGACAAGATTACGGCGGACCTCCCAAAACCGGAATGACCGGCAGCAGCCCGGAAAGTGACATTTATCATTATACTTATTTGATCAGGGATTTCCGGGTCCGTATCCTTGACGGAAAAAACAATTGACAAAAACTAGCCAGGCCGGTTAGCAGGAGACCAGCGGCGATCACGAGCAATAGCATAGCCAGCAGGCCGGAAATAACGCTAAAAAAATATAAAGCCAAAATGGCGGCAGCCACCAAAACGCACGCTACTTTGTAGGGTATACCGATATTCTTTTTCATATCTGTATAGATTAAATTTGTTAATTAAACGAGCCGGCAATTTGATTGATCCGTTCGCTGATAAAGACAAAGTTCGGTAAGGCCCCACGCGTTTT
Source organism: Mucilaginibacter sp. P2_A4 (assembly GCF_056405015.1). Taxonomy (NCBI): domain Bacteria; kingdom Pseudomonadati; phylum Bacteroidota; class Sphingobacteriia; order Sphingobacteriales; family Sphingobacteriaceae; genus Mucilaginibacter; species Mucilaginibacter sp. P2_A4. Next base: position 128,659 of record NZ_JBFUCX010000007.1, on the reverse strand, counting down.
TCGTGACCCGCAACTGCGTTACGCATGATACTGCTCATTTTCCGGCTATCAGCGCGTTGCCTGTTTTTCTTTGGGATCCGGATGACACAATTTCAAGGATGAATAACTTATGCCATGGAGCATCCAGTTGTATCAAGGCCACCACCGGTTAATGACCGCCGTCAGTTTTTTTACCTGGTCAGATCATTTTACGCGGCTATGGCCTATACTACCTTTGCAGAAATACGAATTATATCCCATCATAATATCACCGGAGAGGACATGGCTGAACAGGCAGAAAATTATAGCTTATGTATCAATTGCGGTTCTTCGAGCCTGAAATTCAGCATTTACCGGGCGAATACCTGTTTGCTGGAACTCAGCGGCCAAATTAGCCGCATCGGGCAGGAAAATTCCGGGCTGGAAATTAAAGATGCCGCAGGGCAGATACTCGAAAGCCGTTCAGCACATTATACCGGTTTCCAGGCCGCTGTCAGCGAGCTGATCACCTGGCTAAGTGGTCAAAAAAAATATCATACGATAAACACCATCGCCCACCGGCTGGTACAGGGCGGACCGGACCACCGCGAACCTGAAATAATCACCGATGAGCTGCTCGACGACCTGGAACGATATACATACCTGGCAACAAATCACTTACCGGTTGAACTTGCAACAATACGGGCATTTCGGGCCGCTTATCCGGGGCGCCGGCAGATAGCCTGTTTTGACACCGCCTTCCACCGCCATATGCCTGCTATCGCGAAAAACTACCCGTTGCCTGTAACATACCGTGAAAAAGGTTTGTTTAAATACGGTTTCCATGGTCTTTCCTTCGCCTATATCCTGGAAGAGCTAATGGCGCAAGATCCGGTTGCAGCCCGGCAAAAAACGATAATCGCTCATCTGGGCAATGGCGCCAGCATGGCCGCGGTAGATCAAGGGTGCAGTGTGGATACCACAATGGGAGTTAGTCCACTCGGCGGCTTAGTGATGGGTTCCCGCTCCGGGGATCTGGACCCGGGCGTATTGTTGTTCCTGTTAAATCAGTACCAGATGACACCGGCCGAACTGGAGGAACTGCTCAGCAAACATGCCGGCTTAAAAGCCATTGCCGGCGTAAGCGATGTACAGCAACTACTGGAAATGGAACCCGAAGATACGCAGGCGAAAGAAGCGCTCGCGGTTTTCTGTTACAGTGCCAGGAAGCACATCGGTTCGCTCGCTGCCGCTTTGGAAGGCTTAGAAACGCTGGTATTCACCGGCGGCATCGGCGAAAACGCTGCCATCATCCGCGAACGAATTTGTAAGGGCCTCCGTTTTTTAGGGCTGGAGCTGGATTTGCAAAAGAATGCAGCAAATGAAAATACCATATCAACAGCAACAAGCCGTGTAATGGTCCGTGTCATTAAAACTGATGAGGAATTAATGATGGCCAGGCTGGTACGGGCGGCAGCATCTATTAATTAAATGCTGATTATAATGAAAAGAGCTCTGATAAACACCAACGAAAAACATTGCCACTGGCAGTAGATGATTACCGGCCCGCGGCCGAAAAAACAAGCTAACGCTCAAAATGATGATGACCAAACCTGAAATTTTCGGCTACTCGCCGGATGAAAAATATGCCACGAGTGTCGCCTACTTCTCGATGGAATTCGCTGTTGACCAAGCGCTCAAAATCTATTGCGGCGGATTAGGCTTTTTAGCTGGCTCACACATGCGCAGTGCATATGAATTTAAGCAAAACCTGTTAGGTATAGGAATCCTTTGGAAATATGGCTATTATGACCAAACCAGGGACAGCGAGGGCTTGATGAAAACCACGTTCATCAAAAAAGAATATACTTTTTTAAAAGATACCGGTATCATTTTTACAGTCAGGGTGCATGACGCTCCGGTGCAGGTTAAAGCCTACCTGCTGCACCCGGAGACCTTTGGTACCGCCCCCCTGTTTCTGCTAAGCACCGATATCAAGGAGAATGATGAACTTTCACGATCTATCACCCATTACCTGTATGACCCCAATGAGGCGAGCAGGATTGCGCAGACCATTGTTTTAGGGATCGGTGGCGCCAGCTTGCTGGATATATTGGGCATGGCGCCGGATGTTTATCACATGAATGAAGGACACGCATTGTCGCTTAACTTCTACCTCTATGCCAAATACAAAAGCCTGGAAGAGGTAAGAAAAAGAGTGGTTTTCACGACCCATACACCGGAGATGGCTGGCAACGAATCGCATAAATACAGTCTGCTAAAAGAAATGTCTTTTTTTTACCACCTGCAGGAACATGAGGTCAAAAGCCTGCTGGGTTTAGCGGGCGATCAATTTAACTACACCCTTGCGGCACTCAAATTCTCAGGGAAGGCGAATGGCGTTTCCAGGCTTCATGGCAAAGTGGCACAACAAATGTGGGGCGACAACCCCGGTATCTGCGATATCATCCCGATCACCAACGCGCAGAACAAAAATTATTGGAAGGATGCCCCGCTTGATAACGCGATCGCTATCGGGGATGACCAGGCGATCATCCGTCGAAAAAAAGAAATGAAACGGGAGTTGTTTAAGGTGGTGGCCGATCAATGCGGTAAGTTGTTTGATGAAAACATACTTACCATAGTTTGGGCCAGGCGCTTTACCGGTTATAAACGTGCCGATTTACTGATGGCAGACTGGGCCCGGTTTATCAGCCTGCTAAACCAGACGAACCGGCCGGTGCAGCTAATATGGGCGGGGAAGCCTTACCCCCGTGATGAGCAGTCGATCGGGCTGTTCAACCAGATCATCGCCAGCGCCCAACCGTTTGCCCGTTGCGCGGTACTTACCGGCTATGAGTTGCAGCTGTCCGCATTGTTAAAAAAAGGTTCGGACGTTTGGCTCAATAATCCCCGGCTCTACCATGAAGCTTCGGGGACGAGCGGTATGACAGCTGCGATGAACGGCAGTATTAACCTGTCTATGCCGGATGGCTGGGTACCTGAATTCGCCCGCGACAAGGATAATTGCTTCCTGATACAACCGGCACCAGACACACTTTCGGAGGTGGAAAAAGATGTTCACGAAAACCGTAACCTCATGGACACCCTTGAAAATGTGGTATTACCCATGTATTATGATCACCCGGAACAGTGGCTGGCCATTCTTAAAAAAGCGGCGGCCGATATAGTTCCCAATTTTGAGTCCGGACGGCTGGCCAATGAATATTATACTAAAATGTACAACGGTAATAAATAAAATTTTAAGTTTAAAGACCATGTTATAACGATTATTCTTTTTTTTGGGAGAGAGAGGAGGGCCCCTCGTCACTCGTATTGTTTCGTTGTTGATTACTAAGAAATAAAATATATAATTTGTTAATTTATAGTAAATTAGCAATCAACAACTACAAAAACCTTTTTCTATGGATGATGTTCGCCCCTCCTCCATTCAGTATTACGAGAAGCTTCCCATAGCCGTATATCTATGCGACCGAAACGATGTATTGGTGGAATATAATACCGCTGCCGCGTCACTGTTCGAAATCACTCCGCTAACGGGACAAATAGATTGGTACCCGGCCCTAACGAAATTTGACCACGAAGGGCGCCAGATCGATGCAGGCAATAAATCCGTAACCATGGAGATCAGAATGCATCAGGATGGTGTTCGGCAGGAGATCCGCTACCGGATGCCCGATGGTGCGGACCGGTATGTCCTGGTCTCTTCCATCGCGGTATGGGACGAGGCAGAAAACTACGACGGCGCAATCCATACGTTGATCGACGTAACCGCGCAGCGCAGGTCAGAAAGACAACAGGCGCTGCTCGCCGCTATCGTCGATTCATCCGATGACGCCATTATCACCAAGGACTTGGATGGCCACATCACCAGCTGGAACCGGGGCGCGGAGCGGCTGTTCGGGTACAGCGCCGCCGAAGCAGTAGGGCAGCACATCAGCCTGATCATCCCCGCCGAACGGCTGGCGGAAGAAAAACGGCTCATCAAAGCGATTAGCGAAGGCAAAAAGGTGGAACATTTCGAAACCGTGCGCCGAACCAAAACTGGGCAGGAAATACCGATCTCGCTGACCGTTTCCCCTGTACGCGACACTTCGGGCCGGGTTGTCGGCGCCTCCAAGATCGCCCGTGATATTACCCGGCAGAAACTGGCAGAGGAACAAGTAAAGACCTATACTACACACCTGGAGGACATGGTTGCACAACGAACGGACGAACTGAACCGGGCCTTGCAAAAAGAAAAAGAATTGAGTCAGCTAAAGAGCCGTTTCGTATCAATGGCCTCTCATGAGTTCCGCACACCGCTTAGCGCAATCAAACTCTCCGCCTCCCTCATCGAAAAATATGCGCAGCCTTACACGGACCTTAATATTGCCAAACATATAGGCAAAATTAAGAATTCCGTCAATAACCTTTCCGGCATCCTGGGCGAGTTTCTTTCAATGGAAAAGCTGGAGTCTGGGAAGATCAGTGTTTCGCTGACAGAATTTGACCTGTCTGAATTTTGCCAGGAAACGGCCCTGGAAATGCAGATGCTGGCCAAACCAGGACAACGAATACTTTACCGGCATACGGGAGCAACAGAACCAGTGCTGCTGGATCAGCAATTGCTCAGGAACTGCCTGCATAACCTACTATCCAACGCGATCAAATATTCAGCCGAAGATACCATAATCAGGCTGGACACTGAACTTCTCACCGGCGAATGTCGCCTGTCTGTCTCTGACCAGGGAATCGGCATACCGGAAGGAGACCAGGTGCATTTGTTTAGCCCATTTTTTCGCGCAGGGAACACCGGGTCGATCCAGGGCACGGGGCTGGGTCTTAATATTGTGGCCAGGTACGCAAGCCTCATGGATGGGGCGGTCGGCTTTGAGAGTCAATCCGGCCAGGGTAGCACCTTCACACTGCGTTTCCGGCAGCCGCAGATCAAGTAAAGGGACGTTTCAAAACTAATAGGAATATTAAACAATCTTTGTTAATTTTATAGATAGTCTGCGGCCAGGTCACCGCACAACAAAAAACAGCCACCATGAAAAAGATCTTACTAATAGAGGACAATGATGACATCCGGGAAAACACCTGTGAACTGTTGGAATTGGAAGGCTACGAGGTTGTGGCGGCTACCGACGGACGGGCCGGGATGTTGCTTGCACAGGAATGCCTTCCGGATATTATTTTGTGCGACATTATGATGCCCCAGGCCGATGGGTATGAGGTGTTTCGGGAATTAAAAGCCATACCTTCAACCGCGGCCATTCCATTCATATTTCTTACTGCCAACTCGGAAAATACGGAAATGGAGGCTGCCATGCGCTTAGGCGCCGATGGCTATATCCGCAAACCTTTCAGTTCCGAAGAACTCCTGGAAGTGCTCGGCCGCTGCTGCCTGCTCGCTGACAAGCACTGACGGCAGAAGTTTTCACATGATTATCGTCACATTCCTTTCAACCTGGCGATGGGCAAGGGAAAGGTCTACCAACCCACCTTTTAGTTTTTCATGCGCTCGAGGCGCTTCAAATCGAGTACCGTGATCAGATTGCCGTTCTTATCAATCAGGCCTTCGCTCCTGAAATCTGATAAGGTACGGCTGACCGTTTCGGTAGCTATACCTGCCAGCGCCGCCAAATCTTCACGGGATATTTTGAGCCCGGCATCTGTAGAAACGGACTGACGCTGCAGGCGCAAAATAGCTTCGGCCAGCTTTTTCCGGACCGAATGATAAGCCATCTGCAATAGCTGATCCTCGTTTTCCCGAATCTGACCAGCCAACAGCTTAATAAACTGACGCGCCAGATCAGGGTATACACTCAGCAATTGCTCCAGTTGTTCTTTGGGAATTAGGCAGAGCTGACTGTCCTCGAGCGCTGTGGCAGTTTCGGCATAGGCATCATCGGCCAACAATGCGTGGATGCCCAGGTATTGGTCTGCGGTATGCATAGCGGTGATCAGTTCACGGCCATCCTCGGCCAGTTTACTGGTCTTTATTTTCCCCTCAAGTACAATATAAAGCCCGTTCCCTTTATCACCTTCATAGTAAATAACCTGGTTTTTTTTAAAATGCCGGGTCTTGCGTTCGCGAATAATCCGTTGCAGCTCTGCCAGTCCATTGTTCCGGGCAACAAGATGGCCCAGCTCGTCCAGGGTCTTGCTGTAAAATTCCTTTTGCTGTTCCCTTTTCTTCAAGCGGCTTTCAATTGCGTTCAGCAGTTCCACATCGTCAAAAGGCTTGGTCAGGTAATCGTCGGCACCCATTTCCATAGCTTTGCGCAGATCCACCCGCTCGGCCTTAGCTGTCAGAAAAATAAAGGGAATATGGGCCGTTTGGGGCACTTTGCCCAACAGGTGCAACACACCGTATCCATCCAGTTCCGGCATCATGATATCACACAGAATTATATCAGGCAGCTGTATCCGGGCCTGCTCCACCCCTTCTTTGCCATTACCGGCAACATATACCGTATGACCTGCCAACTCCAATATCTCCGCTACGCTTTCGCGGATATCGCAGTTATCTTCTATAATCAAAATTTTGATATTCATGTTCCAGTCTCGTTAACTATAGTAAATTTAACATTCTGTTGTGCAAATTTAATACCCTGACTGCCAGCACACAGCACGTACGGGCGGCACCAAAGAGTAGTGTCATATAGTCGTATTACCGTTTATTACTGACCCTTAAAATTAGGCAGGCCAGTCTCCGAAAAATATGACCGGAGACACATCAAGGGGTGATCATCGTCAGAAAAATCCCGCAACTATTGTGCACAACATGACTAAACTCATGCCTTCTTCTGTTAGCCATCATTGCGTTACCGGGCAGAACAGGATAAATTGTCTAAAAAAAACAGATGAACAATAACCAATTAGCAGCGATCCTCGGCTGGAGGAAATATGTTGAGCATAGCAATGACAGAATCCCTGACCGCGGGGATAATATTATGTATCGTTTCCGCCTGCTGTTTTATACCGGCTGCGGGGTTTCTGTCGTCCTGGTTGTGGTGTTGGGATTGATTTCGTATGTGCACCTCAGCCAATTGCAGGCTACGACCGCCCGCACGGGTCTGCAATCCGGTGCATTGAGACAGATCAAACTATTTGTGACAGCCGGAACGGCCATGGTGCTGATGATTGTGGCTTTTTTGGTCTATATCGTTCTGAATGAGCTGAAGAGCCGTTCCCGGGCCTACCAGCACGAACATCAGCTGAATAAACTGAAAAGCAATTTTATCACGCTTGCTTCGCACGAGTTCCGCACGCCATTGAGCTCGGTAATGCTCTCAGCCGCGCTGATCGAAAAATACGCCCAAAAACAGGAAACGGAAAACATCGTCAAACATAGCCTGAAGATTAAAACGGTGGTTCACCGACTCGAGGTTATCCTGGATGACTTTCTCTCGCTCGAAAAACTGGATACCGGGCGGGTAATGGCCAGCGCCGTCAGCTTCGACCTGGATACGTTGTGCCGGGAGACAATGGAGGAAGTTTGTTTCATGGGCAAGCCTGGTCAGCAGTTCAGCTATGAACAAACGGGTAACGTCGGCATGGTCGGACTCGATCAGGAACTAATCCGGAAGGCGCTGACCAACTTATTGTTCAATGCGGTCAAATACGCGGGTGAACAGGCGCATATCTGGTTGCTGCTGCAAATTACGGAGGAATGGATCACTATCAGCGTGAAGGATAATGGCACCGGTATAGCAGAAAAAGACCAGCATCAACTGTTCACGATCTTTCACAGGGTTGATGATTCGGGAAATATCCCCGGCACGGGACTGGGGCTGCACATTGTTAAACGATATGTACAGTTGATGGGTGGCACTTTAAGTTTTTACAGCAGGCCGCAAGAAGAAACCTGTTTTGAAATGACCTTTCCGGTGAGCCGCTGAGCTTTCAGTCTTAGGAATGCGGAAGGAACCGATAGCGTAAAAGTCTGACAGGGACCGGCAGCCAGAAAAAAAAACGAATAAAAAGGTATGATCAACGGAGGACTAAAATTAATCTGCAGCAGTTTCATGATCATTTATTTTCAATTCTTGCCGGGAAACACCAGTACAGGTATATGCGGACGACTGAGGGCTTTCATCGTATGACTGCCCTGCAACAGACGTGAAAAAAAAGAATGTGGATAATGTACAAGCGCGAGCAGGTCTGCTCCCGTTTCCCCGCAGAAACGATCAACCCTCGCGAGGAAATCCTTACCTCTGATATCTTTGTATATAATTTTCGGATAATTTAATTTGTAGACCTGGCTCACGAACGACAGTTTCTTTTGATCATCCGCTCCTTCCTGTTTACCGAACTGACTGACATGAACAATTTCCAGTTGAAAATCAAATAGTTCCCCCAATTTGACCAGGTATTTAACGGCTTTTATATCCCCGGCGTTAAAGTCTGTGGCGAAAACCACTTTTTTTATTATGCCGAGGTCATGCTCCTGCGGTATGACGATTACAGGGCAGCCCGCTTGTTCTATCACCGACCTGGTGTCGTTCCCGAACCATAGATGATCAAAGGCGCTTCCGGACCTGCCGCCCATCACGATCATTTCAATCTTCTGCTCTTTAACTACAGTGAGAATGTTCTCGCCGAGGCTGCCTTCGGCTATCTGGCGGTGTACAACCGGGTTGTAACTCATTGAACCCAGCTTACCAATCATTACTTGAAGTTGCTCGGTAAGCTTGAGAAGATGCCCGCGGCTTTCATCCATCTGCCAACTCGTTTCCTCGGCCACAAAGCCACCGCCTATATGATGGGGTGTTACCGGGATGCCGGCTATATTGTGCAGCAATAGGAGATCGGCATGCAGCTTTTCTCCCAACATCACTGCCGACCGAGCCGCATGCGCAGCGTTTTCGGAAAAGTCAGTAAGCAGAAGTATTCTTTTCATGGCATTTTAATTAAGGCTTTACTTTCAAATCTTTCCATTTTATTGTTCTCAAAGAACGACCGCCATCTTTTAATTTACTGATCAGGGCCTGTTATTCCTCCGAGATTTGTGACCATCAACATAACAATCCGAACGACGAATTTAAATTTTTGTAACCCTCCTAGATGGAAAGGATTAACCTCATCATCGAGATCATGGATGAGTTGGTTATATAGAGTATCATCGCTTTTATTCCACTTTTTCCTTTGTCATAATCGCTTCCGTGTAATTGAATAGGTCTGTCTTGGTTACCTTCACCGCTGCAAACAGAGCCCTTAATTCTGTTCCCAGCTTATTGTATCTTTCCAGAAAATCAATTCCCATTTCCTTTTTCGAATCGTCAATGAACGGTTTAAGAAAATGGAGAAATTCCGGAATCTTTATTTTAAGGGAATCTATACGCTGTTCCTGTCCCCGTATTTTTGTTATAAAGTCTGCTGCCGTGGCTGGCATTTCTTTTAGAGGGCACGCTTCCTGATATTTAAGCAGAATATTCTTAAAAAAACGCACTTCATCTTCCATAAAAGAAATGTCCTGCAACCAGTGCTGGCTTAAAATATACAGTTCCTGTAGTTCGTACTCTAATTGAGTGTCGGATTGTTTCGTGTTCATAGCTTTATAATTGATAAATTTTCGTCGTCCATCAACTCCTCAAAAACTTGAGGTGGCCGGCCTGCCAAACCAGTTTGTGAAATTTGTGCCGGAATGATCATGGCATTACAAAGGGTCACGCTGGCTTTTAATTGTTTGGCCAGTTCAAATCCATAACGGGCAACCTGTTTCCAACCCTCTGAAAAATCATTGGTTATTACTATTGTTTTCATGACTTTACACAATCAATTTGTTATATAAAGCTGACTAATTATGTGCAGTATAAAATTGATGGCGGTCATGTTTTATGGTGACCTTATGTCGGAAAAAACCATCATATTAACCGGCGGCAGACGATATTTTATGAACTAAAGTGAGTTTCGGCATTTTTTCGGGAGCAATATCTCTGCAATTTTGAGCAGCATCGACCTTGATAGAACTCTATTTAGCACGGTCACTGTTAAATAAGCACCAGAACTATTTTGACACCCTATATTATCATATCATCCCATGTTTGGCTTTAACGCTTTCACCTCACTGAAAAAGATCTTCGCTACAGAAGTTAAGGCTGAAACCGAGCAGTATTATCTCTCCGGGGTAAGCCGACCTCTGCGGGATATAACGGATTTGCCAGAAGTCCTGCAACAGTGCTTGTCTGCCTCTGGCTTCAACGGTAAAGAAAATTTGATCTGTTGTAGCGTCAGTTGGAAAGAGGCGTTTTTAAAAACAGCCAATCAACAAAACTGGACTCCCCTGGTATGCAAACAGGTGAACTTTCTTCCGGTACCTGCGAGAATCGTGTATATGCGATCCAAATTGATGGGTGTAGTGCCGTTTGGTGCGCGGGATAAATATCAAAATGGAAAGGGAAGCATGCTGATCAAGCTGATGAATATTTTCACACTATCTGATACCCAGGGAAAAGAAATGGATGTGGCGGAACTGGTAACGATTTTGGCAGAAACCATGCTGATCCCAGCTTATGCGCTACAACCCTATATCAGCTGGAAAGAATTGGATCATTATACCCTGGAAGGGATCATTTATGATCGAGGTGTTTCTGCAAGCGGTATTTTCTACTTCAATAAACACCATGAGTTTCTTCGCTTTGAAACTTCAGATCGCTATTATACGGATCACGGAACTTTCAAAAAGTATAAATGGATCGCCTATGCCGGAGGTTATATGGAAAGAAACGGGATCAGGTTCCCTTCCGAATTCAGGGCAGTGTGGAAAATGCCGCATGAAGACTACTGTTATTTCAAGGGTAAAATTGACGGACTGGAGAACAATATATTTGATAGAGCGATATCAAACACAATAGACGGAAGCAGCTAAACATGTCTGTTTAGAACAAATCCTTTATCACATCTATTTTAGCACCTAAGTATATCCTGATTTGACACCATCGAAACTGCCGGAATGTGCTTTATCTTATTAAAAGGTTGATAAATGAATTCGTGATTTGCATCATTTATTTTAATGCCAGCCATCATTATATAACTCAATTTTTTAAGAAATATTTGTAATTATAAGTAAGCCATTGCCAAAAATGCAGTAATTATTATGGCTGAAAGACTGATGAAAGCTATTGATATACATTTATTTATTGCTCATCAATAATAAATATAAAAGCAATGCAGGTTTTTTAGCCAATTGACCTTTAAATCACCAATAAATAAAATTATGGAAAAGATACTCGTCACTACCGACCAGTCCACCAATTCAAGGGCCGCAATTCGTTTTGCCATTAAGCTGGCGAAGCAACGCAAAGCCGAATTGATTATTCTTCATGTATACCATCTGTTAAAACCTTTCAAATGGAGTGAACAAGCCTTTGAAGAGTATGCCGGTAACTTCAGAAAAAAAACGGTTGAAGAGCTATCTTCATTTATTGCAGAAATCTACAAGGCTATTGAGGAACCTGAAAGCAACTATCAATTGGTACTGGTATCTAACATTGATGTGGTGGATGGGATCATGGATTATGCAAACAAACATCATTGCTCCTATATATGTATCAGTACCCGTGGTGCGGGCGCCCTCACAAAAATATTCGGGACCCATACTGCTAAGCTCATCTCCAGTTCTGCAATCCCTGTACTATGCATTCCAAGTAATTATCATCTCAAAGAATTAAAGCATATACTGTATGCATCGGACATGACCGATTACGAACGTGAACTCGATAAAGTAATTGCCTTTGCACGACCTATAAAGGCGAGTGTTGAAATGATGCATATTTCCTATCCTTATGAGTTTGCATTTGATAAAGAGTTTATGGAGGCTATGTTAAAGAAAAAAGCGAATTATACTGTGAGTATCCTAAAAAGAGAAAGAGATATCACCAATGCTTTGCTGGAAGATATTGACGATGCCATTAAAATCAGTAAACCATCTCTTTTGGTTTTGTTTACCCATCAGTCAAGGTCCATGTTTGAAAAATTATTTTTCCCTTCCAATGCAGAGAATTACTCCTTTCATGGAAAAATCCCTTTACTCACCTTCAATAAAATGGAAAACAAATAACAGCTTACCAAATGATAATGAAATATCCCTTAGATCACCCTTTTTCATTATCCCTGGAGGAAGTTGCAACACTCGTTCAAACAAATGTGAATAAAGGTATTCCTCAAAATGAGGCTGCAAAACGCAGTAAATCCTACGGGCTTAATATCTATAAAACTCAAAAGCAAAAAAGCCTCTGGTTTATCCTACTGTTGCAATTCAGGAGCCCAATCGTTTACCTCCTGGTATTGGGGGCGACCGTTTCACTTTACTTTAAGGATCTGTTGGAGACAATAGCCATTTTGGTTGTTATTGTTATCAATGCCCTGATTGGCTTTTTTATGGAAGTGCAAGCACGCAGTTCTATGAAGGCACTCAAAAAAATGGACGTCATACTGGCAAAGGTGATTCGTGATGGTAAAACAAAATCTGTCCCGTCGGAACAGCTGGTTCCCGGCGATCTGGTTCCGCTGGAGGCCGGGGATATAATCCCGGCAGATGGCCGTTTAGTAGAGGTGCACCGCTTGCAGTGTGATGAATCATCGCTTACCGGCGAATCGCTTCCATCTGAAAAAAACACAGCAGCATTAACTGAGGATACGGTGGTTGGGGATCAAAAAAACATGGCTTTTAAAGGCACGTCCGTGCTCAGCGGGAATGGGAAAATGGTGATCACTGGTATTGCAGCACATACGCAATTAGGCACGATTACCGCTTTAGTGGAAAATTCGACCGATACGGCCACGCCACTGGATAAAAAGCTGAATAGATTGAGTCGGAAACTGATCTGGATAACACTGGCTATGACCGCTATTTTTGCGGCAACAGGGTTTATCCAGGGTAAGCAAATATTGATCATCATTGAAACATCCATTGCGCTAGCAGTGGCTGCCATACCTGAGGGCTTACCTATTGTGTCAACGGTTGCTTTATCTTTTGGGATGTTGCTTATGGCCAGGCGTAATGCAATCGTAAAAAAACTATCCGCGGTAGAAACGCTGGGGAGTACCGGGGTGATACTAACTGACAAGACCGGAACCTTAACTGAAAATAAGATCTATGCCGATACATTGGCGTTTCCGGAGGAAAGTATCAAAGTAATCATAGAAAATAACAGTTTAAATTTCCCGGACGATGCGATTAACGTGAGCGCCGAAAACTTTGAAAAATTGCTCTTAACTGGTATTTTATGCAATAATGCCATCATTGCAACAGACGAAATGAGCGGTGGGGAAAAGAAGTTCTCCGGAGATCCGGTGGAAGTTGCGTTGTTACAAATAGCAGTTGCCGGGAGTTTGGATACCGATGCATTAAACAAACAATACGTACGTATCGGAGAAATTCCATTTAGTTCAGAAATCATGATGATGGGTACGTTGCACCAAACATCATCGGGATATTTTGCTGCCGCTAAAGGATCTGTTGAAAGATTGCTGGAGAACTGCAGTAAAGTACAATCGGGTACGCTTATAAAAGCATTGGATGATGAATCCCGGATTGCCATACTTTCAAAATCGGAGAAAATGGCAACGACCGGGCTGCGGGTATTGGCATTTGCCTACCGGTCGGACAACACACTCGATGACCACAATTATTTGAGTGATATGGTTTATATTGGCATGGCTGGTTTTCTTGATCCACCCAGAACACATATTAAAGGGGCCATATTTACTTGTAGAAATGCAGGCATTAAAGTGGTGATGATTACCGGTGACCATCCGCAAACGGCCCTAAATATAGCCAGGGAAGTAGGTTTAATTGATGAAGACAACAAAAATGTAATCACCGGAAGGGAGCTTCCAACGAGTGACTCATTAACAAAAGAATGGAAGGAGCGTATTCTGGCTACTGCTGTTTTTGCTCGTGTTTCACCCAAACAAAAACTGGAAATTGCCGACGTTTTTCAAAAGGCTGGGTCAATAGTAGCCATGACAGGCGATGGCGTTAATGATGCACCGGCATTAAAAAAAGCAGATGTTGGCATCGCTATGGGAATAAGAGGAACCCAGGTAGCTAAAGAAACAGCCAGTATTGTTTTGAAAGATGATTCGTTTACTTCAATTGCTGAAGCGGTAGCCCATGGCCGGGAAATATTTCAAAATATTCAAAAGTTCGTCGTCTACCTGATGTCTTGTAATCTGAGTGAGATTTTTATTGTAACCATCTTAGGTATTATTACCCCTGCGGCCACTTTACTGCCCCTGCAGATCCTTTTCTTAAATATGGTTACAGACATATTCCCCGCGCTGGCACTGGGCTTAGGTACAGGCGATAAAACAGTGATGCAGAAACCACCCAGAGACCCTGCAAAAGAAATCATTACCAATAAAGGCTGGATGGTTATTGCCTTATACTCAGTAACCATGAGCTCGGCAGTAATTATTGCCGTAGTTTACTGTAAAGAGGTGATGCATAGCAACAACAGTGTATGCAATAATGTAGCGTTTATCACGCTCACGTTTGCACAATTATTTCATGTGTTCAACATGTCTTCGAAGGGTTCAGGCTTTTTTAATAATGAAATTACCAGGAACAAATTTGTATGGGTGGCAGTTTTCATCTGTAGCGGCCTTACACTAATGGTTTTTGCAATCCCCGGTTTACGTTTAGTTTTAGGGCTATCGGTACTTTCGCTTAAATTATGGGTTACCGCAATAGCAGCGGGAATGTTACCATTGTTCGTTATCCAGGCTTTCAAAGCAATACAGGGGAAAACTAACCAACTAAGTCATTAAACTTCCATCAGGCTTTTTACTGGGCGCTCATCGCCCAGGAGTACCCCCCATTGCTTAAAATTTTCAGAGCGGTCAAACGCTATTTTTAAAATAGAAAGAACAGGCATTGCCAGGAACATACCCGATATACCAGCCATGCTGCCCGCTATAATGATCCCAAGAATGGAAACAAGCGGGTTAATTTTTACCTGTGAGCCTACAATCCGTGGCATTAAAATATTATTATCCAGCAATTGCACAAACGTAATAGCGCCTAATACGATCAGTACATCTGCGATACTATCAGATGAAGCAAGGGTTAACAATACGCCTAAAATATTACCGATTAATGCCCCCAGATAAGGAATAAGGTTTAAAAAAGCAAAGATGATCCCTATCAGTAAGGCATTTTGGATACCAAAAAGCCACAATATTCCCCCTAAAAGTACAATGATATAGGCGATTTGTATCAATAAACCAACCAGGTAGCTTTTTACCATTTGCTCCGTCTGACGGATACCTTCTTCAACATTTTGATGCTCATCTTGTTTAAAACACATCAGCACGAACTTTAAAAAAAGATTCCTGTACAGCATGATCAGGTATATGTAGATCGGCAACAGTCCAATAAATATGACTATGCCTGATAAAGACCCTACCGCGCCTTTCAAAACACCGCCCAGGGAATTAAAAAGTTTTTGGCTTTGTACATTAATAAATTTCAACTGTTCTGCCGGAGAGTATCCAAATGAGTTACTTATCCAAATACTTAAATTATCCAAATGTTTAGCTACGGTCCTTTCTATTTGCGGAAAATCATCTAACAAAGCCCCCACCTGGCTGGAAAACAACCAAATGATTAACGCTATTACAATAGTTAATAACAGTATCGGCAAAAAAACAGCAATGACTTCGGGCAGTTTTAGTTTTCTGAAAAAACGAAATATAGGCAAGAGCATCAGGCTGAAGAAAAATGCCATTAATATGGGCATTATGATTGTATTTCCAGCCACCAAGATAGTTCCTAAAACAAACAGGCCTATTAATTCTATAGCAAGTTTTACGGTCGTCGGCATTTTATTTATCATAGGATACTGTTAGGTTAAACTTTTGCAATTTGCTTTTTCATTATAACACATTCCCGGTTAACCAGCCAAACCGGTTAAGCACCTGGCTTTTTAATAAAGCCTCTTTCTGGTTTTCGTTTAATTCTCCTGACATGGCAGACGGTTTACTGGTTAACAATCTAATATCCCGATCTGAAGTAGTTTTATCAGTCCTGGTACAGCAGCAGTTCCTGTGCACGAATCACGAATTCGGTGAGGTGGGTAAATTGCCTGTTTTCGTATTCCCAGTTAAGAATGAACCGGTATCTACCATCATCACATGGGCCCAGAGCAACTTCAAAGTCTTTCTTTCCTTCACTGTCAACCAGGATTTGTTGAGCTGTATATGTATCACCACAAAGGCGGCTCAAACAAGCCCGGCCTTTAACAGGGTGTAAAAAATTAAATTTCAGACTTGGCATATCTCCTCCCTCTTTAAAGCAAAATGTACTACCAAATTTAGATGCCACCGATTTCCCAAAAAATGATATCAGGCACAAAATAGCCTGATCTTATGTGTTTTTCAGGCGGGCAGACCAGCCGGTTTAACCGGATCTTCATTTTCCATTCCGGTAAATGGCTGCGCTTTTAACTCACTACGCTTTACAGGGAACAGTAACTTTGGCCTGCCTTCCTTTATGATCGTAACGGGAACGCGAAGTTCATCCTTTAGCTTCACCCGGAGTGCCTCCTGCGCGCAGGGCTCACCATGTACAAGAAAGACCTCCGCGGGCGCCGGTTCAAATCCTTTTATCCACGTTAGCAATTCGCGCTGGTCCGCATGTGCTGATAAGCCGCCGATCTCCAAAGTCCGCGCTCTAACCGGGTAATATTGCCCATGTATCTTAATTTCCGGCACCTGGTTAAGCAGGGCTCTTCCCCGGGTGCCTTCAGCCTGGTATCCAATCATCAGTACGGTGTTCCTTGCATCCCCGAGGTAATGTTTAAGATATTCCAACACCCTGCCACCGGTGAGCATCCCACTTGCGGCGAGCACTACCTTACTTCCTTTTTGACGGATGATTTTTTCTGTATGGTGATAATCCGGATTAATAGTCACCCCGCTGAACATGCGGGTAGTTTCTGCTTCGGGGATTGTTAGCCAGCCCGGGTATTTCAACAAGGAACGGCCGGCCGAAGCCGCCATAGGGCTGTCCAGAAAAACCGGGATGCTTTGGGGTATTCCCCCGGAATTTTTTAGCCGGTATAAAACATGTATCACATCCTGTGCCCGGCCCACAGCAAAACAGGGAATTAGCAGGTTACCGCGCCGAAAAACCGTATCCTTGATGGCCAGGCCAAATGCTTCCGCCGGATCAGCGGCGTCATGCAGCCGATCCCCATATGTGGATTCCATCACCACAAAATCGGCCTTAACCGGATGAACCGGCGGGGGAAGCAATTCTGAATGATAACGCCCGATATCACCAGAAAATACGATAGTTTTTCCATAACAAGTAATCTCCAGAGAACAGGCCCCAACAATATGACCGGCGGGGAAAAACTTAAACCAGATCTGCTCATTCAAACGGAAGGTACGGTCGGGCTCCACCGTCACAAACTGCTGTAACGCTGTTTCCACATCCTCCGTTGTATATAATGGTTCGGCCGGCCGGTGTTTGCTGTAACCGTGCCTATTGGCTTTATCAGCATCCTCTTCCTGTAATTTAGCGCTGTCCCTCAAAATGAGTTCTGCCAGGTCTCGGGTGGGTGGGCTCATATAAATTTTGCCACCGTATCCGTTTTTAACAAATAAAGGAATATACCCGCAATGATCGAGATGTGCATGGGTAAGGATCATCACATCAACGGCCGAAAGTTCAGCCGGCGGTCTTTCCCAGTTTCGTTCCCGGAGAGACTTGATACCCTGAAATAAGCCACAATCTACCAGGATGTTCAACTCCGGTGTTTGCAGCAGGTGTTTTGAACCTGTAACAGTTTCTGCTGCCCCAAAAGACTGTAAATAAACAGCATCATTAATAGATGCACCATTTGCGTTGTCCATAACTAATGGCTTTTAATATCCGGTAAAATTAGCGCGTAGATGAAGCCAAATTATTGATGAACGTCACAATGGAAACTGATCTGGGTCATCGTGATTGGCCACAGATAATAGGAAATTTGAACTGTAAACATTAAATAAATCATTATGTCAACTTTAGTAAAAACTAACAGCTTTCCATCATTAAGGTCAATGATGGAAGATTTTTGGAACACCGACAGGTTTTTTGACAAACCTTTGTTTTCAGGCGAGCAATTACCTGCAGTTAACGTCCGGGAAACAAAAGATAATTTTGAACTGGAAGTAGCGGCACCCGGCTTTAAAAAGGACGATTTTAAGGTCTCTACAGGAAATGGTTTGATAACGATCAGCGCGGAAACCAGCAGCGAACAAAAGGAAGAAAAAGAAAATTACACCCGTAAGGAATTTTCAAAAAGCGCCTTCACCCGTAGCTTCAAGCTGCCCGAAAACGTTTTGGAAGAAAAGATCAAAGCATCGTACAAAGATGGCTTACTGGTCATTGATCTTAAAAAATCAGACAAAGCCCTGACGGCCAAAAAAGAAGTAAAAATTGACTGATCCGCAATTTCAGGACAATCAGCCAAACAGTTTCAATCTCAGTAACACCATAACGCCGGACCTCGCCAAACAATATCATGATACAAATCATGTGGTGGCCGACCAGGGGTTTCATAAAATTGAAACAGCTTTCCTGCTGCGTTTAATGGGTGATCTCTTCATCCGGGCATTGCAGCGTCATATCCCTCCAAACTCAAACGGGCAGGAAAGCATCTTTATCAATTGGAAACAATTTTGCTGATAAGCAGCTTGAGCACCTGTTTAAACTACCTGCAATAATAACTAAGCTGCCCCGCCTGGTGCTTTCTTAATAAAAAAGATATAGACCGCTCGCTTTAATCGTAATCCATGATGATTTGTATGGTATTATATTTTTATGCCTGTTATCATATACGCAAGTGACCAGGATCATTTAACGGGAGAAGCAAAAAATCAACCTTTGTAACGCAACACTTTAAAACCACCCAATATGAAAACCATATTAGTCCCTACAGATTTTTCTGCTCCCGCAAACAATGCCGCGCGCTATGCCCTGCACCTGGCCAAAGGCATGAAAACAGGGATCAGGTTATGCAGCGCGATTTCAGTGCCAGCAGAGGCCCGGATGGCGCCACAAGTAGCATGGCCGTTGGAAGATTATACCTCTATGAAAAATTTTACAACAGAGCAATTAGAGCTTTCTGTAGAAAAATTAAAGCAAAAACTGAAAGAACAGGCTGAAGGCCTGCCGCCGGATTACCAACCAGCCATTGGTTACAGCAGCGAGGTTGGCTCAGTAACAGAAGTGATCAGAAATGTGGTGGGAGAACAAAAAATGTCTCTGGTGGTGATGGGCATGTCAGGTGCAGGGGGGCTCAGTCGATTTTTCCTGGGCAGCAACAGCAGGGAGCTGATAGAAAAAGCCAATTTCCCGGTTATCCTTATTCCGGCTGATTTTATATATAAGCCCATTCAAAAGATTGCCTTTGCCACTGATTTAAGCAAGAGCGATATCGAGGTAATTCATTCCCTGGCCGGTATGGCGCGTTATTTCAACGCGGAGATCCTGGTTAGTCATGTTACTGACGAAAAAAGTGAAAACCCCAGGGAAAAACAGGATATAGATAATTTTCTCAGTGAAGTATCCGATAAAGCCAATTATCCAAAAATCTACTATCGCCATGTCAGGAGCGTAGATGTAGATAGTGGCCTGAACTGGCTTTATGAACACAGCCAGATTGATATGCTGGCCATGGTTCACCGTCCACATAATTTTCTTTCGAAGCTGATCAGCGGCAGCCATACGCAGAGACTGGCTAAGCATATCACCATTCCGCTACTGGTGTTTCCGCCAGACTGCTGCGCGGTTATTTAAAACATACCCAAAGCAAACGTTGTTCCTTCAGATAAACTGTAATTGCGCTAAAATGGAAACTCCCGGGTTCATGCAGTCCATGATATTCAAAAAAGCAAGTCAGGAAAGGATGATCAAATCAGTGGCTAAACTGCCCCGCCACAATGGTCTGCCCTTTTTTGATACATTAAAAACAATCCCTGTTCATACACAGACAACCGTATTCAGTCTTTCACAGGCCATTAAAAAATTAAGGAAGGGCCAGATTAGCGGAGCTGCGGTTTTGACAATGGGCTCAAGCCGTTTATAGAAAATCGGGTTTAGCTATCCAAAAGTCTTTTTAATTACGGCTTATCCGATGCCTAAAAAATAAATAATGGAAACTACTCCTATTACCGTTCGCCCCGGATATGCAACTGCAAAAATAGCCGGCATAAGCGGACTGAATGATGCGCAGGTTATCGAAGCTCGAAACCAATTTGGTTTTAACCGGTTGGTTTTTAAAAAAGGGAATCGTTTTTTTGATGCGATCAAAAGCCTGTCCAAAGAGCCTATGGTCCTGCTGCTCCTGGCAACCTCAGGGATTTATTTTATCAGCGGCAATACCGACGATGGTTTTTTCCTGGCCTCTGCAATTGTACTGGTTTCGGCTATTTCCCTGTATCAGGACTCCCGGAGCCGCAACGCGCTGGAACAGCTCAAGAGCTATACACAGGCTGGCTGCAGTGTTATCCGGAACAGCAAAACAGTAAGTATAAGTGCCGAAGAAGTGGTTGTGGGCGACAGCCTGGTTGTTGAAGAAGGCGCAGCTATTATGGCTGATGCCACAATTGTACAGTCAAATGATTTCTCGGTTAACGAATCCATTCTCACCGGGGAATCACTGCCCGTTTATAAAGATCCAGAACAAAGTGACCATTTTATTTACCGGGGTACCACAGTGGCCAGCGGATTGGCCATTGCTACAGTAACAGCCATCGCCCATGAAACAAAGCTGGGAAAAATTGGCCAAAGTTTGGAAGCTATATCAGAGGAGCAAACCCCACTGGAATTGCAGATCGGTAGTTTTGTCAAAAAGATGGTGATTGCGGGTGTCGTTGTATTCCTGATTGTCTGGGCCATCAATTACTACCGTTCTGCCCTCATTTTAGATAGCCTGCTGAAAGGACTTACGCTGGCGATGAGTATATTACCGGAAGAAATACCGGTAGCCTTTACCACCTTTATGGCCATTGGCGCCTGGCGTTTGATGAAGATGGGAATCGTGGTTAAACAAATGAAAACGGTGGAGACATTAGGTAGCGCTACTGTGATCTGTACAGACAAAACGGGAACGATCACCGAAAACAGGATGAGCCTGGCCGGTGTCTTCGCGCTGAGATCAAACCGCATTGCTAATGATGCAGCGCTGTTTGACCCAAATGAACGGGAACTCATCAGGATAGCCATGTGGGCCAGTGAGCCTGTACCGTTTGACCCAATGGAGATAGCCCTGCATCATACTTATACGCAAATATTTGCGGCTGATGAAAGGCCGTTTTATCATATGATCCATGAATACCCCCTGGGCGGCAAGCCTCCCATGATGACCCATATTTTCGCTGATGGTTCGGGGCACCGGATCATTGCAGCCAAGGGGGCTCCGGAGGCTATCATGCGTTTATGTTTACTGAGCGAAGACGAACGAAGACATGCCATGGCTGCTATAGCCACACTTACTGATGATGGTTACCGGGTGTTGGGAGTTGGAGAAGCCATTTTTGGAGATGATGCGTTCCCTGCCAGTCAACAGGAATTCCGATTCACATTTAAAGGGATCGTGGCTTTTTACGATCCTCCAAAAGCAAATATTACCGATGTGCTGAAAACATTCTATAAAGCAGGTATAGGGGTAAAGATCATTACCGGCGACAATGCGGCGACAACTGCATCCATCGCGAGGCAAATCGGCTTCAAGGGATATGATAAATGCATAGACGGCGCGGCGTTAATGACACAAAGCGATGAAGAACTACAGGAAACCGTTCTCCAAATCAATGTATTTACGCGAATGTTCCCCGAGGCGAAACTGAGGGTGGTTCAAGCCCTCAAAGCAGGTAACCAGATTGTGGCCATGACCGGCGATGGCGTAAATGACGGACCTGCATTAAAAGCGGCACATATTGGCATTGCAATGGGCAAAAAAGGAACAGAGATTGCCAAACAAGCCGCTTCCCTCGTTCTTGCAGATGATGACCTGTCAAAAATGACAGATGCGGTTGCCATGGGCAGAAGGATATACGCCAATCTTAAAAAAGCCATTCAGTATATCATTTCTATTCACATCCCTATTATCCTCACCGTTTTTATTCCACTGTTCTTCGGCTGGATCTATCCCAATATTTTTTCGCCCATACATATTATTTTTCTCGAATTAATCATGGGCCCCACCTGTTCTATCGTTTATGAAAATGAACCTATTGAAAAGAATAGCATGCTGCAAAAGCCCAGGGCATTTACCCAAACCTTTTTTGACTGGAAGGAGCTTATAACAAGTGTTATTCAGGGATTGGTCATCACCGCCGGAACGTTAAGTATCTATTGGTTTGCCGTATACCAGCACGCTAATGAACCTGTTACCCGTACTATGGTATTCAGCACATTAATTGCGGCCAACATCATACTAACATTGGTAAACCGTTCCTTTTATTATTCCCTATTAACCACCATTAAATACCGCAATAACCTGGTGCCTGTTGTGCTCGGTATTACTTTAATTGTTTCCGGATCATTGTTTTATATCCATCCCTTGTCAGCGTTTTTTGGATTTGAACCTTTAAGTCTTGCTCAGTTGTCCATCAGCTCGGGAGCGGGCATACTATCGGTAATATGGATTGAATTATTAAAACCGGGAAAAAGATCTGCTTTTGCACTAAAGCCAGCTTAGTTAACCACAACTTCAGGCCTTCAACCTACAATTTAAAATATAACAAAAACCGTAACAAAACTCAATCGCTATTCATTTCCGTTCAACTCAAAAAACAGTACCAGCCCTATAAAATCGGGGGAAATAAATGATGAAGATCAATGCAATGTATGACCAATTACAGGTTTCCAGAATTGCCCTTAAGCTATATTTGTACTACCCGATGGATGGAATTTATTCCTGTTTCGGTAGATGAAGCAGTACATTTTGTCTTTAGTGACTGATGTACTGCCGCATTGCGGAATCGGCGATCCCGGTTCCGTTTTTTTATTTTCCACATCTCCCAAACAAAACATACCTGTGTTTTGCGCTTGCTATTAAGTCCAGAACAACCTAACAATTTTTTGTGTTAAAATATTCTTAGTTTTAGTTATTGGCCTTCCTTTTTCTTTTTTTCAAGGCTTTTAAAATAGCCCCTCAGTAAAAAATTATGTTTTAAGGCCTCCATATTCTGATTAAACCCGGCGGTGCCGTCTTGAATATTTTTCACGGTTTGTTTTAGTTGCCCGGCCACAGCAGAGTCACGGAGCAATACGTAAAGGGAACCATCTTTCGATGACAGGTCCTGGCTAACGGCTTCGATCAATGTATTCAATCGAATGGTCGCCAGGTTTGCTTGATCACTAACCGAACTTACCTTCTGCATTGTGTTATTTAAATTCCCAGCAAAGGCTGTATCGGTTAGTAAAAGTCCGGCTGCGCCCCTTCCCTTTCTGATTCCTTTTACAATGATGTCCAGGTTTACAGCCATATCTCTGGCATTTGCTGTGGCTTCATGAATGTTTTTTAAAGAAGACCGGAGAACCGGACTTAATTCCTTATCGTTCAATAATTCCAAAATCTTGCTTTCGTTGATACGCTGAACAGTGCCTTTTAATTCTTCGGAGATAAGTGCAATATTATTATTGGTCTTATCCAGGGTCTGCAGCATGGCATCAGTACTTACAGCTTTACGGGTTTGCAGGTAATCACCCTTGCTTATCGCCAAACTTTTGCCCGTTCCGGGCTGAATATTAATAACTTTATTACCCATCAGCCCTTCGGTTCCCACGGTAGCGATAGCATCCTTATGGATAAAAGCACCTACTTTGGGGTCGATCAACAAAATCACTTCAATAGACGTATCGTTAAGCAACTGCATGTCTTTAACCGTTCCGGCCTGAATACCGGAGTATAAAACATTATTCCCGGCTATTAATCCGTTCAAATTGGTAAAGCGTACTTTTATTTCAAAACCACCTCCAAACAGGTTGTGATTCTTCCCGATCATGTAAAAGGAAAATATCAGCACCAGTAATCCTGCCAATGTAAATACACCCAATTTGATGTTATTTTCTCCCTGGTTTGCCATAGTTTGTTATTCAAAAAATTGTTTAATATTTTCATCTGTAGCATCCTCCAGTTCCTGGTAAGTACCTTCCATATAACACTTTCCGTCCAACAGTAAAACTACCCGGTCGGCTGTGTTTTTAACGCAATTCATATCATGAGATATAATGATGGAAGCCGTATGGTATTTTTTCTGCAGGGATAAAATGAGATTATCAATCTCCCTGGCTGTTACAGGATCCAGCCCGGTGGTTGGCTCATCATACAGAATGATCTCAGGTTTAAGAATCAATGTACGGGCCAGCGCTACCCTTTTTAGCATACCTCCGGAAAGCTCGGCAGGCATCATATCCACCGTATGCGGCAGGCCCACATTGTCCAGGGCTTCTTTCACCATGGCGTCTACCTCGGTTTGTGGCAGCCTGATCCATTGCCTTCGGAGGGAAAATTCAAGATTTTCTCTGACGGTCATGGAATCATAAAGAGCGTTTCCCTGAAAAAGAAAACCGATTTTGGTTCTGATCTTGTCCAGATCTTCGTGATCTAATTCCGGTATATTTTTCCCCAGCACAATGATCTTACCACTATCGGGCTTTAAAAGCCCGATGATGCATTTGATCAGGACAGATTTTCCAGACCCCGATTTACCGAGCACCACCAGATTTTCATTCTCATACACTTTGAGATTAAAATCATTCAGTACCACATTCTCCCCAAATCTTTTACAAAGATGTTCAATCTCAATTACAGCTTCCGGTTTTCCCGTTATCTTGCCTGTTGTTGATGATCTGATTGGCGTTTCCATTGCATTTAGTTTAGTCCAAGAACATCAGTAAGTTGCACGGCCAATAAATCAATGATAAATATCAGTACCGAAGCCAACACAACGGCAGTATTAGCAGAACTACCCACACCGCGCGTCCCTTTACTGGAATTATAGCCTTTATAACAGCCAACAATACCTACCGCAAAGCCGAAAAAGAAAGTTTTTATAACAGCTGGCGTAAGATCACCAAAGCTTAAACTATCAAATACCTGGGTGTAAAACAGGCGAATACTCGTCACCGATCGGATATTGACACCGATATAGGCGCCGAACAGGGAGATTGCATCACTGAGGATAGTAAGGATAGGCAACATTAAAGTTGATGCCAATACCCGTGTGGCTACTAAATATTTAAAGGGGTTGGTACCACTTACTTCCATGGCGTCGATCTGCTCGGTTACTTTCATGGAGCCTAATTCGGCGCCAATACTGCTGCCGATTTTACCGGCAAAGATCAAGGCAGTGATCACCGGGCCAATCTCGCGAACAATAGCTATGCCCACCATCACAGGCAACTCAGATTCGACCCCGTAACTGATCAGGGAGGGCCTTAATTGCATAGTCAATACAAGGCCCATAATAAATCCTGTCAAACCAATCAGCGGCAGGGACTTGTAACCAATTAAATAACACTGAGTCAGCAGTTCTTTTACTTCAAACCGGGGTTTCAAACCCAAAGAAAAAAAATGCCCTGTAAATCTCATTACATGACCGGTTTCTTTAAAGAATTCCAGTATCCGGTCAGTAAAAGCCCAATGAATTTTATCCATGCTATCCATGCTGTACAGATCTGATTTTTAACTAAAAGTACCACGTTCGCTATAGCGGAGAAATGACGAACATCATACAGGTAAATGATCAATGTCATGAATGCACCCGGGAGATGATTATAGCTTCTACACAAAAATCTATAATTATAAATAAAGCTCCGGGTAACCAGAGCTCACACCATATATGGCACTAAAAAAAATGCGTATCCGCTTTGTTTTCAAATAGTTTATTCCCCTTGACCCGGCGTTGTTCTAATACTTCAATCTTGATTTCTTCGGCTTAAATGACAGGCAGCTTTTTTAAAGTGTATTAATTTTATTGTAATTGCCAGGGCAGATATCGTAGCCATTCCGTTTAAGCGATGCCCTTTGCATGGGTTGATAAATTTTTAAGATTAACTGGTCGGTTTACTTTTTTTGTGGATTTGATTAGAGGCGAAAGCGTTTCGTTGATATTATTAATACCATTGATGAGTGCATCCGGATTAAACGAAATACTATCAATACCTGCGGTAACGATTAGCCTGGTGAAATCTTTGGAGTCACTTGGGGCCTGTCCGCAAAGTCCAACATTTCTCTGCAATTGATTTGCCTTTTGAATCATTAAAACAATCAACTTTTTGCTGGCAGCATTCTGCTCATCAAATAAATCGGCGATCAAGGCAGAATCTCTGTCAATACCGAGTGTTAATTGGGTAAGATCATTGGACCCGATAGAAAAACCATCAAAAACAGCAGCAAATTCTTCGGCCAGCAAAACATTACTTGGTATTTCTGCCATAACAAATACCTCCAGTCCATTGACACCTTTTTTCAAACCGTATTTTTTCATCTGTGCTATAACCTTTTTTCCTTCCTCAACAGTACGGCAAAAAGGGATCATCAATTTAACATTGGTGAAGCCCATATCGTCTCTGACCTTTTTCATGGCCTCACATTCCAACCGGAAGCCCTCCCGGTAACGCTCATGCGTGTAACGCGAAGCCCCCCGGAATCCAATCATCGGGTTTTCTTCATCCGGTTCAAAGTATTTGCCGCCAATCAAACCCGCGTATTCATTCGTCTTAAAATCGCTCATTCTAACGATGACTTCCTTGGGATAAAAAGCAGCGGCAATGGTGGCCACCCCTTGTGCCAGCCGGTCCACAAAATATCTTGTCTTATCCGGGTAACCGGAGGTCAGATGCGCAATCCTCAATCGGTCTGTTTCGTCAATAACACGCTCAAAATGAACCAGTGCCATGGGGTGTACCTTAACAGAATGGGTAATGATAAACTCCAGCCTCATCAGCCCGACGCCATGGTTAGGATAAAATGACAGTTGGAAAGCCTGATCAGGATCACCTACGATCAACTGTGCCCTGGGATGTTCGGGCAAATGGATTTTCTTTAAATCAGTAAGGGTTTCTTTCCAGTTCAATTTGCCACGATAAACAATTCCGGTTTTACCCTCGGTACAGCAGAGGGTAATTTCTTCACCGTCTTTGATATTAACCGTAGCGTTTTCGGTACCAACAATCGCTACCGCTCCCAGTTCCCTGGCTATGATGGCCGCATGACTGGTTCTGCCACCTTTGTTGGTGACGATCCCCGCTACCTTTTTGAGTATGGGGTCCCAATCCGGGTTGGTGGTGTCAGTAACGAGGATGTCTCCCTCGTTAAGTTTACCGGCCTCTTCAGGCGAGCTTAATAATCGCGCAAAACCGCTGGTGATCTGGTGCCCAACGGCAGCTCCCGTGGTGATCGTTTCACCTTTTTCTAAAATATGGCAGGTTTTTATCTGTAACGTCTTTTGCTGACTGTGCACGGTTTCCGGTCTTGCCTGGATGATGTAAAGTTGGTGGTTCTGTCCGTCTTTCGCCCATTCAAAGTCCATGGGTTTTTTATAATACTCTTCAATGATCACTGCCCAGCGGGCCAGTTGCTCAATTTCCACATCATCCAGAACAAATTTCCCCCTCAATTCCCAGGGCGTATCCCTATTTATCGTGGTATGGTGTTCATTCCCATCCTCGGTATAAACCAGCATTTTGCTTTTGCTGCCCAATTTTTTCTGTAAAATCGATTCCTTATTTTTTTTCAAAGTGGGCTTGAACACGATAAACTCGTCCGGAACAACGGTGCCCTGTACCATATTTTCGCCTAAGCCCCAAACCCCGGCAAGGTGCACCACGTCCCTAAATCCCGATTCGGGCTCAAGGGTAAATCCAACACCTGAACAGCCCAGGTCTGAGCGGACCATTTGCTGAATACCCACAGAAAGAAAAACTTTAGCGTGATCGAAGCCCTTATCTTCCCTGTATTTAATAGCGCGGTCGGTGTAAAGGGATGCAAAACATTGTTTTACCGCATAGATAACAGCCCAATGCCCCTGTATATTTAAATAGGATTCATGCTGCCCGGCAAAACTGGCATCCGGAAGATCTTCGGCTGTCGCACTGCTACGTACGGCTACTGATGGTTCTGAAAAATTAAACAGGTAGTCATAAGCATCAATAATGGTCATCTGGAGGTCCTGGGGTATTTCAGCGTCCATCATCAGTTTCCTGGCTTTTGCTCCAACCTGGGAAAGATTGGTAAAATTATCCCGATCAAGCTCTTCAAGTATTTTTTGCAGGGGCTGCTGTAGTTTATTACGCGTTAAAAAATATTGGTAGGCTGCCGCTGTAACCGCAAATCCATCCGGGATGGGTATGCCCATGGGCACCAAATGGGTAAACATTTCTCCGATGGAAGCATTTTTACCACCGACCTCTGCAATATTTTGCATCCCAATTTCACTGAATTTTTTGATGAAAGATTCCATATTGATTTTCATTATTTATTTGAAAGCATCTTATATTTTATCTACCCGCTGGCGGTTGTTTCTTCTCGCTTAGTGAGAAGCTAATTTCTGCCTAAAACCGTCTCCAAATAATGACAAGGGTCAAAACCAAAACTGATTCTGCGCAAAAAACAGGTTTGCTGCCGAATGAACTTAAGCGTAAAGGCTTTCGTTATGATAAGCCAGTGTCCCTTTTACAGGCAGGGTTTCTTAAAAATCAATCGTGCTCTTTAGGTTAAATTCCTTTTGCAAAACTGAAAGTTGCAACCCAAAAAAAGCCGCAGAGAGTTAAGTTCTTCTGTGGCTTCTGTGTGAATATATATATATCAATAGTTTACTTTACTTCCATACGTGACGGGATCACCATTACAGGTATTTGCTGGTGTTTTAATTGCTCACCGGTATGACTCCCTTTAAATATCCTGCTCAAAAAACTATGATGGTCATGCACTAATACAAGTAAATCAGATTCGTTCTCTTCACAATGACGATTCAGACGAGCAGGCAATTCCTTGCCGGATATATCTTGGTATGATAAATTAGGGTACCGATATCTTCTTACACGGTTGACAAATTTGCTTTTCATTTCCATTTCGCGTGAATCATCATGGCCCCAAAGGGATACATGCAAAATTTCTAGGTGAAAATCAAAAAGACGGCCGAGTTTGATGAGGTAATGCACCGCATTTAGATCACCTTCATCAAAGTCGCAGGCGATTGTAACTTTTGCTATTTTTTTAAGATCAGCGCTTTGGGGAATAATCAAAACCGGCCGGTTTGTTTGATTGATGACCGTGCTGGTGTCACTACCTATCAGCAAATGTTCCATGGTTGTGCCGGAGCGGGCGCCTATGATGATGAGTTCGATATCCTTTCTTTCCAACAAAAACTTCAATTGATACTGCAGGCTCCCCTCTTCCCGTTGGCAATCGATACTTGGCTTGTGTTCCCCATGCTGAACTTTCGCGACAAGTTTCTCCAGGCTCTCTTTCAGATAGGTGATTTTCTCCTTGCTTTCATCCAGCCAGATCATCTGTTCTACTGCATAAGGCGTTCCGCCAAACTCGGACAGAACTGGCTGGCTGGCAAAAGTATTAAACAATAAAATATTCGCATGCAACTTCGCACACAGCGGAATAGCGGCGGCCGCGGCATGATCTGCATTATCTGAATAATCGGTTAGCACCAGTATCTTTTTCATGATCAATTTATTTAAACGTAAACTCTTTGCTACCCTCATTGCACGAGGAGATATAACAAATATGACCAATCGTATCCCGGCCGCCCATGACCAAAATCATCCCGAAATTTGATTTACCGCACATTTACGAATGTTGAGCGCGCAGATTCCAGGATCTTTTCAATGGTCTGAAGAAATATCGCCTTTTAATTTCCCTCCCTGGGTGAAAGACTTGTTTCCGTATAGCCATAAGTGATGTCAAAACAGTCGAAGTAATGTGTTCGTTATTACCGGCGTATGAGCTTGCCGCGGTCGGTTTATGGATATTAAAAGATGTGATAGGGCGTAATTTATATTGGATATCCCGGGCATGCAGGGTACCTGGTAAGTTAAAAAATGATCAGGATCAATTAAAATAATGATTTGTGCTACAGGCTTGGATCAAGTTAAAACCTAAATTTGTATTATTAAGCAGATTGAATTTATTCCTGTCCCGGTAATGCGCCCAGGAAGTCTTTCGGGCATCATAATTGCGCATTTTTACACCAAGGTCAACTGATTTTATTTTTTAGCAGCAAAGAATAATTACGGACAGGGAAGGGCTTTAACATGATACAGTTCACGCTTGGCCTGAACTAAACTTACAGTCAAATGAAGCTGATTAGCTATTATATTCCTATTGTATTTTTAATCAGTGCATGCTCAACTAAAAAAGATCATACCAGGGCCGTTATAAAAAATATCACCGTGTCCTTATATGCTTCGGCAAATGTTAAAGCAACAGACCAGTACACCGTAACATCAACCGTGCCGGGTATCGTTAAACAAATCAATGTAAACCCTGGTGACCTGGTTAAAACTGGAGAAATACTTTTTGTTCTGGAAAACCGGGAAGCCGCTTTAAATGCAGCTAATGCCCGCCAGACTTTAGATTTTACAACCTCAAACAGTCGGGCCAGTTCTGAACGGCTCCAGGAAGCCATATACCAGGTTCAGGTAGCCAAAGAAAAATACCAACTCGATTCTGCCTTTTATTATCGTCAAAAAAATTTATGGGAGCAAAACATAGGCACTCGTTTAGATTTTGATCAGCGCCATTTGGCATTTACTACCTCAACAATAAATTATGATGCCGCCATTAAAAGTTTGGCCCAATTAAAAAAACAATTAAAAAACGACCTGGAGTTATCTAAGATCAATTACAGCATTTCCAAAAAGCGACAGACCGATTATTTAATTAAGAGTGAAATAGACGGTAAAGTATTCGATGCGATTAAAAATAAAGGCGAGCTGATCACCACACAAACCGCACTATGTGTTTTAGGAAAGCCTGATCAGTTTTATCTGGAGATGAATGTTGATGAGAAGGATATCATAAAGATTAACCTAAGCCAACGTGTTGAAATTACCATGGATAGCTATCAGGGACAATCATTCCGTGGCCGGGTCAGTAAAATTTATCCAATTATGGATGAGCGGTCACGTACATTTAAGGTTGAAGCCGTTTTTTTGAACCCTCCAGGGAAGCTCTATCCTAATTTAACGGCGGAGGTTAATATCATCGTCAGTGTGAAGAAAAATGCAATGCTTATCCCCAGAAACTACCTCGATAAAAACAATTGTGTGTGGTTAAAAGGCGATATTAAAAAGAAAGTGATCACAGGGGTACAGGATGAAAAGAATGTGGAAATACTGCATGGGCTTAATACACAGGAAACTATTTATAAACCTGATTAAATGAAAACAGGACTGCTCTTAAATATCGCCCTCGCCTTGTTAATGGCGCGCCTAAAGCAATCGGTTGTGGCTGCTGCCGGCGTTACCTTTGGCATTGCCATGTTTATAGCACTTATTAGTTTCATGACAGGTTTAAACAAAATGCTGGATAACCTGATTATAAACCGTACCCCGCATATCAGGTTATACAATGCTATTACACCATCCAAAATGCAACCTGTTAATCGGGCCGCCGACTTCGCCGGATTCAAAAATTTCATCCTATCAGTGAAACCAAAGGACGAAGGAAAGCAGCTTTATAATGCAAGCCGCATTATTAAAGCCATTAGGGAGGATGATCGGGTAATTGATGTTGCCCCTAAAATAAGTACAACCGTTTTCTTTAATAGCGGCACCATTCAATTGTCAGGTATAATTGATGGCGTCGACGTAGATCTTGAGCAGAAGCTTTTTCACTTAAATGATAACATCATTGAGGGAACTATTGCTGATTTAGCTGTGGTGAGTAACAGTATAATTATTGGAAAAGGGCTTGCTGATAAGCTTATTGTAAAAATAGGAGACGTGATACAGGTTACTACGCCTGACGCCGATATTGCTAAGCTTAAAATAGTAGGGATAGTACAGTTTGGAATAGCCGAAGTAGACGACGTGCAAAGTTTTACTTCCCTGCAAACCGCGCAAAAGCTGCAAGGTAAGCCGGCCAGCTATATTACCGATATACAGGTTAAATTAAAAAACATCGCGCTTGCCCCCGCACTGGCTAAGGAATATGCACGACTATTTGATGTTGATGCAACCGATGTGCAAACCGCCAATGCGCAATTTGAAACCGGCACCACCGTACGAAACACCATTGCCTATAGCGTAAGCGTCACCTTGCTGATTGTTGCCGGGTTTGGAATATATAATATATTGAATATGTTAATTTATGAAAAAATGGATGCAATAGCGATATTGAAAGCTACAGGATTCTCTGGTAAGGATGTTAAAGCGATATTTATTCAACTGTCGATGGTGCTCGGCGTAGTTGGCGGCGTCATTGGCATTATATTGGGATATTGTTTATCGCTTATCATAAGTCATATTCCGTTCCAGACTTCGGCATTGCCAACAATAAAAACCTATCCGGTAAATTTTGAAATTACCTACTATTTAATTGGCATAAGCTTCGCGCTTATCACCACTTATCTCGCCGGTCTGTTTCCGGCCCGTAAGGCGGCAAAAATTGATCCGGTGGTCATCATAAGGGGGAAATAATGGAAACACCGGTTTTACAGGCGATTGATATTAACAAGTATTTTTTAGACCCGGTGCGTTTTCGTGTGCTTACAGATATTAGCTTCTCTATCAGCCGTGGAAGTTTTGTTTCTATTACAGGCAAATCAGGATGCGGTAAATCAACATTGCTATATATCTTATCCACGATGGATACAGATTATGAAGGCGAATTGATATTGGACAATGAACCACTTCGTCAAAAAGATAATGCCGAACTCGCTGTCATTCGTAATCAAAAGATCGGGTTTGTATTTCAGTTTCATTACCTGATTGAAGAGTTCAATGTGCTCAAAAATGTGATGCTGCCGGCCATGAAACTGGGCAGATATTCTACCGAGGCAATAGAGCAAAAGGCAATGCAGCATTTAAAAACTTTAGGCATAGATGACCAGGCCCTCAAAAATGCCAGCCAGCTGAGCGGTGGCCAAAAACAGCGTGTA
Organism: Mucilaginibacter sp. P2_A4; assembly: GCF_056405015.1. Classification (NCBI taxonomy): domain Bacteria; kingdom Pseudomonadati; phylum Bacteroidota; class Sphingobacteriia; order Sphingobacteriales; family Sphingobacteriaceae; genus Mucilaginibacter; species Mucilaginibacter sp. P2_A4. Next base: position 95,566 of record NZ_JBFUCX010000007.1, on the reverse strand, counting down.
GCCATAGCACGGGCGATGATCAACGACCCGCTGATTATCATGGGCGATGAGCCCACCGGCAACCTGGATAAAAAGAACAGCGATATTGTTTTTGGCATTTTTAAAGACATTTGCCTGGAAAATAAACAGACCATTCTGGTTGTAACCCATGATCCGGATTTTGCTAAACGGGCCGACCGGATCATCGTGATGGAAGACGGGACAATTATTCCATAATATATCCGAAATTTATAAATATTCAGCCAGTTTAATCCAATTTAAAACTTCCGTTACGGCCTTGCCCGCAACATCCGGGAAGACGGTAAACTAACGTTATTTTTATCTAATTCATTTTAGAAGGAAATACCAGCAGGGGTGTTTTCTGTTTAGCTAAGGCTTTTTTGGTTTCACTATGAGCAAACAGCCGTACAAAAAAGGAGCGCTGACGATGCAGCAAGGCTAATAGCACTGGCCCGGTTTCTGTACCTAAGTGGTTCAACCTGTTGATTACATCATTTCCTCCAATTTTATGATAGCTTAGCCCCTGGTACTTTAATTGCGCAACCTTTGCTTCGAAGGCAAGCGCCTGGGGACTTTGTTCCGCTTCTTTCTGATCAGGTTTGATTACATGGATAATCTCAAGCTGATAATGAAAAAGGTTGCCCAGTTTGATGAGGTAATGGATCGCTTTAAAATCCGCTTCATCAAAATCGGTTGCGAATATCACCTTTCGTATTTGCTTCAGGTCTGTTTTTGCAGGAACAATAAGCACTGGTCGGGTGGCATGGTTCACTACAGCATTGGTATCGTGGCCATATAGTGCATCATCGCGGTCATGCGATCGCGCTCCCATGACTATGAGTTCCACCTTGTTTTGAACCAATAATTCATCTACATCCATTCCCAGGTCGCAGTCGTTCAACTCAACAGAGATAACCGGCTTATGATCATCAGGCTCCAACTGGCTACTAAGGGATTCCAGGCCTTCCATCAATGACCCCAAACCTAGTTGGCTGCTTTTTTTTCGTTTCGTAAACTCATCCACAATCCATCCGCCACCGCCATAGGATGGCATGGTTGCATAGTCGATATAGGTATTAAACAATAACAGGTCAGTATGTAACTTCCCGCTAAGTATTAAACCGGCTTCTGCGGCACAGGTTGCATTAGCTGAAAAATCGGTGAGCACAAGTATTTTTTTCACGACTGAGTCTTTTAAATTTCCTTTCAAATATTTCCATTTTTTCGATCAATAGCCTGTTGTTTTTTATTTGCACAGCGGCAAACTTATGCTGCCGACTCTGTTTCCCGCATCAAAAGCAAACTGAACAGCTTTAATCTATTAACGTTCATACCGGCCGGTTTTCTTGCCCAGCTTAATTTTATAAATAATTAGTTCCACTTTACTGCCTATATCGCTATCCTTTTCCGTGATGCCATGTGATGGATGGTCGGGCGCATTTTGAGATAGCGGCATGATACGGTGAATGATAGCTTGCATAATCCGCTCCTTTTCATCCATGTCTGTTATTTCCTCAAACGTTCCCCAGGCAACCACACTTTTCCAGCGGAATATGCTTTGTATATCATCCACCTCGAAACATACCTCGGGATTCTTTCGCATCATGTCAATTTTTTTTCCCTGAGCAGAATGCGCGTAAATATCCGCGCCATTATAAACATAGTTAATAGGAACAATATAGATGTTACCATCAGTACCGCAGGCAATCCGGCCGGTGACTTGTTCCTTTAACAGTCCCTCAATTTCCTCATTTGTCATTTCCCCTAACATTGTCTATTTTTTTTTGATGGTTCTTAAAAACACAGCCTTAAATAAAAATGATAACAACTACGATGCAATATTCCCCAAAAAAGCACTGGTGCGGAATGACCGTGGTCACATAAATAGGTGATGTGGAATATGGATTCACATGACTGCACTCATTGATCAACGGTTGCCGGTCAATTAGTTTTATAGAAATAAATTCCATGAAAAAGCTTACTTTATTTACCTTCTGTTTAGTGCCCCTTTGGCTGCATGGCCAGATTTTGACGAGCGCGACGGATTTAAGTTATGCAGCTTCAAAGGCAATTCCCGCGGTGGTTCGTATTCAGGCTTTTGTGTCAGACAGTATTTTGAATATACATCCTCACCTGGTAACCTCCATGGGCATTAAATCAAATAAATCCGGTACTGGCATGCTCGCAGGCAGCGCCTCGGGAGTGCTGGTAAGTGCTGATGGCTATGTGATTACCAACAACCATGTATTGGCCGGGGCCGACAGCCTGATGGTCATTTTGCAAGATCGCAGAGCATACCGCGCGATGCTGACCGGGACGGATGACAGGGTAGATCTGGCGCTACTTAAAATTCCTGGTAATGCGCTCCCTTTTCTGGAACTTGGAAACCCTGGTGCAATACAGATCGGGGATCCGGTACTGGCTGTTGGCAATCCGCTTGATCTGACTTCTACGGTTACAGGGGGAATTTTGAGCGCCCGATTCAGAAACATGGACAGCCAGTCGGATGAATCCCTGGTAAACTCTTATCTGCAAACTGATGCCGCCAGCAATGAAGGCATGAGCGGAAGCGCTTTGGTGGATCGTAATGGTAAACTTATCGGTATCAATTCAGCGATCATTTCTCCTTCCGGAACTTTTGCGGGGTATACCTTTGCAATCCCTGCCGGCATTGTCAGGAAAGCCTGGCATGACCTTGTTGCTTATGGAAGTGTTCATTATGCTTACCTCAATATTTTCTTTGTTGACATGGATGCCATACAGGCCAAACGGCTGCTGGCAAAAAGTGCAGCCGGCGTTTTAATTGAAAGTGTGCAACGGGGAGGTGCAGGCGAACAGGCGGGATTGCGGCGGGATGATATCATCATACAGCTGGATCAGCAACAAATAATTTCATCCCCCCAATTGCGCGAGTTGCTTGCGCAATATGCCCCGGGAAATCATGTAGTATTGACCATTGTACGCAAGGGTAAAGAAACGGATCTCGCAGTGATACTTTCTCCCGAAAGCGGAGGTAGGTCCAGGGCTGCAGCGCGCAAACAACCAGCACGCTGGCCTGCTTTTCGCACTAAGCAATAACATTCACCGATGGTCTCTTTGCCACCTATTTTACCAAAACCGTTAAGCCGCCGGTAGCATTTGGATTTAACGAAGGAGCCGGGCCATGCGGTTGACTAGCATATGTCGAAAAAAGGATTCCACTATCGCCTTGAGTCTCGCGGGAGGCAGATTGGGGAACGATCCCTCCATTTAAATTGTGTTTCATATCAAAAACCCGCATGATGGCAATCATTGAAATAGCCACCAAAAGGGCTGTCCTTTGATATATGAAATGTATCTAATTTATAAATCATTTAAAAAATAAAACTTATGAAAACGGACATTCAAATCCAAAAAGACGTGATGGATGAACTGAAATGGCAGCCATTTTTAAATTCATCCGAAATTGGCGTTGCCGTAAAAAACGGGATTGTAACACTTTCAGGGATAGTTGATTCCTTCTCCAAAAAGTTAAGCGCCGAAAGAGCAACAAAAAAGGTATCCGGTGTAAAAGCCATCGCAGAAGACATTCAGATCGGGGTATCACCCGTTTACCGTAAAACAGATACGGAAATAGCCGAAGCGGTGTTTAACGCCCTTAAATGGCATTCAGCCGTACCAGAAGAAAAAGTTAAGATCAAGGTAGAAGACGGCATCGTTACCCTGGAAGGCGAAGTTGAATGGGAATACCAGCGGATGAACGCCAGAACAGCCATTCAAAATCTTTCCGGAGTACGATCAGTAACTAACCTGATCACCATTAAACCAAACCTTAACCCATTTGAGTTGGAGCAGAAAATTACAGAGGCCTTCCGGAGAAACGCCACCATTGATGCCGGCAAGGTAAACGTTAGCACGAGCGGCAGCAAAGTAATACTTACCGGAAAGGTTCGCTCATTTGCCGAAAGTGAAGACGCGGAAGATGTAGCCTGGGCAGCGCCGGGTGTTTACCACGTGGAAAACAAATTGTCTATCGTTGAACCGGAATTTGTGTATTAACTTATTTATAAAAGTAAAATCATGAAAAAATCAAAATTTATATTCAGCCTGATGATTGTGATAACCATATCTGCGATGCGGTCATTTGCCCAGATCATCCTACCCGAAGTAAATATAAAAGCTTCGATCTATAAGTATCTTAACGCTACAGATAACAAGGAAATGGCGCAGCCGGTCAGAATGCTGGAGTTCAAAGCGGCCACCTATGATGTAAAAAAATCAGAATTCTACAACGATGATTATGATGGATATTCTATATCCTTTTATATCCCTGACGGGAAAATTCTGGCTGCTTATGATAAAAATGGCAAACTGCTGCGTACTGCCGAAAAATTCAAAAACACCAAACTACCTGCAGCCGTAAGGGATGCGGTTAGCAAGCGGTTCCCTAACTGGCATATTTCCCAGGATATCTACCAGGTTCATTACTATGACCAGAAGGAGTCTGCCGATAAAAGTTTTAAGCTCCTGCTGGAGAATGGCGACAAGCGCATGAAAGTAAAAATTAATGAAAAGGGAGAATTTATTTAAGCTCCCTGCAATTAACCTATTAACAAGAACCGGAAGCTTTTGTATAGTTCATTTTGCGGAAGCTTCTTTTTTTTAAATAAACCACATGAAAAAGTTAATGATTGCTATTGAAGCAGAAAAACCGGATCAGCAAAGCATTGCATTCGGCTGTTACCTGGCCAAACTCACCCGTTCCGGGTTAACAGGCATTTTCCTAGAAAATCTCCCCGCCGAACCCGCCCCTGGTGTGAAGTTTGCATACGGGAGCGTTTTTGTGGAAACAATTAATTCCCTCGATCTGCCAGAAACGGATTTTAAACTGAAAGCCGGCTCAGAAAACATCCGGAAATTCAAAGCGTTTTGCGAAGAGCAAGGGGTAGCCTACCAGATTCACCGCGACCAAAGCGTGCCGGAGGAAGAATTAATCGCCGAAAGCCGCTATGCCGACGCCATTATTACCAGGCCGGGTTTATTTGCTACTTCAGAGCTGGAGATACCTGCCGGATTGGTTAGGGAACTGCTGGCCAAATCCGAGTGCCCTGTCATTATCGCTCCCCACCATGCCGGACCGATTAATAAGATCCTGTTCGCTTATGACGGAAACGCATCGTCAGTATTTGCGATCAAACAATTCACTTATTTATTTCCGGAACTAAGAAATTGTGAAATCACTGTACTGCAAGCGGATAAAGAGGCGGTATTTAGCGAGGCGCAGAAGGAAAAACTGTATGAATACCTGAAGGAACATTACAGCCAGATAAACTTTAAAGACCTGCATGGAAAACCGAACGACGAACTGTTTGATTATATGCTTCGGGAGGCCAATGCGTGCCTGGTGATGGGGGCTTTTGGGCGAAACTGGCTATCCAGCCTATTCAAGGCCAGTACGGCTGAACTGCTTATCAAAATTAACAACCTGCCGATATTCATTACCCATCGGTAAAAAAAATGCCAATGAAGCACAAATGAAGGAAACAAGGGGTCAAGCTTACGCCATTAACGAGGCACTTTTATTAATGCCGCCAATATGGTTTCTTGTACTGGTCTATAGGTACTGAATTTGCTTGAGAATGTAGTCAAACGCACATGATAAGCACCACTCCGCGCCTTACGGGTAACATCCCCATGAGGTGCTGTTCCCAACTTTAAAAAAGAAATGAAACTATAAATGGTCCTCCCGGATCCTATGAACTTTATTTAAGAATTCAGATCCCCATTGTCGTAAATTGCTAAAGCCGCCGGCAAACAGCTGGCCACTCCGCTTAAGCCACATACGCTTATGGTAATTAATATAGTGTCTTTGATTTCATCACGGGTGGCACCGAGTTGTTTGGCCATTTGCACATGGTAACGTACTGCAGTAACATCACCCAGGGCTGATTTAATACCGATATACAATAATTGCTTAGTTTTAGAGTCCAGTCCGCTTGTGCTTTTTAATGCCTCTATCAATTGGTTAAATGCTTTTGATACTTCAGGGGCTTCCTGTTCAAATACTTCAAGGGGGTTGTCGTTGCTGTTCATGATTTTTAGTTAATTGATTAACGGGTTATAAAATTTAGTAATCCAGGTTTTTCCAAAAAAAAATTGCCAGTAATAAAATCGACCCAGGCGCGGTGATTAGCCATGGTGCCCCAAGTAGCAGTACCCATGTAGAAAAATGCGGGTAAAAATAGGCAAAGCCAATAAAAGGTATCATCATTGCATTAGCTATTAAAAATCGCCTGAGCCATCTTTGTGCCCCACCTTTTTCAAACAGGAAAGCGGCAAATAAGGTAGACAGCCCCATACAAATATAACCTAGTGCATCAAGGGTCCAGAAAAAGGAGTGCGGTGTAACGGTCAGAATATTCTCTTTAGGGTCGAGCATCGATAAGGGTATGACAGTTGCCAGTTGGACCGTATACATGAGCACGACATAAATGGCATACATTAGTGCAAATAATAAGGCCGCGTGGCTCCAGAATTTCCGGTCCTCGGGCACGATATAGTGTAAGGCTAATATTGTCAACAAAAAAGGAAGCGCAATTGCCATTGAAAAACTATAGATCAGGATGGCATCCAAAGGATAGTGCACGCTACCTATTATTTGTAAAATCTGTACTACGCCATATCCTGCAGCAGCAATAAATGCCGCAAGCGATGCATAAAAACCCAAAAGCGCAGTTTCCTTTTTCATTATAAAACGTTGAGGATCTTATCTTCTTTGGTACGATGGCCTAATATTTTTTCCAGGTCCTCCCTGTATATCACTTCATTTTTCAATAATGATTCAGCTACTTTTTCCAGTAAAATTTTATTTTCGGTCAATAGTGTTTTAGCGGTCAGATAGGCATCACCTACCAGCTTCCGAATTTCCTGATCTATCAGTTCGCCCGTAGCTTCACTAAAAGGTTTCTGAATAGATAAGTCGCGCTGGCTGGTTGAATCATAATAACTAACGTTACCCAACTTATCATTGAAACCATAATAAACCACCATAGCATAAGCTTCCTTGGTCACCTTTTCAAGGTCGTCAATTGCCCCGGAGGAAATTTCACCGAAAATGACTTCTTCGGCCGCCCTGCCTCCCAGTGTAGCACATAAATGCTCCCTGAATGCAGATTTGCTTCTTAACTGTTTCTCTTCTGGCAGGTACCAGGCAGCACCTAAAGATTTCCCCCGCGGAATAATGGATACCTTAACCAATGTATCAACCGTTTTTAATAGCCAGCTGGTTACGGCATGGCCAGCTTCATGATAGGCTATGATTCTTTTTTCTTCCGGAGAAATGATCTTACTTTTCTTTTCGAGCCCAGCAACGATCCGGTCAATTGCATCTGTAAAATCCGTTTTTTCTATTTTAGTTGCCTTTCTTCGCGCCGCTATCAAAGCGGCCTCATTGCAGATGTTTGCAATGTCTGCCCCGGAAAACCCCGGTGTTTGCGCGGTCAATAATTGAATATTAATTGCCTCATCAACCATTAAATTGCGCATGTGAACTTTAAAAATGGCCGCACGTTCACTCATATTAGGCAGTTCCAGGTAAATATGGCGATCAAATCTGCCCGGACGAACAAGCGCCGGGTCAAGCATGTCTGCACGGTTGGTTGCAGCTAAAACGATAACGCCGGTATTGGTACCAAAGCCATCCATCTCGGTTAATAATTGATTTAAAGTACTTTCCCTTTCATCATTGGCGCCTCCTAAAAAGGCGCCTTTTCCCCTTGATCGTCCAATAGCATCAATTTCATCTATAAAAATGATACACGGCGCTTTTTCCTTGGCCTGGCTAAAAAGATCACGTACCCTGGAAGCACCTACCCCCACGAACATCTCCACAAATGCAGCACCGGAAATTGAAAAGAAAGGCACCTGGGCTTCGCCTGCAACCGCTTTTGCCAGCAGGGTTTTGCCGGTTCCTGGTGGGCCCACCAAAATGATACCTTTTGGTATCTTGGCGCCCAGTTTAGTGAATGACCCCGGCTTTTTCAAAAAGTCTACTATTTCCAGCACTTCTGTCTTTGCTTCATCCAACCCGGCAACGTCATTAAAATTGATATTACTGTTCTCCTTTTCAACCAAAATCGCCGTGGATTTCCCAAAGTTAAAAATAGAAGGCCCGCTGGTTCCTCCCATGCCGCCCTGTCTCCTGATGAAAAAGCCTGCTACTATGTAAATCAAGATAAAAGGGAGCACCCAGCTTAATATATTCCAGAACCAATTGCTCTGATAGGTATAACTAACAGGAACCTTTTCAGTCACAGAAAAGTTTTTTTCCGCCTCATCCATATTTCGGTCAAAGGATTCTACCGACCCAATCGTAAATACATAATGGGGCCCATTATTGATGCCGCTGCCAAATGAAGGTTTAAATACCTCTTTAAATGCGGTATCACCTGAAAATATTTTTTTGATATATACTTCTACCTTTTCTTTATTAACTACAACCAGTTTTTCGGTCGCTTTGCGGTTTAGTATCGTGGTTGAAAATTGCTGCCAGGTGATTTCTTTGGTGCCATAAGAATCCGTTAATATTGGCGATAAGATAAAATACAGTAACATAATCACATAAACCCATATCCAGCTGAAAGCGGGTTTAATTTTCTTTTTATCAGGTTTTCTGTATTTTAATTGCTGATCCGTCTTCATAGATTAAAGATGGGAAGCCCAATGAAGAAATAAAATGATGAAGATCAGCTAAATTAATGATCTGTTTCAGCGCTTCAACCATCAAACCCTCAACCTACTTGCTGAAATGCAGATCTGCACCAAATATATAACGCTGAAAAAAAATGATTATAACGGTCTCCGCTACAAGGCCACTATTTCGGATGACCTTATTTATATAACTCTCCACATTTACCGCAGATATTCCATATTCTCCATCCTAATACCTGTAGTTACAACTCCAGAAGCATATAAGTGTCGCAGGCCATTATCCAGGTGAACTTTTGGAGAATTTTCATTTCAATATGCAAAGCAATTGTAACAATAGGCAAGCGATTTAATCTTATTGGCAGTTTACAAACCAGAACTTTAGGCAAATGATCAAAAAATATTCAGTTTTAGCAGGAATATTATTTTCGTTGGTTTTAATAATGATAGCAATTTCAGTTTACCCGGGCGGCACAAGGTTCGATGAATATTCTATTGGTTTCAACTGGACAAAAAATTTCATGAGCAACCTGTTTGGAACAAACGCGTTGAATGGCGCTGAAAACCCTTCCAAAATTTGGGCATGCGCAGGAATGATCATCCTCCCATTTACTTATGCCGTATTTTTCATTAATATGGCAAAAAAAATTCCCGAAAAAAATGCCGCCAATATTCTAAAATACGGAGGTGTAGCTAATATTTTCTTTACATTTTTAACTGTAACATCGCTACATGACATCATGTTGATCATATCAACCACTTTGTTTTGGAGTTGTATAGTTGTTATTACGGTTTTTATCATGAAAACAAGGCTTCATTTATTTAAATTCTTTTGCATAATCAGTCTTTTGGTTTTTTATTACAGTATTTACCTATGGGGCATAAGTGATTGGAATTTATTACCAATAATGCAAAAAGTAAATTTTGTCAGTTCAACGCTATTAATTTTAGGGCTCGAGTATTTTACCACCCAGGAAGATTTTGCCCATATTAAACCAAGGACACGTAAAAAATTAGCTACGGACTACTAATACTGATATTTTCAATATTGGGGCAGACGCAAAATAGGATTCATATTCGTTGGCCAACTAACGGCAGTTCAATCCCGCTTCCTTCTACAAATAAAGGCAAAACCTCAAATCTTTCGATTTGGGGCGTTTTATTTTTGACCCAAATATGCTATCTTTCGAAATGCAGCACCAAGAATTTGAACCTCCTGAAGAACTTCGGGATATCATAAAGTGCTTTTGGTATAACAGAAGAGACTCCGGAGAACTACCATCGGGTTTTGAGGTACAACCGGATGGCTACGCTGAAATTATTTTTCATTTCGGAAGCACCTGTTGCATTTCTTGCAATGGCGGCCTGCAGCCGTTGCCATCGCCATTTATGATGGGGCTGCTCAATCAACCCGCTGTTTTTTACACGAAAAATCGTTTAGAGATCATTGGTATCAGGTGCTTTCCATGGACCGTGTTCGACTTGCTTGGACTGCCGGCCGCTAAAGACGGGGTGCGCATATTTGAGCACCCTATTGCCCAGCTTCAATCCACGTTGAGTAAGTGGATTCATGCTGGCAGGATAGATGAAGCGGTGGCTGAGGTAAAACAGTATTTCTTGAATGCACGATCGGGGATTGCGATTGACAGTATGCTATTCAAAGCCGGGATTGCTATGAGGGAAGCAAATGGCACCATTCCGGTAAGCCAGGTAGCGGCGGCGGCTCATGCTACGGTGCGTACATTGGAAAGAAACTTCAAGCAATCTTCTGGCTATACTGTTAAAGACGTGTCTGGTCTGATGCGCTTTGAGCAGGTACGAAACCAATTATGGCTTTATCCAAATTCAAACCTTGCCGGCTTAGCTCATGAGCTGGGCTATACAGATCAATCTCACCTGAGCAGGGAATTTAAGCGCTACAGCGGTACTACGCCAGCGGCATTCGCACGAAAGGCCAAGAAGGGAAAACAGGCTGTAAGCAGCGATTTTGTCGCGTTTATACAAGCCTAACGCAGGCACATTCCAGAGTTTTGTGTTTCAATCATTCTATATGAAAGTTACACCTCAAAGCAAGAAATCAGCACAAAATCATTCTACTCACGATATAATCATCTCCGGCGCAGGGCCTGTAGGTCTGTTCCTCGCCTGTGAACTCGCCCTGGCCAAATGCTCAGTCCTGATACTGGAAAAGGCGGAGAGTCCGCACTCGCCATTGAAGCAAATGCCTTTTGGGATACGGGGACTCTCGGCACCCACTATTGAAGCACTTTACCGCCGTGGGTTGCTAAAAGAACTTGAGATACATAAACGCCTTAAAAACCCACACTCAAACGCCGTACAAGGGCCACGCCGTCAGGCCGGGCACTTCGCCGGCATTCTATTCCATGACGGCGATATTGATACCTCACAATGGCGATACCGCCTGCCAAACTCGCCCCCCACCAGTTTAATTTCTGAAATGCAGGAGCTTGAGGCTGTGCTGACCCGCCGCGCAGAAGCTTTGGGTGTAGTTATCAAGCGCGGGCTTGCCATTACTCACTTTCATCAAACCGGAGACGGGGTGACTGTTAACTCAGGCGACCAATACTTTAAGGGTAAGTGGCTTGTGGGTTGTGATGGAAGCCGGAGTGTTGTTCGCAAAGCAGGCGGGTTTGAATTCGCCGGTACCGAGCCAGAATTTACCGGCTACACTACCCAGGTTGATATTGCCGACCCCGGGAAGCTGAGCCCGGGCCGAAACGTGACACCAACAGGTATGTACCTGCAATCGCAACCGGGTTACGTGGTGATACAGGATTTTGATGGAGGGGCTTTTCATAATTCAGAAAAGCCAATCACGCTTGAACACGTGCAGGAGGTGCTACGCCGCATCTCAAACACCGATGTTACTATCAGCGCACTGCATTTGGCAACCACCTGGACTGACCGGGCAAGGCAGGCCACAACTTACCGCAACGGACGGATACTTTTAGCCGGCGATGCCGCGCACATTCACGCACCGTTGGGAGGCCAGGGACTTAACCTTGGGCTGGGCGATGCCATGAACCTGGGCTGGAAGCTTGCCGCAACCATCCGGGAGAAAGCGCCGGAGGGTTTGTTGGATAGTTATTATACAGAACGGCACCCAATTGGTGCACAAGTGCTGGATTGGTCACGCGCCCAGGTTGCTATCATGAAGCCAGACCCGTATGCCCGCGCCCTGAACGCGATTATCCGCGACCTTATGAATACGCGCGATGGTGCCACCTATGTTGCAGGACGGGTGTGGGGCATTTTTACACATTACAATCTCGGTGGCCATCACCCCCTGGTAGGTCACAGCGCTCCCAACTTTGAGTTGGAAAACGGTGCAAAAATTGCAGAGCTAATGCACGATGGCCAGGGGATACTACTTGATTTTGATAAGAATGATTCGCTTAAAACTTTGGCGAGTAAATATGGCGACCAAATCAGGTATATTTCAGGCAATGCAAAAGACCGATTAGCGGTAAGCGCCGTACTGATACGCCCTGATGGGATTATCGCCTGGGCTTGTGATAACAACCCGAATTGCATCGAACTGGAAAAGGCAGCCGGTCGCTGGTTTGTTTGTAATCAGCGATGTTAGTCGCATAATGAACGGTGCACTAAACCATGGTTTTCTTCCATTTTCCACGCTTAAACAATATGTAAGCCGCTATACTTAATCCAATTTCGGAAAAGGGGATAGCAATAAAAACGCCGGTTGGCCCCATTGCAAAATACTTGGCCAATAAATAAGCCAAAGGAATTTGGAATAACCAAAATGTAAAAATGTTAATTTTGGTAGGTGTCCAGGTGTCGCCGGCACCATTAAAAGCACTGGTTAAAACCATACCCACCCCGTAAATAATAAAGCCGCCGCTTAAAATTTGTAAAGACCGGGTGGCTACTTTTTTAACAGCCTCATCGTCAGTAAAAAAAGAGGCAAATAAATGCCCGCAGGTTAAAAATAATACGGTCACAATGCCTAAAAATACAATTGTATATTTTATAGTTTGAAATACCGATTGTTCTGCCCTGTCCACATGCCCGGCTCCTAAATTTTGCCCAACTAATGTCGCTGCCGCATTGCTCAAACCCCAGGCCGGCAGCAGGAAGAACATCATTAACCGCAATGACGTTTGGTAACCCGCAGAACCATGATCGCCACCTGTTGTAGCAACCAATTGCGCCAAAAATATCCAGCTACAACTGGCTATTACAAATTGCAAAATACCCGGTGCCGCAATTTTAATGATCGCTTTTATCTGATGCCAGTCGGGTATAAAATAGCTTATGCGAATTTTTAAAGCATTTTTGCCATTAAATAAGTTATAAATCTGGTAGGTAACCCCCAAACCGCGACCAATGCTTGTGGCTATCGCTGCTCCCGTTAATCCAAAAGCCGGAATAGGACCAAGCCCCCTGATAAAAATAGGACATAAAATAATGTTTGCCATATTGGCAATCCACAAACTACGCATGGCTACGGCGGCGTTACCGGCTCCCCTGAAAATACCATTTATTAAAAACAACAGCACAATGATAAGGCTGCCGCCCATCATAATGCGAACGAATGGAGTTCCATGATCGGCAGTTTCTGTGGAGGCTCCCATAATTAAAAGCAGGTCTCTGGCATGTAAAAATCCCAAAATACTGATGGCCAGGTTAATAAACACAGCAATTACAATGGTTTGCATTCCTGCCTTTGAGGCGGCTTCAGGATTTTTTTCACCAATGCGGCGTGCAACAACCGCTGTTGCGGCCATACTTAAACCTATGGCCAATGAATATATTACGGTTAATACAGATTCCGTTAATCCCACCGTTTGAATAGCGTGACTACTGTTTTTTAAATGACCTACAAAATAAAGGTCGACCAGTGCGAAAACAGATTCCATGGCCATTTCCAACATCATGGGGATAGCCAATAAAACAATTGCTCTTTTTATACTGATGGAGGTGAGGTCAACTTCCTTACCCTTTATTGCTTGTTTTAAAACCGAGAAAAAAGAAGATACCTTACCCTTTATAGTAATTGATTGTGACATAGATGTAAGCTTGTATTATTTTAGGAAGTGGCTTTTTATCTGAGACCCTGAAGTACAAATATAATGAGACCTTTTGGTTACGCAAGCTGTGATTGAAACGGCAGGAGCAGAAAACCATCCGGTATAACCGCGATTCAATCATCGGTTTTTTATAAGATTTGTGTACAATTATAAAAAAGATCTAAAAAACGATTGGGGATTACAATGTTTTATTAATTCTATTTATCTTTAGTAAACCAAAGACAATCAATTATTTAAACCTTACCTGCACCCTTATGAAAATTACAGATCACTGGTTAGTTGCCGACTCCGCTACTGAAAAAATAAAAATTTCTAAATCCGGAAATGTCAGGGATCCTATCGATCCTGATTATTTGGTAATTCATTACACCGCCACAGATACTGCGCAATCAGCAATAGATTGGTTTATGGATACCCGATCGAACCCTGATAAAATTGCCGCACATATTGTGTTAAATACCGATGGCACAATTACCCAGCTGATACCTTTTAATCACCGGGCAAATCATGCGGGTACCAGCACCTGGGATGGGGTAGATAATTTTAATTTTCATTCCATCGGGATAGAAATTGTAAACCCGGGTTTTGTAGAGAAGCTGGCAGATAATACTTTTAAACGAGCTACAGATGATGGTGTAAAAATTTATCCGGCTACCGATGGTGATAAGTTTATAAAGATTGATCACAAGCATAAGTTTTGGACAGGTAAAAGCAACCATCAATGGCGCACCTTTCCTGATGCTCAGCTACAGGCGCTATACAAGCTTTGCAAAGTATTATTTGATACGTATCATTTAATAGCAGCCGTTGGTCATGATGATATCTCTCCGGCGCGTAAGCCAGATCCCGGACCGGCATTTCCCTGGGATACATTTAAGGCGAATGTATATGGCAGTACTAATAACACCGGTAAAATTTATATTGTAAATACCGAAGACACGAATTTTAGAAATTCATTTTCTACCAATGCCACTGTCCTTAAAAAATTAACAAAAGGGTATGAGGTAGGCTTGATAGAAACAAACGGCCAATGGAGTAAAGTATACCTGGTAAATAGCCAGGCCGAAGTATTGCAGAATGTGGAGGGCAAATTAAGGAGCATTAAAACCATAGGATGGATATTTAGCTCTCTGTTATCTTTAAAACCCGGTCAATAAGCATACCTGGTCTTGTCGAAAATCGCTTTAGAGCCGTTACGAAAAATTGAGGCCTTTCTTGGGTCCTCTATAATAGTCAGGAAATTGTCCCGGCAAGGGCTGCTTCAAAATGTATAAGGCCTTGAAATATTAAATTTCAAGGCCTTAGCTTTTTAACTTAAAAACTACCAGCTTTATAATGCCGGCAATTTAAATGAAGTATCTTTTTTATTTATGATTTGAAAAAAGCCAAAAGATCCTTATTGATGGTTGCGGCTTCTGTAGTCGGCATACCATGGGGGAAACCCGGATAGGAAATAAGTTTTCCATTTTTTAAAAGCTTTATAGACTTTGCTGCCGAATTGTGAAATGGAACGATCTGGTCATCTTCGCCATGTAAAACAAGCACAGGAATATCCACACTTTTAAGGTCTTCTTTAAAATCCGTTTCTGAAAAAGCCTTAACACCATCATAATGCGCTTTTACTCCGCCCATCATTCCCTGGCGCCACCAGTTGTCTCTGATTCCCTGCGATATTTTCGCTCCCTCACGATTGTAGCCATAAAATGGAAGCGTAATATCTTCATAGAATTGGGCCCTGTTAAATGCTGTACCCTCGCGTATGTCATCAAAAATAGCCATAGGAACGCCGTCCGGATTATTTTGAGATTGTACCATGATCGGAGGGACCGCGCTGATTAGTACAGCTTTGGCTACCCGGTCTTTTCCATGTTTTGCAACATAATGGATAACTTCGCCGCCACCCGTTGAGTGCCCAACATGTATCGCATCTCTCAAATCAAGTGCCTGGGTTAGCTCGGCCACATCGGCTGCATAGGTATCCATGTCGTGTCCGCCTGAAACCTGGCTTGATCTTCCATGCCCGCGACGGTCATGGGCAATAACCCTAAATCCCTGCCCAAGAAAAAACATCATCTGTGCGTCCCAGTCATCGCCCGATAAAGGCCAGCCGTGATGAAAAACAATTGGCTGTCCGGTTCCCCAATCTTTGTAATAAATTTCGGTTCCGTCTTTTACTGTAATCTTACTCATTGCGTTTGTTTTTGATGATTAATAAAATAGGTAAATATACTTCTATGGACCAGTGTAATAGTAGCTGTAAATAATCCATTATAAATGGACTTGAATATGAACATATGTTGATGGCGTAGCAATCAAGGCCGGACGAAAGCCGGTTTAAAAACTAAAATAGTAAATAAAAGCTTATTTATGAATCCGCCCATTCAAAATTTACAAATATCCGGCAAACGCCCCAAAACTCTCCGCAAATTGGTTCTCGAAAATCAACAGGAATATAGTTTTTATATCGGCGCCTGATTGTCCATATACAATCATCTGTCGACCAGTGGGGCAATTTTACCGATGAATAGATTTCGGCACCGGTTAATTCACGCTTCATCCGGGCTAACCGGCTCTTCGTCGATTATTTACCTCCCACGGTCTATCGCATTTTACAGGTTGAGTCATTTGCTTTTTATTTGGAGCATAAAACCAAAGCGATGAAAAAAATATACTTCTTAATCTTATGCTTACTACCGTTTACATTGGTAAGAGCCAGTGATACAGGCTCGTCAAGTATTGCCGGTACTGTTATCGATTCGCTCAGCCAAAAACCTGTTGATTATGCTACTATATCTGTATTTGACCAGGTAAGTGGTAAACTGATATCCGGTTCATTAACAGGTACAGATGGAAAATTCACTTTAGAAAAATTACCCAAAGGCACTTATCAATTAAAGATCAGTTTTTTGAGTTATGCCAACAAAACCATTTCTAACCTTAAAGTAACTGATGGAACCTTATTAAAGTTGGGTAAAATCCTGCTCAGCCCTGATAGCCGGCTTTTGAAAGAAGTACAGGTTACGAGCAAAAAAGCTTTGATTGAGGAAAAAATTGACCGGACGGTATATAACGCCGAAAGTGACCTGACAACCCGCGGGGGCGATGCTACCGATGTCATGAAACGCGTTCCGATGGTGGCTGTGGATCCAGACGGGAATGTGAGTGTTAGAGGTAGCCAGAATATCAAAGTTCTTATTAATGGCAAGCCATCGGCAATGGCTTCAGCAAGTATTTCCGACGCTTTAAAACAAATTCCTGCCGACCTGATCAAAAGCGTAGAGGTGATCACTTCTCCCTCTGCTAAATACGACGCCGAAGGGTCCGGTGGCATCATTAATATCATACTGAAACAAAATACACTTCAAGGCATGTCGCTGAACCTCAATTCGGCAGTTGGCACACGGGGAGGCGATCTTGGGCTAAACGGAGGTTACAAGGTAGGCAAAATGAATTTTTCTCTTGGAGGGTTTGGCCGCACAGGCTACAATATTCCAGGCGAATTTAGTAACAGTCAAACAGTAAACAGCCTTACTTCAAATGACACTTATTTAACCACTCAATCTGCCGGCACGCATAATAAATATTTGTTTGCCAGGTATAATGTGGGATTGGACTATGATATAAACGAGCATAATTCACTCAGCCTTGGCGTTGTTTTCGGGGCTAATAACCACCCCACAGTTCAGGACAATTTTCTGACCCAAAGCTATTTAAATGATGTACTTACCGGCTCATCATTACAGAAAAACAAGATCACAAATAATTCAAACTCGGTTGATGCCACATTAACCTATACGCTGACAGGTGCAAAGCCCGACCGCGAGTTTAGCTTGCTTACCGAGTACAGCCAAAACAACCGCAACAATAATTTTGAAAGCCTTTTTCTCAGTCAAAATGATGGCTCGATTACCGGTGGCCTAAAAAACAACAATAACAGCGTCAATAAAGAACTGACTTTAGAAGCCGACTATCAAACACCGCTTGCAAAAAACCAATTGCTGGAATTTGGGGCTAAGGATATTATCCGGACGGTAACGAGCGATTATGCTTACCTGGCGGCTTCAGGTTCTTCGCTTAACTATTTACCCGTTTCATCGGCAAGCCTTTCAAATGCCTTTAATTACAAGCAAAATGTTGCCGCTGGCTATGTATCCTTTACTTTTGTTCCCTTTAAAAATTACACTATTAAAGCCGGCACCCGTTACGAGTACACCAGCATTAATGCCGATTTTCTGAGCGGCTCGGCTGTTAATATACCTAACTATGGCATATTGGTACCCAGCCTAAACATCTCCAAAAAATTCGACAACGGCGATATGATTAAATTAGGATATAACCGCCGCATACAGCGCCCGTCAATTGAATTTCTGAATCCTAATATACAAGCCTCAAATCCCTTAAATATAACCAGTGGGAACCCCGGGCTACAGCCCGAGTTCACCAACAACTTTGAGCTGGCCTATAGTACTAATATCAAAAATAACCATTTCAATATTTCGGCGTTTATGCGCAACACCAATGATGCTATACAAACGATAAGGACAACCAGTGGCGACACGGTGAAAACCAGTTTTCAAAACCTGGGGAAACAAAATGCATACGGTATGAGCCTATCTGCCAACTTAGCGCTTACCAACAAGCTAAATATTAACGGCGGCGTGGATCTGTATTATTTAAACCTTGATAACCAAAACCCCGATCCACTTTTCCGGGCTTCAAATCACGGCATGGTAGCTAGCTACCGCTTGTTTGGCAGCTATGATCTTTCTGATAGTTATTCCATCCAGGCGTTTGCATTTCGCCGCTCCCGCCAGATCCAGCTACAGGGTTACCAGGGCAATTTCAGCGTTTATAACCTGAGTATCAATAAAAAGTTTGCCAATAAAAAGGGCAGTATCGGCATTGGCGGCGATAACTTTTTAACCAATGCATTCCGCATACCTACGGTTGTTAACTCGGGCAACATTAACCAAAACGCGGTAAACGTTATGCATAACCGGAGCATCGAAATCACGTTTAGCTATAAGTTTGGCGGCCTTTCAACACCAAAACCCAAAAAACCTAAAAAGACTATCAACAACGACGACTTGAAGGAAGGTAGCAGTAACAACAATAACTAAGCCCAATTACCCTACATGAGTTGTTCCTGTCTTTGTGCGATTCCAGATTCTAAAATTCAACACAAACTTATTTTTTTGAATTAACGACCGCCATTCCACAAATAAAATAGAACAGAGAAAAAGTAAACCTACTATTAAACTTATAATTGACTTCCAGGAGATTCCGCCCTCCATCATACTTTTCGCATTCTCAGATACATATTTTCCTAAATGGACAGTAATTGCATCGCTCGTAAATTTGCCTATAAAAAAAGCAGGGATAATATACCTTGCATTTATTTTTGCCATACCACTGGCCAGAAATAAAGGTGTAGTGGGCAAAGGCAATAAAGTATAAGCAAGTATTGCTGCCTGGCTTTTCCATCCTTTTTCTTTCATTTTTTCGCCAAGGAACTGTACGTCTTCATTCTTTGATTTCTTGAAAATTCTCCCCGCAAGCAATGGAATATATAGGGTGAGGATGTACCGCCCTATAATAGAGCCGATAACTCCAATTATAATAACCCACCAGATGTTTAAACCATAGGCCACCTGCAAAAAAATCATAATTGTAAAAGCCGGCGGAAATGGAATAGGAACCACATCAAACAAAAAAGAACCCGCAAAAACCAGTAAGTATTGCCACCACATATATTCGATCTTAGTATCTTATTTTAAAACGTATAGTTTTGATCTAAGGTACTAAGAATACGAGGAGAGTGATAGGGTAAATGATAGAAATCATTTGATTGGCTGAGATACATCACTTAATTACTTTGCATGTGGAATGCAGACCCGTCAGCCGAAGGACGGCGCGACGCAGCGGCTTTTTTTTGCGATCTCCGGTTGGGAGGGGTGCAGCTGAATGCGCGGCAATGGCAGGGAGGGGTTTCGTCGACATACCATCTGCAACGGTGCTTAAACTCCTGATTTAACCCCTACCTCCTCCTTCCCCGAGGAAGGAATCGCACATTACCCCTACCTTTTTTTACCGTAATAGTCGCGTTTATACCCGGCCGTAGATCATAGGCGTTCGGAAGATTTCTTAACGGCTTTTTAATTCCCTCCCAACGGGAGGGGTGCGGCTGAAATGCGCGCAATGGCAGGGAGGGGTTTCGTCGACATACCATCTGCAACGGCGCTTGAACGCTTGATTTAACCCCTACCTCCTCCTTCCCCGAGGAAGGAATCGCACATTACCCCTACCTTTTTTTACCGTAATAGTCGCGTTTATACCCGGCCGTAGATCATAGGCGTTCGGAAGATTTCTTAACGGCTTTTTAATTCCCTCCCAACGGAAGGGGGGGCGGCTGAAATGCGCGCAATGGCAGGGAGGGGTTTCGCCGACATACCATCTGCAACGGTGCTTGAACGCCTGATTTAACCCCTACCTCCTCCTTTTCTAAAGAAGAAATCACTCATGGCCCCTACCTTTTTATATCTTTCGAACAGCTATGATCATAGCTCAATAAGTGAGCGTTAAACCGCCGCCCAAACCCATATCGCTATCATAATGGCTTGATACAGAAAAATATTTGGTAATGATATATCGTAGGCCCGCCGCATATTCCTTATCGGTATTTCCCATCAGCGTAAGCCGCAACCTGCTGGTTACAGGAATATCTTCCCGACCCAGCTGAAACCGCAGTTTGCCATTTCCATCTACCCTCATATCAGCTACAAAAAGCATGGGCAATGTATAAGCCAAACCGGCAACTACCGTTTTGCGGTTATTTTTATTGCTTGCCTGCCCAAAAAGATTCGTTTCCTGCTCGGTGGTTTTTTTATAATGATAATCAAAACCCGCATAGCCGTACAGCCATTGCATCTGCCCAAAGTAGCGCCCAACCATGGTTTCACTTTCATAGCCTTTAGTGTTATTGATGCCTAAGTGCCACATGGTTGATAGTTTCCAGCGAGTATTTGCTAAACTTACATTCCCATCGCTGCCATTGCTTTCCAGCCCTATTTTGGCCATCGCATAAAAGCGGCGGTCATCGGCATACACCTTTTTTATTGACTCAGCAGGGTTAGGCACCTCCGGATTAACCGGCGAGTTTTCATAGCTGAATATCCGGCCCATGCCACTCATCATGTGGTACAGTATATGGCAATGAAAAAACCAATCGCCGCTTTCGGTTGCCGCAAATTCAATGGTATCTGTTTCCATAGGCATAATATCAAGCGTGTTTTTTAGGGGCGAATAATCTCCCTGCCCGTTTAACACTCTGAAATAATGCCCATGCAAATGCATAGGGTGCCGCATCATGGTATTGTTATAAAGAATGATCCTCACATTCTCGCCCTTCTTTATCAGGATCTTATCCGCCTCTGAAACCGTTTTGTTATTGATAGTCCATACATAACGGTTCATATTACCGGTAAGGTTAAAGTGCAATAATTTAACAGGCCCCGCCGGTAAATTGGTAGGCTTAACGGCTTTTAACATGCCATAGTTTAATGTTACCAGGTCGGCATTACCCATTTCCATACCCGGCATATCCGCCATTTTTTTGCCTGCAGCCGCCGTATCTTGTTTCATGGCGTCATCGCCCGTAATTTCCGGGTACATTACGGTGTTCATGTCCATAACCTGGTTGGTCATTTCCATACCGTCCATCTTTTTCATGTTACCATCCACACCCATCATACCGTTCATCATCTTCATCCCCTCAAAGTACTTTAACCGGGGCAAAGGCTTTGCTTTTACTTCGGGACCACTGCCCAACCATAAAGAGGTTGACTTGGTTCTGTCTTCGGCGGTAGCTAAAAACTCATAACTACCATCTTTAGGTATGGTAACAACTACATCATAGGTTTCGGCTACCGCTATAATCAGCCGGTCTACCTGCACGGGCTGTACGTCTTCGCCGTCATTGGCCACAACCCTAATTTTACCCCCTGCATACTTGAGCCAGAAATAGGTGGATGAACCGCCATTGATGATGTGTAGTTTTACCTGGTCGCCCTTTTTAAATTGCGCGGCATGGTTTGCTACTTTGCCATTGCTAAAAAAGCGATCGTAATAAACATCACTTACATCCATGGCAACCATTCTTTTCCACTCGTTGGTTAGTTTGGTTTTGAAATGACCTTCACTAATAGCCTCCGCATAGTTTTGGGTGCTGCCTTTGCGTATGGCGTACCAATCGGTTTGGTTATGTAGTGACCGCTCCACCTGGTCGGGGTTTTCATCAACCCAATCACTCAGCAATAAGGTGTATTCCTTTTGCGCAGCTTCTTCTTTAGGATGAATAATAAATGCGCCGTACATTCCGCTTTGCTGCTGGGTCATGGTATGGGAGTGGTACCAGTATGTGCCATGCTGCACCAGCGGAAATTTATAAAAATGGGTTTCGCCAGCCTTAATTGGCGCCGTTGTAAGGTATGAAACTCCATCATACCTGTTGGGCAGTATCAGCCCATGCCAGTGGATGGATGTTTCCATCATCATTCCATTATGCACATAGATCTCGGCGGTATCTCCCTCGGTAAATTCCAATGCCGGCGCGGGTATGCTTCCGTTTATAGCCATCGCGGGTTTTAATTTGCCCGTGTAGCTCACGGTAGTATCGCCAATGTATAAATGGTAAATTTCGCGCTTACCAATTTTGGTGTAAAATGGCCGATGCTTTTCACCATCATTCATTTTCATACCGCCATGTTGCGCGTAGGCCAAACCAACCGACCCTAAAAGGTTCAGTATAAATAAAATAAATATTTTCATAATATGTGAGCTGCCGGAAACAGGCCGGCAGCTTTTGATTAAATTATTGGGTTACCGGAGTCAACGTTTCCGTAGTTTTTCCGCAGGTAAGCATTTGCTTACCATAGTAAGGATTTTTAATAGCGGCAGTTTCGCTTAACCAGCTGGCTTTTTTCATAGGGCAGTATTGCTCATAAATCACCGTGCTGTTTAATTTCAATCCTTTAACCACCTCATACATGTTTTTGGACAAGCTGGTAAAGTGTTCGCGCTGATGATCCAAAACCGGGCTTTCGCTAATGTGCCTGCTGTCAAACTGCAGCTTTTCCATATAGGTCATCCATAATTTATGCTGATCGGGAGTTAATTTATTCATCGGTACAGCACTGATGGAGACCAGCAAATCTTTGGCTTTGCTTTCAGTAACCGCACTGTTATCGGCTATAAGCGCATTTTTAACACCCAGGTAAGCGGTTACCACATTATTTATCGCTCCTGCTGCGGTTGATTCCTGGGCCTTGATCTGTGTACAAGCTATTAATAAAGTAAAAGCTAATAACAATTTTTTTAGTGATTTCATGATGTATAGTTTTTATGAATTTGATTTTATAGTTTATCGATAGGTTTGCGCCCCTTGGTTTCTGCAGCTTTGAACTGGCTGGGCGTAATACCGGTTACACTCTTAAACTGTGCCGATAAATGCGCGCTGCTGCTATAGCCCATTTGAAAGGCAATTTCGTTTAAATTTAACTCACCATATTGCAGCAGTTCCTTTACCTTTTCCACTTTTTGCTGAATAATATATTTTTCAATGGTGGTGTCTTCATGTTCAGAAAACAGGCGGCTCAGATAGGCATAATCCTTATTTAATTTAGCCGCAAGTAAACTCGAAAAATTGAAATTATTTGCAGCAAGATCTGAATAATGTACTTCCCGGATGATGATATTTTTTATATGTTCAATCAGCTTATCTTTTTCACTATCAATCAGCTCAAAGCCAAGTAACTTTAAGGCAGATGCAATTTCAACCATCTGGCTTTCATTAGGTTCGGGGTTTACAACTGCCACACCTAGGTTAACATCCTCCACCTCAAGGGTTAAATTTTGGAGTTGTTGTTTTACGACCATAACGCAACGATCGCAAACCATATTTTTAATATGTAATATCATGTGTTTCTTTTCAAGCTGTTTAAATAAAAAGACAATAAGTGTCCAATCCGCAAAAGACGCGGTTAAGCCTGATCAGATCTGTAGGGAACAAAATTGAATAGAGATTTCTTTACCGGATTTTCCGGGCGGTGCCTTACGCTCTGTCCAGGCAAAGTCCCGGCTCATTGGTTTTCGCAATAAATAACCAGTGGTTGTGGCATAATTAACCAAAACGACTACCGGTGAAAACTGGTAATCAAAGGCTGGTTTAATATTTTCTTTGATAGCATATTCGCCATGCTTTTTACAGCATCCGCAATCCTTACTATCCGCGCAATGTTTTTTGTTCTCTTTGTCAGCCCCAGCATTAGCCATTAACATGGCTGGCTTTTTAAACAAGTTAGCGGCAGCGCAATGAACGATACAAACAAACATCCCTGTTGTAAGTAACAGGTAAAATGCCCCCATGCCGATGATTGCCGCCCTTTTCATTTAATAACAAAGTTACCTTTTAATAAAACATGCTTTTTATAAAACCCCGTAATTAAATTATAAAATTACGTAAAACCGTTCATATAACTAAAAGCCAATAGCTCGCGTTATAGGGCTATTGGCTATGTATGGTTTAAACCCTTTCGGCATTAAAGCCCTTTTGTTTTAAGGCGCTGATGATTCCGTCGGATGATATCTCTTCATCAGCCTCAACAGTGAGGATCTTATTAGGGTTTGTTGTATCTACGTTCCATTTATCAATGCCCTTTAAGCTGTTTAATGAAGGCGTAACTGTTGCTATGCAGCCACTGCAATTGATGTTGGTTTTGAATTTTAAAGTTTCCATGTTTATATATGTGTTTTAAAGATTAAGTTTTGAAATTTTTAAGCGCAGGCTGTTACTCACTACCGAAACGGAACTTAGCGCCATAGCCGCCCCGGCAATCATCGGGTTTAACAGAAATCCATTGATGGGATATAAAATGCCGGCCGCAATTGGTATACCTATCAAATTATATATAAAGGCCCAAAACAGGTTTTGGCGAATAGTGCGAACCGTTAGCTGCGAAAGCCTTAGGGCTTTTGGCACCTGCTGTAAATCAGAAGATACCAGGGTTATCCGGGCCACATCAATCGCGATATCCGATCCCTGGCCCATCGCAATAGAAACATCGGCCTGTGCCAATGCCTCACTATCGTTAATACCATCGCCAATCATTGCTACCGTATCGCCCTCTGCCTGTAATTGTTTTACGAACGCCGCCTTATCAGATGGTAAAATATCCGCTTTAAAATGATCAATCCCGGCTTCTTTAGCAATAGCGGCCGCGGTTTGTGCGTTGTCACCGGTTAGCATAAACACTTTAATCCCCTGTTTTTTTAACTGACTAATAGCTTCTGCCGAGTTCTTTTTTATTTGATCGGTAATCGCTACTATAGCCAGTACCTGTTTCGCATCTGCAAAATAAATTACGGTGCGGGCAAGGCTTAATTGGGTATTAATATTTCCCTGCAGATCGGCTGGTATAGCAATGCCCTTTTCTTCAACCAATTTATGGCTGCCCGCGTAATAAATCTTTTTATCATGCACTGCCTCCACTCCCCGGCCTGTAAGGCTTTCAAAAGAATCCACGTTGGCAGAGCTGGTGCCCATTGATTGCAGGTAGCTTGAAACGGCATCGGCCAGGGGGTGTTCAGATAACTGCTCCATTGCTAAAAAATAGGCTTGTAATTGATTGGTATCCTGCCCGATATTTTTTGCCCAGATGAGATCCGTAACCACAGGTTTGCCTTCTGTTATTGTTCCTGTTTTATCCAGTACCACAACATTCACCTTGTAACCCAACTCCAGGGCTTCTGCATCCTTGATCAGGATACCATTTTCTGCCCCTTTGCCAATGCCCACCATAAGGGCGGTAGGCGTAGCCAGGCCCAATGCACATGGGCAAGCGATAACAAGTACTGTAACCATAGCCAACAAGCCATGTGTTAAGGCATGGCTGCCGCCAAATACAAGCCAGGCACCTAAACTTAGTAAAGCAATAAGCATTACTACCGGCACAAAGATGCCTGCAATTTTATCTACCAGTTTTTGCACCGGCGCTTTGGAGCCTTGTGCCTCCTGCACCAGTTTAATAATATGGGCCAGGAGTGTATCACTCCCTATTTTCTCGGCCTTAAACCTAAAACTGCCTTTTTGGTTAAGCGTGCCTGCAAAAACCTTATCTCCCTGCTTTTTTTCAACGGCTACGGGCTCACCGCTAATCATGCTTTCATCCACGTAAGATCTGCCATCATATACCTCGCCGTCAACCGCTATCTTTTCTCCCGGGTGTACAAGCAATTGATCGCCTATTTGCACATCAGCAATAGCAATTTCCTTTTCTCCATCGGCAGTAACCAGGTAAACCAAATTGGGTTGCAACCCGATCAGCTTTTTAATAGCCGAAGATGTATTGGATTTTGCCCGCTCTTCCAGTAATTTGCCCAGCATAATAAAAACAATAACTACCGATGCCGCTTCAAAGTAAACATGCGGGTGCAAACCCTGCCGGTGCCAAAACCCCGGATTTACGGTATTAAAAACACTAAACAAAAAAGCAATCCCGGTGCTCATGGCCACAAGGGTATCCATGTTGGCACGGCCATGCCTGGCCTGTTTCCAGGCGCCAATAAAGAAATTTTTGCCTGCAATAAACAACACCGGTGCCGATAGCAGCATCATGATATAATTTGCGTAAGCCATATCCATAAAAAC
Organism: Mucilaginibacter sp. P2_A4; assembly: GCF_056405015.1. NCBI lineage: Bacteria > Pseudomonadati > Bacteroidota > Sphingobacteriia > Sphingobacteriales > Sphingobacteriaceae > Mucilaginibacter > Mucilaginibacter sp. P2_A4. Next base: position 69,106 of record NZ_JBFUCX010000007.1, on the reverse strand, counting down.
CATCCCTATTAAAACCACGGGAATGGTTAAGATGGTGGCCCAGGTAATGTTTCTTTTAAGTGCTTTATAATATACCTGCTGTGCTTCTTCCTGTTTTTGCTTACCGTTTGTTGCATCAATAATAATATCGTAACCAATTGACTGAACAGATTGCTTCAGCTTTATGGGTTGTACTATATCAGGATGAAAGGAAACTTTAACAGATTGTGTTGCGTAATTAACTTCTGCTTTATCAACACCGCTTTGTGCACCAAGCATAGTTTCCACGCTTGATGCGCAGGAAGCACAGGTCATGCCGGTAACCGGGAAGATAAGCGTTTGTGATTTTTGTACTAACATTATAGTAATTTAATAGTACAAATTTACCACCAGCCTCAGCCCGCGGCCTTACAGTATTCCGGGAATGATTTATATAATATTGTGATTTGCCATGTATTAAATCAGGCATTGAATGGATTAACTTCCGATGCCGCTCCCTGCAACAAGCAACAGCAAACAGGGGCGATTATAAGTCAATATAACCGCCCCTGTTTTAAAAGCTTTGATGGCCACAAGCGCTATTTACAGCGTCCGGAATTTTATGTCATTACCTTGTTCCCAAACAAAAAACTCGTTTTTACTGGTTAATTGCCCCACCTTTAAAAAGCTCCCGATACCTATAACAGTTGCTTTTTTATCAGGAAGAGACACCATGTTCAGGGTATCGATATTTTGATAGGTGACTACGGCATTAGCTGTGCTGCCGGCAATGTTGGCATATCTTCCTTTAGCTATATATATTTCAGGTTTGCCAGGCTGGGCATAATAAATATCGCCCTTACGTTGCCATACCGTTTGTATACTATTTGATGGTGCAATGCGCAGCGCTCCGCCATCCATGGGGCAGCCGTTAAGCTTCCAGGTATCTGTTCCCATTTTTTGAGCAGCAGAAAAGGTTTGCCCGCCGTTTGTTGATTTAGCCACATACAGATCTCTTGAACCATTCAGCCAGTTTCTGAACATAATGGCAACAGTTGATCCCGATACGGCAATGCTCGGCTTGCAGCATTCACAAACATGTTTATCTGGCGATTGATATGCTAAACGATTAGCGGACCATCCCTTTGCATTACCGCTTAAGGAAGAAAACCATATTTGATTGCTGCCTCCCAGCCTGGTATCCAGCCATACCGCGTAAAAATGATTTTCTTTATCCGCGCTTATTGCCATCAATCCTTCCGGGGCTGATCCTTTCTGGTCATTAATAAGGCCCATCGCCTCCCATTTCTGCGCAGTATGATCCAGTTTAAACCAATGAATATTCCCGGTTTTATCCATAGCCGTAATAACCGAATAATTAACCGAACTGCTTAACTGCGGCCCTCGGCCCATGCCAAGGTGCATACCAGTTATATGAGCTACTAAAACCGGTTTTGAAAACGTTTGCCCATGATTATTAGATGTAGCGCAGAAAATATTTTCGTCCAATCCGTATACTACTCTAACTATTCCCTTATTATCAATACTTACCTGGGGCTGTTTGCCTTGCCCAATAACATCGCTATTTTGAGGCGACGAGGAAGATAAAATTATAAAGCCGAAGCCTAATAAAACCAGGAAAAAGAGGTATTTCATTTCTATATAAATTTCAGGTTTGTAAATGAAGGCAATGTACAGTAAAATAACATTTTGATGAACGGATTATTGCTTTTTAGCTAAACTATTAAATTAAAACCCGCAGCCTCTGCTCCCCTGAAAAATCGCGTTTTAAATTTATGGCAGCTGTTCCATTAGCCTAAGGGGGCGGGCAGAAAACGGGAATTGTATCCGCTTCCGATCAGATATAAAGCCTACAAATTTATTGGCCGTTTGGCGTTAATTATTTCTCCAGGAAAAAAGCCAGCAGATCTTTTTGAACCTGGGCCGTATTTTCCTGCACTATCCAATGCCCCGATCCTTTGATAACAGACTCTTTTACGTTGGTGGCTACCAGTCTGCTATGGGCTGCTAAAAACGGAGCGGCAAAGTGCTCAGACCCCATAGCCAGCAGCGGCATAGGCAATTTATTTTTCATCAGTTCCACATTATCTTTAGCATCCTGCGGGAAAGCCCCAAACCAATGGAACGAGCCAGTTGTAGCGCCAGGCACAGAGTATGCCCTGATGAACTCATTTTTTTCGGCTGTAGTAAACGGATTTTTTACATAACCTACCAATGGCCAAAAGTTGGTTAAAAACAACCCCGCCTTACCGGCAACAATTTCGCCCGAGTGCGGCATCCCAAAAAAACCAAACCACCATGCACCAGCACGTACCTGGCTCCATACGGGTTCAACTCCTGGCAATAAGGCATCCATCAGTGCAATCTTCTTTATTTCCTGGGGATACTGAGCCGCGTAGGCATACGCTACCATAAGGCCGATATCATGACCTGCGAGGTTAAGGTGTTGATAGCCCAGCTTTTTCATCAGCTCATGCAAATCAACGGCCATCGTTTTCTTATCGTACCCGCCGGCAGGTTTGCCAGATTCGCCAACGCCGCGCAAGTCGGGTGCTATAACGGTAAAATGTTTAGATAACTCGGGCATTAAACGGTTCCACATATACCAGTTTTGGCCAAAGCCATGCACCAGCAGCAAAGGTTCGCCCTTGCCCCCTGTTACATAATGAATTTTAACTCCGTTTACAGTAGCATATTGATGCTTAAAACCCGCAGGCGGCGAAGCTGGTTTAACAACAGCAATTGCCGCAAATGAAAACATGGTAAGCAGGATTACCAATAACAGGGTAGTTGATTTTATTTTCATAATATGATTTGTTTATCTACAGTCAGCCGCCCCCCTTTCAAAAATGAAAAGAACATTCATTACCCGTAAATCTGTTCCGGGTAATTATCAATGAAAAAAGCTTCAATACCCTGATCAATTTACAGGTTCAAGATCAGCAAAAACAACATCGGTGATCAACAGACCTTTTTCCCCGTTCGTGGTTTCAATAGTATGTATGTATTTGTAAGTATTTGATAACTGATCAAACCCTTCGTCAATCACTTTAATATTCAGATCAGCTAAAGAAAAATTTTCGCTGTTTTGGAGACATAAAAATCTTTCATCCTTTATTGATAAAAAATCGTCAGTATATCCCTGGTCATGCAGATCAATAACCCTACTTGTTAAAGCATCGCTCAATCTCTTTTTAATGTTTTTCATGGCAATTTAAATTTACAGTCTCGGCTCCTTACTCGTTTGCTATTCAATATCTTAGCAAATTTCAATCCAAAACCATGTGATTTTTATCACTTTGCAAGTGTTTATTTTTCCACTTTAAAAACTTCATAAAATTTTCATAGATCCCTGCGTGCAGCCGCCCGCAAAAAAATAGCCCGTGCTTGGCTTTAGTGTCATTAACAAGTCAAATTGACAGGATTATTAGCCTATTTTATATGCGTGTTTAAACTTAAAATGCCACCATATATCGAAAAAATGCACACCCGAAATAGTCAGCCTATCCCAATACAAAACATTTAACTTTAATGCCCGTTGGTATTTTGTATAATTTCGCCAAATAAACTTGCAATAAACTATACAAACATTAAAATGGACCACCCATTAAATAACCCGGCCTGGAATGCCTTAACATCTGGGAACAAAAACCTTTCAACAGGCACCAACCTGGTTAAATACTTTATAAAAGATGTATCCCCATTTGCAGGTATGGCAGAAAATACGCCCGAGAACTTCGACACCCTGTATAACCTCCTGCCACCTTCAACTACGGTAGCTGTTTTTAGTCCCGAAGAAATGGAGATCCCCCAGCCATGGAAAACGATTCAGCAAATGCGGGTTTTGCAAATGGTATACAATAATCCGGCGCCTGAAGCTATAACCGATGTGGAACTTGTCCCTTTACGGGATGAGCATATCCCTGCCATGCTGGCACTTACCAAACTAACCAACCCCGGTCCGTTTTTTAACCGCACTATTGATTTTGGAAATTACTACGGCATTTTTAACAATCAGCAACTGATAGCCATGGCAGGGCGGCGTTTACAACCTTCGCCCTACATGGAAGTGAGTGCTGTTTGCAATCATCCCGACCACTTAGGCAAAGGTTACGCCAGCCAATTAATACAACACCAGGTGCGGCTTATTAAAGCAGAGGATGGCACGCCGTTTCTGCATGTGCTGCACAATAACGTAAATGCTATTAAACTTTATGAAAAACTGGGATTTGTAACACGCAGGGTGATGAGCATTTGTGCAATACAAAAAGTTTAATTATCAATGATATTGATACAAACCATCGGCTCCAAATTGACCTTACTTATCATATATTAGTGAAATAACCTTTCATCTAATTTATGAGAACAAAAACAGGGTATTTCGGCTTGGTTGTACTTTTTTATTTACTGAGCTCCCCACTCGTTTACGCACAGGAAGCTAAACAGCAGCCTGCAACAATTACCGTAAATTTAAAAGACGAAACAGCAGAAATGAGCCCGGTTTGGGCCTGGTTTGGGCATGATGAGCCAAACTATACCTACATGAAAGATGGCCGCAAACTACTTACCGAGCTGGCAAAATTAAGTCCGGTACCTGTTCATTTGCGTGTGCATAACCTGCTTACCACGGGCGATGGCAAAGCCGCCCTTAAATGGGGATCAACCAATGCCTATACCGAAGATGCCAATGGCAAGCCTGTTTATAACTGGCACCTGGTTGATAGCATATTTGACACTTACATTAAACTGGGAATTAAACCTTACGCGCAAATTGGTTTTATGCCCGAGGCCCTTTCAATGCACCCCCAACCATACCAGCACCACTGGAAACCCGGCGACGATTATAATGATGTTTATACCGGCTGGACCTATCCGCCCAAAGATTACCATAAATGGGAAGAGCTGATATACCAATGGGTAAAACATTCGGTAGAAAGATATGGAAAAAAAGAGGTAGAAAGCTGGTACTGGGAAGTGTGGAACGAGCCCAACATTGGCTACTGGAAAGGCACTATGCCCGAGTTTTTTAAAATGTATGATTATGCAGCCCATGGCCTGAGAAGAGCTTTGCCAACGGGCAAAATTGGCGGCCCTGAAATAGCCGGCGGATCAAGCCAAAGCGGGATGAAGTTTTTGAAAGCATTTATAGAACATTGCGTAGCCGATACCAATTACGCAACCGGCAAAATAGGCTCGCCGCTTGATGTGCTGTCATTTCATGCCAAAGGGCAGCCAACGGTAACCGATGGTCATGTGCGGATGAATATGGCTCCACAGATGCGCGATATTGCCGAGGGCTTCAAAATTGTAGCATCTTATCCGCAAACCAAAAACCTGCCTATAGTTATTGGAGAGTCGGACCCGGAAGGCTGCGCGGCCTGCGGGATGGCTACTAACCCATCCAACGCCTATCGCAACGGCACTATGTATTCCAGTTATACAGCGGCCTCCTTTGCCCGCGAATACCAATTAGCCGATTCATTGGGTGTAAACTTCATGGGCGCGGTTTCATGGTCGTTTGAGTTTGAAGATCAGCCTTGGTTTTACGGTTTCAGGGACCTGGCCACCAACGGTGTTGATAAGCCAGTACTCAATGTATTCCGGATGTTTGGAATGATGAAGGGCAAAAGAATTAAGATACAGGGAGATCATATGTACCCGGTTAAAACAGTGATTGACTCAGGCTTAAGGGGGGCACATACCGATATAGGCGCATTGGCCACTAAAGATAAAAAGGAAGTTGCTGTAATGGTTTGGAACTATCATGATGATGACATCCGCGATGCCGGGAATACCGTAAAAGTTACCATTAATGATTTGCCTGCCAACACGGTTACACTTACGCAATACCGGATTGATGAGCAACATAGTAACTCCTATGAGGCATGGAAAAAAATGGGATCCCCGCAAACCCCAACTGCCACACAAATTGAAGAATTGCAAAAGGCGGGGCAATTGCAAACCATGGGTAAACCGATAGCGATACCCGTTAAATCGGGACGATTAAGTACAGAGATCATATTGCCAAGGCAGGGCGTGGCATTGTTGAAAATGAGCTGGTAGGGTAGTAACCCATATTTTAACTCATGGAATGCTTTTTGATATGTCGGCAGGGAAATCGTGTTTAAAATTTATAGTGGTTTTTCCATTAGTGTAATGAAATTAAAAAGCGGACGTCGTGCCGAATTTATTTCGGCATCCCATAGGACATTCAAGCCTGCCTTGTTTTTGGCTCCGTAGCTGCCTCCTTTTAAAAGCGATTTCCCTGAACATCCGGGCGTAACGCAGATCCCGTGCAGAAATTATATAATCCCGTAATATCCCGCGGGCAACATAACTTTCCCTTACCCCAAATAATTCACATACTTTTCTTCAAACGTTCCGTCACTGTAAAGATCAAGCAGCCCATAGCCGGGCGCGGTTTCGCGTCGGTTTCCATCCCACCAGGCACCACTTACAGCACCGTTGCAGATGTAGGTAACATTATTATAAACCACTTTATCTCTTAGGTGGATGTGGCCGCTCAAACACAATTTAACATTGGGATGCTGGTAAAACAGGCGGATTATTTTGGCCGTATCAGTATGCATATCGCCACCAAGCATTACCCATTTATTAATAACATCATCCTCAATCATTAGCGTAGCCGTCAGAATAGGGATGTGCGACATGACCAACACCGGCATGGCAGGATCGGTAGTTTTCAATTCATTTTCCAGCCAGGCAAACTGTTCATCGCCCAGTTTACCAATGTACCATGTTCCGTCAATATCAAGGTGCACACTATCCAGCAAAATAAACTTCCAGCCGCCTTTGATAAAGCTGTTGTAGGGCTTTGAAAGTTTTAACTGATCCATCGCATACTGCTTGCCATAAATAGCCTGGTTTTTGTCGTTCTCGTTCCACCATATGTCATGGTTGCCAAGGCAATAGTGCGTGGGGATGCTGCTTTCAGCTTTCAGAATACCATTCATCAGCTGCCATTGGTCGTTTATGGTGCCAATGTTTTCTTTGTTCATATCAAAAACAATGTCACCACCATTCAGTACCAGATCTGGCTTTGGATTTTGCTGCTGCATATGATGCAGGCATTTAACAAATTTAGCAGGCGCGTCGAATTTATTTTTAAGGTGAATATCGGTCAGGTGTGCCACCCTGAGCACACTTTTTTTAGGATCAATGATGTTACCAAAACCGAGGGTTGGCGCCAGTAGCAGGCCGCCAATATTTTTTAATGCTGATCTTCTTTGCATGTATAACGTAAACAGGTTAGATACGGGGCTTTTTATGTGCCCCTTTTTCCGGCTTCATTTCTGACCGATTGCTATCCCTTCCATAATCTTTTTCATCATTTTGATTCTTGCGGATGAGCCATACTACCAATGCAGCCAGTGCAAGTACCACGGCAATTACTAAGGGATAATTTATCGTTTCCATAACCGGTTTAATAAAACAGATGTAGGGAAAGGACTCGAACCTTTCATATGCTGCCGGCCAGCACCCTACGCAATGATCTCAATGACCGGTGCAAAGTTAAATGCACTTTTTGGGTATTGGTAGTACATGTGAATTATTTAACAAAATAGTAATATACCGGATGTCGCCTGCAGAAAAACACTAATTCAATACCCAAAGCATAACAACAATCCATCTATTCCTTTACACCGCAGCCTTAACTTTGCCAAATGGCGGTAATCAGCAAAGATGATGTTATTAAGGCTACGGGAACAAAAAGGCTTCCCGGTTTAGCTACTTTTTTAATGAAGCTGATGAAAATAGATGCTTTTAATAGTATGATGCAGCAGGCCGGCATGTTACAGGGTGTTGCCTTTACCCGTTTTGTGCTGAATTTTTTAGGCATCACTATTCAGATCGACGAAGAAGACCTGGCCAATATTCCGGCTTCGGGTGCTTTTATTGCGGTGGCTAACCACCCCTACGGCGCTGTTGAATCGCTCGCTTTGCTTAATTTACTGGTTTCATCAAGAGAGGACACCTTGTTTATGGGCAATTTTCTACTTAAGCGAGTACCAAACCTGGCCGATTATATCATTGCAGTTAACCCGTTTGAAGCAATTAAAGATAGCTCCAGCATCAGCGGACTAAAAAACACGTTGTGCAAACTCAAAAACGGCACCCCGGTTGCTATTTTCCCTGCCGGTGAAGTTTCTGCCTTTGATTTTAAAACAAAACGGGTTACCGACAGGCAATGGCACCCTGTTGTTGGCAAACTTATTGCCAAAGCCGGTGTCCCGGTACTTCCCATTTATTTTCATGGCGATAACGGAATAGGCTTTAGTTTGCTCAGATACATACATCCAGCCTTGCAAACCGCCATGCTGCCTGCCGAGCTTTTTAATAAAAAAGGGATGGTATTACGTGTGCGTATTGGCAAGCCCATATTGCCCGGTGATTTTCAAACGCAGCAAAAAGCTGATGAGTTGTTACCCATACTAAGAGCTAAAACATATGAGCTAAAAGAAGTTGCGGCTTAAATTAGTTGCATGAATTATTAACCGTTGGCGTTATAGATAAACCAGGCATTTAACGACAGGTAAATAACCAGCAAAACCTGGGCGCTTATAAAATCGAACTTTTTGGCCCTGGCTATTTTCTCTTGCTTTACAAGCCTCAGCGAATATGAGGTGCAAATAATTACGGTAAGTATAAAAAACAAAGTCATACCGTGCAGGGTATCCACCAGGGTAAATGTGGTTGATTCCGGTAGTGTTGAATCAATGATATACTTATTACCAATAACCGCAAACAATGCGCCTACACTTAGCCCAAAGCGCGAATCAATACTATCCGTATGGATATAAAAGCACATATAGGCAATAAGGAAGGCCACATACATACCCAGGAACATTTTCCAGAACAGCCCCATGGCGTCCCTATTAATTTGTAGCCTAACTTTAAAATTGCTGTATTCGGTATGCGGTTTCTTCAGGCTTTCATCGCCAAATGCTGTTTCGTAGGCCTTAATGCCGGTGCTGATGTTAAGACTATCAATATTCCACCCTCTTAGTGTAAAACGCGGGTCGAAATGTTTGCCCAGCGTATCAGCAACAAACACCAGTGATTGGGAGTCGAACTGTGAGTTTTCGATAGAAAATCTCAGTTTTTGCCGGTCGAAGGGGAAGTTGTTAATTGCCCACGAATCCTTCATCACACATTGCAGCTTCATGAGCATATAAACCTTGTTACCGCTGGAATCAATAGTTGAAAACGATTTGGTAACTGTTTTCGCCTGTGGCACTTCCAGGTTCTGCAAAAAATCAAATTTCCTGTTTTCGTATTTCAGCCACAGCCAAAGGTCAATGGTATACTCTTTATCCTTAAAATTGATATCGTGGATGCTGGTAATATAAACCCCGGTTTTTACGGTATCCGCAGTTGGCCCTTTCGCCATAACGCTGGTTGATGGAAAGCATATAAACAGGATAAATAGCAGGGAATATTTCAATGTGATATCTTGTTAGATTTAAAGCGGCCCATGCTAATATACCTAAATATGTATCAAGTATATTTTTATTACTCGTAATAATCCCGTTTGGGTGGATCAGGTATTTCCTTTAATATCTACCGCGATATTTATTTTACTTTCTTCACTCCTTCACTCGTCATTATCACCCGTTTAATGGTACCATCCTTATTATAATACAAGTAATCAATACATACCGAGCGGTGAAAACTACCGGCATCGGGCACCAAAGCGCCGTTATGATAGATGAAATAATTTTTGCCTTTAAATTCAATAATTGCCTGGTGGTTGGTGTTGGAGTTGCCGGCCAGCTCATTAATTATCCCCTTATAAACCCAGGGACCATTAATATTCCTGCTCATGGCATAGGCAATTTTCTCGGGAAACTCGTAAGCGTATGACAGGTAATACCAGCCATTGCGCTCGTGAATCCACGGTGCTTCTGTATAATGGGGCAGAGTGATGGTTTTTATCGGACCGTCCAGCTCGGTCATGTTGGCTTTTAGTTTGGCATAGTAGCAAACGCCATTACCCCAAAAAAGGTAAGCCTGCCCGTCTTTATCAATTATAACCGATGGGTCAATATCATCCCAGGGGTGTTTGGCTGCCTTGGTCATATCGTTGGTAACTAGGGCCGTTCCCCGTGCATCTTTAAACGGACCGGTTGGGCTATCACTTACCGCAACACCTATGGCTTTGCCGGGAATAGTGCTATGCTCAACAGCAACATACCAGTAAAACTTACCATTGCGCTCAATCACCTGCGATGCCCATGCATCAGCCTTTGCCCATGTAAAATCCTTTACATTTAAGGGCGATGGGTGCTCCGTCCAGGTTACCATATCTGATGATGTGAAGCAGGTCCAGCTGTGCATTACATAGCCATTTTGATTGGCGGGTGCTTCATCATGGCCCGTGTATAAATATACTTTCCCCTTGTACACCATTGCCGCCGGATCTGCCGTAAATTCATGGCGAATGATGGGGTTACCGGTTGCATGGATGACGGTATCGCCGTTTACCTGAGCCTGTGCTGAGGCTAAGCAACCGAATGCGGTTATTAGTGTTAGGAAGTATGTTGATATTTTCATTGTAAGTATTATTAACTCATATAAATCACGTCACTGCGAGGCACGAAGCAATCTCTTTGCTATACAGAGCGGACTGTGCAGACCGATTTGCTTGTGTAGAGATTGCTTCGTTCCTCGCAATGACGCCGTCTTTATTATTTCTTTTTTGGGTTTTTATTTCCCAATCATCGGCCAACCATCAACCCAATTCAATTTCTTCAACTGCAATTTCGAGATGCCCCTATCCGCAGCATCATAGGCATGGTAAATAATATAATCATCACCATCGAAATTAGCTACGCCGTTATGACCTACGCCATACCAGTTGCTATCACCTTGCAATAAAATAGTGCCGCCGCCCTTATTCATGGCGAGGCCAGCTTTATCAAGATATGGTCCTTTTAAGGTTTTTGATCTGCCGATGATCATTTTATAAGTGCTCTTTGGCCCTTTGCAGCAATAATCTATAGAGGCAAACAGGTAAAAGTATTTACCGTGCCTGTAAATAAACGGCGCTTCAATAGCATTGCCACCTGCATCAATTGGGTTACCATCAACCGCTGGTAGTTTTTCTACGGCATCTTTTCTGCGCGAAGCGATGGTGGGCAGATTGCCTATATCTTCAGCAACGCTTAGCCTGTTCTTATTAAGTTTAACCAATTTCAGGCCATCCCAAAAGGAACCGAATATTAAATATGGTGTACCATCTTTATCCATAACCAAATTAGGATCAATAGCGTTCCAATTGGTTTTGCCAGGGATGGACTGGATCACCTTACCATGATCAACCCATTTATAGGCCGCATCATTGGTGTGCAATGTGGCATTGGTAGCCACCCCAATTGCCGATGTATTTTTCCCAAATGCCGATACCGAATAATACAGGTAATACACGCCATCGTGATACGAAATATCGGGTGCCCAGATATGGCCTTTAAAGCCGGGGATAGCATCAACCGCCCATTGCGGGGCAGTGGCAAAAACAGGCTGCTCCGGCTTCCAATGTACCTTATCGGTCGAGGACCACATAGCTATGCCCATGCCCGTACAAAAAATATAATAAGTACTATCCTGCTTAATGATCACCGGATCATGCACCGAAATATCGGTGCGCAATTCCTGTGCATTGGCGGTGATGCCCATGAGCAGCAGGAATATGGCTATGGTTAGTTTTTTCAAAATGTATGGTTTAACCCCGTCCTTATAAAACCTCGTCATTGCGAGGTACGAAGCAATCTCTTTGCTTTACAGGGCGGATGACCTGCCTATGTAGAGATTGCTTCGTACCTCGCAATGACGGGAGGTGGGGAAGATTGTCTTACCCCTATTTATTCTTCAACCTTATAACCTTAAACGCATAGGGCTCCACATTGATGTTTACCGATTTACCGCTAACTGCAAGGGTACTTTGCACAGGGCTTACCGCCGTTGGGTTTTCGATCGAGTTTTCGGCGCTGCCTTTATCGCTGCTTAACGTGGTTACATTGGCCTGTTTTTGATAGCTGCCCCCGTTAAGTTTAAAGCTTACATTTTGCGCGGTAGCCCCGGTGTTTACAAATTTGATGATCAATTCGTTGGTGTTTTTATCCAAACTGGCGGTTGCATAGCAGCCATCCTGCCCGGCAACAACATCATTGTTAAGGGTAAGCGGCACTACATCTGTGCCTTTGTTTAATGAAAATAGTTGCTGCACGTAATAGTTTGGCGTGGCATAGCTTTTCAGGTTATCAAACCAGATTAGGTTTGGTGTCCACTGCCAGCCATCTACGTGGGCAAATAGCGGTGCGTATGATGCCATGTTTACTACATCGGCATTACGCTCTAAACCGGTCATGAAAGCGGCTTCGGCAAGGGCGCATTCCCAATTGTTCTTGTTATCCACACTAACGGTATGTACGCTCTGCGCTGCATATTCGCCTGCAAATATTTTAGGGCCTTTACGGTCGTAGTTATCATAACGCCTGGCATTGTCCCTAAACCATTTTGGTGGCGCATAATAATGCTCATCCAAAATATCGGCACCTAAACCACGGAAGGTTTTGTTCAGCATATCAAACTCTTTCCCATCAGGTGAAGGACCTAAAGCCGATACAATTTTCACATCAGGGTATTTACTTTTGATGGCTTTGGTGAAAACTTTCCAGCGTTCTACATATTGCGGCCCCCATTGCTCGTTACCAACACCTATCATCTTCAGGTTAAATGGTGCCGGGTGACCAAGATCGGTACGCAACTTGCCCCATTTGGTGCTGGCATCGCCATTGGCAAATTCAATCAGGTCGAGCGCATCATTCAGGTAAGGCTCCAGCTGATCCATCGGCACCAATTCGGCAGTGTTAAACTCACAGGCCATTCCACAATTCAAGATCGGCAGCGGCGAAGCGCCAATATCTTCGGCAGTCATGAAATACTCCATAAAGCCAAGTCCGAAGGTCTGGTAATAATCGGGTGTAGAGCGGTTTGCAAATTCGGTATTCCAGCGATTTATAATGTTGGTACGTTTGTCAACATCGCCAATAGTTTTTTTCCATTGATAACGGTTGTTCAGTTCGCGGCCTTCCACAATACATCCGCCGGGAAAACGCAGGAAACCGGGTTTCATATCGGCCAACTTTTGCACCAGGTCGGCACGTAAGCCGGCCGGTCTGTCTTTCCAGGTGTGCTGCGGAAACAGGGAAATCATATCCATATCGATAGTCCCTTTTCCACTTAGCCAAACATATAGCTTCGCTTTTTTAACCGTTGCCGATGATTTAAATTTTACGCTATACCTGTTCCATTCTTTGTCTGTTGGTGTAAGTTCGGCAGCACCAATAATGGCATCGTTATCGCCATGTAGTTCCACGTTCAGCTTTACGTTGGTATCGCCATCCTGTTTTGCCATTACGGAGAAGCTGTACTCCTCGCCCTCTTTGATTCCCATTCCACGGAAACCTTCATTGACAAGGCCAAAAAAACCGGCATCTGATGTTACATAGGCCTTTATAAAATGTGGATTCTCCGGTCTTTCTGCAGAACGGTTGATGACCTCTATACGGCCATCACCGCCATCTTTTTTCTGTTGGGTCCATGCAGCTAAAGGCATATTGAACTCAAACGAACGGTTCTTTACCAGCTCGGCATATACACCACCATCGGCGGCCATATTAATATCCTCGAAAAAGATACCATACATGGTTGACTTTATGGGTGTTTTAATTTTATCGGCCTGGATGGCATAAACCTTAGGCGTTTGCGCATGTGCCGATAAGAGCATACCGGCGCTGCAAAAAGTTAAAAAAGCTTTCCTGATCATTTTTGGTTTTGTTGGTACGCTAAAACTACAAAAAAAATATTATTAAGTGTTATTTCAACAATCATTATTTTTTTTAAATCAAATTCCCCTTTCGGGAGGGGGCCGGTGGAAGGTGCGATTGCAGTGGTGTGTTCATCTGCGTTCCTCGGCCGCTTGCATAAACACACCCCTCCGCCCCTCTCGAGAGGGGATCGCACAAGGCCTCGCTTTTTCCAATTTAATAAAATAAAGTTCCCCTCTCGAGAGCTACTGTGTGTACACATCTTCTTACTCGGATGGTATAATATAACCAACATTGCATTTTTCATAAAATGCTGATTATTTAGGCTAAAGCCATGCTTTTGTATGTTCTCTATCCGTTGGTTGAAACCAACGGCAATGAAGAATAGAAGGCAAACGAGGTTTAATTCATTGCCGTCCCATTTATGGGACGGATAAATAAAGAGCCCGCGTGGCTTTAGCCAAATCATAGCCATGCTAACAAACTTGTGTACACACAGTAGTCTCGAGAGGGGGCGCGGCGGCCAGTGCGGTTGCAGGGGTGTGTTCATCTGCGTTCTTCGGCCGCTTGTATAAACACACCCCTCCGCCCCTCTCAAGAGGGGATTCACACGAGGTCCTCGCTTTTTTCCTTACGTCCTTACTTCTTCTTTCCCCATATAGCCGTACCTGTATTATCCAGCCCGGTAAATATTAATGTTGATGTTATTTTGTTTTCCCAATCGCGTTCGCGTTCAACCTTTAATTTATAGGTATCACCGCTGCTGTATTTAAGGGTAATATATGGCGATGCAAAGGTCCAGGTATCGGCGGCGCTACCATTAATGGTACCCGCGGCATCCAGTTTAAATTGGGTTGAAACCTGGAAATCCGGATTGGTTTGCTCGGTACCGTAACCTACAACCACATGGTAACCTAAAGTTATTTTTTCATAATTGCCTGCAATATCAGTACTGGCTATAGCAGTTTGCGCAACATTGGCATAACGCTCCGGCGATACCACCGGCCAGCCATCCGGAGTCCAGGAGATTTTGCGTACATGCAGGTCCATAAAGTAGGAGTTGATTCCCGGCCGGCCCTGGTGAGCCATAAAATACTGACCGCTGCCATCATCAAACACGGCACAATGCGCGGTGCCCTGCCAGCCGCTTTGATTGCTAAACTGGTATGGAGCCAAAATCATAGGCCCATGATCTTCATTGGTATTAATATCATGTCCGTTATAATCATAAAACGGACCAGTTGGGCTATCGCCCCGGCCAACCCTTACATTATATTTGGTTTGCAACCAATCGTAACTGATAAACAGGAAATATTTTTTCAGGTCGGCGTTATAGATCACCTCTGCGCCTTCAATATTGCCATTGTATTTGCCGCCTGTAAAACCACGGTTGGCAATGCGTTTACCTTTATCGCCCGGTGATGCCGCCAACCCGGTTGATGCATCCAGCTTTAATATATAGATGCCATCCCATGCCGAACCATAGTACATATACTGTTCGCCAGTGCTGGTGGTAACTACCGTTGGGTCGATGGCGTTGGTTTGTACTGTTGCATCATTTGCTGATGTTACTACCAAACCTTTTTCTGTCCAGGGACCATCTGGGGATGTCGCGGTTGCCATGCCAATAACGCTTAAGCGTGCTACTGCCGATGACAATGAGTAATAAAGACGATATTCTGTCCCTACCTTCATTACATAAGGTGCCCATAAGGCATTAAAAGGTGTGCCGCCTTTGCCGGTAATATATTGCGAACCCAATGCCGGCAGTGATGAAAATACCCAGCCTACATACTCCCACTTCACCAGATCTTTTGACCGGCGGATCTGCAGACCCGAGCGTACATCTATCCCAAAACCAACATCGGTACTGTAGCAATAATAATAATCGCCAAATTTTTTGATAGATGGATCATGCACGTTATATACCGTCCATTTAGGATAATAGATAAAGGCTGATATATCGGCATAGGTATCGGTTATAGAGCCAACATCAAATGAGGTCGGCGGTGTTACCGGGGTAGTTGTGGTATCTGTTTTAACAGGCGTTGGTGTTTCCTTTTTTGAGCAGGAAAACATTGTAGTTGCCAATGCGGTTGCTATGTATAAAACCCTTGCTTTCTTCATCTCGCTTTCTTAACCTTTTGTTTTAATTCCCTCCCAACGGGAGGGGTGAGTGGGGTAGTGTGCGATGGCAGGGAGGGGTTTATACGAGCGATTGAACCGCCTGATTAAACCCCTACCTCCCCCTTCCCCAAGGAAGGAATCGCACTATCCCGTTATTTTTCGCTATTATCTAATAACCCGTATTTTGTACCAAACCAGTATTGGTTTGCACTTCGGTAAGTGGTATTGGTAAATACTCTTTTCCAGGTGTATAAGTATTAAATTCCGGATCTCTTGTTTTTAGCCAGGCCAGTTTGGTGGCATCCTGCAACCAGCCCCAGCGACGGATATCGTCAAAACGGTGTCCCTCCAAAGAAAACTCCAGGAAACGTTCATGGCCAATCTGATCGCGCATTTGCGCCTGGGTAAGGTTTGGCTTAACTGTTGCCAGGTTTGGTAAACCCGCACGACCGCGCACCTGTTGTATAAACGGATAGGCATCTGATGTTTGGCCCAATTCATTTAAACACTCGGCATACATGAGTAATACATCGGCGTAGCGCATCAGCCTTTCATTAATACCCGATCTCCAGTCGTACTCATCATTCTGTCCGCTATCACCATTTTCATATTTGTGGCAAAACAGGGCGTTTAATGATGAACTGCCTGCATATCTTGCTGCAAAGGATTGGTTATACAGCCTTTCGCCTGGTTTGTTGTAATACATGGTTACATCCAAACGCGGGTCAACAGCGCCCGTGGTTGTTTTTTCTTCTAAATATTCATTGTATAATACAGGTGTTGGCTGCACATCGGTAAAGCCAAAGCTTGCCGCGCCAAAAGTAATGGCCCTGGAAGATGTACGACCCCATCCTGATGATGGATCGCCCCCCCAGCCGAGGTCAGTACCTCCGGCATCCCTCGAAAACTGCACCTCGAATATTGATTCGGCATTGTTTTCGTTGTTAGCAAAAAAGTTGTCGTAATAATTAGGCACCAAACTGTAAACACCCAAATCAATAACCGATTTAAACTCGGCAGCAGCTTCGGCATATTTTTTAGTGAACAGGTAAGTTTTACCCAGGAACGCAGCGGCGGCTCCTTTTGTAGCACGGCCAACCTGGTTATCAGCGGTGGTTAAAGTGGTGTAACTTGCAGGCAGCAGATCTTTAGCTGCTTTAAAATCACTGATCACCTGCGCCCAAACTACGTCCTGTGTTTGTTGTTTTTGAAAATAATCTGTGCTTGATCCGGCAGGCACCAAAGGCATTGGCACGTTTTTATAAAAATCGGCCAAATGGAAATAGTATAAGCCACGCAGGAAATAAGCCTGGCCCAGCACCCTTTTTTTCAAATCGGCGTCCATATTAATAGCCGGCACATATTTTAGCACCTCATTAGCACGCAAAATGCCCTGGTAATAAGCTGTCCATGAAAACAGTACACCATCACCGGTGCTTTGCATGTTAAACTTACCCATGTTGTAGATCTGATCCCATGGGCTATAGCTTGTTGCATCATCGCCCCTTGTGTTTTCTACAATCGGCGAAAAACGCATGTATGAGCCATCAATAATTAAACTTCCGTAGGCGGCATTAATCCCTTTAACCGCGTCACTGGCATTTTGCCAAAAGGTTTGGGTGGTTTGCGCGTTTGGGTTTATGGTATCCAGATCTCCTTTTTTACAACCCGTGATAAAAGCCGATAGCGCCAATATTGCAACTACAGTTTTCATATATATATTTTTCATTATACTTAATGTTTAATGTGAATCAATAATTATAGCCCTACCTGTAAACCAACTAATAATGTACGCGGGTTGGGGAATGAACCATAGTCGAAACCGCGGTTAATAGTACCATCGTTAATAAAATCGGGGTCGAAACCTTTGTACTTAGTTATGGTATACAGGTTTTGACCTGACAGATAGATCCTGAAACTCCTGAACACATGTGTACGGTTTAATAGCGATGCTGGCAGCGTGTAACCTAACTGGGCGGTTTGCAGGCGCGCGTATGAACCACTTTGTATAAACCTGTCCGAGTTGCGGTTATTGGCATTAGGATCACCAATTACCGGCCTTGGCACATTGGTGTTGGTGTTTGCAGGTGTCCAAAAGTTAAGCTCATCGGTACTGGCATTAGTATATTGCCCGGTCATTAATGACTGGTAAACACCATTGGCTATTTTACTGCCGTAGTTACCTTGTATAAATACTGATGCATCAATGTTTTTATAGTTGGCGCTTAAGTTAAAACCATAGTACAATTTTGGAATGGCCGAGCCTAAGTAAACACGGTCGGCATCGTTAATGATATGATCGCCGTTGGTATCAACAAATTTAATATCGCCCGGTACGGCACCAGTTTGGGTGGCATGCGCGGCTACATCGGCAGCATCTTTAAAAATACCTTCGGTTTTAAAAGCGTAGAGCTGACCAACCTGGCCACCAACATCGGTTTTGCTGTAAGCACCGTAAATTGGGTTACCGCCATTACCTAATGATAATACCTTATTTTTAACTGTCGACGCGTTGGCGCTGATGGTATAATTAAACGGTCCGGTATCTCTGCTGCGGTACGTTACTGTAAACTCGATACCCTTATTGGTGAACGAGGCAGCATTAACCAGCGGCGTATTGATTGCACCAACCGAAATAGGAATTGGAACCGGTAAAAGGATGCCTATAATTTTATTGACATAATACTCTGATGAAAATGCTAACTGATCATGGAATAAGCTCAGATCTAACCCTATATTGGTAGTGCGTTTTTGCTCCCATTTGTTGGTTTGGTCAAACACCTGGGTTTGGGTTGCGCCCGATGCCAGAGTATTACCAAACACATAACTCGCGTTTGCATTAACCACGGACTGGTAAGGATAAAACGGAAGCGCGTTTACATTACCCAAAGTTCCGTAGCCCGCTTTGATTTTTAACTGAGAAACGGCATCCGGCAGGTGCAGGAATTTTTCTTTAGCAATGTTCCAGCCCACAGATACACCGGCAAAATTACCAAAGCGGTTGTATGATGGCAGTTGCGATGTACCATCGCGCCTGTAGTTTGCGGTTAACAGGTAACGATCATCGTAGTTGTAGTTTACACGGCCAAATATGGGCGAATAAAATTTGCGCAGGTTACTATCGCTAAATACTGTTTTATCGGCCGTATTGCTCACGTTATTAAATGCAAACAGGTAAGGCTGCGGCAGGTTATACGCTACACCGGTAAGGTTATCATTCTTATCTTTTTGGTAAGCAGTACCTGCAAGCAACTCAATATTATGCTTGTGGATGCTTAGTTTATAGCTTAATGTATTTTCAATAAGCGCTGTATAGTAATTACCCCGGGCATCGCTGTAATAAGCTGTTGTATTTGGGTAAAACCAGCCCAGGTCATAAATAGGATCAAAATAAGTGTTTTTAAAATCGTTACGGTCATAGCTTCCGCTTAAACGGTATTTCAGATTTTTAACAATTTCAACTTCCATCCAGGCAGATGCCAGCATGCGGTTACGCTGGCCGGTGCTGTTTAACAAATTATTTACACCGATAATGTTTAGCGAGATGGCTCTTTGGGTATTTTGATCAACACCACCGTAACCACCAACGCGGTTAGGGTCAAGAATAGGCATAGTTGGAATGGCTGTAACCAAATCAACAATCTGGTTACCGGTACCATGTAAGTGCGGGTAGGCCAGGTTATTATAATCACCTTCGGTGTAGGCAAACTTGGTACCAAAAGATACAATGCCTTTTTTACCCTGTATATTACCGCTCAGGTTATAACGGGTATAAGCCGGCCCCGAAACAGTAGTACCCGTTTGGTTGAAATAATCAAAAGCGACATTATAGTTCATGGTTTCATTACCGCCGGATAGACCCAGGTCATGACTTTGGGTATAGCCGGTTCTGAAACCGGATTTTTGCCAGTCGGTATTTACATTACTAATGAATTTACTTGAGGTTGGATCATTGCCTGGCGCCAGCGATAAGCCGGCATTTGTTTCGGCAGCATCGGCAATTTTCTGGTAGCCTACCCTATCAGTAACCGATAGCGTTTTAGGATTTTTTTGAAAGCCGAAATAACCATTATAGTTAATTTTCATCGGGCCGTTTTTCCCTTTTTTGGTGGTGATAATGATCACTCCGTTGGCACCGCGAAAACCATAGATTGCCCCTGCTGATGCATCCTTTATAACCTGCAGACTTTCAATATCGCCGGGAGGAAAATCAAAGGGTTCCATAGTTGGCACGCCATCAATAATATAAAGCGGGTTGTTATTAATTAATGAGCTTACCCCGCGGATGCGAATAGATACGCCTTCGCCGGGTACACCTGATCCATTTACCTGTACACCGGCTACCTGGCCTTGCAATGCCCTGGCAATATCCGGTGTGCTACGTTTAGTGGCATCTTTAACGTTTACAACGGTGACAGAGCCGGTAAGATTTTCTTTCTTCTGTGTACCGTAACCAACAACGATAACCTCGTTTAATGAAT
Source organism: Mucilaginibacter sp. P2_A4 (assembly GCF_056405015.1). Lineage (NCBI taxonomy): Bacteria > Pseudomonadati > Bacteroidota > Sphingobacteriia > Sphingobacteriales > Sphingobacteriaceae > Mucilaginibacter > Mucilaginibacter sp. P2_A4. The sequence goes on along the minus strand of NZ_JBFUCX010000007.1, from coordinate 48,669 downwards.
TTGACGCGGCCTTAAGCTGCACGTTAAGTACCGAGTTGCCATTTAACGGCACCTCCTGGGTTGCGTAGCCCACAAACGAAAACACAAGCACCACATTACTGGCCCTGGCATCCGGGATGTTTAAAACATATTTACCCTGAACATCGGTTTGGGCGCCCGCAGCAGCTCCTTTTACTTTGATGCTCACTCCCGGCAATGGCAGGTCGCTTTCGTCTGTCACCCTTCCGGTAATGGTAAGCACGGAAACGATACCGCCTTTTTCTGAAAGTATTACCAGGTTATTGTCGCTTAACTTGTATACCAGGTTGGTTTTGGCAAGCAAGGCAGTCATTGTTTCATCAAGCGATGCGTTGGTAACATTCAAGCTTGCAGGCAAAACATTTTTAGCCAGTATATCATCATTGTACAAAAAGCGGTAGTCAGATTTTTTTTCAATTTCTTTAAATGCCTTTTTCAAGGTTACATTCTGGAAATTGACGTTTATTATACTCTGGCCATATCCTTTTGCAAAAGCCTGTAGCGATGACATGATCACCACGGCAAGGATAAATTTAAACATAAAAAAGATTTTCAAAAATTGGTTTAACCGCACTTGGTTAATGCGGGGTACATTTTTTTTCATAATTTAGCATTAAGGTTGTTTAACTATTTGGTTTTCAAAAGGGCTGGTAGTTAACTTTTACCACATACACGGGGGGATGCGTCAACATTTCCCCGTTTTTTGGTTTTAGTTTAGATACTTATATAAGCATAGGCTATTTAATTAATTTGTTAAATGATTAATTATCAATAAATTAAAATTTGATTATTGTCGGTTTTATAACGGAAATAAGTGGCGGACTGCAGGGCTCTTAAGGCTTTACCAATAGATTCATTTTGAAACTTACCGGTAAATCTTAACTTTTTAAACTCCTCATCTTTAAAGCTGATGGTCACATTATAGCGGCGTTCCAGCTTTTTGGAAAGGCTTTCAAAATCTTCGGCATCAAAAGCAAGTTTATTCTCAATCCATAGTGCCTCTGATGGTAAAGTATCCTTTTTAGCCAGGTGAATCCTGCTTAAGGCCATTAAAGGAATTTCTTCTGTTATCCCGCTTTTAGATGGAATAGCCGCTTTACCGTTAACAAATAGTTGCTCATTATTAATTGTAACCTTATCAGCTGCTTTTAAAATGATCTTCTTTTCGGGATTTTTCAAAACGGTTAGTTCAATGCGTCCCCTTAACAATGAAGTTTCTGATGTTTTATCGGTGGCGTATGCTCTTACATTAAATTTGGTACCCAATACCTTAATGCTGATGGTTGACGTAGTAACTATAAAAGGATGGTCGGGGTCTTTTTCAACATCAAACAAGGCCTCGCCTACAAGGTACACAGCTCTTTGTTCGGCGCCATAATTTGCTCCATAAACTATTTTACTACCAGAGTTTAGCCACACCTTGCTACCATCTGGTAATTGAATTTTGCTAATGCCGTTTTGCGGCGCCATAATCTGGTTGGTTTTGTGGTTATCTATAACATTCTTTTTATTGAACATTATAAAAACCAGCGCAAAACAGGCCGCTACAACAAATGAAATAATTTTAAGGAATTTTACAATCCCCGATTTTGGCTTAAGCTGTTCAGTATTTTCTGATTGTGGGGCTTCTTCAGATTCTACTTTATCGGCATTATCAAGTTTAGTTTCAAAGGCCAGCCATTTAGCATCTAACTTTTCCGCTGCTGTTTCCTGATGCTCTCTTTTCCAGATCTCTTCCAATTGAGCAAGCGGATACTGGTCTGCAACTCCTTGCTGTAGCAGTTCTTCAAGTTCAAGCAATTCTTCGGCGGTAGCCTCACCACTTAACTTTTTACCAATAAGTATCCAAATATTATTAATCATTATTTACGGCTCTAATCATAAAGACTGTAACTAATGAAAACACCCTGGTGAAAAATGAAAATTATTTTAAAAAGGATAAAATGACATATCTCCCTTAGGATTCGTGTTTTAGTATTTTGTGTAGAAAGAAAGGTAGCTCCTATGGAGCAGAAGAAATATTTAAATTGCATGCTACAAACAGGTAGCCGCTACGCGGCATGTCTTCATGCTGTAAATGTGCGGGGGGGGAATCGGGTATTAGATGCAATATCCAGACCTTAGGCTGATGCGGTGAAAACACCGACCAGAGGCTAAAAAGCATATCCCGGCTTAGGAATCTCGTTTAAATATTTTGTGTAGAAAGAAGGGTAGCTCCTATGGAGCAAAAGAAACATTTGAATTATTTGTGCTACAAACAGGTAGCCGCTACGCGGCATGCCTTCATATTGTAAATGTGCTGTGCCGCGTAGCGGCTACCTGTTTGTAGCAAGCAATGTGTGTGTTCCCCGCACAATGCCGCATAGCGGCTACCCGTTCGGGCAATTCAGCCCTTGCTGGTGTTCTACCAGGCCCAGGGCAGTAGAAAAGAAAATGATATTAGGGAAACAGTAAAGCTTTTTTACATGCAGAAATCTGTTGGTGACGACGCCAGGGGTGTTCGGAATGTTTTTTTTAAGGGTCAATTCCCTTCCAACGGACGGGGTGCGGCTGAAACGCGCGCAAGGGCAGCAGGGAGTGGTTTAGCCGACATGTAATCCGCAATGGTGCTTGAACGCCTGATTTAACCCCTACCTCCTCCTTCCCCGAGGAAGGAATCGCCCATTGCCTGCCTTTTTATGTCTTCCAAACATCACGGTGCAAACTAACAACCAGAACAGATTGCACCGTCCTTACGGTTATTTGAAGATTTTTTCTACTTCAAATACTTTACTTTTTTGAGAAGCGGCAATGCCGCTTGCTACCTGTTTCAGCGCATTACCCATATGATATTCAACAGTTTTTATGGAAAGATTTAAAAGCTCGGCAACTTCCCTGTATTTTAAGCCGTCCTCTTTTACCAACTTAAAAACCACCTTGCATTGGTCAGATAACTTGTTCAGCGAATTATTAATAACTTTAGTAACATCCCCGCAAATCAGCTTGTCTTCGCCGGTTGCCGCCGAATCAATGATCTCTATTTTCACATCATCAATATTTACCTGGTTTAACCGGGCTTTGGAGATGTGGGTTAAGGATTTGTTTTTTACCGAAACGTAGCAATAATTACTAAAGTTATTAATTTCTGTAAGCCTCTGGCGCTGCATCCAAAGGTTCAAAAATACATCATCAATGATCTCCTCAGCAGCTTCATCATTTTTTACAAACGATTTGGCAAACCAAAATAATTTAGAGTAATAAAACAGGTATAACTTTTTGAAAGATGCCCGGTTATTATACAAAGCAATATCATTAAGCAGATATTTTATTTCGGTCTCCGTCATCTCAATCAGATTATATAATCAAATATTGAACTACAATTATTTATAAAAAAATTACTTAACTGCAAATTTGTATGTGGTTGCTGTATGATAGGTTTGCCCCGGCTTTAATACAGTTGATGCAAAAGCAGGCTGATTTGGCGCATCCGGAAAATGCTGGGTCTCTACACAAAATGCTGACCGGTAAGCGTAAGCCTTGCCACCTTTACCGTCATTGGTTTTTCCGGTTAAAAAGTTCCCGGTATAAAACTGCAAACCTGGTTCATCAGTATAAATATCCATCACGATACCCGTTTCGGGGCTGCTGATGGTAGCTACAGATTGTGTGGCATCATGCTTGTTCAACGCGAAATTATGATCATAACCTTTACCATTATTCAATTGGTCGTCTTTGTCATTAATATTGGTGCCGATGGCTTTTGCGGTAGTAAAATCAAAAGGAGTATTTTTTACTGCCTGCAATTTCCCTGTTGGTATCAGCGTAACATCAACGGGGGTAATATTATCCGCATCAATTTTTGCAATATTATTGAGGATGGTACTGCTGCCAGCGCCGTTCAGGTTAAAGTAAGCGTGGTTGGTTAAGTTTACGATGGTTGTTTTATCAGTAGTTGCGGTATACTCAATTTTAACGGCGTTATCATCGGTAAGGGTATATGCCACTTTAACGGTTAATGTTCCGGGATAACCACCTTCGCCATCTTTAGATACGTAGGTAAGGTTAAGAGTTTTGTCATCAACCTGTGTGGCATCAAACACCTGTGCATAAAAACCTTTAAACCCGCCATGCAGGGTATTAACGCCATCATTAATATCCAGTTGATATGCTTTGCCTTCAAGCGTGAATTTACCCTTGCCTATACGATTACCATACCGGCCTATGATAGCGCCAAAATAGGGCTCTTTTGGTTTTTGGTAAGTTTTTAAACTATCGTAACCCAAAACTACATCTGTCAGTGTACCTTTTTTATCCGGAACCATCAGGCTTACGATGCGGCCACCGTAATTGGTAATGGCAACGCTTGCGCCCTTGCTGTTTTTCAAGGTATATAGTTTAACGGCTTTACCATTTACTTCGCCTTCAAAATTTTTGGCATCGGGTATTGCGGCTTTTACTACCGATGTGGAATCGGTGTTGGCAGTCTTCGTCTCCGCCGGCCCATTACAGCTCATAAACAACGACAGCGCGAGGCCGTATAATAAAAAGTGCTTTTTTTCGTGCATTTTCATAATTCTTTGATAGTTTATCGCCCATCATCGCCTTTTATTGAAGCTTATTGAACGGTATTACTGGTTATAATTGGTGTTTGGTTTTTTAATCGGGGCATATTGATCGCCCTAATTAAAAACTAAGGTAGAATAAAATTATTTTAATTGTGATAAAAACAATTAAAATAATTTTCATTTTATTTGTGTACTCAATACACAAATAAACCTGTACAGATGCATTTTTAAGCCCTTTCCTGAATAAACAATGGCTTTGAATTGATTTTTCTGTATCTAAAAAATTACATTTACCACCCTTATAAACCAAATCACATGCAGAAATATTCCAAACAAACACGACTTTTACTGGCAGTTGACTGCATTATCTTCGGGTTTGACGGCGATACCTTAAAGATTCTGCTTATTAAAAGGAGTTTCGAGCCACAGAAAGATAACTGGAGTTTGATGGGCGGATTTGTACAGCCTAAAGAAAGTTTAGACCAGGCGGCCAACCGCATTTTAAAACAACTAACCGAGCTTCAGGGGGTTTATTTAGAGCAATTACACACATTTGGCAACACAAAACGCGATCCTATAGAGCGCACAGTGTCTGTTACTTACTTTGCCTTAATTGATATTAATAAGTATCAAACCCAATTAAGTAAGGACTATCATGCAGAATGGTTCCCGCTAAAACGTGTACCTAAACTCATTTTCGATCAACAGGAAATGGTGGAGGCTGCAAAAAAACGCATCAGGTACAAGGCGGCCATGCATCCTATTTTATTTGAACTTTTACCCGGCAAGTTCACACTTCCACAATTGCAGACCCTCTACGAAAGCGTTTTTAATACGCCAATTGACAAACGAAATTTTAGCAAACGGGTTTTAGCCACAGGATTACTCATCAAACAAAATGATAAAGACAAAGCAGGATCCAAGCGCGGTGCCTATTACTATCAGCTTAACATGCAAAACTACTACGCTAAATTTCAGGCATTTATGAATTTTATTCCCAACCCGGATTCCCTTTTACACTAAATTTTCGCCCATCCATTTTATAGTTTTTTAAATGTTTTTTTAGAAAAATTTTTTATTGTAAAAAAATAAGTGTTACTTCAACACGAATTATTAAACCAATATGAGTAAAGACCAATTTGTGATTGGAGTGGACTATGGGTCCGACTCTGTTCGTTCCGTATTAATCAATGCGCAAAACGGCGAAGAAATAGCCTCATCCGTATTCAGTTATCCCCGTTGGCAGCAAGGATTATTTTGCAATGCCCCCGAGAATCAGTTCAGGCAGCACCCCCTTGATTATATAGAAGGATTAGAAACTACTATTAAAGATTGCCTGCAAAAGGCTGGTGGTGCTGATGCCGCCAAAGCCGTAAAAGGCTTATCCATAGATACCACAGGATCAACCCCTATCGCGGTTGATAAAACGGGTACACCGTTGGCATTAACCCCCGGTTTTGAACAAAACCCCAATGCCATGTTCATTTTATGGAAAGATCATACTTCGGTATTGGAAGCTGCCCAGATTAATGAACATGCCACCAAATTTGATATCAATTATTTAAAATATGTAGGCGGCATTTACTCTTCAGAGTGGTTTTGGGCTAAGCTTTTACACATTATAAGGGTTGATGAACAGGTACGTACATCACTGCACTCATGGGTTGAGCATTGTGATTGGATTCCCTTCCTGCTAACCGGTGGCACCGATGTAAAGGAGATTAAACGCGGTCGTTGTTCTGCCGGGCACAAGGCTTTGTGGGCCGAAGAATTTGGTGGCCTGCCGCCCGATGAATTCTTTTCTTCACTTGATCCTTTATTGAAGGGCATCACCGCTAAACTATTTACAGAAACCTATACTGCCGATGAAGCCGCCGGAACTTTAAGCGCCGAATGGGCCGAAAGATTGGGCTTATCTACAGATGTAATTGTAGGTACTGGTGCTTTTGATGCGCATATGGGCGCGGTTGGCGGTCAAATTGAGCCTTACCACTTAAGTAAGGTAATGGGTACATCAACCTGTGATATTTTGGTTGCTCCATCTGCCGAGATTGATGGCAAACTGGTACGCGGTATTTGCGGGCAGGTAAATGGCTCCGTTATTCCGGGTATGACAGGTTTAGAAGCCGGTCAATCTGCCTTTGGCGATACTTATGCCTGGTTTAAAAATGTGCTTTTATGGCCTTTAAATAATCTGCTATCACAATCAACAGTAATAGATGCAGCCACGGCCGAAGCACTAAAAGCCGAAATGGCCGAACTGATTATTCCTGAATTAAGCAGGCAGGCAGCCCTTTTACCTTTAGATTTTGACAACGAACTATCAATAGATTGGTTTAACGGCCGCCGTACACCGGATGCCAACCAGGAGCTGAAAGGCGCAATAACTGGCTTAGGTTTGGGCAGCGATGCGCCACGCGTTTTCCGTTCACTGGCCGAGGCTACCTGTTTTGGCGCCAAAAGCATTGTTGAACGCTTCATTAGCGAAGGTATCCCGGTTAAAGGCATTATCGGCATTGGTGGCGTTGCAAAAAAATCACCTTTCGTGATGCAAATGATGGCCGATGTATTGGGCATGCCTATCCGCATTCACCAGTTTAAACACACCTGCGCTTTGGGTGCAGCCATGTTTGCAGCCGTTGTTGCAGGTATTTACCCAACGGTTGAAGATGCCATGCAAGCCATGGGTCGTGGATTTGATGTGGAGTATTATCCTAATAAAGATCTGGAAGCTGCTTACCTGGCACGTTATAATAAATATAAAACCTTAGGCAGTTTTATTGCACAGCAAATTGCAGATAAATCAACCCAAAGCTTAGCAGATAATTCAGTTTTAGCATGAGCAAGTATCAACATATAAAACAAGCTGCTTATGACGCTAATATGCAGCTGCCTAAACTCGGCCTGGTGTTGTTCACCTTTGGTAATGTAAGCGCTGCCGACAGAGCTTTGGAAGTTTTCGCTATAAAACCAAGCGGGGTGCCTTATGAAGATTTATCACCCGAAAAAATGGTGATCGTTAACTTTGATGGGGTTATTATTGAGGGCGACCTGCGCCCATCATCAGATACGCAAACCCATGCCGTATTATACAAACATTGGCCAAACATTGGAGGTATTGTGCATACCCATTCAACCTATGGCACTGCCTGGGCGCAATCGCAACGCTGCATCCCTATCTTCGGTACTACACACGCGGATCATCTAACGGCCGATATCCCTTGTGCCCCGCCTATGAGCGATGAAATGATTGAAGGCGATTACGAATACCAAACCGGTTTCCAGATCATGGATCATTTTACGGCTGAAGGATTGGATTACAACGAGGTAGAAATGGTTTTAGTTGGTAATCACGCTCCTTTTACCTGGGGCAAAACCGCGCACAAAGCGGTTTATAACAGCGCCGTGTTAGAGGCTGTGGCACAAATGGCCTATTTAACCGAGCAAATTAATAACCAGGCCCCTCGCCTAAAAGATTCGCTTATCAAAAAACATTTCGAACGCAAACACGGACCAAATTCTTATTACGGCCAATAGATGAAAACATCACTGCAATATATCATTATCCTGGCAGCGGGTTTGCTGGGTGCAAAAGCATCGGCACAAACCGTAGCCGCTACCCCACCCATGGGTTGGAACAGCTATAACTGTTTCGGCTCGGCTGTGCATGAAGACGAGGTGAAAGCCAACACCGATTATATGGCCCAATACCTGAAACCGCACGGCTGGGAGTACATCGTGGTTGATTTTTTGTGGTCGTACGATAACCCGCCGGGAAGTAACATTGGCAATCCCTTTCAGTTACGACTGCAGGATGGCTCCTATTTGCCCTGGCTTACCATGGATAAATGGGGAAGGTTAACACCACAGCCTACCAAGTTCCCTTCAGCTTTTGGAGGTAATGGTTTTAAGCCTTTGGCTGATTATGTACATGGCAAAGGTTTAAAATTCGGCATTCATGTAATGCGTGGCATCCCGAGGCAGGCTTATTGGGCAAAATCTCCCATTAAAGGGACTAATAACATAACCGCCGATATGGTTGCCGATACCAATTCCAAATGCCCCTGGATGAACCACATGTACGGACTGGATATGAAAAAGCCCGGTGCGCAGGAATACCTCAACTCCCTGTTGGAACTTTACGCTTCATGGGGTGTAGATTTTATTAAGGTAGATGACCTTTCGCGCCCTTACAGTAACGCCGAAGTTGAAGGATACCAAAAAGCGATTCAAAATTGTGGCAGACCAATAGTATTAAGCCTTTCCCCCGGCGAAACTCCTGTTGCACAAGCTGCGCATGCCACTAAATACGCAAATATGTGGCGTATGGCCGATGATTTTTGGGATAACTGGAAAGAGATCCTCCACATGTTTGACTATGCCAAAAGCTGGGAAGGCGTAGGTGGTCCCGGTCACTGGCCTGATTGCGATATGATACAGATAGGCAAGCTGAGCAAACGCGGCCCCGTTGGTCAGGAACGCTTTAGCCGCTTTACAGAGGATGAGGAATATACCCACATGACTTTTTGGAGCATTTACCGGTCGCCCCTGATGATAGGCGGCAACCTGCCCGAGAACCGGGAATTTGAACTGAAATTATTTACCAATGATGAGGTACTTGCCGCCAATCAGAAAGGAACAAACCCGCGCCAGTTGTATAAAAAAGATGGTGCCATGGTTTGGTACTCACAAATACCGGGCAGTAAGGATATTTATGCCGCACTTTTCAACATTGGCGATAATAGTAAAAGCATAGCTATTGATTTTGCAGCCATCGGCCTCAAAGGCAAAATAAAGGTGCGCGATCTATGGAAGAAACAAGATATTGGCCAATTTAAAAAAGGCTATCAGCAAAACATTAACCTGCACGGTGCTACCTTATTAAGGCTATCGCCGGCAAGCAATTAAAACATTAACCATTATATAAATCACCAATTCGCTAATTCAATAAATCACTAATTATACGATGATCGATCTTAAAAAATTTGAAGTTTGGTTTATTACAGGAAGCCAAAACTTATACGGAGAAGAAACTTTAAAGAAGGTTGCCGAACATTCCCAGGAAATTGCAGCCGGGATAGATGCAACCGGAAATATCCCTGTACGTGTGGTTTACAAACCTGTTGTAAAATCACCGGAAGAAATTTATGAAACCCTGCAGGCTGCCAACGTAGCAGAAAACTGTATCGGTATCATTACCTGGATGCACACCTTTAGCCCGGCCAAAATGTGGATCCGTGGGCTAAGCATCCTGAAAAAGCCAATGCTGCACCTGCATACCCAATTTAACCGCGATATTCCATGGAGCAGCATTGATATGGATTTCATGAACCTGAACCAAAGCGCCCATGGCGACCGTGAGTTTGGCTTTATGGTATCGCGCATGCGCATTAACCGCAAAGTAGTTGTTGGCCACTGGCAGGATACTGAGGCTTTGGCCGAGATAGAAACCTGGACCCGCGCCGCAGCCGGCTGGCACGATTGGCAAGGTGCCAAATTTGTTCGCTTTGGTGATAATATGCGTTTTGTTGCTGTTACCGATGGTGATAAAGTGGAAGCTGAATTGAAATTCGGTTTCTCGGTAAATACCTATGGCATTGGCGACGTAGTTGCCGTGATCAACGCGGTAAGTGAAGAAGCAATTACTGCTTTAACAGATGAGTATGAGGCAACTTATACCATGGCAGATGATCTTAAAAAAGGAGGCGCCAGGTATTCGTCGGTTTACGAGGCTGCTAAGATTGAGATTGGTTTACGTAAGTTTTTGGTTGATGGAGGCTTTAAAGGCTTCTCGGATACTTTTGAAGATTTGCATGGCATGTTACAGCTGCCTGGTATCGCCGCACAACGTTTAATGGCCGATGGTTTTGGCTTTGCCGGTGAAGGCGACTGGAAAACTGCTGCCCTGGTACGTGCCTTTAAAGTAATGGGAGCCGGTTTGGCTGGTGGTAACGCTTTCATGGAAGATTACACCTACCACTTTGATCCTGCTAATGCACTGGTTTTAGGCTCACATATGCTGGAAGTGGATGCTTCTTTGGCCAATGGCAAAGCTTCATTAGAGGTTCATGCATTAGGTATTGGCGGCAAGGCCGATCCTGCACGTTTGGTATTCAACGTGGCTGGTGGTGCCGCACTTAACGCGTCTATTGTGGATATGGGTAACCGTTTCCGCCTGCTGATAAACGAAGTGGAAGCCGTTGAACCGGTTGAAGATTTGCCAAACCTGCCTGTGGCCCGTGTATTATGGAAACCCCTGCCCGATATGAAAACCGGCTGCGCAGCCTGGATCTACGGTGGCGGTGCACACCATACAGCCTACAGCCAAAACCTTACCGCCGCGCATATGCAGGATTTTGCTGATATGGCAGGCATTGAGTTTTTGAGGATTGGTAAGGATACCACTATCCCACAATTCAGGAATGAGATATTATGGAATGAGGTGGCATACAGGTAGGAAGCCCCCTCTAAATCTCCCCCTGAAGGGGGAGACTTTTGATTTGCATGGTGGTGGGTTAAATACCAAAGCAAGTATGACATTGCGAGGAATAAAACCCGAAGAATATTTAAAGGCAAATGACATTTTAAAAGGTTTGTCATCCTGAGGAACGAAGGATCTATTTGCAGACTGAACAGGGCGAAGAAGCATGGAGAAGAATAGATCCTTCACTCCGTTCAGGATGACAAAAGGTTTTTGTTGCAAACATGTCATTGCGAGAATAAAATCCCGCGGAGCTCCTAAGGAAAAAAGATGTTTTGAAAAAGGGCTGTCCTGCTGAGCCTGTCGAAGCATGTGGTAAAGGCCTCTGCGCGCGCGCCCCTTCGACAGGCTCAGGGTGACAGGCCGTTTTAGAACGCTCTAACAACATGTCATTGCGAGGCACGAAGCAATCGCGAACTGTACAGGGTAAACAACTTGCATGTTTGACGGGTATAGTTCCCGATTGCTGCGCTCGCAATAACATATGTTACAATTGACCCGCGTTAGGGATAGCAGTGGATACCGGCCTGCGCGTAATGCCTGCAGGCGTATGAACGGATAGCCCGGCCCGCAGGGAAACGCCCTTTTTGAGAAGAATCAAGAGGTTAGACTTAGGGGAATTGAAGGATTTTTAGATAAAGGACAAAAGACGGAGGCATGTTGGAGAATAGACCCTTCGCTGCGCTCAGGATGACAAAGAGTAAAGAGTATAATCAAATAAATTAAACACCGAACACGCAGCCCACGATGGGATTCCGGTTGCATGTTTTTAAAACACTAATACAACAAACTAATTAAACCCAATTTATGAATAAATTTGAAACCATTGATTACGCCATTTTCGTGATCTATTTTGTTGTGGTATCCAGCTATGGTTACTGGGTGTACAGCCGCAAAAAAAAGGCCAGTATCTCGGCCAGTCATGATTTCTTCCTTGCCGAAGGTTCACTTACCTGGTGGGCTATCGGTGCCTCACTTATTGCATCAAATATTTCGGCCGAGCAGTTTATAGGTACCAGCGGCCAGGGCTTTGCCGTTGGTTTGGCTGTTGCAGCTTATGAGTGGGTAGCCGCTATAGCCCTTATTATTGTGGCAGTATGGTTTGTACCTGTGTATCTGAAAAATAAAATTTTCACGATGCCACAGTTTCTGCATACCCGCTATAATGAAACCGTGAGTTTTGTGATGGCCATATTTTGGTTGTTTTTATATGTGTTTGTTAATTTAACATCTATACTTTACCTGGGTGCATTGGCTATTAACAGCCTTGCTGGTGGCGGATACCTACATGAGATCATTATCGGACTGGCTATTTTCGCCTTGTTTATTACGCTGGGTGGTATGAAGGTTATCGGCTTTACCGATGTTATACAAGTGCTTGTTTTAGTTGTTGGCGGCTTGGCTACCACCTATATTGCCCTTACCCTGGTGAGCGAGCATTTTGGTTTAGGTAAAGATGCCATGGCTGGTTTAAACGCCATGTTTAAAGATGCTCCCGATCACTTTAAAATGATGATGGCCAAGCCAAAAGCTGGCGCATCGCAAGCCGAGATCAATAAATACCTGGCACTGCCGGGTATAGCGATGTATTTTGCAGGCCAGTGGATAGTGAACCTTAACTACTGGGGATGTAACCAATACATTACCCAACGCGCCCTGGGTGCCGATTTGAAAACCGCCCGTACGGGTATCCTGTTTGCCGGTTTAATGAAACTGGCTATGCCTGTCATTGTAGTTTTACCGGGTATTGCGGCTTATGTATTGTACAAAAATGGTGGCCTGCAGCATGAAATGGCATCAGGCGGGCATTTTAATTCAGATAACGCTTATTCGGCCGTGCTTGGCTTTTTACCTACGGGTTTGAAAGGACTCTCGGTTGCGGCGCTTACTGCTGCTATTGTGGCTTCACTTGCGGGTAAGGCTAACAGTATCAGTACCATTTTTACCCTGGATATTTACAAAAAGCACATCAGCAAGGATGCCAGCGAAAAGAAAATGGTTATTGTAGGTAAGATAGCTATTCTTGCGGCACTTATCTTCTCCATTATATTAACCTGGAAAGATCTTTTGGGCATTGGCGGCGAAGGTGGTTTTACCTTCATCCAAAAATACACCGGCTTTATTAGTCCGGGGATATTTGCCATATTCATATTGGGTTTCTTTTGGAAACGGACAACGGGTGCAGCGGCTATCGCGGGTATCCTCACAGGCTTCGCCATGTCGGTATTGTTTAATAACTATGCTCCGGCCTTGTTTGGACACGAAACCTTTTTGTACACTGCATTCCCTAATGGCAAGGGCGGGTACGAGATTCCGTTCCTGATCTGTATGGGCCTATCGTTCCTGTTCACCATTATAGTGATGGTGGCTGTTAGCTTTGCAGGGCCTAAGGAAAACCCTAAAGCGTTTGATATACCAAGTAGCATGTTCAAGGTAGAGAAATCAACCCTGGCATTAATTATAGTAACGCTGTTATTACTTACCGCGCTTTATGTTAAGTTCTGGTAATATATAATAACACAATAAGGATCTTCTGGTTTATATATTGATTTGATCTCCCGGCGTGGTTGCCGGGGGATTTTTTGTTTTCGGGGGATGGGTCACCGCTACGCAGGTGTATCCCGGTTTAATTTGACCTCACTATTAAACGGGTTGCCCCATTCGGCATAACACAAACACCTCTGATAACCAATAAATTGTAAAAAAAATAATTAATTTATACCTTGTTTGATATTTTATAATACTCTAAATTGGTATAATTATCTACCATTTAGATGGCTACGATTTTAAGCCTCAATTAACAAGTAAGTTAAACCTAAATTCTTTCTTGTATGATCATCAACCCTGCATTAATAGAGAGCCTTATTTTTAAAAGATTTCAGCAAACTTTGCGCTTTACGCAGGATTCGCCGATTTTTCCTGATGTTTGGCTTGCCTATTTTGAACAACGCGGAGATTTTAAACAAAGCCGGGTAGATCTTATTCTGTCACCTCATAAAAATTCATCCGCCTCGCAATTATTTACTGCATTGTCCCATAACTTGCTGCGGCAGGAAAAGCCGGAAGAAACAAGCGGCTGGCAACTGGCCACCAGTGGTGAATCTGTGGTAGCTTGCCTTACTTTTGAAGAACTGATTTTGGTTGCTTTACCCATGACGCAGTGGTGGCAAACCTACCTGTTTAAAAATAAGGAGCCTACCGAAGATTATTATTGGCTTATCCGGCTTATCGGGGCAATTGTATTATCGGCAAAAACCAATCAAACTCAAAGCGATAAGCCGGCTGAAATATTAGAAGAATTTGAGCACGCTTTTCATACTTACTTTGATGAATTTAAGCCCTTTAAAATAAAAGCGCCCGTTACCCTATGGGCTATAAACCGCAACAGGCGTGCAACGTTAACCATTGAAAGATCGGTACCGGCAACCAAAGCTGATGCAGGCAGGCGCTTGTTTGAAATTGATGGTTCGGGTATTGCCTGGGCCGTACTTGATTCTGGCATTGATGCCCGCCACCCGGCCTTCCGGAAAACCGATACAACTACAAAAAAGCCTTTTGATGATGCATTAGGTGATAAAACGGATAAATTCTCTAATCATACCCGGATAGTTGCATCCTATGATTTTACAAGGTTCAGAAAAGTGCTGGCAAGCATTCATAAGCAATATGCCTTTGACAAACCACGACATATCCCCTCGGCCATCAAATCATCCGGCGATAGCGATGATGCGGGACTTTCAGATAGCGAGTTGATGGACTTTGTTAAGGAAATAGATAATGATCTTAGAAACGGCAGGCTCCTGGATTGGTCGGTTATTGCTCCGTTGTTGCGGATTCCGCATAATATCCAGGAATACTATCCGCCTGTGCACCCGCATGGCACCCATGTAGCTGGTATTATAGGTGCAGGTATAAAAGATGAAGTTACCATGCAAAACGTTATAGGCATGTGCCCGGGGATAGATCTTTATGATCTCCGGGTAATGGATGATTCCGGGTCGGGAGAAGAGTTTAATATCCTGGCAGGCATCCAATTCATCCGCTGGATGAACAATCAGAAAGATGAACCGGCTATACATGGTGTTAACATGAGCTTTTCGATGGTGCATGAAGTGGCCAGCTATGCCTGCGGGCAAACCCCGGTTTGTATCTGCTGCGAAAAGCTGGTTAACGAAGGTACCGTTATTGTTGCCGCCGCAGGCAACCTTGGGCAGGCATTGTTTACAAGCACCGATAGCAGCACAAGTGCGGGGTTCCGGATGGTAAATATAACCGACCCCGGAAACGCCGAGTTGGTTATCACGGTTGGCGCAACTCATCGTAACAGGCCACATGACTACGGTGTATCCTATTTTTCAAGCAAAGGCCCCACCGGCGACGGAAGGTTAAAACCTGATCTTGTTGCCCCGGGAGAAAAAATTGTTTCAACCAGTATAGACAACAGTATGGAACGCATGGATGGTACATCTATGGCTGCCCCCCATGTTTCGGGCGCAGCTGCGTTAATATTAGCCAGGCACCGTGAGCTTATTGGCAAGCCGGGTAAAGTTAAACAGGCCTTGTGCAAAACAGCTACCGACCTGGGCCGGGAAAAGTACTTTCAGGGTTGCGGCATGCTTGATGTGTTGCGGGCCATTCAATCGATTTAAAAAACAGTTTATCATTCACTAAATCTCATTTCATATGCTTTTCAGTTTAGAAGTTCTTGAAGCTAAATATGGTGATTGCCTGTTGCTTCATTTTGGCGACCCTAATGATCCAAAATCTATCTTGATTGATGGAGGCCCACCGGGTGTTTACTCAAAAACATTAAAGCCCCGGCTTATGGCGATTAAAGCAAAACTCGCCGGCGACGAACCATTGCCCCTTGCCATGGTCATGATCAGCCATGCTGATGAAGATCATATACAGGGCATTATTGATCTTACAGATTCTATGACAGATAAATTATCTGAGAAGGAACAACAGGATTTCATTATTGATAACTTTTGGTTTAACAGTTTTGATGATATTATCGGGAACCAGCAAATACCCATCATTAAAGATTTAAAGACTTCTGCACATGCGGCAGATATAAGCTCCCTGCAAATACCTCAGTTTGATAATGCCCCCGAACATATTGTTGCCGTAATAGCCTCTACAGGCCAGGGAAGGCATATCCGCGATAACGTTGCCAAATTAAATCTATCCGTTAACGCCCCCTTTCAAAATCTTAAGCCGGGTAATACAAAACTTGTTCGCGGCGATATCAAGACTAAAAATTTACACATCGGCGATTTGGAAATTATTGTGGTACATCCTACCGCGCAACGATTACAGGAACTACAGACGCAGTGGGATAAAGATTTAAAAAAAGCAGCCAAGGCAAAAAGCAAGGAAGAAAGTAAGAAGATTATTGTTTCGAGTCTTATTAATAATGATAAATCGCCGTTCAATTTATCCAGCATAGTTTGCCTGGTTAAGTTTGGCGATAAAAAAATGCTGCTTACCGGCGATGGCAGGAGCGATGATATATATGCCGGCTTAAAACTAAAGGGACTACTTGATAAAGATGGTAAAATACACGTTGATATACTTAAAATGCCGCATCATGGCAGTAAAGCAGATATGACTCCGGAATTTTTAATGAATGTAACTGCAGATCATTACGTGGTATCGGCCAGCGGTAAGTTTAACAACCCCGATCAGGAAACATTAGATATGATGGACCAGGCCGTGAAAAAGGGAACCCTGCATTTAACCAACCATGATGGTGAGCTGGGACTTAAAAAAAAGATGGATGATTTTATAGAAAAACTAAGCAGTAATGGCAATCCGTTGCAGGTAGCTTTCCGGAATGATACCGACTTATCGTTTATCATTAATTTAGAAGAGAAGGTCAATTTTTAATTTATAACAGTTAAACTCAATTTAAAACGAGGTAATAAACGCTTAGTTAAATAATTTATGACAGATCAACAACATCACCAATCTTATGGTGTATCTGGTATACTATGCCATCCATTTCGCTTACGCATATCCTGAGTAATGCAAAAATTTCTTCTTTCTCTTTTTCGTTTTTGGCTGCATCGGCCAGGTTAATAAGGCCAAGCATGTTGGCTACCGGTCGCCTTATCTCGTGCGAACTCATCCAGGCTACTTCCTTTAAAAACTCATTCTGCCGTTGTATTTCCTGTTCCTTTTCTTTTCTCAGGGTGATGTTTTGGTAAACCGCTATATAACCCAAATAAATACCCTGATCATCAAACATCGGGGTTAACTCTACCGAAACCCATAAAGGAATCCTAAATTTGGTATAGATCACCAGGTCGACAGAGAAGGCTTCGCGCATTTTTTGCTTGGCATACATGCTGTTTATCTCATCCCCATCCATACCGGGTTCCCTTAAAAGCTCAAATGGCTCCCGCCCACCCATTTCAACCAGATTAAAACCGGCAATATCTTCAAATGCTTTATTGATCCATTGAACTCTATTTTCAGCATCGGTTACAATAATCATATTGTTAACCCTGGTAATAATATCGGCAAGGCGCTTATTTTCCTGGGTCGATCGCTTTAGATCATCAATATCCTTAACTACCCCTATTAACCTTATTGGCTCTTTATGGTCATTATAAATAAAATATCCCTGATCCATAATGTATTTATAATGGCCGTTACCACAATTTACCCGGTATTCGCATTCCCAGTTTGTTTTACCTTCGCTACTTATCTTCTGCTGGCTTTTTTTAACCTCGGTAACATCATCCGGATGAATTAGTCCGCGCCACCACTCCAGGCTATATTCTATCTGATCATAAGGAATCTCGATAAGACGGGTTAAACTGGTATTATAAACAATATGATCACTGGTGATATCCAGGTCATATATTACATCTTTAGTGGCCTGCGCAACCAATTCATACCTTTCCACAGCATCCTTAAGCTTGGTATCCTTTAATCTATCCTCTGTTATATCTGAAAAATAAACAGCAACGCCCTCATCATCTGTCGGGTAGGCTGCCAACCGTATCCATTTGTTCAATATAACCGAATATTCTTCCTGCTTTACAACAACCCGTTCTTCCAGAGCTTTCTGATAATACGGGTATAAGCGGTTCTTTTCTTTCGGAAACACCGTAAAAATACTTTCTCCAACAATGTTTATAACTTTTTCATCAATCAGATCTCTGAAAACCTGGTTAATACGGGTAATATTCATGTTATGATCCAACGCAAAAAAAGCATCACTGATGCTATTCAAGGTATTTTCAAGACTGTACTGATATTTATTTCTTTCTATTTCTAATTGCTTCAGTTCGGTAATGTCCTGCATAGAACCTACCAGCTTTGAAACGGCAGGATCTTCATCATCCAAAAAAGCAAGTTGCCTTATATAACGGGTTTCGCCGTTTATTGCCAGGATGCGGTGTGTAATATCCATAGCCTTTCCCTTGCCAATAAGTTCATCAAGTGCCTGAATCATCATTTGGCGATCTTCGGGGAAAATATGTTCCAGGTAAATATCAAATGCATCACGAGGATCGTCCTTGCTAATACCCGTAAGCGTGAACAGTTCATCAGACCATATCAATTTTTTAGTTTCAGGAAAAAACATCCATCCGCCCACTTTCGAGATCAATTGCGTTTCCCTTAATTTTTTCTTCTCGTTCTTCAGGTCCTGATTTATTTTTTCAAGTGTCTGTTCAAATAATATTCGCTCGGTCATGTCCTTAATCATAACCAGTACATTTGGCCGGTTATTAAAGATGATCTTATGCGATGTTATATTTACATAAATAAGGGTTCCATCTTTTTTGATATGGCGCCAGGTACCGCTTAAATTCAAATCACCCGACAATCGCTTAACCGTCTCAATCAGCCTTTCGGCGTCTTCCTGTGGCCTGATATCCAGAATGCTTTTTGCTAAAAACTCGCTTCTGCTGTATCCATAAGCTTTTACCGCCGCGTCATTAACCGAAATTATTTTTAGCTCTTCGTCGTATATCCACATCGGCACCGGATTGGCTTCATACATATTGCGGTACTGATTTTCGCTTTGCTTCAATTTCACATCATCCTTCCTGATGAGGTAGTATAAAAACCACCCATTAGTTACTACAAAAAAATACCCCTTGGCACTGCTGATCAATAGAAACTGGTCCTCCGTAAATTGATGGGCGAAAAAAAAGAGCAGGCGGTCGCTAAAAGTGATCCAGAGGAGGCTGACAATAATATAAATAATGGCTATCCGGAAGGGGCCGTTTTGCATAGCTTGGCTTTAATTGACAATTAAATTAAACGGATTAAAATACTATTAGTTACATCAAAATGCTTTTTAAGCTATTATTAGCCACAACACTTTAAATAGAACTTCAATCCTGTATAACTATTGGTTTATCTGCAATGCCTATAAATTCTGCAATTTCTGCTTCAGTGGATTTTTGTTTGTCTTTGGCGTACCATAAATGCAAATCGGTTGAATAAATAGCTATGGTAGCCGGGTCTGCTCTTAGTTTGCGTACCAATTGCTGTGCAACAGCCGGGCGTGGCCCCCAGCCTCCGGTTAAATTAAAATCTTCATTAAATTGTATCACTTTTGGAATTGATCGTGTTCCGTTAGTTAGCCAGGCATCCATTAGTTCGGCGTTTTGATCCCGATAAACTAATCTCATTTCAATTTTCCCATCACTTAAATTGACTATGGCATTCAAAACCGGCAGTATTTGCGCCGCGTCACCGCACCAGTGCTCTGTTAAAATTAACCAATAAATTTTGTGGCGCAGATTTTTAATCTGATTGGCTAAATAGGTTGATACCATATAAGTTTTTTCAACCCTGTACATTCTTCGTTGATTGAGGGTGATGTAATCTTTTATCTGGATATCGTCATTTGAAGCCTGGTCCTCTGCCATTTGCTTTTTATATTGATCATATCCAACCCCCTGCTGCCAATAAGCTTTATAATCCAACTTTTCCATTCCTCTTTTTTTATTTACCGATTTCCATATTGATAAAGATAGTAATCCCTAAAATGGATAAGCAACACTATCAGCTATATATGTTCTTTTAAAAATTATTGAGGGCGTATAATGCGAGCTTCAGCACTATCGCAACCATTTTTTATACTAAAAAGCCTGCCACAATACGATTCCTTAAATTATGTTAAATTCTTTAAAGTTTACAATAATGGAATTACCGGAACGTATTTATAATACATCAGAATTACCATATACATCTAACAATGGATTACAAAATAAAATTAGCAGACGGGTCTGCACATATCATCAGCATTACAAGTGCATACTTTAAAACATGGCATGTATGGAATATAAAATTTAAAGACGGCAGGGCAGCAATGCTTTTTAAATTGGGAAATGAATGGATGCAGCGAAATGAAGATTTCCTGGACGAACATATTTTAACGGCGATAGGCAACACCATTGATAAAATCATTTGCAGGCGGAAGACGCTGTCTTTTTAGTGCAAGGTGTTGAGCTTAATCACTGGCTGAGTGTTTTAGCCAGTGATTGATATTTTATTAGCCTTTAAAGCAAGCGTCTGTTTTTCCTGAGGCTCTGCCTGTTATCTATAAAAGTAACAAGCTCAATAACCTTGCTCTTTGGTAATCAATATTTTTTTGAAAAGTCTCTCCTGCTTTATCAGACCAGATGATTATCATTTAAAACCGAATCTCTTTTTAGCATCTTCATGGCTGAAAGATTGGCCATTGTCTAATTGCGCTAATCCCTCTTTAACATCAGCTTGCTGATGTTTGCTTAAATTATCAAACCAATCCAATTCCCTGTTGCTGATCAAAGATTTAATATCTTTAATTAAACCTATATCATCGGAGTTAATAATTTGCTGTAATACATTTAGTTTTTCTGCCTGAATGTTCATATACCCCAATTTAGTAATTATTTCCAAAACAATCATATAACTGACAACGGAAGGCATAGCGTCGAAAAAAAGAAAAAAACAGAAATTTCACCTCACCCCTTCCAATAATTCCCACTCAAAATAATCATGTTGAGCATTTTTATGCTGTTGTCGTAATAATCGTAGTCTTTTATTTTAAAATGCAACAGGTAATCCCAGGTGTGGTTGAGCCATTGCTGGTTCTTAGCTTCGGTTGTGGCAGCTACAGCAAATGGTGCAATAAAACTGAGTGCTTCAAAGTAGCGGGCAGGCAGATCATTGCCCGCCAATGTGTAGCCAGCAGAAATATTATCGGGGTTATCCTTAGTGGTTAACCGTATCCAGCGGTTAATTTTGGTACTTATGGCTTTGGCGCGCACGTCGCCATACAATAAATAGTCGGCAGTTATGCGCCATGGAACCCGGCAGGCATTGTAATTATAATAGCCATCATATTTTGTTTCCAGGTACATGGCTTTGGCCGGGTGTGGGTGATGATTCACCTGCTGGATAAAATCGGGCAGCAAACCGGCATCGGGGCTGTATTGTTGTTGCATCAATGCAAATAAACGGTAGGTGCCGTCGGTTACCTTATCCCAACGGCTATCTCCCGTAGCAGTTTTAAAGGCTTTAAAATGCGAGGGCATAAAATCCGATGGGCGGGTATCAAAATAATCTTTGCTATCTATCTCTACCTCATTACTGAGGAGTACCGTAAAAGTTTTCCGGTTAATTTCATAGCGCATGATATCGGCCATCAATACCCTGGCTGCTTTCAAATAGTTAATAGCGCCCTTGCTTCCCCATTGTTTATCTGCCAGTAATAAGGAGTAAGCGATATCTATATCACCATCTGCCGCCGAAGAGTGATCAAGGTTATTGCCATTTACATCCTGCGCCCAACCCATAAGGTATTGCCATTTTTTTGCCGGGTGCGCCCGGTAATAGCGAAACAATGCATCATAAACCTCCTTGGCAGATGGATCGGCACCGGCCATGAGGGGCACGATGATCATACCATACCCCTGCCCCTCTGATACGCATTGCTTATTGCCCGGCCTTTCAAACCAAATATAACTTTGACCTTTGCCCGGCACCGGTTTCACATAACGTTTTTTCCATTCCCGGTAAAAGGCGCGTACACTGTTATCCAGGTTTTGGCGGCTTACGTGGTTGGGGATAATGCTGCCCGCCGTATAGGTGGTATGCTGCGGAAAAGGTTTCAACACAGGCTGTGCATATAAGCCAGAGCAGCCTAACATTACAGCGCACCATACAAACCTTTTTTTTAGCATAGCATGTTTTATGGTTAAGAAAACAGTCCGTGGGTTATCTCCTTAATTTCGGCATCGGCATAAAAATAAATAGTACAGCCCTGCGGACCATCAGTTATAGTCAAAATATCGTCGCGTTTAATGTTATTCTCGTTAATGAATGTTGCCAGGCGGGTATGCGTAACAAATGTATCCGATTTCAAAATGATCATGTTGGTATATTTTTATAAATACAAGGTAGCCTTTTTACCTCAACAAGCGGTTAAAGCCTGGCGCTTAATAAAAGCAATTGATATAGTTAAAAATCGCCCCAAAATATTTTCTTATTATTTATAAAAAATACTTAACCTACTGATAAACAATACATATACAAACTCTTCACTGGCACTTTCAACTGCAAATTTGGGTGGGTGTTTCATCTGTAATATAAGCACTCTAACGGCTTTTCATTTTTTAATTATCGGTTCATTCCCGGGCTGTACTTTTAACGACGTAAGTTATTCGATGTAAATTTCCTTGAAATTAAAATACAAAGTCAAAATAGACGTTTTGGTTAAAATATTAATTAAAATTATATTTTTTCTAAGCATTGCTTTGTAATATTGCATTCAACCATGTTAATTTGCACGATAAGCAAAGGGGCAAAATATTTTAGCTTAACAGCGATTATTAATTATATTTATAATAACTTCATAGCAGAATGATAAAAAAAATACTTGTAATAGAAGATGATGAAGATATTTTAGACTCAATTGATACCTTATTGAGCTTAAACAATTTTGAGGTAAAAGGAATAACCCAAACAGATGATATTATTGCAGTAGTAAAAGCCAACAATCCCGACCTGGTACTAACCGATTATATTTTACCGGGCATGAACGGCGGCAAAATTTGCCAGGTTATTAAAAACGATAAAGAGCTGGCCCACATCCCGGTTATTTTGATGACAGCCTACCATAAACAAGCTATTGCAATAGGTAATTTTGGCCATGATGCCTATTTACCAAAACCATTTGAAAATCAGCATCTTGTTAATATCATTAATAAATTGCTTAACTAAATGTAATTCAGTTATTAAACTTCCCACGCTAAAAAATTCAAATAGATTTAACTCAAATTGAATACTTAATCATAAGTAATTACAAATTAAATATTTTAATTTTATATTCTTTATTAAGCGAGTAAATTCCCTATAAAGCTAAATCTTCTATTAAAATGAAATTATCGCTTAATCGCAATCTGCAAATCGGATATGGCTTTTCTCTTGTTGTAATCATCATCATTTCCATTGCATCGTATTTAAGTATCCGATTTTTGTTAAACAGCGCCGCCCTGGTTGATCATAGTAACCTGGTGATTCAAAAACTGGAAAAAACTGCGTCTATCATGAAAGATGCTGAAACCGGGCAGCGCGGTTACCTGCTTACCAAACGCGAAGAATTTTTAGAGCCCTATAACGGCGCCTATACAAAAGCGCTCAACCAGATACAACAAGTACAGCAGTTAACCGTAGATAATCCTGAGCAACAGCGGAATATAGCAGAGGTTAAAAGGGTTTTAAAAACCAGGTTAAGTATTTTACAGCAAATACTGGACAAATACAAAAGCGACCAAAAGGTAAACATTGATGACCTTGCAAGGGGAAAACTTGCTATGGATGCCCTACGTCAACAGATTAACATAGCCGAGACCGACGAAACTAAATTACTAAACGCCCGCGTAGGCACTTATAAAACCTACACCACTTATGTACCTGTTATTATTGTTATTGCAGCTTTGCTCGGCTTAATTTTCACCATTGTATCATACATAAGTGTTACGAACATTATTGCCGGGCGCACAAAAATGCAAAACGATCTTAAAAACAAAGAGCATGAAACAGCGGAGCTAAATGAAGAACTTGCCGCTGCAAATGAAGAGATGACGGCTATTAACGAAGAACTGCTGGCCAGTAATGAAGAGCTTTCTGTATCGCGATATAATCTTCACGCGCTTAATAACGATCTGGAAGAAAGGGTTGCTGCCCGTACCGAAGCGCTCTCGTTAAGCGAAACCCGGTTCCGGAAAATAATGCAAACCATCCCCCAGATAGCCTGGACAAATACTGCCTCGGGCGAGGTTGACTTTTATAACCAGCAATGGTTTGATTATACCGGCTTAACCTTTGATGAAACCAAAGATTGGGGTTGGCGCGAGGTGATCCACCCGGACGATATCATGCACAACCTGCAACGTTTCCGGGCTATTATTGACAGTAAGGAATCCGGCGAGTTCGAAATCCGCGAAAAACGTTTTGATGGCGAATACCGCTGGCACCTGGTACGAATGGCCCCCTTAAAAAACCACAACGGCGAGGTGCAGCTGTGGGTAGGTACAGCTACCGATATCCAGGAAATTAAACAGCTGCAGCAGCAAAAAGATGATTTTATAAACATTGCAAGTCATGAACTCAAAACGCCTTTAACCAGCCTTAAATCATCTGTGCAGCTTATCCATACGATGAAAGACAGGCTCTCGCCCGAAAAAATGGACGATCTGGTAATCCGGGCCAACAAAGGGGTAAACAAAGTTGCCTATTTAATTGAAGACCTGCTGTACATAGGTAAACTAAACCAGGGTCAGCTTGATTTAAATAAAACATCAATCACGCTATCGCGCATCATTAATGATAGCAGCAACCATATCAAAATCTCCGGAATTTATAAGGTGATCACTACTGGTGATATGGCGCTGCAGGTATTTGCAGATGGAGAGCGCATTGAACAGGTGGTAGTAAATTTTGTTAATAACGCTATAAAGTATGCCCCATTATCCAAAGAGATCTATATCAACATAACTAAAGATGACGCGATGGCAAAAGTATCAGTAACAGATAAAGGCCCCGGCATATCTCACGAAAAGCTTCCATTCCTGTTCGATCGTTATTTTAGGGTACAAAGCAGTGGCAGCCAGTACTCTGGCCTGGGCATAGGCCTTTACATTAGCTCCGAGATCATCAAAAAACACAACGGAGAAATTGGGGCCGACAGCAATCCAGGCGAAGGGAGTACATTCTGGTTCACATTGCCACTGCAGGCTTAACAATACAATAAGACACTCTCAAAAAGCTACAGGCGCAGGCTGATTGGATTTTATACTGATGTTTGTTTGATTAACCGCCGGGAAAAGCGCAATAAGCACAATGGCAGCCAAAATGAGCCAGCTGATGAATTGGTAATAATCTACCGCAAAACGTAGCTGAGCCTGTACCCCTACACTTTTATTTAATAGTCCGTTTGCTATTTTCACGGCCTGATCGGGTGCTGTACCACCGCCAATGAGCGCCTGCTTATATTGGGTAAGGCGCTGCACCGCAACCGGATTTAGCGAGCTTAATTGTTCCTGGAAGCGATTGTAATGATCACGCTGCCCGTAAAGCTGAAAAAAGTTGATCATCCCGATGCTGGTACAAAAGCCAAAAAAGCGCACAAAAATACCAAAGGCAGACCCCGTAGTACCAAAACCGGGCGCACATGATGAAACAACAAACAAAATTATGGGTACCATTAACATACCTGCGCCAAGCCCTTGTAGTATTAATGGGATAATGAGATCTGAACTATCGGCCTGCGTGCTAAAAATAAAACACATGCGCACATGAAATATCAGCAGGATTGCAAAACCATAAATAAAGATAAGCCTTGTAGGTTTTTTTAACAGCACCAACCGCGATGATATGATCACACTTAATATGATACCGGCAATATTATAAAGTAGCAAATAACCGATGTGGATAGGATCGAGCCCCAAAACTGTACCTAAATAGGATGTGGTAATACCAAAAGATCCCCTTATAATATAAAACACAAAAAGCAGCAGGGCGCCTAATAAAAACTTGGGTTGCCTGAATGCCCCGAGATGCAAATAAGGATTTTTTAAGCTCAGTTGCCGGGTAACAAAAATACCTGCAAGTAATACAATAGCTATAATGCTGGTCAATATCCTCCTGTCATCAAGCCAATCGTATTGCTGGCCGTATACCAAAATATAACCAATAAGACACAGGGCTGCCGAATAGGTAACAAAGCTTGGCCAATCCAACCGGTACAATGGTACTTTACGGTTAAACCGTACGTTGTTCATGATTAAAAACATGAGTACAGCTCCTGGTATATAGGAGTACACCGCGCATTTATAAATTACATTATAATTAAAGGTATCAATAATAGCGGCCGTAAGTAAGGTTGTTAAAGGCACAACAGCCAACAGTATACAGTAAACTATAGAGTAAGCAATCTCTTTTGACCGCTCATTGTGCAGCCTGCTAAACATGAGGGTAAGGGTGATACTTATAGTACCACAGGTTAACATTCCCTGGATATACCTCAGCACTAAAAGCACAAAAAAGTATCGCGTAACATAACACAGGTAACAAGTGATGATATGCATCACTACCCCTATAAGCAGGTACTCTTTACTGGCAATGTTTTTAAAAAAACGGCCTTCCAGCACAATAAAGCTGGCCATTGCCGCATATAAAATAATGAGGGAGTATTGCACATCATTTGGAGAGATGCCATAAAAACCCGCCGCAGCATTAACATTGCTTACAGATAACGCAAATAAAACCACACCCGGCAACACCACAATAAGCAATGTAAAACGGATAAGCCACTCTGGTGCCCAGTGTTTAAAAACGGGGATAGCCTTATTCATGACTCAACGCATTTTTTGAAACCGAAACACTGGCGTTCATGCCTGCACTTAGCAAGCCCACTACTGCACCGTTATCAGTAATTTTTATTTTAACAGGAATCCGTTGCGCAATTTTCACAAAATTACCTGTTGAATTATCCGGTGGAAGCAATGAAAACCTGGAACCCGTAGCCGGTGAAAAGGAAATAACACTGCCCGTAATTTTAGTATTAGGATAAGCATCCGCCGTGATCTGTACCGTTTTTCCGGTTTGAAGATACTTTAACTGGGTTTCTTTAAAATTGGCAATCACCCATTTACCGGTTTCTTTATCAACTATAAATGCCAGTGTTTGCCCAACCTGTATCTGCTGACCGGCCTGAATTGTTCTACGCCCCATTTTGCCGTTATAGGGCGCGGTGATCACCGTATAGGATACATCAAGCTGATTACGCTGCAACATAAGCTCCCGCCGTTTTATTTCTGAAATTACAGGATTGATCTGCGCCCTGCTGTCATTCACCTTTGAAAGCGAAGCCTGGTAATTACTCAATGCCGCCTGGTAATCAGACTGTGCCACATCAAGCCCGCTTTTAACGTTTTCCAACTGCTGCTTAGTAGCCGATTCCGCATCGAATAGTTTCTTATACCGGTCATATTCCTGCTGCTGCCTTAACAATTTTGCTTTAACGGCATCTATCTGGGCATTGTTAACCTGGGCAATTTTAGCAGCGGTTTGTACATTGCTCTCCAACACCGCCACCTGCGACCGTGCATTTTGCAAGCCGGCTTCGCCTTCTTCTTTTTGCAGAGCATACTCCCGGTTATCAATAATAAGCAGGGTGTCGCCTTTTTTTACGTCCTGGTTTTCATCATACCTAATCTCTTTAATATAACCGCTTACCCTCGAAGTAATGGGATTAATATATTCTTCAACCTGGGCGTCATCGGTTTCTTCATAGTTATATAAATTGTATAATGTAACTATGCCCCAGCCGCATAGGGCGAGCGCGATGATCCCGGCTATCCACGCCGTTATTTTCGTTATTAATTTATCGGTAGTTGTGTATGTATGTTGCTTGCTCATTTTATTAAAGATTGCCGGTAACGTTTTGTAATTGATAGTACTGTAATTGTGCCGCTATCTGCGCAGCGGCCAGGTCAAAGCGGGTTTGTAATAACTGGGTATCCGCATCAAGCAGGTCGGTTATTAAGGATGTTTGGTTAAAGTAGGTATTGCTTACTATCCTGCGGTTTTCCGTTGCTTGTTTAATATTGGTATTGCTAACTTCTACCCTGTTAAGCGCTTCATTGAAACGCAAATACGCCTCATTAACATGCTGCCTTACATTATCCTGCGTTTGGGCATGTTCAACTTCCTGGCTTTCATACTCCAGCCGGGCTACTTTTGCCTTATGGTAATTATGGTAAAATGATGAAACAGAAAAAGACGCTTTTATACCGGCCAACCCAATACCATATATGTACGGCGAATAAGGGTATAAAAAAATCTGCGGATAGCTGTATTTGTACTGGGCAAAAAAACCAATCCGGGGCAAAACATTTGCCTTTACATTTTTGAGCTGTAATTTTCTCAGTTCGGTTTCCTGTTCAGATATTTTAACCTGGTAAGCATTGCTGCCGGCATCTGTAAGGTAAGCCTGGTTAGTTTTCAGCGTAAGGGAGTCAAGCACATTACTGGTTGTAGGGGCTATGCGCTCATCATCGGGCAAGCCAATCAATATATTTAATTTTTGATTGGCAATTGCCAGGTCGTTATTCAGCTGAACCAGCGATAGCTTTTGCCTTGATAATTTCAATTCGGCCCTTAAAACATCGCTTTTTAAAACAACGCCATTTGCCTTTAACGCCTGTATTTGTCTTAATTGTTTTTCCTGCGCTTCAATATCTTTCAGCAAAAGATCCCTGAAAATGATGCTGCGTTGCATATCCAGGTAATAGGCCGCGGCCCGGAGTTTTACTTCGGACAGGGTCAATTTTTTTTGCTCGGCGGCTATTTTGTTTTCGCTTTTGCGGGCTTCAATTTCAATATTGAGTTTGTTGCCATTGTAAATATTCAGATAAGCATCAGCGCCTACCGTATAAGTGCTATGCAATACCTCAAACTGGGTAGGCGATTTAAAAATCCCGTTTTCGTAAACCGGCATATTACTTATCCTGGCATATTCGCCTTCAATGTTAATATCCGGCAGCCTTTCAGTTTTGGCATTTTTAATCTGTTCAACGCTGCTTTCCAGGTGAAGCTGCTTCATTTGCACTGCCTTATTATAGCTTGCCGCGCGTTCCCAAACCTGGTTTAGGGTTAGTGGTATACTGAGTAATGAATCTGTTTTAACCGCCCTTGCTGACGCGCGCTGGAGTGGGAAATAAACAACAGATAACAGTAAAATATTTTTAAAATACGATTTCATAAAATTTGATAATGCAAAATTGAGCCTTTTACACACAAGTAATTTTATGTACTTTGCCAAACTTTTACTCATTTCAGCCAAAGCAAACGTGATTGATACTGAAGCATTTTTAACCGCCATTGATCGCATCCAAGCATCGGTATATGTAATGCACGAAAAAAATGAGTTCAGATTACCGCAGCACGCGCATAAAAAAGGGCAGCTGATTTATATTGAAGGAGGGGTGGCTTATATTCACCTGGTTGATAAAACGCTTATTATACCGGCGCGGCATTATGTTTGGATACCCAAAGAGCTTAAGCACTTTATAGAGATGCACAAATCGGTAGCCATCATATCATTATACTTTTATGCCGATGACGATGATGACCATCCATTTTTTAATAAGGGGGGTATCTATCCCATCAATGCGCTTTTAATGCAAATGCTCTCCTACTCGGTACGGTGGGAAGGCGATGTGGTACCGGGCGATAAAGCTTTCCCTTTTTTGGCGGGTATCAAAAACATCCTGCCCGAGATTAGCAGGAAAGCTTTACCAATTGCACTGCCAACAACAGAAAACGAAAGGATGCAGCCGGTGTTGAAATATATTAATAACCACCTGTTTGAATCACTCAGCCTGGTAACACTAAGCCACGAAACCGGTTTTAGCGAACGGACCTTAACACGCCTGTTCCAGGCTACCATGAACATCTCGTTTCTGCAATATTTTAAATTGCTGCGCATGGTAAAGGCCATTGAAATGATGCTGCAAACAGATAGATCAATCAGCGAAATTGCCTACACTTTAGGCTACAATAATGTATCGGCTTTTAGCAACATATTTTATCAGTTAACCAAAACCAGGCCATCTGAATTTGCCAAACAGTTGTTATTATGATTACTGCGCGTTTTTTAATATCAGCACCGGTTTATAGTTATTCCGGGCAAGGCCTTTGGTTATATTGCGATGTGTTAGATTGTACAAAAAGCTATGCTTACCGGGCAGTGCGATGATTAATTGCAAATCGTTTTTATAACAGAAATGATTAACACTTTTCAATACATCCTTCTCTACAGAATAATAAAACTTGTATTGGTAATTTTGCAGGCGCGTACTTATTTGCTCCACTACCTTACACGTAACATCATCTTTAAATAATACTTGCTGTGTAGCGTCAACATTTAATAACAACAGTTTGGGGTGAGGCCAGTTTTGAATATGATTTAGGCGTTGAATTAAACTCAAAGAAGCGAAATTACCAAGATCAAACGGCACCAAAGCCTTCTGCACCTCCTGGTAACGGCTAAGCGCAGGAATAATAAGCACCGGGACTGTGCTTACCTTTGCAATTTTAATTAAATGATTGCTGATATAACTCTCTTCGGTTGCGCCGGCGTGGTCGCTTCCGATTAATAATAAATCCGGTTTTTCCTGCTTAATCAGCTCCCTAAGCGAAGGCAGTAAGGGCATTTTACTTAAAATAAAACTAACCCTCACCCCGGGGTCTAATTTTTTTAATACCGACGCCTTTAAGTTTTCAAATTGGGTTGATAGCTGCCCGTTTAAAGCCTGCGCTTTATCTACAGCAAATTGTATAAAATCTGCCGTAGGCAACAGTTGCTCAAACTCGGTAATGTATACATTCACAACAAGTATAATTTGTTTTATCGGGTTGTTTTTGCTTAAAGCAACCGCGTAAGCTATGGCGTTATTTGATGATCTGGTAAAATCAATCGGAATTAAAATTTTTTTCATTACAGGTTCATTTATTGTGCAGCGTTTTTCCAAACCAAACCGTTTACAGTTTTTAATCCTGTTCCCTGGTACTGGATCTCTTATGTAAACAACTGGTAACTATATTTATATTGATACACAAAATTGAGCCTTTTTAAAATTGCCCTGTTTATAAACAAGACCAATTACTTACTCATTCCCGCCACGCAAAAAAGCACCCTTACTGTTAATAGCAAGGATGCTTTTTTGTTCGACGGTTCCATTTACCCTTTGATAGAGAAAATACCTGTAACACCGCCAGTATTACAAGCTAATGCAGCGCAGCCTTCTACTTCAGGGCCTCGTAAATCTCTGCTGCCAGCAATCCGCTTCCGCCACCGTAGTGCTGCACAATCTTGATTTTTGGGTTGCGATTACGAAAATAAGCACACAGCTGCTCTTCGGATGCAGGTTCAATACCGCCGCCAAGCAGTACCAGTGCAAATGCCTGTTGGTCAAAAGCAAGGATAGCTTCTTCATCGGTTTGGCAGCCGGTAGCATTCCAATCAGGGTTATTATTTACCAGGCGTACCACCGTTGCCAATATCTCGGGATGGCGGCCTACTACTAATATTTGTGTTGATTCCATTTCTTATTTTTTATAATCGCTGCTAGTCGTTAAATCCCAGACTTACTAAGTTTAACTCGATAATATTGTTTTTGGCCTCGTTGAGGGCTTCGCCGTTTAAAAACTTCGTAAGTCTTTCGCTGTGTGTCATTTGCCTTTCAGAGTGGCGGGTTTGTTAAAACCCTTTTTGTCATCCTGAACGATTTGAAGGATCTATTATTCACCATGCTTCTTCGTCCTGTATAGTCTGTGAATAGATCCTTCGTTCCTCAGGATGACAAACTTTTTAAAACACCATTTCATTCTGCCAAAACCCTCATTTTCCACCTCCAATCAATTCATCATCTGCATATCTGCACATCTATTATATGCTCATTGGTACATCCATCAATAAAAATTCAGCGTCAGCGGTTGCAGTAATGGTAAATTTATCGGTATCCCAAATGCCCAGGGCATCGCGATTATTTAATTGCTGCCCATTAATTTCTACCTGTCCGCTTAGTACAAACGCGTAAACGCCGTTGCCTGCTTTGTGGATGGTGTATTCGGTACTTACTCCCTTATCAAACTTACCCAGGTTAAACCATGCATCCTGATGGATCCATACCCCGGCATCATCAGCATTGGGCGATAATACCTGTTGCAGTTTATTTTCACGATCGGCAAGGTTAAGGGTAATCTGGTCATATCTTGGCTCCACGTTGCGTTTGTTGGGATACAGCCATATCTGCAAAAACTTTACACGTTTGTCTTTGTCCTGGTTGTATTCGCTGTGGTAAATGCCGGTGCCGGCACTCATAGCCTGTATATCGCCATTTTTAATAACGGCTGTGTTGTTCATGCTGTCTTTATGCTCCAGATCGCCTTCAAGAGGGATACTGATGATCTCCATATTATCGTGCGGGTGTTTGCCAAAGCCCATCCCTGCATCCACGGTATCATCATTTAAAACGCGCAGTGCGCCAAAGCTCATCCGGTCGGGATTGTAATAACTACCAAAACTAAATGAATGATAACTATTTAACCAGCCGTGGTTTGCGTGACCGCGGGTATCTCCTTTATGCAATATTGTTTGTGCCATGATGTATTTCCTTTTTTGTTGCTATAAAGGTACGGCGGTATTTGCAGGGCAAAGTTGATGTAGATCAAGTTTTTAGGTGAAGGGTTAATTAGTTATAAGTGAGTAGTTGCGCAGCGGTTAAGTTTACCCGGACACTTCGCTCACAGAGGGAGTTTGGATGACGGTAATTTATGCCTGCTGCAAACTACAAACAGCCCACTGCAAACTATTTTCTGCTTCTCATTCTGCTAAAAAATTCAGGAGTTACGCCAATATATGATGCTATCTGCTTTTGGGGTAAGGTATAAATGAGTGTTGGGTAGCGTTTACAAAAGTTGTTATAGCGATCTTCGGCGGTAAGGCTAAGGCCATCTATAAGGCGCTGCTGACTGGCTACAAGCGAGTTCTCTACCAAAACCCTAAAAAAATGCTCAAACTTGGGTATCTGCTGGTATAGTTTTTCCTGGTTGGTTTTGCTCAGCAACAGCACTTGCGTGTCTTCCAGTGCTTCTACATTAAGGATACCTGGCTTTTGGCTAATGAGGCTATACATATCTGCCATCCACCAATCGGGCGGGGCAAAACTCAATACGTGTTCAATACCGTTTTTATCAACAGTAAACCCGCGCAGGCAGCCCGTGGTTACAAATGCCGAGTGCTTGCAAATATCGCCATCTGAAAGCCAGAATTGTTTCCGCTTAATAGCCTGGGGCTTAAGCAGGTCTGTAAAAATAACCTGCTCCTCTTTGCTGAGGTGAATGTGTTTGGCAATATTATTAAGGATGAGCGTAAACGGCATATACAAAAATGTAGTTTTTTTTGTATATGCGATATGTAACATCAATATTATTGTTGGGGTTAGTGTTTCTGTTATCGATAAATGTAAATTAGCTTTTACAAAAGTAGGCCTACTATTCCTTTGTCATTATAAACGCTCGAAGTATCTATTACCCGAATGCATATTCGCCATGCAGACCCGATCTGTATAGTTTATAGATCCTTCGCTATCGCTCAGGATGACAAAATAATAGGAAGGCCGTATTGATGCTAAAATCCTTGTATGTTATGCTGATAAAGCAGGATAGATAAAAAGAAAATTATTTTTATGATTGTGACCGGCTTTGTCTTATTGTGTATAAGGCAGGTGTTACAGCAAATAAACACGGTATTGCATTTACCAATTGATGCACTATTAGTTTTTACCAACAGATAACCTATATGTTAAAAATGAAAAGTAATGTTTTATTAAGCTGCATGTTTGTTTTGCTGACATCATCTGCCGCATTTGCACAAAAAAAGTTTAATGGCCTTGATGTTGGCCTTGGTAACCTTTATCGTACCAGCGATGCCAAAACACGATCAATAAGTCCGGAAAACTTTACAGGCGAGAAAGGTAACGGTGGCATGGCCACCACCGGCACAGGCAGCAATGCATCGCGCGATCTGGGGCAAACCTGGAAAGTAAGCCCAAGCGTGGTGATCAAAAAACATACTACTTATACCATTGCCGAAATTAATGAGTCGGGCGCCATACAGCACATCTGGATGACCCCTACCGGCAACTGGCGCTATAGCATCCTGCGTTTTTATTGGGATGATGAAACAACTCCATCCGTTGAGGTGCCTGTAGGCGATTTCTTTTGCATGGGCTGGGGTAAGTATTCGCCCCTGTCGTCATTAGCGGTAGCGGTAAACCCCGGCAGCGCTTTTAATTGTTACTGGCCAATGCCCTTCCGCAAAAAATGCCGCATCACTATGGAAAATATCGACGATAACGATATGGTGCTTTATTACCAGGTTGATTATACCCTGACTGATATCCCGGATGATGCCGGCTATTTTCACGCACAGTTTCGCCGTACCAACCCGCTGCCTTACAAAAAAGATTATGTTTTGGTAGATAGCATTGTGGGTAAGGGCCAGTACGTGGGTACTTACCTGGCTTATGGCAGCAACAAAAATGGCTGGTGGGGCGAGGGCGAGATCAAGTTTTTTATGGATGGCGATACCAAATTCCCTACCATAAACGGTACCGGTACAGAGGACTACTTCTGCGGATCATATGATTTTGATACCCGCCACAAAGATGCCGACGGCAAGGAGGCAGAGCATACCGAATACACCGAATTCAATACGCCTTACAGCGGCTTGCCACAGGTGATTCGCGGCGATGGGCATTACAACGTAGCACAGCGGTTTGGTTTATACAGATGGCATATTGTTGACCCTATCCGCTTTGAAAAAAGCCTGAAGGTTACCATACAGGCCCTGGGTTGGCGGCACGACGGGCGATACATGCCTTTACAGGATGATATTGCCTCAACCGTATTCTGGTACCAAACCGGCGCGCACACCCCATTTCCTAAATTACCCTCACGAGACGAATTGGAAGTAAACTGATGAAATTATATAAAACCACCAAAGGAATAATCCTGGAGCATGCCGGGGCTGCCTATATTGTTGACGACCAATGGGACACCCTGATTAACCGGGATAACCTCGCCGCATACCTGCAGGAAATCATTGATGATACCACAGCTTTAGGCGCCGACGTGCAACATGAGTTTTTAAACGGGCCAATTCTACCCCCTATAGGCACTCAGGAAGTTTGGGCCGCAGGCGTTACCTATCTTAAAAGCCGCGATGCGCGCATGGAGGAATCTGAAAACTCCGGCGCGGCAAGCTTGTACGATAAGGTTTACGATGCCCCAAGACCCGAGTTGTTCTTTAAAGCAACAGCGCAACGGGTATCCGGTCATGGTGCAGAAGTATATATCAGGAAAGATTCGGAATGGAATGTTCCTGAGCCGGAGCTGACCTTGTATATCAATTCCAAAGGAAATATTCAGGGCTATACCATCGGTAACGACATGAGCTCGCGGAGCATAGAGGGCGAGAACGCCCTATATCTGCCCCAGGCCAAGATCTATGAAAAAAGTGCTGCTTTGGGCCCATGCCTGTATGTAAGCGCTGAGCCAATACCCCGCGAATCGGCCATAAAACTGGTTATTAAACGGGACGACGTGGCTGTTTATGAAGACGAAACCACCATATCCCGCATCAAGCGATCATTCACCGAGCTGGTAGGCTATTTATATGCCGAGTGTGATTTTCCACAGGGCTGTTTTTTGATGACAGGTACCTGTTTAGTGCCGCCGCCAACTTTCACTTTACAAGTGGGCGATGTGGTGGTTATTACCATCGATAACATTGGCACCATGGTCAATATTATAGGCATTAATCCCAAACATAAATTATAAGGCTATGAGCGCTTTAAAAATCTCTTCGTTGGTTATGTTGGCAGCAGGTATTACATCATGTACCATGCGCATGCCCCCGGCTACCAAAGGTAGTTTCAGGTACGATTTAGAGTTTTTAAAGAAACATGGCAGCGTTGTGGTTTTAAAAACTAAAGATAGCAGCGCAAGGGTTATCGTTTCTCCAAAATACCAGGCCAAGGTATTTACCTCCACCGCCGATGGTTTGGATGGAAACAGCTTTGGCTGGATCAAATACGAAACCTTCGACCTTAAACAACCCGACCCGCACATGAATGCCTTTGGTGGCGAAGACCGCCTTTGGCTTGGTCCCGAAGGTGGCCCGTTCTCCGTGTTCTTTAAGCCAGGCAGCAAAATGGAATTTGATAACTGGCATACTCCCGCAGCAATTGATAATGAAAGCTGGGAGCTGCTTTCTTCATCAGATAAAAAAGCATCTATGAGCAAAGCTACCCAGATGCAAAATTACGCGGGTACGCTGCTTAACATCAAACTGGAACGCGATATCGAGATACTGGAGCCGGATGTGATTAACCAATTGTTAGGCATCAGTGCCAATGATTCGGTAAAATCAGTTGGCTTTAGCACTATCAATACTATTATTAATGCCGGCGATAAAGCCTGGGATAAAACTACCGGCGCTCCCTGTTTATGGAATTTGGATATGTTTACGCCATCGCCCAAAACAGTTATAGTAGTGCCCTATATAGATAAAGCAACAGGCAAAGTAGCCACCACTAATTATTTTGGCGAGATAGCTAAAGACAGGATCACCTACGGCAATGGCACCCTCCTTTTTAAAGCCGACGGCAAATCGCGCGGTAAGCTGGGCATCCCACCCAATCGGGCCAAAAACATGGCCGGCAGCTATGATGCCAGTAACAAAGTATTAACCATTACCGTTTTTGATATAGATAGCGGCGCAAGCTATCTTAACCAGGAATGGAAACCCGATACAGCCCCTTTTTCCGGCGATGCCGTGAACGCCTATAACGATGGCAAATTAGCCAATGGATCGCAAATGGGTCCGTTCTACGAAATTGAAAGCGTATCGCCAGCCGCATTTTTAAAACCCGGCGAAAAGCTAACACATAAACACAGTGTGTTCCATTTTACCGGAGATGAGAAAGCCTTGAATAGTATCGCCTTAAAAACGCTGGGTATTTCAATTAAGGATATTACATCGGCATTAAAATAAAACCCAATCAAATAAACCAATTATAACAAACAACCAATGGCAAAAAATAAAGATCTGTTAGCAATAACCCTCATTACTTCCCTGTTTTTTATATGGGGCTTTGCGCTAAACTTAAATCCAATCCTCATACCTCACTTAAAAAAAGCCTGCCAGTTAACTGATTTGCAGTCTTCATTAATTGATTCTGCATCTTATTTTGCCTATTTCTTGTTGCCTATCCCGGCAGCCCAGTTCATGAAACGGTATGGCTATAAAGGAGGAATTTTATTAGGGCTGATACTTTTTTCGGTAGGAGCATTTTTGTTTTACCCGGCATCCATTGTAAGAAACTACGCGTTTTTCCTGGGAGCTTTGTTTATCATATTTTCCGGGGCCGCATTTTTAGAAACTGCCGCCAATCCGTACATCACCGCCATTGGTGATCCTGCAGGCGCAACCCAGCGTATTAATTTCGCCCAAACATTTAACGGCCTGGCAGCTGCCCTTGCGCCTTTAATCGGCGGTATTTTTATACTATCGGGCAAAACCCTTACCGCTGTACAAGAATCGGCCATGTCATCAGGCCAATTGAATACTTATTTAAATAAAGAAGCGTCATCGGTACAAATACCCTATATCATTATTGCTCTTGGTGTGCTGGTGGTAACTGTTCTTTTATGGAGAACGCATTTACCCGAAATTGTTGAGGAAGGCGAAGGCTCACCACTACATGAAAACTTATCATTTTTTCAACGCACAGGTGCGCTTTTAAGGGAAAAGAACCTGAATTTTGGTGTAGCTGCACAATTTTTTTACGTAGGTGCACAAGCATGTGTTGGTAGTTTCTTTATCCGTTTTTCTGAGCGCGTATCCGGCATGGATGAAAAAACCGCAGCTTATTATTTAACTGCAGCTTTAATAGCCTTTTTGGCGGGCAGAGCCGTAGGCACATTTTTAATGACCTTTATTAACCCGGTAAAACTGCTGGCCATTTATGCCGTTACCAATGTGCTGCTTATCTTACTATCGGTATTTCTGCATGGCAAGTTCCCGGTATTTGCATTGATAGGCGTGGAGTTTTTTATGTCGATCATGTTCCCAACCATATTTTCATTAAGCATCCGGGGCCTGGGCACCAAAACCAAAGAAGGTTCATCACTGGTAATTATGGCCATTGTAGGCGGTGCGGTTTTCCCGCCTATTATGGGTAAACTATCTGATATGACTAACATCCAGGTAGCTTACCTGGTACCCGCAGCCTGCTTTTTATTCGTTTTTTATTTTGCAGTTAAAAACCTGAAAGTGAAAGAGGCGGCAGAGGTGAAACTAAGCGTTTCTCATTAATAGTATTTGATATTTTACAACATATAAGCATGAATTTACAACTTACAGATAAGGTAATTATAGTAACCGGTGGTGCAAAGGGCATTGGCGAGGGCATTGTTAAAGTACTGGCTGCTGAGGGCGCCATACCCGTTATTGTGGGCCGTAGTGAAGTGGATAACCTTAAAGTAGTGCATGAAATTGAAGCGGCAGGTGGTAAGGCTTTCCAGGTAGTTGCAGAACTTACCGATCCTGCAGCAAGCGAGAGCGCTATTAATGCAGTAGTTGCCAAATTTGGAAGGATTGACGGCCTGGTGAATAACGCGGGCGTTAACGATGGTGTAGGCTTAGAAAGCGGCAACTATGAAGGCTTTGTTGCCTCCCTGCATAAAAACCTGGTACATTATTACCTGATGGCGCATTTTGCTTTACCCGAACTTAAAAAATCAAAGGGAGCCATCCTTAACATCACTTCAAAAACCGCCGATACAGGGCAGGGCCATACCTCTGGCTACGCGGCAGCAAACGGTGGCCGCAACGCTTTAACCCGCGAATGGGCTGTGGAGCTGTTGAAATATGGCATCCGTGTAAATGCCATTGTAGTAGCCGAATGCTGGACACC
Source organism: Mucilaginibacter sp. P2_A4 (assembly GCF_056405015.1). Lineage (NCBI taxonomy): Bacteria > Pseudomonadati > Bacteroidota > Sphingobacteriia > Sphingobacteriales > Sphingobacteriaceae > Mucilaginibacter > Mucilaginibacter sp. P2_A4. The sequence goes on along the minus strand of NZ_JBFUCX010000007.1, from coordinate 9,562 downwards.
ACTATATGAAAACTGGATAAAAACCTTGCCCGATCCGGGTGCTAAACTACAGGAGATTGAGGCAAAAATACCATTAGGCAACCGCATGACCACAGCCGAGGAACTGGCCAATACCACCGCTTTCTTATTGTCGCCAATGTCAAGCCATACCACCGGGCAACTCATACATGTTGATGGAGGTTATGTGCATTTAGATAGGGCACTGGCAAATGCGTAAAGCTGCGTTTTAAAAGGTTTGTCATCCTGAGTTGTAAAATTTAGCGAAACTCCGAAGGGGAAATGACGTAAACTAACCAAGGTTAAGACTCACCCTGTCGAGGCTACGCCCGACATCCCTCTCTTCAACTTCGTTGGAAAGAGGGGGCTAAAAAATTAAAATTAGCCTTTTTTACCCTCTTTCCGGCGCAGCCGAAGAGAGGGTCGCCGTCCGCGAAGGGCGGACCGGCGGGGTGAGTCGTTGCCAGCATACAGAGCCGATTGCCTGATATGCAACAAACACGTCATGGGTAGCCTGTGGAAGGATAGCGGGCAAATGCCTCTCCGACAGGCTCAGACTGACAGGCCCACACGCCTCAAAATCCAATACGCCATGGGTAGGAACGAAGGATCTATTAACAGACTGTACAGTGCGAAAAAGCATAGCGAATAATAGATCCTTCACTTTGTTCAGGATGACAATTTTTTTTTAAAAAAGCACGTCATTGCGAGGTACGAAGCAATCCCCGACTTACAGAGCAGCGGTGCAAATCCGATTTGTACAGTTTGGGATTGCTTCGTACCTCGCAATGACGATTTGTTTTTTTACGGGTATGAGCTACAACACAAACGCCTTTAAATAGGAATTGGATTGATTACCCCAGTCTTTCATAACCCCGGTTAGGGTAGCGGATAGTTCCTTCCGGTTTACCTGTTTACCTTTTTTGGGTGCGGTAAGAGCTTTATCGTCAACAACTATCTCGTTCACCTTGGTGGCAAACCAGGTTACGTTTTCGTGAGGGATAGCAAGGCCTAATATCATCCCCGGTAAGCCGGCAAATGACTCTGGCCCGCCGGATACGGGTATATCATCGGTATAAAAGGCTACAACATAAATCGAATCCAATACCAGCGCATTAGCCCTGCGACAGGTAAAGCCGGCTATTTCGCGAGTTTCGGTGGTTATTTTCCAGTCTATTTTACGTACACTATCCTTTACCAGGAAAACCGATTCAAAAACCTTTTTCTGGTTAATACTGGTGTTGGTATTCAAATCTGTTTGTACAACATTGTTCTGCCCAACCATGGGGTTATCCAGAAAAAAAGTGTTGCTTACGTTCTCGGGCTCAATAGGCGTAAACAAAGTTTTGTTATTGCCAAAGGCCAGGGTACTTTTCAATTTCCTGAACTGCGGCTGATTTTTTTTGTATGAATCAAAAGCCGGCTGCAGCCACGCTTCATTATCCTTATCAATTATTTTTTGAAAAACGGCGTACATGTTCACGCTTTTTTCAAACTCGATGGTGCCATTGGTTGTAAAGTGCTTGTTTTGTGCAAACAGCGTATTGCCGCCAAGCATAAATAAACAGGTTGCAAATAAAATGAGTTTTTTCATGGTTGGTTATTTTTTAGGTGCTGCGCCGCCGCCAACGTGGTTAAAGTCCCAAACAAGCGAAAGCATAAAGAATCTTCTGATAGCGGTATATCTTTCCTGCGAAAGTTGGTTAGCGCTCCCGGTTCTGCTATAACCGGTATTTTGATTTAGCAGATCGTTACCGGCAAGGTATATTTTAATGCTTTCATCTTTCATGAATGATTTACCGATGGTGGCATTTAAAATTGTTTTCCTGAAATCCTCGGGAAACGACTGCGTTTTTGCATTAAACTGGTAATTACAATCAGACCCGATGGTGAAATGCAGCGGCAGGTAAATATTAAATCCGCCGCTGGCCTGAAAGCCACGGCCATTATTGTTAATATTGGGTTGCAATGAGGATGAGTTTATGGTGTAAGTAGGCCCAAAGGACGCATTGATATCATACTTTTTCTGTTTGTACTTTGATAACCTGAATTCGGCCGAGTAGGTATATGATTGTGTTTTATTTAACAGATTGGCGCCCGAATCAATTTTAGAGTAATTATAATAGGTATTGCCATTGACATTTATGCCAAGTCCGGCATTGATATCAACCTTAGGTATTTTTCTGTCAAAGTAAATACTTCCATACATATTTACAGTTTGCTTATTTTTAAGGTTGGTGTATTGATAGGTACTTGCACCATCAACAGTAGATACATTGCTCACAATGGGGTTGTAGGTATTGGAATAAGATCCATACAGCCATATGGATTGTCCGCTCAGTACTTTATAGGAGTTATAGCTAAAATTTAAGCGGTTGGTGTATGATGGCCGCAGGTTGGCATTACCCAGCGTAATGTTCAGGTTATCGGTATTTACTTTTACGGGTTGTATCTGGTCAATAGTTGGTTGAGTAGTATTGCCATTATAACTCAGCCTTACCGACTCCTGCTGAGAAAAGCGATATTGGAAAGTGGCTTGCGGAAACCAGTTGGTAAAATTACGAACACGCTCGGTACCCGTGATTTCATTTATCTGTTTAAAATTAACGGCCGAAACCCTTGAACCAAAATTAAATGTACTTTTCTTGCTTTTGTAATTGAAGTTTAAGCCAAACTGGTTCGATACCTGGTTTAGCTTATAATTATTACTTACCGTGGTATCAAGCGTATTATACTGTTTTGACCCATCAGGATTTATTCCCGAAGCGTTGTATGATCTCCTGTCGGCACTGTTGTTGCTCACATTGATGCCATAATTTACAATTGCCGAAAAGGTTTTTGAAAGCGGCTCGGTATAGGTAAGGTTTGTGTTTAAGATATTGGTTTTAATGTTTGTTGTTTTACGCTGATCAGTGATGGTATCTTTAGTGGCAGTCGCGGTGTTATCAAAAGCTGTTGTATCAAAAAACTTGGTTCTGGCATATAAATGTCCATCCGAATTACTTTGATTAAATCCCTCGGTTACGTTTACTGATAACGTACGACCAACCTTTTTAAATTTCTTGGTATAAAACGCGCTGGCATTAAATATTTTTTGATGCACATTATTATCAATAGTACGGTTGTTGGTGTTTTGCAATGATCCATTGGCCCGCTTGCTCACATAGTCATAAGTATTATTAGTGATGGTGTTTTTATCTGTTCCATCAACCATCAGTTTTAAATTTTGCGCTGTATCAAGCTTTACCTGGTAGGTAAGATCCAGCTTTTGACGAAACATGTGGTTGTGAAAAATCTGATCAGAGTTATTAGTGGTAAAGGTATTGCCGTAATTGTTTTGCGTTAGCGTAGTTTTGGTACCATCAACATTTAACGAACCTATTTTGAAATTGCCGTTGATAGATTGTTTATCGCCGTCCCATTTGGTATCGTAATGCGCACCCGCCGATCTCGCAAGGGGAATCCCCTCACCATCAAACCGGCCACTAAACGAGTCAAGGTCGTCTCCCCCTCCGCCATTGAAATAAATCTCCCCTCCATCGCCAAATTCAAGACCGCCACTGCCGCCGTATTTGCTGTTATCATCCCAGCCTAAACCTACTTTACCCGTATTGCCCAAAGTGCCATATACCGAAAGCTTTTGTTTGCCCTTAAATCTGTTGAAAAGTATCTGCTCCTGGTAATATTTATCGGTACCGCCATCAGCATCTATTTTACCAAAATAGCCGTTCTTTTTATCCTCTTTAAGTTTAATGTTGATGGTTTTATTCTTTACACCATCATCGATACCGGTAAAAGCGGCCTGGTCGCTTTTTTTATCATAAAGCTGTACCTTATCCACCATATCGGCACGCAGGTTTTTGGTAACCAGGGTAGGATCATCACCAAAAAACTCTTCCCCATCAACCAATACTTTACTTACGGTTTGGCCCTGGGCGGTAATTTTGCCGTCTTTATCCACCTGTATGCCCGGAAGCTCTTTCAGCAAATCCTCTACCTTAGCATTGGGTTGTACAGTGAAGGCCTTGGCATTAAATTCGGTGGTATCGCCCTTAATTTTAACTGCAGCTACCTGGGCTTTTATAATTACCTCTTTAAGCAGCTGTGTTTTAAGTATCATACCAATATTGCCAAAATTATGTGTAGTGTGTGCAGAATCCAGCGTAAAGCGCTCCACAAAATCAGCATAGCCAGAGTAGGATACCAGCAGGATAAACTTTCCCTTTTTAAGGTTGTTTATGGCAAATTGCCCTTCGTTTACCCTGGTAAATTTTTGCAGAATGGAATCCTTGGCATTTAAAACAGCTACTGTGGCATTGGTAAGTTTTGAGTTTGATGCTGTATCGGCAACCAAACCTTTAATGGAATAACTATTTTGCGCAAAAACAGAAAACGTACTTAAGCAAAATATTATTAGTGCAGGAATTGTGATTTTCATAAGGTAGTTTATGAGAACCAAGGTATAACTAAGTTTTTAGTAATCAAAGCTGTTTAACACTTGGCTATGAAATTTAACACTTTAGCGCCAAAATTTAACATTTACAATGGATGGATATTATTGAAACTATTGATTTACAAATAAATAATAAAAGCGTAATATTAGTAATACAAAATACTAAACAGGCCTTAATCCCTTTCTTTGCTTTTTTTATATGCTACCCAAACATAAAACGGGATACTGATCATCAGCAGTAAAAACCCATAATAAACGGCCTCCTTGCCGGTGCCGGCAATATTCCATAACGCATAACCAAACGCTAAAATGGCCAGCAGTACAGCACCCGCCCAGCCGTTAGTTTGTTTAGCTTTTGCCTTGATGATGAGGTATGAGGCGGCTGATAGCAGGTAAGGGATCAGCATAGATAATAAGGATAGCAACAGTAAAAACCTAAACTGCTCAACAAGTCCTTTGGTATAATTCATGCTCATGAAAACAGATACCAGCGCACTGCTTAAAAGAATTCCTACATAAGGCACCCCTTTTTTATTCTGCCTGGCAAATATCGCCGGGAATAGTTTATCCTTTGCAGTAGCAAAGGGCATTTGCCCCTGCATCAGCGTCCACCCGTTAAGTGCGCCAAAAGCGGCTATGGCCACACCCGCGCTTACCCAATAGCGGGCGCTGCTACCGTAAATTACAACAGCCGCATCGGCATAGGGAGTAACGGAACGCTGTAATTGCGCCGCCGGGATTATACCCAATACACTTACGCTACCCAAAATATAAACCAAAGTGGCTATGAATAAACCTATCATGGTTGCTTTAGGTATTGTTTTCTCCGGATTGATTACACTACCCGCGGGTATAGTGGCACATTCGATACCTATAAATGAAAACATGGTCAGGGCAGCAGTAGCGCTTATCGCGCCGTAAGTAGTATTGCCGCTGCTGTTAAAGGGGGTAAAGTTTTTAAGTTGTAAAAAAAACAAGCCGCCAACAGCCACTAGTAGCAATGGTAAAACCTTAAGAATAGTTGTTATCAATTGCAATTTGCCGCTGGTAACAACACCAAGCGTATTAATATAGGTAAGTAACCATATCGCACACAAACCTGTTGAAACAGCCGCAATATTACTGGTGGCCAGTATCGGGAAAAAAGTACTAAGCGCGCTCACCAATGATATGGTGATAGCCGCGTTGGCGCATGAGGTAGATATGAAATATCCCCAGGCTACCAGGAATCCTGCAAAATCGCCAAAACCATTGCGGGTAAATGCATACGGCCCCCCGGTAGCATGCGGCAGCAATTTGCTCATATTACTGAAAACTTTGGCGAGGAAGAATGAGCCAATGGCCGAAAATACCCAACCCAGCAAACCGATACTACCGAACCCGGCCATGGCCGCTGGCATCAAAAATACACCGGCACCTATCATATTGCCCACCACCAGGGAGGTGCTTGTCCATAAACCTAATTTTTTTTCAGATGCGGGCATATATGTTCTGTTTATAAAGGATGATAAGATAGGGTTTTTATTAAATATGGATGATAAAATTATTGATACGCAGTATTAGCTTCCCGATAACTTTCTCTGTGCGGCGCCAAAGTTTTAACCCGCTTCAAAAACATTTAGCACCTAAAATCCTTATAATACCGGCAATGCATGAAATTTTACAATAACCCATTCAAATAATATTGATCTTTTTTCTGATCCACGAGATGATAAAGCATAATTTTTTACGCGTGAAAAGGCTTTTAAAAAGTTTGGCACATCGGCCCATAACGCATATTACAGTTATTGGTATTGCATTAATCATGATCAGTTTTACGGTTATCGTAAAAAAAAATAAAATCCTCATAGCTGATGCAAACAACGGCGGCTTATACCTCCCTGGTAATTTTAAAGCCCTTATCGTGATTGATAGCCTGGAGGGCCGGGCACGCCACATCGCCGTAAATACCAACGGCGATATTTATGTAAAACTTCGCTTCCCCGATTCCATTGGTGGCAATGTGGCCGCCCGTGATACCGATCAGGATGGCAAAGCTGATATCATTCAAAAATTTGGCGATTACGATGATAAAGGGCCTTATGGCACGGCCATGCGCGTTCACAAAGGTTATCTGTATTTCAGTTCGGAGGTAAATGTTTACCGAACCAAATTGAACCCGGCAACGTTGGTACCCGATGGCCCCCTGGAGTTGATATTGCATGACGCGCATGGCGAACATGAGCATGATGCCAAACCCCTGGCCTTTGATAATGACGGGCACATGTACGTAGCCTTTGGTGCGCCATCAAACGCCTGCCAGGAACAAAATCGTGTGCCGGGCTCACCTGGGATAAAGGGTTGCCCGCTTTTGCAGGAATATGGAGGCATTTGGCAATTTGACGAGACCAAACCCAACCAGCAGCAAAAAGATGGCATACGCTACGCCACCGGCTTGCGCAGCGTAGTGGCTATGGACTGGAATACGGCCGATAACTCCCTGTATGTAGTGGCCCATGGCCGGGATGACTTTCGCCTGCTATTCCCTAAAATTTTTAGTGCATGGCAAAGCGCGGTTATGCCGGCGGAAGAATTTTTAAAAATAAAAAGAGGCACCGATGTAGGCTGGCCCTATTATTATTACGACCCTATTAAACATAAAAAACTACTGAACCCCGAATATGGAGGCGATGGAAAAAAAGCAGGTAATGGCGCCAGGTATGCGCAGCCATTGATAGCTTTCCAAGCGCATTGGGCACCCAACGACCTGCTTTTTTACACCGGCAACCAATTTCCGGCCAGGTATAAGAATGGCGCATTTGTAGCTTTCCATGGGTCGACCAATAGATCGCCCTATCCGCAGGCTGGGTTCTTTGTTGCCTTTGTTCCATTTAAAAATGGTGTCCCTAGTGGTTCATGGGAAATATTTGCGGATGGCTTTGCGGCACATAATACCGTTGTAAGCGTAAGTGACGCAGTTTGCCGCCCTATGGGTTTATCTGTTGGCCCCGATGGTTCGCTCTATGTGAGTGATACCGAAAAAGGCAGGGTTTGGCGCATTTTTTACCAGGGCGATAAAAGTAACTTCACCGATGTTCAACTTGCTAAAATGGAACTGCGTAAAAAATTACCAAATTTTAAAATGCCCAACCCTGTGCGTAATAATATTGCAACGGGTATGCTCAAAGGCGGAGCCCAGATATATGCTAACTATTGTGCTAACTGCCACCAAAAAAATGGCAAGGGCGATGGTAACCTATTCCCGCCACTAAATGGATCTGAGTGGGTTACCGGCGGTAAATACATGGAAAAAGACCTGGCCATACAGGTTTTGCTAAATGGCCTGGAAGGACCGGTTAAGGTTAAAAATAAACCATATAATAGCGTAATGCCCAAGCATAATTTTTTAACCGATGCCCAAATAGCACAAGTGCTTACCTATATCCGCAGTAATTTCGGTAACAACAGCAGCCTGGTTACCGCATCAGAAGTTAAAAAGGTAAGGGCAAGCCTGGGCGTAAAATAAACATTCACCGGATAGAGCAGGCACCGGATCTTTTCCTGCCCGTTGATTTACAAACTCCTTAATCTATCATCTTATAGTTTCTTAATTACCTCCAATTTTCTTATTCACTAATGGCTGCCACAACCGCTACAACCAGATGCCGAGCAGCCAGAACAGCCACTACTGCACCCGCTATCGCCACCATGACCATCATGCCCGGAATGGCCGCCATGATGAGCATTGTCATCACCACTGCAACCAGTGTCGCTGCAACCACCGTTACTGCTCCCTCCACTTTCATTTTTATAAACAGCTATTACTACTATAACAATAACAGCTACCATTATACCGATAGCTATAGCAGTTTCTGAAGCCTGAATAAACAAACCCACAACAATAATAAGCATGAGTAATATTGCCACCTGGCTCCCGTTACCGGGTTTGCGCAGCAGCCAATACCTGGTAATATTTACTCGTTGGAAATTGATATCAGTGAAACGAGTAATGTTATTTTGCCATATATCATCGGGTGGGGCAATATTAAAGAATTGCATATATAACTGTTGGGTACGCGTATAATAGCCATTAAACTCACCAGCCTCGGCCTTACCTCCCCGGGTTGGGTTATGGTGAATTTCCTGCCCGAGGACGTTTCTGCACAGACCGGTCCAGTATGATTGAGTATAAGTTAAATGCAGATGCCAGGCCTGGTCTACAGGATCAGACGGTGTTACCCCATCTAAACTGATACAGCAAAGGAAAATGAATTTTTTATATTCGATGATAACCCGTTCGGTATAAACTTTAGTCCAGCCATTTTCACGTGCAAGCCTTTCCGAAAACGTAAAATCAACTTCGGGATCATCTAATTGAAAGTTTTGAACGTTTTGCCAAAGTTGTGCCTGTTGGGATGTCATGGTTTAAGGTATATGCCTTAAATGTAACAAAAAGAACGGCAAACGAAAAAGGAACTGAAACCAAGGCGAAGCCAGGAAGTTGCCGGTATAGATAAGAAAAATTACTATAAACGCAAAAACCCCTCATCATTAGATGAAGGGTTTCACGATTCAGCCTTTTGGGGCTTTTAAGATTGGGCACCGACCTACTCTCCCACGTTTTACCGCAGTACCATCGGCTCTGGCGGGCTTGACTTCTCTGTTCGGAATGGGAAGAGGTAGACACCGCCGATATAGGCACCTGAATTTCTTTTGAGCKAAAAGCATAAAGCTTTTTTGCCAATTCATTATTTGTTTGCTGCTCCGCTTTCGGCTTTACGCCTTTAGCTTTCAGCTAAACAATGACATATTATTGAAAGAAGTTCTTGATCAAAGAAAACAACAGTATTAGTTTTTGTTCGGGATGGATACGARTACCCATCCCATTATTACCTGCTATGAGAAAGCTTCGGGCAATTAGTATCACTCGGCTATGATGTCACCACCTTTATACCTATGACCTATCAACGTAGTAGTCTCCTACGACCCTCAATGGAAGTCTCATCTTGTGGCTAGTTTCGCACTTAGATGCTTTCAGCGCTTATCTATTCCCAACGTAGCTACTCTGCAATACAGCTGGCGCCATAACAGATTCACCAGAGGTTAGTCCAACCCGGTCCTCTCGTACTAAGG
>NZ_JBFUCX010000006.1:0-335995 GCF_056405015.1 Mucilaginibacter sp. P2_A4 | reverse complement strand
CATGTACATAATTGCCGATGATGCCATCCCGGGTGATGTCTTCTGTCTCAGCAAAGTATTTATCCGGCAGGTTCATCGTGAACAGGGAATCCAGGTAGGTGGTGAATCTTTTGTTCCCGCCCATTAACTCAATCAATGCCTTGGGGTCCTGCGGGGCAAAAAGGGTATAGTTCCAGCTGTTGCCCTCGATGAAGCCTTCATTGATCGTGCTCAGCGGATCGAATGTTTTCCTAAAGCTGCCGTTACTGAGTTTGGGACGCATGAAGCCCGCAGCTTTGTCGTATACGTTCTTATAGTTTTCCGAGCGTTTGATAAATTCGTTATAGATCTCCATCCGGTTCAGCTTTTTGGCCAATTGGGCGATGGCCCAGTCGTCAAAGGCATATTCCAGGGTGGAGGATACCGATACGCCGCTTTTTTCATCGGGGATATAGCCTTTATCCATGTACTCCCCAATGCCTTCATAGTCCCGGTGTTTGGCTGTAGCCACGCAGGCATCCAGCGCCTTGTTCGCGTCAAAGTGCACATTGCCTTTAACCACCGCGTCGGCGATGACTGCTACGCTATGGTAGCCGCTCATGCACCAGTTCTCGTTACCCGAGTTGGACCAGATGGGCAGCATATGTTCCGGGCTCTGGTCATAGTGGGCCAGCATGCTTTGGATCATATCGGCATTCCTTTGGGGTTCAATGATGTTGAACAGCGGGTGCAGGGCCCGGTAGGTATCCCAAAGTGAAAAGGTGGTATAGTTGGTAAAGCCTTCGGCTTTGTGTATGTTCTGGTCTATGCCTTTGTACTGTCCGTCGGCATCCATATACATGGTCGGGTTGATCATGGTATGGTACATCGAGGTATAAAAGTTTTCTTTGATCTCCTGATTACCCTGGATCTCGATTTTATGCAGTTCGGTTTCCCAAAGCTGCTGCCCATCGGCTTTTACCTGCTCAAAGTCCCAGCCCGGGATTTCCGCCTGCATGTTGTTCAGCGCCCCGGCCATGCTTACCGGCGACAGCGCGAATTTGATTTTGATTTTCTCCCCTGCTTCGGTTTTGAAATCGAAGTAAGCCCGGAGCTGTTTGCCGGCTATTTCGGGGAAATTTTTAGTTTGGTTGAATTTACCCCAGAAACCGCCGTACACTTCCCGTTTATCGTATTTTTTGTAGCCGTGTTTAAAAAAGGCTTTGTTAAAGCTCATCGAGAAGTACAGGGTGCGGGTGCGGGCCCAGCCATTGGTTTGCCGGTAGCCCATCACCGTGCTGTCGTTCAGTACCCGCAGGTAGGTCCACACGTTTTTATCGGGGTAATTATAGATCCCCGCCATCAGGTCCAGGACGATATGCGACTGGTCGGATTTGGGAAAGGTATATTGGTGAAAGCCCACTCTTGCCGTGGTGGTCATCTCAGCGGTGATATTGCTTTCATCCAGCTTTACTTTATAATAATTGGCCTGGCTTACTTCGTTCTGGTGCGAAAAGCCGGACCGGTAGCCGCTGCCTGGTTTATCGGCTGTGCCGGGGTTGAGTTTTAATTGGCCTACGGTCGGCATGATTAAAAAGTCGCCCAGGTCGGAGTGGCCGGTGCCGCTGAAATGGGTATGGCTGAAACCGACGATCGTTTTATCATCGTACTGGTAGCCCGCGCAGTATTTGTATACATCGGGGTTGTATTTACCGTTCAGCTCGTAGCCTGCCGTATCGGTTTCGGGGCTCAGCTGTACCATCCCGAAGGGTACCGTCGCGCCCGGGTATACGTGTCCCATCCGCTGCGTGCCGATGATCGGACGGACATACTGGACCAGGTTTTCGGAGGGGTGGGTTTGCGCCTGCAGGGAAATTGCCGGACTTAAAAGTAATGCAAAAAGAAATTTCTTCATTTTATCTGTAAAGAGAGCTAATTGTTATATAGCTGGATTGGCAGCATAAGCCGTCCAAAGTTGGTCAAGTGTTTTGCCGGTTTCTTTTTTCCAGCTATCATCTGTAAAGGTGTGGTCGCGTAATTGTTTATCGAAGGTTTTTACCACACCTGCTTTGTAATTTTTTTCAGTCCAAACCAAAAAACGGGCGGTAACACGGTAAGCGTTATCATAATTTTGCGTAGATTTAAATTCAGGCAATGCCCAGTGCGCACCTGCATTATCAACACCAAATTTATTACGGGCGTAATCAGCAATGCCCTCGGTTAACCATCCCGGACCAGCGCTATCACCGTAATCCTGTACAATGTGCATCACCTCGTGGGTAACTACATCAATATCTTTAGGATGTTTGGTCATATATTTTGAACTGAATACTACACGTGCGTTTGCTGTTGCAGCTACGCCATCATAGGCGGTATCAATAACAAAGGTTACGTTTTTAGTAACTTTTTTATTGTATTCTTTTTCAAGCTTTGGATATACTTCAAAAAAGGTTTCTTCGAGTTTAGCTATCTCCGCTTTATCAAAAGCTGCATCCTGGTTTATGACCGTTAGCTTGTATCCGTTTTTATTAATTACCTCGGTTGATTGGGCATGACCGGCGGCACAAAATGCAAAAACCCCAATTACGTTCAAAAAAAATATTCTCTTCATTATTTTATGTATTGTTTTATATTAATCAAGGTTGAAAATACCCGGCACAATCAAGTTAACAGGATTGTACCGGGATTATTGTTGTGGTATTGTTTTTAAATAGGATCGCGGGTAGCGTGTTTTAATTTAACCGTGATTAAATAAGTACCTTCCTGCGAAACCCTTACAGAAAACCTTGGGTTGTAACTATAATTCCTACCTGAAGTTGGCGTAAAACCCGGATCGATCTTTACAAATTGCCCGGGGATACGGTAATACATTAAAAATCCCTGCGCCGCTCCCTGGTATGGAAAAGGAATAACCTCAAAATTACAAGTTAAAGATGTATCAGAAACTATAACCGGGTGAAACTTTGCAAAGGTTGTAAAATCACTTCTATCACCACGTTTAATGTATTCGTTCTTTTTAGGGTTAAACGGCACTCCATTTTTATCAACTATCTTTAAGATAGCCAATGTGCCTTTGGGCGATAATTTGGTTACGGTAACACTCGGCTGGCCAAGATCTCCGTTGGTGGTTGTGCCGTCGGCAAACCATGCACTTCCTCCCTGATCAATATCGGCAACGGGGCCATCGTACAAATTAAAAGTGGCCACGTTTTTGATATTCTTTGTACCGTTCTCGTTAGTTGCAGCGATATCAAATTCATATGATCCCGCAGGCGCGTTAGCGGTAGTACCGAAAAAGGTAAACCCACCTGTATGTTCGTTAAACTCGAAAGTTGGTGAGCTAACAATTTTACGGCGGCTATTTAGTAAAGCTACCGTGGTATCTACATTTGGGTCAAATTGCTCTATATAAACATATCTGTCGCGATTTTTATACAGTGAATCTGCATGTTTATGAGTAACAGCATCTCTTATATCCAATAACCTATAAGTTACCGGCGCGCTTGAGCCATCGTTATCAACCGCAGATGTTTGCACAATATTTCCTCTTTGAACCTGTATCGGGCTATCGCGATAACGGATCTGTCCACTTAAAAAACCATGAGGTGCCTTAACGCAGGCCACAACACTTGTCGCTATTATGGCGACGGCCAAGATTTTATAACTTTTTTTCATTTTCTTATTATCTAAAAAGTTTATTAATTTGAAATGTTACCAAAATAGGTGAATGTGTGGTTATTGCTTAGTACATGCAATACGCCCGTTGTGGTAATTATACCGGTAGTTTGGCAAAGTGTATAAAGAAACTGCCGGCTATCCAGCGCCGCTATACCATCAATAGTTGTGGGTACCGAACCACCGGGTACCAATGGAACAACTTTGGTAAAGAATATATACTGCGGGTTTGTTGTAAAAATGCCACTGGTATAATCAGTTGTTGGTAATAACTGCATCAGGCGCCTTTCGCCATCTTTTGATTGCACGTATACTCCCTTTTGGGTAAGATTATCCCTGCTATACTTATCTTTAAACATGTATGATTTTAAAGAGTCCTTCAGCGCAACAAAATCAATGTCATCAAACTTGTAAACCAAATTTTCATCGTTTTGGGTAATACGCAGCTGAGCTTGCTTAGACAATACATAGTTGTGGATAGAGTAATTTGTCATCGCGAAAAATGTTCCGCTGGTGTTTACCTCATCCTTTAGCTGCATTTTATTGATCATAAGCACCAGGGTATCAAACGCGTGATTAGTTTTCAAATAATCATAGGTAGTCATGTTCACCTTAGCATTAAAGGGGGTACCGCCAATAACATAGTCCTTTTTACAGGAGAAAAGCGCGGTTGCCGCAAATAAGGTGAGTATAAATATTTTTAATGTTTTCATTTTATGCTATTTAAATAGTTATAATTTCCCTTGCCAGTAAGGTGTTTGCGTTAATACAAAATCATCTTTGAACATACCCGGGTCAATTGGCCATAAGTTGCCGCCCGCATTGATCCTGACATCATCAAATCGCTCGTTATAATCTCCTATAAAACTTGAGGTTGGATTGCTGATTTGTTTAGTACGCACCAGGTCATAAAAAGACTGGCCCTCATAAAACAGCTCACGCAGGCGCTCTTCCAGGATAGTGCGATTAAGATCATCGCCTGTACCCGTATAATTATCAATACCAGCCCTTTGACGGATAGTGTTAAGTAACGTTACTGCCTCTCCATCGCGCCCTAAATGATTCAGCGCCTCAGCTCTAAGCAATATAATATCTGCCAGGCGGAAGATGATGATATTATTAGATAACCTTGGATCGTTCTTGGCAGAACCATCGGCATAAGTAATGTTTGAGTATTTAATGGTTTGCCCGTTTGAACCTTGAGCCTGGAAAAAGTATTTCCGATATCTCAGGTCGGTTGTATCCGGGAACAACTTATTTACATAGGTTGTATTAACCGGCCACTGTAAACTTGACTTGGTAGCTACAAACGGGTATGCAATAGTTGGAGCATAAAGCCCTCCATATGGATTATTAAGTGAGCCGCCTTCGTTTTGGCCATAGCTGATGTTGATCTCGAAGATACCTTCAACAGATTTACCAATAAACACCTTGCTAAACTGTGAAGTATCACTAACTAAATGATAACCACCGCTATTAATTACCTGTGCTGCAGCCTGCTCACATCCGCTATAGTCATGCATCCATGCTTTAATGTGTGCTTCCAAAGCAAGAGCGCTGCCTTTGTTTGCCCTTACCGCACGCTGATTTTCATCGCTGTAACCAAATACAAGGTTAGCTTCGGCAGTTTTTAAATCGGCAAGGCATTGCTTAAGTACATCGGCCGCCGGGGTGCGGGGTATATTTTTGGCCTGACTAACATCCAAATCAGGTTCTAACTTCAAAGGTACCGCGCCCCATACCCTACTCATATAAAAGTAAGTAAACGCACGCAGAAAATAAGCTTCGCCTATGATCTGTTTCTTTTCGTCCTGGTTGGCAAAGGTGTTGATAGGAATATTAGGCACCTTGTTAATTACCAGGTTTATTTGCTGTAACAGCTGGTAATAGTTTAACCAGTTCCAGTTACCAGACCCAACATTTAGCCCTGTAAATTCGCCGTTACTAATGTTATAGTTTCCATCATCCTGTCCAGAATTGATACTAAACTCACCTGCAGGTGCATCGCCATAAACGTGGAATGAGTAGTTATTGGTTAATACCGACCGCAACAACGCGTATGACCCAGCAATTGCCGTATTGGCATCAGTACCATTTTGAAAATACGCATTTGTAAAAGTGGAGTTATGCGGTTCAACGTCAAGTATCTTTTTACAGGAAGTAACACTTATTAAACCAGTTACCAATAGTAACCCGGCGGTATATTTTAATATGTTCTTTTTCATTTCTTTTCTTATTATCAACATGTATAAAATGTTAAAGGGTTATATCCAGGCCAAGTGTAAACTTTTTAGGGATTGGGTATCCACTGCCATTATACACACCAAAAGCGTCAACTTCTTCAGCATCCGGCACGTTTGATTTTTGGAAAATGTGCAGATTATCAACCATTCCATATACCCTTAAATGACTTACATGCAGTTTTCTTAAAATACCTTCTTTAAATCCATAGGAAAGGGATACAGTTTTTACACGCAGATAATCGCCATTTTCAACCCAGGCAGAACTTACAGCCGCGTATTTATAATGCGTTCCGCTTACCGAACTTAAAGAAGGGTATTGCGCTACATCACCAGGATTTTTCCAGTAATTGATGCCAGAAAGATCAGGGAAAGCATTATGTGTTATATCATGATATGGATCAGGATCGCCATCATCATTGGGTACCAGATGCGATAACTTACCTACCAGGTAATCATTGTAGATATCGCGGCCTAAAGTGAATGTACAGAATACAGATAATGTCCAGCTTTTTAAGCTAAATGTGTTAACAAATCCACCGGTAAATTTAGGATTTGGATTACCCGCAGGTACATAATCTGTTTGATCGAGTGTGCCATCGCCATTTGAATCTTTCCATATTGGGTCACCGCCCTTAAACGGATAACCATAAAAATTTAAAGGCTGACCTGTTACCGGATTAATAGGAACATCTTTATCTGTTTTGTAAATACCTGTTTGTTTAAACAGATTATATTCGTTTATAGGCTGTCCTTGCCTTAAAACATACTTATCTAAATAAATATCGCGGCCGCCATTGGGTAACGCGGTAATTTCATTTTGGTTATAGGCAATATTAAAGCTGGTTTCCCATTGAAAAGCACTTTTAGGAGCAAAATAGCGGGCTATGAATGATGCCTCAAGGCCCCTGTTTTGTGTACCGATAGAGTTGGTTACAATAGTAGTATAACCCGTGCTCACCGGCAATTGAAGCGAGAAGATACCCTTGCTGGTATTTTTCACATAGGCATCTGCCGTAAAGCTGAACCTATTGTCGAGAAAAGCCAAATCAACCCCAAGGTTAAATTGTTTTGAATGCTCCCAGGTAAGGTTTTTATTGCTCAATCCCCCGTTAAAATTAGGAGATATGGCCGCAACCCCATTATAAGTATAAGAAAGGTTTTGGCCTGTTTGCGGGCTGCTGCTACCAGAGAAACCACCTGCGCCTATAGCATAAGTATTGTATGATAAATAGTTATCGCCACCATCAGGCTGCCTTCCGGTAATACCGTAGCTACCACGAATTTTAAACATGCTTAGCCAATTTTCGGTACCCCTCATAAAAGGCTCGTCGCTTACTATCCAGCCTGCAGATACTGAAGGAAAATAACCTACCCTGTTACCCGCGCCAAATTTTGAAGATGCATCGGCATTAAATACGCCTGATAATAAATAGCGACCCTTATAATCATAGTTCAACCTTAAAAAACCGGTTTGAATACCACTTTCAATTAAATCTGAGTAAGCTGTTGAGCTGGCTTTGTTTAGCACTTTTACAATCGAGATTTGATCATTAGGGATCCCATCCGCTTCCGCATCAGTTGCCCTGTAGTTATGGTACTCGGTATTTTGACCAATCAACACATTTATATGGTGTACATTATTTAATGTTGTACTGTACTGCAAACTATTACTCATTAAATAGTTGGCAGAGTTATCTACAAAGCTTGATGCATATCCTGTACCACTTAACCTAACACTGCCGGGTGTATAGGTATCTCTGCGGCTGCCTGCACTTTCATAGGATATTACAGTATTAAATAACCAATGATCAGAGATTTTCCAGTCGATAGTTGGGCTTATGGTAATACTGTTATTGGTATTAGCATCTGTTGATGGGTTGGAGCTGCCAAACAGAAAATCCTTATTATCCTGTGATAGATATAAGTTTGAAGGAGGTAGCGGGCTATTTGCATAATAACCACCTGTAAACGGATTTACGTTACCGCTCACATCGCTCAATGAAGTTGGGCGATCAACCCTGTAAAACCTGATCTGGGTGCTGATCTTCAATTTTGGAGAGAGCGCGACACCCACTGTACTGTTAAATGAATAACGTTGCAACCCTGTTTTTTTGATGATACCAGCTTCATTGTAATAGTTTAAGCCGTAACGGTAGGTTACTACATCGTTACCACCAGTCATAGATAGCTGGTAGTTATCAACCTGCCCTGTTTGGTATAATTGGCCCCTGTAATCGTTAGCGTTATTAAAGGCCGGATTTAGGGTATCGGTCAAAATCTGTGGAATACTTTGTAAGTTTTGATAGTTGCCATAATGCTGTATCAACGCAAGTTTCGCCCTTGTCTCGGCAGCACCTGTAAGTACTTTATCCAAGTTAGGTTTATCTGTTATACCGTGATAGGTTGAAAAAGTGATCCTTGGTTTACCGGCTACGCCCTTTTTCAAGGTGATGAGGATTACACCGTTGGCGCCGCGTGATCCGTATACTGCAGACGCAGATGCATCCTTTAATACATCGATGCTTTCGATATCGCTGATAGGGATACCCGCAAGCGCATCGGTACTGGTTCCGCTACCATAATTAATGGCGGCTATATCTTCGGTGCTTTGCGTAACTCCGTCAATTACGTATAGTGGACCAGAAAGAGCTCTTGCAAGGCTTTGCTTTCCTGATGCGGTACCGGTATTGTTATCAATATTACGGCTAACCGCGGTGTTACCCCTCAAAACTACGTTACTGCGTACCCCGGGCTCGCCAGAAAAATTCTGAACATTTAAACCGGCAACACGTCCCTGTAATAGCGCATCCAATGTTGGCGCAGGGATATCGGCTATAGCCTTAGGATTAATAGATGTAACGGCCGCACTGATGGTTTTGCGTGCTACAGATTGGTAGCCAATTACAACTACATCTTTTAATGCTTGCTGATCTGTTTTAAGAACGACAACCAGGTCTGATTTAGCTCCGGTTATTTTAATAGTTTCTGGCAGGTAACCAATCATCCTTACAGAAATTGACTTACCTATTTCAACTTTAATTGTAAATGCACCCGAAACATTTGTAGAGATACCTGATGTTGAACCTGCCAATAAAACAGAAGCACCAGGTAAGGGACCGCTGGCGTCCTTAACAATACCCGAAACGGTAACCTGGGTACCCGTAGCCGGGGTAGTTTGGGCGTGCGTGGCAGATACTCCCAAAACAAGTAGTATTGGAATTATGCACGCGTAATAAAAGATCTTTTTTTTGTAAAAAAATTTAATCATAATTAATTAATAAAATGAGCAGTTAATGATTGTTGATATGAAGCAATGCCATATCGATACTGTAATAGGGGTTTGAACAGCGGCGCTGTTATTTGCTTTAAGTTTTAGTTGTTTTTCTATCCATCCAGTTGGTTTTGGTTATTAATTTATATATCAATCTAGGTAAAACGTTTTATCAATTTGTGCACAAAAATGCTGTCATCCAGGCAAACACAAAAGAAATTTAAAACCGGCGCATCCAATAATGCACCCTGACTGGAAATGAAAGCTCAATTTTCCGAAAGAACAAATATTTATTTCAAATCGTTAAGAAACGATCATTGTTAGTTTTTAAAACTACCTGTTCTATCAAGAGATAAACCCTTCAAGATAAATCGTTTTATCAATATAATCACACGTAGTTAACAATAGAATAATCCAAATATAATATAGTAAAATGTTTTACCAAAACTTAATCGCATTTTTTATTTAAAAACATTAATTTTTGATATAATGGCAATAAAAATAACACATTAAAACTAAAATGATTAAAATATTTCAGTTTTCTTGTTCAAATTACGCATATAAATAGAAATAGCAATAAATAGAAGCTTCTAAAACAGCTATTTATTGCCATAAATGATTATCGCAGGTAAAAACACTATTTTACCACTACCGTAGATCCCCGCTCAACAAGCGTTGCTGGTATTTGAAGTTTAATTTTGGAGATATCGTACTTTTCGTTGCTCATTTGCGACAGCAATACATCTATTGCCGACTTGGCGATCTCGTAAGTTGGTTGTTTAACTGTAGTAATACCCGGCGGGTACAACTCAAATATCTCATTATCATCAAAGCTGATAACAGCCAGGTCGCCGGGTATATTTAATTTGAGCTCATTGATACTTTGCAGCCCCATGGTGCCCAAATAGTTGGTCGTAAAAAATACCGCATCCATCTGTTTATGCTGTTTTATAAATGTTTTTATAGCATTTACAGCCTCCGTTTTATCAATATCAAAGGGCACCTTAAAAATTAGCTTCTTATCTTCCTTTATATCGCCAGCCTTTAATGCATCCTTATATCCCTGCATCCTATCCTGCAGCTGAATTAGCTCCAAATCAGCCGTTACAAATCCAATATTACGATACCCGGAGTTGATAAGGAACTGAATAGCATGATAAGAACTATTATAATTATCAACCAGCACATGCGGAATATCTAGATCAGGAAAATAGCCGTCTATCAATACCACAGCTTTTTCATTTGTCACCAGGTTTTGTATTTCTTTCTCCAAACCCTTTATAGGGGTTATAATGTATCCATCAACCAATTGCTGCGATAGCATTTTGATCACATCTCTCCCTTTTTGAATATTATTGTTGGTACTACAGTAAATGACTCCATAGCCCGCTTTTTCGGCCTCTTCCTCAATTACTTTAGCCATTGCGCCAAAAAATGGGCCGCCTATGGTCTCCACTATCAACCCAATAACCTTTGATACACCTGTGCGCAAGCCAACAGCCATCCTATTAGGCTCATAACCATTGTTATGGGCCACATCTAAAATCTTTTTACTTATCTCTTTACTTATACGCCCCTTCCCGTTTAAAACAAACGATACTGTGGTTATAGAGGTATTGGTAAGCTTTGCAATATCCTTGATTGATATTTTTTTGTTGATCATGCTATTTTTAGTTTCCGGTAACCTGCGGTATATAAATGCGGGTAATACTGCTTACCTCCAAAATTATAAATTAATAGTACAGTAGGGCCATTATCTTCCCCGGCTTAAACCCGGTTAACAATATTTAACATTTCAAAAAAGCTTTACAATTAACTTTAAGGTTTATAATAGCCACAATTAGTGCCCTGTGGCTAAATATAACAAATGATTAACCTGCTTTCACTAAATGTTAAGCAATAATTTCACTAAATGATAAAACCTTTTACTAAACAACATATTAATTTATCAAAATCTTAACTTACCTTGCAAATTACATGATGATAAAAATTTAAAGCCGGTACATTTCAATTAAGATGAGCATAATTCCAAAACTTAACCGTTTTGATCTGTCGATGATCGTTATTAGTTTGGTTATTGGCATGGGTATTTTTGCTACCCCTGCCGAAGTAGCTATCAGCTTAAGCAATCCTTTTTTATATTTTGGAGCCTGGTTTTTTGGTGGGGCAATAAGTTTATGCGGGGCCCTCACTTTTGCCGAAATTGGTGCCCGGTATCCAACAACGGGTGGCTTTTATAAGGCTTTTTCCTATAGCTTTCACCCCGCGTTTGCTTTTATGATCAACTGGATCCTGGTGATCAGCAACGCCGCGTCTGTAGCCGCAGTTGCCCTTATAGGTGCAGAATATATAAATCCCATCATTATGCCAAAGGATTTACAAAATGATATGGGGATAAAGATCACTTCCATTTCATCTGTACTTATTTTATATATCATAAATCTGCTGGGGATTAAAATGAGTGCCCGAACTCAAAATGTACTTACCCTGTTTAAAATAAGCATGATACTTGTTTTGTGTGCTGCCGTGTTTAAAGGCCCTACACCTGCTATAGCGCATCATGCATTTAAACACATTGGCAATAACAGTATATACGGCTTCGGCGTAAGTTTAATAGCTATATTTTTCACCTATGGCGGCTATCAGCAAACCATCAATTTTGGAGGCGACAGTATAAACGCGAAAGTTAATATCCCAAAGGCCATTTTCAGGGGAATGATCATTGTTATCTGTTTGTATATGCTCATCAACTTTGCCTATTATTCAGTTTTAGGAATTGGCGGTATGCAGCACCAGCCGGCATTGGCGGCTACATTAGCCGGCGTTATTTTTGGCGCCATGGGTTATAAAATCATATCGCTACTCATGTTTGTTTCTGTACTTGCGTTTATTAACGTAAATATCATGGCTAACCCAAGGGTTTACTATGCCATGGCCGAGGATGGGATACTCCCCCCGATATTTAAACATATCAACCCCAAAACACAGGTGCAGGAATTTGGATTAAGCTTTTTTGTGGCCGCTGTATTAATCATATTGTTCTTTGTAAACTCCTTTGAGAAAATGCTGAACTATGTGATGTTTTTTGATACAGTGGGACTTTCAACGGCCGCCTTATCCATTTTTATTTTGAGAAAAAAAACTAAATATCTCGACGGAACAGGAATATATACCATTAAATGGTATCCCTTAATCCCCGTTGTTTTTATTACCAGCTATTGGTTTGTTACTATATCAATTTTTATTGAAAACCCCATGGCTGCCCTCATATGCCTTTGTGCATTTGCAGCTGGCCTTGTTATATATTTTATTACCAAACGCACCCAAAAACCAATTTCAACATCTTAATTATGGATCTTTCATTTATTTTAAATGAACTGGGCGAAGACCGGGAGAATTATTTCAATGCAGTTTCGCCGCCTATTGTACAGTCAAGCAATTTTGCCTTTAAAACGATAACCGACTTAAGGCTGGCTATGGCCGATGAATTTGGGGCCAACTTATATTCACGCGGGCAAAACCCTACACTTACTATTTTAAGAAAAAAACTGGCTGCATTAGATGGAGCCGAAGACGCTTTATTATTTAACAGTGGAATTGGGGCCATTAGCGTATCTATGCTTGCGTTGCTTAAAGCCGGCGATCATGTTATTGCTGTTAAAGATCCTTACAGCTGGACAGAAAAACTGTTCAATGATTTTTTATCTAAATTTAACATCACCACCACATTTATTGACGGAGCCGATTTTAGCAATTTTGAAAACGCGGTGCTGCCACAAACACGTATTATCTATTTAGAAAGCCCCAACACTTTCACGTACCAGGTGCAGGACATCAGAAAAGTAGCTGCCTTTGCAAAGTCGCGCGGAATAATAACCATGATAGATAATAGTTATTGTACGCCGCTCTTTCAACAACCTATAAAAATGGGGATCGACCTTGTTGCACAATCGGCTACAAAATACATTGGAGGGCACTCTGATATCACCGCCGGCGTACTCACAGGAAGCAGAGCCATGATCAAAAAAATATTCGATCATGAATTTATGAACCTTGGCCCTGCCCTTTCTCCTCACTCTGCATGGTTACTGCTAAGAGGTTTAAGAACATTGCCTTTGCGTTTACACCGGAGTTTTGAAAGTACCAAGATAGTTACCGCATGGCTGAGCAGTCATAAAGCAGTGCAAAGGGTACTATGGCCCTTTAGTGCTGATTTTGATCAAACAGAACTTGCTCATGAACAAATGCAGGGCTGCGGCGGCCTATTTAGTTTTATTTTAAAAGATTCCTCTTTCGCAAAAATCGAAACCTTTTGTAATCAATTGCAACACATCCTCATAGCGGTTTCATGGGGAGGGCATGAAAGTTTGGTGGTACCGGCAATTGCATCAATTGCAGAGCAGGACTATAGTGCTGTAGATGATCACCATCAACTTATCAGGATGTATATTGGATTAGAAGAACCACAATATTTGATAGATGATTTAACACAAGCATTGGCAAAGGTTTAAAATAAATAAAACCGGTCCAGGGTGCGGACCGGTTTTATATTGATAAAGGCCCTACACCATTGAAAGATGTGGGCTGAATGCAAACAATCAGACTATTTTGTTGCCATCACAGTAGCATTTTTAAACAGAGGATTTACTTTAAAATAAGTTCCTCCGCTAAAACTGATCATGTAATCAGATTTAAAGTGAGTGCTTTTTTGGTAATAATCAGTACTAATAATTTGCGCGCCCGATTCCTGGGCAGCTTTGAACGATGATTTATCATCATTACGGGCTTCCTCGGTATCAGAGTCCGCACGGGTACGGATGATGTAGCCTTTTTTTACCAGCCTTTTTATTGCCGCCAAATCTTTTTTAGCATCATTCATGATATGAATAGCAGCCTCGGGAGTTCCCGGAAGCGCGTCGGCAAACAATACCCGTCCTTTAAGTGAAGGATGGCCTGCTATGTAAGATGCCCTTTTAGCTCCTTTCTCATCAAGTATAAAAATAAATTTACCCTTTGCGGCTTTCAATGTTGGCCAGTTGTTGTGCAATACGGCTGTTTCAAGGGTTTTATACTTTCCGCGTATATCATCGGGCGTTATTAAGTATTGTTTACCAAGGTTATCTAATATAGCCTTGTCAAGTTGGTCAAACGTTTTGGATGTGAATTTTTCGGGCACGGTAAAGCCCGGTTTCTTCATTCGCTCATCCTTTGCATTCATGGTAATAAAAATAGGATTATGATCAGGGTGTGCATCACTCCATGTTTTCAGTTCCTGCAGGCAAAGTTTAAAAGTTAAACAGTTGCTGCGGTAATCAATATCCTGTATATGAAAAACCTTAAAGCCGGGCTCTTTCATTACACCCTGTGTATCATAAGGTGGTTGACCAGGTACCCAGTCAAGCCCTTTAGGGTGTGCATATTTACCGCCTTTGGCATCGGCATAAACATCTATTTCCAATGCATTTAAGCCCAAATTAAGCTGATCTGAAAGGCCAATATGGTCGTAATCAATTTTGCTCATCCCCACAGAATCGCGCTTTTGCAAAAAACGGAATAGTTTAGGATCAATAGCCCGTTTATAACTGTTGTGTGATCCTATAACCTGGATCTTATTTATAGTGAGATCCTCCTGATCATTTTTTAAAAACGAAAGAGGAAGTAAAAGACTAATCAGTAAGCCGCTAATAATTTTCATTTTTTATTTATTTTACTATTTAATTAAAACGTAAAAAGCGCAAAAGTTTTACCTTTTGCGCTCATTAATATCAACTATAAATTAATACCCAGGATTTTGAACCAATTTAGGGTTAAGTTTAATTTCGGTTGATGGTATAGGGTATAACCTGCGGGTAACATCTTTATTCATACTCAGCACATCATTTGGCAATGGATATTCCACTTCAAATTTACCAAAACGAATTAGATCATTACGACGCCATGCTTCCCATGAAAATTCGCGCGCACGCTCATCTAATAAACCGTCAAGATCGATGCCAGCTACCGTAGGGGCACCCGCACGTGTACGGATCTTATTCACCAATACATCAGGGGTTTGCAACTCTCCGTTAACAGTGGTAGCAGAGGCTCCGCGTAAAATAGCTTCAGCTTTCATTAGTATCACATCTGCCAAACGTAATACAGGCACATCGTTACCATTTAGGCGGGTTGCCTGTATAATAGTAGGATCCGGATAATATTTCATGGAACGCACCCCTTCTGATTGGCTTGCAATTGTATTTCCTAAATCCATAGGTTTGCCTGGTACCAGGGTCAATTTAGGCTCAATATAAATTTGAGTTGTGGTACCCGGGTAATATACGGGCTGTGTAGTGAAACCACCACCACCATCCGGTGCAAATTGAGGTCCGGCCAGCCATGTTTTTGAGCGAACATCATTTGGCAGATTAAACCTGTTATAAAACTCTGGGGTGGTACTCATGGCAATACTTAAACCTACGTTAAACCCATAGGCTTGCACCAGGTAGTAAAAGAAACCAAACCTGGTAAACTGATTACCCGGAATTTGCTGATCATAAGGAATAGCAAATATGGTTTCGTTAATTTGAGGACCATTATTTGGTAAAAATATATCACGGTATTTAACGTCAAGGCTATAGTTAGTATTCTTTAAAACACTATCGGCCATGGCAACAGCACCGGTATAGTTAGCGGTACCGGTATAAACCTGCGCATTAAGATACATTTTCTCCAACAAAGCAAAAACCATTGCTTTGGTTGGGCGACCATAATACAAAGCTGCATTACTGCTTGTTTTTGCCGGCAGTAGTGGCAACGCGCTTAACAATTCGCTTTCAATGTACTGGTACACTTTGGCACGTGATTGTGTTGCAGGCTGTACTGTTACCGGAAAATCAGTGATAATAGGCACGTTACCGTACAAATCCATCATGAAGTAATTATATAAAGCACGCATAGCCTTAACTTCGGCAGATGAAGCTGCCTTTTTTGCTGGCGATGAAGAGGAAGCGTTAATAACGGTAAGTATGCGATTGCAGGTGTTAACACCACCAAAACCCCACTGCCATATCCCTATTACGTTAGGATGATCAAATGTCCAGCTGTGGTAATGCAGCTGCCTGTACTGGCCGCCATCATCAAAGTTACCATCACGGGCAGGCAATATTGCCTCGTCTGTTGATAGCTCTTGCATGCGCCAGTAAGGCACAGCAAATTGTGAAGAAAGGTTTGAATAAATGGTACCCAGCAGCGCGTTGTAATCTGCATCGGTAACCGGGAAATTTGATTTTACGTACTGCGACTCTACAGGTACGTCTAACTTTGTGCATGAGGATGTACCCAGGATGGCAATTGCTGCGGCACATAATATTAATATCTTTTTCATCTGTATATCTTTAGCTGAATGTTTTAAAATGATGCATTTACACCGAAACTGAACGTGCGGGTTTTAGGATAAAAATCCTTGTTATCGATGCCCGGCGTTAAGCCGCCAATATTTATTTCGGGATCAACACCTTTGTATTTGGTTATGATAAAGATGTTATTGCCAGATGCGTAAAAACGCAGGCTCTTGATAGCCTGGATATGCGGCTTAATGGTATAACCTAAGGTAGCATTATCCAAACGCAGATATGAGCCGCTCTCTAAATAGCGATCTGATACCAGGTAAGCGTTAATATCTTTATATGATTCGCCAAGGGTGGATCTCGGGATATTCTGAAATTTGGAATCGGCCGGATTGTTTAAAGATGCTGCTGTAGCATTCAGGATCTGGCTGCCATAAACACCTCGGAACAGGAAGTTAAGGTCGAAGTTTTTGTAAAAGAAACTGTTGTTCCAGCCATAAATAAGCTTAGGCTGCGCGCTACCTGTTATACGCTGATCAGTAGTAAGCGGCTGCGAAGCGGTGGTTGAACCATCGGCTTTTTGATAGGTACTTACACCAGCTGCATTTTTACCCAAATAGTGCCACAGGTAATAGGTACCAATTGCATAACCTGGTTGTATAATCTGACTACTTAAGAATGACTGTCCTTTACCACCCAATTGCGCGGTTAAAATATTGTTAATAGTAAATTGATTATTTGATAAGCTTACTACCTCGTTTTTATTGTGCGATACGTTGAACGATGTGCGCCAGGTAAAGCTGTTGGTTTTTACCGGGATGGCATTCAATACAACCTCGATACCACTATTTTTTATTTTGCCAACATTAGCTGTTAACACCGGATAAGGATACTGGGTTGACGATACCGAATAGTCGGTGATCAGATCAGATGTTGTTTTGATATAATAGTCAACAGATCCTGTAATGCGGTTTTGCAGTATACCGAAATCCAAACCAATATTGGTGGTTGCTGTACTTTCCCACTTAAGGTCGGTATTCTCATTACGTACTGGGCCAATAGAGTTGGTGATAACCCCATTGCTCAAAAACTTTCCGCCACCACCCGGAGGGGTTCCGTATATTAACTTAGCGGTAAAGGCATCAAAACCCAGGCTGTTACCAGATACACCATAACCGGCCCTTAGTTTCAGATCACTAATCACTGGCATACTTTCCATAAACTTTTCGCTGATGATCTTCCATCCGGCAGAAACCGCGGGGAAATAACCGTGGCGATGATTTAAACCAAAGGCCGATGAACCATCCTCTCTTAACGAGGCCTGCAACAGGTATTTATCAGCATACTGATAATTTAAACGACCGTAATATGATATCAATCTTAAAGTTGAAATGTAGGCCGGGTTAAAAATAATTTGCGACAGGTTTGTCGGATTTGAGAACGACAAATTATTGTACGTTAAATTATCATCTGAAAAGCCCTGGGTTTGTACACCAAAGCCGTCATTGGTACGATCCTGCTGATACGAGTAACCGGCCAATGCTTTAATAGAGTGCTTACCAAAAACCTTATCGTAATTAAAATAAGCTTCAACTACGTTGCTGGTATTGGTGTAAGCGGCACGGTTAGCTACGCCATTTGCACCAACCGCAATGCCCGATTGGCTATTATAGTAGGTATTTACATTGTTTTGCTCTTTTTGGGTCGATCCCGTCAGCGTAAACTTTAAGCCAGTTAAAATGTCGACCTGGGCAATACCGTTTATGAGGGTTTTATTATTGTCGGTTTTGATAAAGTTATTATCAATTAATGATAACGGGTTCAAAGTGCCGCTGCCTGTACGGGCAAAGTTTTCTTTGTAAGTTCCATCAGGGTTAAACGGACTTACCGTAGGCAGGTAAAACAATATACCCGGCAATACCTGGCTTTGAACAATATCATTATTTTTGGTTGCACTGTTGGTTAAAGTTAAACCTAACTTAAGCCTGTCATCAAAAAAACGCTGGTTGATATAGCCTTTATAAATAGTACGCTCCAAACTGGTATTTTTAAGGATACCATTATTTTTCAAATAATTTACGCTTACACCATACTCCGAATTCGTACCCGCGCCACCATATGAAAGATTGTGATTTTGCGAATAGCCTGTACGCTCTGCAAGTTTTTGCCAGTTGGTATTTGAGCCGTCATCATCTAACGGCTGTTTTAGTGGTGTTACGCCATTATCGGCCAGGTATTTGCGCAACTCATCGCCGGTAAGCATATCAATGTTTTTTGATACCTTTTCCATAGCGCCGTATGCACTATAGGTTAACCTGGTTTGGCCGGCCTTTGCTTTACGTGTGGTAACAATAATTACCCCGTTTGCAGCACGTGAACCGTAAATTGCTGTTGATGATGCATCTTTTAACACATCGATACTTTCAATATCGGCAGGTGCCAAAAGGTCGATAGATGCACCCGGAACACCATCAATTACATAAAATGGCTGTTGTGCCGCGCCGGTGCGGAAAGTTGAAGGACCTCTTAATATAGTGGTCGGTTGTTTATTAGGGTCACCGCTTTTGGTGATGTTTAAACCAGCTACCTTACCCTGCAAAAGTTCGGCAGGGGTAGTTAATACACCCTGGTTAAAATCTTCTGCTTTAACTGAGGTAATTGCACCGGTTACATCTTTACGGCTTGATGTACCGTAACCAATAACCACTACATCTTTCAATTGCTTGGTATCAGTTACCAGGGTAACGTTAATAGCATTTTTTGTGCCCACGGTTACTTCTTTAGGTACCGATCCTAAAAACGTGAACTTTATAACGTCATCAGCTCCGCTTACGTTAACCTGGTAAGCGCCATTGCCATTTGTTGTTGTGGATCTTCCGGAACTTTTAACAGTTACCACTACACCGGGCAGTGGAGCGTTGTTTTCATCAGTTACTGTTCCTTTTATTGTTTTACCCTGCTGAAAAGCAAATGCACTTGCCGAACCAATCAGCATGCACAGCAAAAGCATAACTGCTTTTGGCTTAAAATCATAAAACAACCTTAAAATAAGTCTGTAGTGTTTTTTCATAAGTTTCAATTAATTTTTATAAACCCTTTTTGCATGTAAGAAAACTGCCTGCCAAAGAATGTTAGCAAACGATATTTCGTGCAAAAAAACGCTTATGTTGTTAGCTGGAAATAAATTGTGTATTAACTTATTCGCAAGTAAAAATCAATAATTAGGGTAGATATAATTGGACTTAAAGCTAATAATTAAATTATATGTAAGAAAACTTTACAACAAGCAAAAATACATTAACATACGATTAACATATTTTTAAAGTACCCTATAATTCCGGATTTATATTATTTAAAAATAGACCGCGATTTTAAGACAAAAAAATGGGGCAGAAATCTATTTAAAGACTTTGCCCCATAAAGGAAAACACAAGTATAGTACTGATTTAAAGCGTATAGCTCATTAAATATCGAATATCAATTGATTTGCAAGATCAATCTCCTGCTGGGTTATAGTATGAGGGCGACCCTTATAAACTTTAAGTGTAACTGTGGCATTAAGCTCTTTCATAACTTTTACACTTTCTTCTACCCTAATTAATGGCACATGCGGATCGGGATCACCTGTGGCTACGAGTATAGGTGTGCCTTTAAAATCTCCTTTATATTTCTCTAAGATTACCTCTTCGCCTATCAGGCCACCGGTAAATGCCACTACTCCCCCATATTGTTTAGCATTTCGGCTTGTATATTCAAGCGTAAGACAGGCACCCTGAGAAAAACCCAGGAAATAAATTTTTTCTTCAGGGATACCATCTGCTATTATTTGCTGCACCAAATCTCCTATCACCTCAAGTGCCGAACTCAACGCCGGCTGATTTTGCTCCTCAGGTGCCATAAAGCTATATGGATACCAGCTGTTGTTGGTAGCCTGTGGCGCATATATGGCCATGTTTTTAACATTTAAATCGCCGGCCAAACTAATGATGTTTTGAGCAGTACCACCCCGGCCGTGTATCATGATTAATGCAGCCCCGGCATCTTTCGCCGGGGTACCTGCTGTTATATATTTTTTTTGATGTGTGTACATGATCAATATAATTTTGGCAATGTTCTTTCAAGGGTACTGCGAAACTGTTCGTGCTGTGCAGGCAATTTTAAGTTAGTACCTAATTCATCAACCGGCTCATCAACTGCAAAACCCGGATTATCGGTAGCCAGTTCAAATAACACACCACCTGGTTCGCGGAAGTACAGTGAATAAAAATAGTTCCTGTCAATCTTATCCGTAATATGCAAACCAAGGGCTGCAATTTTTTCGCGGTACTGCATTAATACCTCTTCGTTTTTAACCCGGAAGGCAACGTGGTGTACAGATCCGCCGGCTACATGCCCCGCAACTTCACCGGCAACCTCAACCAGATCAACTATTGCTGCGTTTTCAACAGTATCGGTAATAAAGCGATAACGATTTACATGCTGTTCTAATAAACGGTAACCAAATACACCTGTTAAAATATCAGCTGTTGGTTGCATTTTATTGGTAGTAATAGTGATGCTATGAAAACCTTTTGTGGCATTATCAGCCTTAACTTCATCAGTTTCCCATGGTAAGCGGGCATCTGTATTTTTAGCGGCTATCAATTCAAGCTTTAATCCGTCCGGATCCAAAAATGTAAGATATGGTTCGCCAAATTTTTCAGCTACCTTGTTGTAAATTACATTTTTTGCCTCAAAGCGTTTAAGCCAGAAATCAAAGCTGCCTTCGGGTACAGAGTAACCAATTTCTGTAACCTGGCGTGCACCTCTGCGGCCCGGAGAAATATTTTCCCAGGGGAAAAAAGTAAGTATTGTGCCTGGTGTACCTTCTTTATCACCATAATATAAATGGTAGGTTTCAGGATCATCAAAATTCACTGTTTTTTTCACCAGCTTAAGGCCAAGTACTTTGGTGTAAAAATCATAGTTACGTTTAGCATTGCCTGCTATGGCTGTAATGTGATGGATGCCGTTAATTGTATTTTCCATGATAATATTTTTTAGTGTTTGTTTTATTTACATCAAAATTACCTCCTAATCTGTCCAGAAAACTTGACCTACAACAAGAAATTTAAAAGCCGGGATTAAAAAATTTCGGCCTGATTTTTTAATATTAACATTCTCCATGTTAGCAAACCACCATAAAAAAAGACCACCCTAAGGCAGTCTCCTTTAAAATATTACGAAATTCTATTTTTTAATATTACATAGTCCCGCCGCCGGCGTATTGCAGCATTAAATCAATTTTACCATCCTTGTTAAATCCCCAAACTTCGTGAATACGCGATTTAACTTGCTTCCCATCTTTATCAGTAAATTCTTCATTTCCCCAAATACAAACTGAAACCCCATTCTTGTCTGTACTTTTTAAGCTCACCCACGCATCTACAGTAACTTTATAATTTGTTATTGAACTTCTGAATTGCTTTGCATTGGCAAGGTTTTCGGCTTTCCCTTTTATGTTATTCCCGCTTGCCCACATCATGTTTACCGTGTCGGCGAACCATTCAAGATGTTTATCCAAAGCATTGTTTTCAAAATCTTTCCAAAGCATCAAGACTTTTTCTGAATAACTTGGATCAGCGATTTTGAAACTTGATGAATAAGCGGCGGTATAACCGCTGTGGGCCTGGCTCATTGCCGCAAATGGCATCGCCAATAAAAAAAGAACAAATAGCTTTTTCATGATTTAGAGATTTAAATTTAAGTAACTGGTTTGTTACACTAAAGCTATAACTTAAATATCTAACAATCAAAATTTTATAAAAACTGTATACTATGCTCACATTGCCTGTTGGCGTGATTTTTTGGCGACCTGATAACGAGAATCGAGCGGGCATGTACATCTTCTTTTTTAAGAACACGATTGAAATAGTTTCTTCACTCGCATGGGAGTTAATCCAGAAAACACGGACTTGATGGCAAAAAAAGGACAAAATCTTTAAAAGGACGTAGTCCTTGACCCGAAGCAATTTAGTATCAACAAAAAATCCTCCCATTTTTATGAGAGGATTTTGGGTAAATGATGGGGCAGAATTTGAACCGTTTTGTGGACGAATTGATTGAAATCGGGGGTTTTTCTAAAATTTTAGAAGACAGCCATCAATAATATATGCTCACTTTTTCAGGAGTTTAAAAGTTTAAACCAAGCTACTGAGACCTACGATTTAGATTTAGCTCTCCAATTGTTCAATCGTTTTTCTGGCCGCAGCTAATCTTATTTTACGATTTTTTTCTACCATTTTACCCGTGATCCAATGTTCCAGCTTATGGTGGAGTGGAATTAACAGCGCCGCTATCAGAACCATAATAATTAACATGAGTAAAGGAGAATGATTTACTAATTCTCCTAAATAAGGATGAATAAGGAGATTGATGAATTCGAAAATAATCAGCAGCGACAAAATCCCTAAAGCTTTTATAAATGATTCTTTAACCAAAATAGAATGGCTCAGTAAAAAAAACACAAGGATCAAGATAATTAGTATGACAGCTATGGCCGAATTTTGAAGATTGTGAGCCCGCTCCGTTTTCAATTTCGCCTGCTCGGCATCTGCTTCGACTTTTTGAAGTCGCCCTTCGAATATCAAATTTTGGATTTCAGCTTCCTCTTTATTATCTAACATCACCTTATTAAGCTGTATTGCGGTTCTGAGATATTTTAAGGAACTATCTGATTTGTTTAGTTTGTCATAACTATCTGAAAGAATTTGGGCTGCTGTTTGCGCTTGTTGCAGAAACTTGTTTTTCCCTAAACCGTAAGCTTTGTGTGCATAGCTGATACTTGAATCTACTTTATTCTCATTTAAATAGAGCTTGGAAAGTGAAACATAATTAAAACACAACCACCGCGGAAGCTTTCTATCCAGTGCACTTTGAATACCCATGCTATAATATTCGACAGCTAATTTTTCGTTTTTGAGGGCAAGCTGCATATCTCCCAAACGGTTATAAATAATTGACATAGCTGGAAACTTACTCTGAACAGACAACTGGTAAGCTGTTTGAGCGTAGTGTATGGCTGAATCGAGTTCTCCATTTTCCAACATTGTTATTCCCAATGTAGATAACACAGACACTTCGCTTTTTTTGTCCGAAAATGATTTAGACATTTTTAAATTGGTAATTGCATCGGCGTAGTCTCCCTGCCGCCTGTAAATATTGCCTAATGTATTGTATGCAGCAGAAATGCCAACTCTATTTTTTAACCTTTGAGCGAGCTGAAGAGATTTTAAGCCGTTTTTTAAAGCTTGGGAATAAATTCCGGCTATAAACTGATTGAAACCAAGGCTATTTAAAGCCATCATTACCTTTTCTTCGGACTTTAACTTTTTAGCCAGGAGTAGTGCTTCTTCCGAAAAGCGAATGGACTTACCGGGATCTTCATTGGAATACAGATTGGAGATCTTTAATAATAAGTTAACTTTTGACGTATCGTCTTTGGTATTTGAGAGTTCACTTAAATATTTTGAGGTTACTAATTGTGCAAATCCGCTTTCGGTAGCGCCTGAAATTAAAATTAAAATAGCCAGTACAATTTTCCTCATGTTTTTCAATTAGCTAAATGTATTAAGTTTTTATACAAAATGTAGGATTAATTATCGAACACAATCAAAAGCTATTTAGGAGCATAAAAAAAGGCCAAGACTATTTAAACCTTGACCTTTTAAAATATCTGGGTAAATGATGGGGCTCGAACCCACGACCCTCGGTACCACAAACCGATGCTCTAACCAACTGAGCTACATCTACCGTTTGGAGAGTGCAAAAATAGAAATCTCTACGCTATTTGCAAACTCTTTTTAAAATTACATTCAGTTTACCTCATTTTTTCAGAACGATTTTAGTTAATGCTTAGATTTGTATCTATGGCTGAGCAATTAATTGAACTGAATGTGACGGGGATGCATTGTAATAATTGCGCCATGTCTATTCATAAACTCCTCGAAAAAAAAGGGTTACGAAATATACTCGTTGATTTTGCCAGCGAAGAAGTAAAATTCTCCACCAGCGACGACTCCAAACTGCCCGAAGTAATAAAAGGCATAGAAAATTTAGGATTTAAAGTAATTGATGACATCGGGCAGCATTCTCCGGCATTTTATGAGCCTGTTGAGAACAAATTTATATTCTGCGCCATCTTTACAGCGCCACTTTTGATGCATATGTTGCTGCCCTGGCATTTTTTACACCAGCCTTTAGTGCAGTTGCTTTTATGCTTACCTGTTTTTATAGTAGGCTGCCTGCATTTTGGCAAAAGTGCCTGGAGCTCTGTTAAAGGCGGTATGCCCAATATGGATGTGCTGATATTCATTGGCTCAACTGCGGCCTTTGTATACAGCCTGGCAGGCACAATCCAAAACCTGGGCTCACAATATCAGTTTTATGAAACCTGCGCTACAATCATAACACTTGTATTGCTTGGTAATGTATTTGAAAAACGTTCGGTAACTCAAACTACCTCGGCCGTAAAAGACCTTATTAAATTTCAGCAAGTAAATGCCAACCGGGTTATAAACGGCGGTATTGAAGTAATAAATGCCAAAGAGGTACGCCCGGGCGATACCCTCATCGTAAATCAAGGTGATAAGATTCCCGTTGATGGCGAAATACTTTCTGGCAGCGCATCTGTTGATGAAGCCATGCTTACTGGCGAAAGTATGCCTGTTGAAAAAGAAAAATACGACAAAGTAATAGGCGGCACCATCCTGCTTAACGGCAATTTTCATATGCTGGCCACTAAGGTTGGTTCAAATACCATCCTATCACAGATCATTGATCTGATGAAAAAAGCCCAGGCTGCTAAACCTCCGGTACAAAAGCTGGGTGATAAGGTAGCTTCCATATTTGTTCCCGCGGTGTTATTGATAGCTCTTGTTACTTTCATCATCACCTATTTTGCGGGTGGTGCCGGCATGCAAAAATCGCTTATGAATGCTATTGCAGTATTGGTAATATCCTGCCCCTGCGCTATGGGTTTGGCCACCCCAACCGCTGTGATGGTTGGTTTAGGTCGTGCTGCCAAAAACGGAATACTCATTAAAGGCGGTGATATCATTGAAGCGGTAGCCCACACCAAATATGTGGTATTTGATAAAACCGGAACGCTTACCACCGGTAAGTTTAGCATTGATGAGATCAAAGTTGAACCGGGCATCAATATAGAGCTCATCAGGGGTATTGTTACTGCAATCGAGGAACGATCAAACCACCCCATTGCCAAATCATTGGTCGAGGGGCTGAAAAAGCTACCTCAGCAAAAAGTGATCCTCAAGACTGCTAAAGAGGAAAAAGGCCTGGGTATGCGCGCCGAAGATGTAGAGGGTAACCACTACTTTTTAGGTACAGCCAAACAAAACGCCCAGGACCATTTTAACCTTTCACTCTACCAAAATCAAAAGTTGCTGGCGCAGATAGCAATTGACGATGAGCTCAGGCCCGAAACCGCGTCTATGATTATCAAACTTAAAAAGATGGGCATCATTCCTATCCTTTTAAGCGGCGACAAGAAAACCCGCTGCCTGAAGGTAGCCAGCCAGATTGGAATCACCGAGGTACACGCCGAAAAACTGCCCGACGAAAAACTCCAGGTTATTGATATCTACAAACAAAAAGGCAAAACCATTATGATAGGCGATGGTATCAACGATGCCCCTGCCCTAACCAAAGCGGATGTAGGTGTATCCATGAACGATGCCAGTCAGGTAGCCATTCAATCTGCCAATGTGGTATTGCTTAATACCGATCTGCTTTCTGTTATTAAGTTTTTACAGATCAGTAAACATACATTACTGACCATTAAGCAAAACCTTTTCTGGGCCTTTGCTTATAACATTATAGCTATCCCTGTTGCTGCCTTTGGCTTTTTAAACCCTATGGTTGGCGCTTTTGCCATGGCATTCTCGGATGTTGTGGTTATAGGTAACTCCCTGAGGTTGAAGATAAAAAAAGTGAGCCCCCCAGCCCCCTGAAGGGGGGAGCAATAGTATGTCATAAAAAACAATTGAGCAGATCATTTTTAATTGTTTTTTTACTATCATAGCATCCTATTAAACGTTTAGATTTTATGAAATTTATTGAGCGTTATTTAAATGGAGAAGACGGTACTTCTGTGTATGCTGATATTTACGATTTAAAAGAGCACGCTTTTAACGATCAATATTTTGATGATGTGCATGCGGTACTTACTGAAACATTTAACAGAGTGGCTTTTAATCTACACATCATCTACCACGAATTAATTAACATAAACTATGTTTTTAAAACAGAATTTGATTTTAATTCCGACAAGCCATTACCGGATCCGTTACCAAATACAGATGAATTAGTTAAAAAACTTGATGAGGCAATAAATGACTTTGGGAAAGTGCCCCTTTCACTAAAGCTATTTTACAAAATTGTAGGCACATGCAATTTTGCATGGGATTACGAAACACAACCTTGTTTACTTTGGGATTGTGCCGACCCTATTCAGATCAGTAGCCTTGATGATCTTGTTGCCGAAGTCTCAACCGATGATTGGAAAGATTATCTCAATGAAGTTTTGGAATATGACGCCGATGAAATACCTGCATTAGAGTTAGCCGCCGATTATCTGCATAAAGATAATATCAGCGGTGGCCCTCCCTATTCAATACAGATCACAGAAAAAGAGAGCATTGACGCTTTGTTTCTAAATGAGCCTAATCAGACAACCTTTATAGATTATTTAAGAATCTGTATGGAAAACTGCGGTTTTCCGGGAGAGGCCAACTTTAGACAGCACCAGAGCTACAGGGATTTTTTTGCGAAGGTGAAACCGCAATTAAAACGTATTTAGCTTTATAAATACAAAACTGTCAAAAACTCCCCTTTTACGGGGCCGGGGGCTTTACTATATTTGCCTTATGATTGAGATTTATACAGACGGTGCATCAAGTGGTAATCCGGGTCCGGGGGGGTATGGGGTGATATTGCGTTCGGGGAAGCATTATAAGGAGCTATCCGAGGGATTTCGCAAAACCACCAATAACCGGATGGAACTGCTGGCTGTTATAAAGGGCCTGGAATCTATAAAAAGTCCTAACCAGGTAATGATCTTTTCTGATTCTAAATACGTTATCGATTCTATCGAAAAAAGATGGGTGAATGGCTGGGTCGCCAAGGGCTTTGCAGGTAAAAAAAACAAAGACCTATGGATGCGCTATTTAGAGGCGAGCAAACCACACCAGGTTAAATTCACCTGGGTACGCGGTCATAACGGGCACCCCGAAAATGAACGTTGCGACCAGCTGGCTGTTGCTGCCGGCAAACAAACCCCGCTGCTTATCGATTCGGTTTTTGAGGTAGAAAACGCAAAGGCTGGTTTATTATAATTATTTGACAGTTAAATTTGTTAATAAACCCGCACTTACCTCCCGGCCAGTTCAATAACCTGCAGATCCTGGATTTTATCACCATCAATAGTAAAGCGCATCAGGGTACGCACTTTGTGCCAGCCTTGCTTGCCGGCAGCGCCGGGGTTAAGGTGCAGGCAGCCTAACTTTTTATCATTCATCACCTTGAGGATATGTGAATGTCCACAGATAAATAACTTTGGCGGATTACTGTATATCTCATGCTTAATAGCCTGGCTATACCTGCCGGGGTAACCGCCAATGTGCGTTATCCAAACATCTACCCCCTCGCAGTTAAAACGAAGATTTTCGGGATAAACCGTTCTGATATCTTTACCGTCTATGTTACCGTAAACACCTTTCAGTGGTTTAAAGGCAGCCAGTTTATCTGCCAGCTCAAGGGTGCCAAAATCACCGGCATGCCAAATTTCATTACAGTTTTCAAAGTGTTTAAAAACGGCATCATCCAGGAAACTATGGGTATCAGATATAAGGCCAATATGGGTCATGGACGCAAATATAGATAGAAGATGCCGCAGGCAACAAACAAGAAAATAGAAAATTCACATGTCAACTCTCCGGTATGCGTCCTTTTGTTACCGCGGAGTATACAATTATTGTAACAAATAGTTTTAAATATTTAAAATACCGCGAAACTATTATATATTAGGTACACGTATAAGTGCTTAAAAATAAAAACAGGTTTGTATGAGAGATTGGTACCTTAGAATTTTTGCTTTCCTGTTTTTAATGGCTGTGGTTAACAGTTGTAAGCTGGAGGGCGATGTTTTGCCACCCGGCGCGACAGCAACCGGCACAAACCCGGGAACCGATCCAACTACAATTACCGGCGAATATTATTTTAAAGGCACTTTAAATGGTCAGGCTTTGACCTGGCAAACAACCGATGGCGTTAAAGGCTGGGTTATTGGTTCGGCTGCGGCAACTTCAAATAACGCGGGCGATATTACCGGTAGTCTTTCTGCCCTGATATCTCAGGCGCAAACACTTAACCCGCAAATAGGTGTTGAGTTTGGAACCTACCATGTTTTACCAACCGATGATAAAAAAGCTATTTTTAACGCCTTTATCAAAACAGGTGTATTAGCCTTCGGAACAGATCATAATGCCATTGATGCTAAGTTCATCAACATTAGCTATACAGACAGCCAGGGAAACTTTTATACAAGTGCTACAGGCGCACAAACAGGCAGCACTGCAAATATTATATCGGTAACCCCGATGCCGGCCACATTGGGCTCTGGTGCAACGCTGAAAATTAAACTTACTTTTAATTGCAAGCTATATTCCATTGACGCGTCGACCCCTGCATTAACTTTAACCAATGCCGAAGCCACCGTATCGTTAGAAAATCTTTTGTAAGAAACAGGTATTAATCTAAAAAATCGTCAGGAATTCCTTCAATACCTCCTGGTACGCTTTGCTGTAAATCTTCGGCTCATCATAAATCACAAACTCCTGTGTTATGGCTTGCTTATGCTCAAACCCAAAAGCCAGGATCTCCCGATGTGCCGCGTCATCATTAAACGAATGCACGTTTATTATTTTATGCAGATAAAGTCCGCGTCGTAAAGCCAAATCCTTAACCATCTGGGCAGTATCCGGCGGTAATATCAGCCAGCATACCCCATCACTACTTAGGTTGTTTGATACCGCTTCAATCAATCCTTCAAAAAAGCCATCCCCGGCGTGCTTAGCCAAATTTCTTTTTGCGCCCGGCGATTGCAGAGAGTTGATATAAAATGGAGGGTTTGAGATGATCAAATCGTATTTCCTATCCGTGCGAGTCGTAAAAAACGCTTCAAAGCCCGATGGATAAAGCCTAAGCCTGCTGGTAAATGGCGAATTTCCAAAATTCTTTTGGGCTGTTTTGGCAGCGCTTTCATCAATCTCAACAGCATCAATTTGGGCATTGCCAAAACGCTGGGCAAGCATCAGGGCTATTACGCCTGTGCCTGTACCAATATCTAAAATGAACACCGGATTATCAGCCTCCGTTAACGCGCCAAGCAAAACACCATCGGTATTGATCTTCATGGCGCAGCCGCTTTGGTCAACGCTGAATTGTTTAAAGTGGAACATTAGGGCGAAATTATAATTAAATAGCCAAAATCATTTATCTTTAATGGCACCTCATAAACAATTGATGGATAAAAAAGCGCTCAAAATTTTAACTGATACACACTGGTCATCCGCCGGATGGAAACAGAATTTTACAACCACACCTGTCGATTTTGAATATGCCAAAAGCAAAGGGCTAATGTTTAACGATATTTTTGTGGATCATAAACAAATTACAGACTGGCTTTTATCGGTTTTTGAAAATACATCGAGAAAACACATTGTTAAATGCTTTTTAAGCAGTCTTTCAACAAGGCAGCCTCATTTGCGGTCGGGTTTATCAAGCTATGCTTTTGCACGGCATTTTCCAAAGCATAACTTTTCGGCCGATAGCTCATACCATTGTAATGTATGCAGGATATACAAAAACGAAAAAAGACAGGAGAATCTTAATGTGTTCAATTTCGAACGTATTAAATGGGGCGGCGTAAGGTTAACCGATCCATTATATAACGCTTTTAATTTAGATGTGATTAACAAAGAACAAGGCATTGAGCCAAACATTGACGACATTAATATTTTAAAGAATATAATTACCGTAATTAAAAATTGTGAGCCAACAGATAAGCCAAATCAATTGGAGAAAAAACTGGCCAAAGTATTAAAATCAAATGCAGGTGAGCGCAGGGTGATTATTGAAATATTAGGCATTTGTGGCATCCTGGAAACATCAATACATAAAGGTTATTTCGATAGCTATAAACCTTTAAACAAACGTGCCATTAGACCGATACATACAACAGACTGGGAATATCCAATTGATTGGTGGACGGGTAAAGATGGAATTAACATAAGTGCTTTGAATTTCTACTTTGAAGATTACTTAACCTAAAATGAGTTGAACTAAATCCGTAAAGTCGCGAGTACGCCCCGCTTTCAACCACAGCTGCATACTCGCGTCAGAGGGCGAATAAAGCTTCAAAATATACGCATGAATAAACTAAGTTATGAAGAACAAACAAGGCAACTAATAGCTGCCATAGATATTGCGTTGACATCTTTCAGACTTTATTCACCTAAAAACTGGGATAACAGCACCAAGCAGCATGTGCTAAATACATATTCGTCTTGGAAAAACGACCTCCAGAATCCAAATCCTAAATTTAAAAACAAACAAAGTTTAAGTATTATAATAAATGATGTATTAACATACTTTCAAGATGGTTCCGGCGAGGCGGTAAATTATTTTTGGCAGCAAATCAAGAATGCAAGACTTGAATTCAAGCGGGAAAATAAACTCAAGAAAATAATAAAACGAAAAAAAATTAAGACTCAAATAGAATACGACTTCATTATTGATGTATTTGTTCCTTATCAACAAGAAGGGCTTATCAGTAATGACGAAGCCGGTTTGTTAAATAAATTATTATTGGATTATGAAGATTTGGCTAAAACAGCATAGCTCATAATTAATATGTTAAATAAGTTCAATTACACTCCTTGATGAACACGGCATTATATGAAGAAACAAGCAGGGAGGCATTTGTACACCTGGACTTCTATAAATAAAATGATTAACTGTTATTGCAATTAGTTGTTCCTAACTAATGATAATCAATATGAAAATTAAATTCCAAATCAAAAAACAAATAATTTCTCAGCGAAAAGATACCCATGAAAGAATTCTTGCATTTTTAAACGATTCAGATTATAGAATTGTACAAAACACACAGCAAAACATCTCATTTGATGACGAAAAAGAGTCACAATGGAAATTTAAATCGAATTTGAGATATTATAAATTGACTGATGGAAAATTTGATTTTACCGTGAACGAAAGTGCCAATATATTAAGTTTGCGTTATAATATGGATATATCATTTGAAATGTTATTTTTCACAATATCACTTTTTTGTGGAATCTATGTTGATCATATTTATTTATTTGCATCATTATTTATCATATCCAGTTTGCTTGTGAAATTTTACTTTTTGAGGAGTGAGGGCGGAGATATGATGAATAATATTTTAGGATAAAATATTATAGTCCATGGATATTTCGCCAATTTGGCGCAATGCAGCCCTGGCCAAAAACGTGGAATACTTACGACTTTATAAAAGAGATGGCGCATACTCAGCATGCGGACCACAAGGGTGTCCCCTTGAGTAGCGGCGGTAGGAATAAAACGGTAAGACAATATCCTTGGAAGATTTTGAATATGCCAAAGAGAAAAATATAATGGTTGACCAACTTTTCATTGATCAAAACAATTAGCTATAAGCAATAAAGAAGTTATATGATCAAGAAAATTTATTTTCCAATTCTTTTTATAATTGAACTTGCTGCGATATATTTTTTATCGGGACCAATTATTGAAAATCCAAATCACACTCTAAATGTATTTGGAAGCAGACTTCAATTAGCATGCTTTGTACTCATACTAACCGTATGTAACATTGTGAACCCCAAATACAGAAAGCCAACCACAATCGAACTGATGTTTTTATATATTTTATTTTTAATTATGGCTAGGGAACTAAATCTTCTATAGTGCAATCTTCCTTCATTTGGCGCGAGGTACTTTCATACAAAGCAACTTTTAAATAATACCGTGAAAAATATTATCAATTCAATAAAAACTATAAAAAAGTTTGAAAAGCTGTTTATCGCGCTTATTCTTATTTCTCTATTCTTAAAAATCGCGTTTAATTACAAGTCGACGTTGGATCTATTTATATTTAGCGGAGTATTATCTATATGCTACTTTCCTCTTGGGTTCTATTTTTTAGGGAAGTCTCCGTCTAATAAAAATTATATAATCTCTATTGCTTTGGGCTGCCTATATTCTACGTGTATCATAATGTTCTTATTAGGCTGTTTTGCTAAAAAAGAATACACTTTGTTTTATTGGCTTGAATTACCAGCCCTCTCAATTATATTGTTAATTTTTGGCGCAAAAATAAGACGAAATTTTGATGATTATTATGCTTCACAGATTATAAGGTCAGTTTTTCTC
Source organism: Mucilaginibacter sp. P2_A4 (assembly GCF_056405015.1). Classification (NCBI taxonomy): domain Bacteria; kingdom Pseudomonadati; phylum Bacteroidota; class Sphingobacteriia; order Sphingobacteriales; family Sphingobacteriaceae; genus Mucilaginibacter; species Mucilaginibacter sp. P2_A4. The sequence continues at coordinate 303,011 of NZ_JBFUCX010000006.1, read as the reverse complement.
CTTGTAATTAATACGACACTTCTTCTTCAAATTAACTAATATTAATCAAAATTTGTGATTCATATTCAACAAATTCCTTTATTGGCACTCCAGCTTTCGGTCACTGCCTGGCGCGCCAGATACGATCCAATTTACAAAAACCTTGTTAGCCTTATCAATTATTTCCGCAACTAAATAATTTAACACTTCAATAAAATGAAAATATCGACATATTTCTTTTTCTTATTGGCATTAGTTCTTGAAGGATGTCAAAGCAACGTAACTCAAACAAGAAAACAAGATAAATCCGAGACAATAAGGTCTAAAAGAAAAGAAACAGTAAAAAAACATTTTCCCATTTTGAGCTGTGACACAATTATTGTCAACAATGAATTTAGCTTTAATGCTTTAGCCTTTGAGGTCTTTAAAGCAGATACGGCTAAAATTAAGTCGTTGTTCCTAAATCCAGTTATTTTAAAATTTGAAAAACAAAAAAATTCCGAGGGCGGTTCATACGATCTGTATAATTTCACAGATAGCATAAATAAACTTACCCTATATCGCAACGAAGGTTTCTATTTGAAGGAGGGAGATATAAAAAATGGCAAAATTCTTTTAAATAAAAAAATATCAATTGGAATGACAAAAGATGAATTTCTTAAATTAGTTAAAATAACAAATATAAAATGCGATACCATAACTGTAGTTAACGATGAATCAACATTCGAAACTATTTACATTTTCAACGATTCTAAATTAAAACGAATAAAGATGGGACAGATTGTGGAATAACCTAATAGTTCGAATTTAGATTATTTGCCCTGTCTTAGTCATCCTGTTGGAGCTTATTGATCTTTCCCCGGATTTTTTCAATTTCACGATTAATGCTCTTTACTTTCTCCTGATCCTTTTTTAATTTATGGCTCGCATCCTCCGCGTCGCTGGTTTCGTTGGCCGCTTTTCGCGCTGCTTTCGCAGCTTTACGGGTATCTCCAACATCGCCCCCTACTGCTGCTGCCGCTTTTTTACGACTTTCTTCCTGCGCCTTATTGGAACTTGATGCAGTTTGCTCTACCGCTGCCTGTTCATCGGGAATACGATTCTGTATCTTGGTAAGATCTGTTTGTAAGTCGGCCAGTTTTTCGTTCAATTTAACTACCTGTCTGTTGATTTTTGCTGTATCCTTTTTTGCTGAATCAATTGGCGCCGATGCTTTGGCGAACGAAGACACAAAGGCAAAAACTACAAAAAATAAAACTCTTTTCATTATAATCCTTAATTAATGAGCGGTTGTTAGTCGCGTGGTTAAAAAACGATTCAAAGAAAGGCGAGGACTTGAGCAAATAAAAACGCGTTCGACATAAAGCCCCATTGGTTCGATGGAAACCAAGTGGCAATCGTTGGAAAATTATAGGATTTGAAATAAATAAGCATAAAAGTCACGAGTACTCTGCCCTCATTCCCAGAGCTGCATACTCGCGCCAAAGGGGGACGGCAGGGATCACTGAAGAGCTTATTTTCAGGGCCTATCTTATCCCGCGCTTAATTTTCCTATTCCGGGCTTCCGTCCCTCCAATAATTCTTTCTGCCTTTATCTTTTCCATGATTCATATTGGCTACAGGAGCAGGCGTGAATTATTTTACACTTTTTTCCTCGGTATTATTTTCGGCGCGTTTTATTCAAAATATAAAAGCATAAAAATTTTAATTATTTTCCATATTATTTTAGACATACTTGCATTTAGTTAAATAGAAATTCTATGAGAAAAACGACCATAGTAATCACTTGTGTGTTAGCTATTCTTCTGTTATTTATTGCTTTTTTATACGTCATTTTTTCGCGTAACAGCCAAAAGATCGTCCAGGCCAATTTCTTGGATGGTGTCAGGACTGTAATTGTTATTCCCCCTGACTATTTAAAATTATTTCGTAACCCGAAGCAACTTACATTCGACAGAACAATCGAGAGTAAAGACCGAAATCCTATAAGTCAGTTCGACTATGAAAAAGATTTTCGTATTAGTGTCTACAGGTTAGATTCACCTGATGGTTTGACTCTCGGAAAGGAGTCGCGGGTTACGGCCAAGAGCAGTAGTCAGACCGAATTTTTTCTTTTTAATGTGCTTGATAAATTTTCAAAGTATGATCTGGTCTACCGAACAGGCCCCCAAGATAAAATTTCCTCCATATATTTAAATATCGATGGTGACCAGACATCAGAGTTGGTGAAAAACGACTCTCTCCTATATTACTACAGCCAGGCGCGTAGTTTTTATATCAAATATAAGCAGGATGGTGTTCAGGATTTCTTCATGGGCATAAAATATGAGAATCAAAGGGAGGGGGTAAAAATCCCGATAGAGGTTATGTTTAAGAAACAGGGCAATAATGTGTACCTAATCATTATGACGTCAGCGGACAGCCTGAATCAACTAAAACCGGGAGCACTTGCCGATTTAATAGTCAATTGAATTTTTTCAAATGAAATTTAATACAGGTAGACTATCAGCATGGACCCATACTGATTTAAATAAAAAATGATGCTATCAAAAAAACAATTTTAAGAGTTATTATTTGCCTGCTTATATTTAATTGGCTTGGTTTAACCAATCTTGAAGCTAATAGCATATCGTTTCAGACAGATCCATTTGCTATTTTAAAAGGGTATAAACGAGTTCGGTTATTAAAAGGAAAAACTGGTGAATATTGTTACCCGAGGGAGATCAATACGTTCATACCATATGAATTTTGGTAATTTTCTTTGGGGCGATGCTGGCTATTCTGAAGGTTTGTGTTTAGGGTTGTTGCGTTGGGGGGCTAATTATAATAGCCTGCATAATTCCCCAATTTGGCGCGAGTATGCAGCTCTGGCCAAAAGCGTGGAATACTCGTGACCTTATAAATTTCTGCGTTGAGCACCACTTAACCTAAAATAAGCTCTCCTAAATCACCGAACAGATCAATTCAGCCAAACTGTTTACCTCTACAAAATCATCATCGATGGCCTGCATATTCATATGCGAATCTGTGCTGATGAGCTTTTTGATAAGGCCGCTGTTTTTCAGTTTTTCGATGCCGTTGTTGATGAACAAACCATGCGTGGTTATTACATAGATATCGCCGGCACCGGCATTTTTGTAGGTTTTGGCTGCGTTAATGATACTGCCGCCAGAGCGGATCATGTCATCATAAATAATCACCGTTTTACCGGCAACATCCGCATTGATGGCGCTTACTTCGGTATCATCTCCCTTTAATCGCCTCTTGAGTATAAAGGCGGCGTTTACGCCCATATCATTGGCTAATGACTCCACCCATTTAGCCCTGCCCGCATCGGTACTGGCCATCACAAAATTATTGCCGCCATATTTAAGGGCGGCCTTTATCACCAGATTCTTACAGTAAACATGTACCGGGTAAAGATCATGCTCAAAATAATACTGAATCCCTTCTGAATGGAGATCAAACAACACTACTTTATTACCCCTGTTTGATTTTGGGATGGCCGAAATTAATCGTGCTCTTGTCTTAGCTGTTACAATTTCGCCACTCAATACTGCACGCTCCATGGTTGAATAGCCAAAATATGGGATAACCAATGTTAATGAGTTGGCCCCATAACTTACCAGAGAGGATGCCAGGTCATAAAGTTCCAACGTGGCCTGGTCTGTTACCGTGCCTCCAATTATAACTACATCCCGATTTTCGACAGGGGTTAAAATACGTTGATAGCGCTCACCATCAGTAAAATGATTAACTACTAATTCTCCTTTTTCAAAAGTTCCGCAGGCCAGTACTTTTTCGGCCAGGTATTCATAATCTTTTATTGCAAACAGCAGTTTCATCATAGTGGTATTAATTGGCATTTACGTTGGTCTTTACCTGTTCAAAAGTAAACGTATTAATTAAATTACCATTCTCAAAAACCGTTTTCAGCAGGTTTTCTGCCCCGGGTTCATCATCCTCATTAACGGTTTTAAATACACCATTCAATTTCAGCAGCTTTAACCGACCACCTTTACTCTTTTTAAAACTTTCGGTAATGTCACCCTGCGCGTTCATCTCCGCCGGGCTTTTTGCAACGCTAACCTCTTTACCATTAATAACAGCGCAGCTGCATTTCAAAGCAAATTTCTGTGTATCGCGGTCAATCTTTTGCAGCAAAGCGCCACCCATGCCCAATACCAGGTTTTCGGCACTGATGCCATTATTTTTTAACGCTTCATAAATGTTTCCTATCTCATTATAATTTACGCCATCGCCCTGTATCACCCTTAGCTGTGGCGGTAAAACTTTGTAACCTTTGCTGTTAACCGTATAACCAAATTGAGCAAACAGGATCTCGAATATTTCGAGCAAGGTCATGACAGGGTCGCCGCTATCCGGACGGATCACCAGTGTACCATCCCTGCTCAGGATCTCGTTTCGCAATTCGGTTCCCCAATATTCTTTACAGGCCCTGAAAATGTTAAAACTGTCAGACACGCAAGCAATAGTACCTGTAGGGAAAGTTCTTAATACATGTCTGAAAACTTCCAGCTCTCCTTCCCTGCCCAGCAAAGTACATATACTATGCTCGGTAGCCGGGATACTTAAACCATAAACTTTTTGGGCATCGTAATAATCAATAGCCATTAATGAACCGGCCAGGTTATCGCTGCCGCTAAAATTAAGCAAATGTGCCGCGCCGCCAATTTTAGCGCTTTCCACACTGCTAACACCACGAAAGCCAAAATCGTTCAGCACAAAGTCTATCCCGCCGCTGGCTTCAGGTGTGGCAGTTTCGGTATAGTACCGGGTTACCATCTTTTTTATCTGGTTGCTTAGCGTTGCTACGGTGCAAGGGTACCATACCTGTACCAGTAAAGTTTCTAAAAAATTAGCGAGCCAGTAACATTCCGGGTCGGTATTTTCAATGGTCATTAATACATTGCCGGTTGGCACCGCGGTGCCTTCGGCTACGGCCTTGATAGTTACGGGTAATTTGCCATTATACTTATCCAGTATATACTGAAACTTACTTTTATCAAATACATCGTCGCGGCCAAATACCTGCTGCAAAAAGCCTTCAGCTTCGTCAAGTTCCTGCTGTGTAAATGCGGGGCCCTGCAGGTATTCTTTCAAAATATATTGTAAGCCAAAAAATATGGTTTCATTAAACATTCCACCACGACTTTCCAGGTAACTGTAAATTTTAGTGGTACCGGGATAGTATAATTTATAGTGGGCATATTTATAAGCATCGGCTAACAGAATGAGGTTTTCGCGTTTCATCGGTTCAGTTTTTAAGGTATTTGGTGATGATGAGCTTCATCATTTTGGTGTGCTCATCGTTAATAAGACCATCGGCGATCATTTGTGCCAGGTTTTCCATTTTAAACCAAGCCACATCTATAATATCATCGTTAGCCGCCGGCTCCCCGGCAAGGTGATCGCAACTGAACAACAAGGTAATGATTTTATCGGCTTCGTTACGGTAACGCCAATCGTTTACCCGGTGACTTGTTTCATAGATCATATTGCTTACCTGTAGCTCGCCACACTCTTCAACAGCTCGCGTTGGGCGGGTAATATTTTAGAAATATTACTTTTGACCACTGCAGTGTTAATCTTCAATACTCGGACCGCTAAGTTGGATTTGTTATAACGAGGGTGCGTTGCGAGTCGCCTTATTTTCGTATAAAGCTTAAAACTTTACACAAGATTCTAGCTGTGATTTTATCAACAACCATCTAACACGCAGCGAATATTAATATCTTTATTCACCATGGTAGAAAAAAAGCTATTTCTTGAAGCTGGTTATTTGGAGAAATCAAAGATTTTTTATGAATTAAAAAACAATTTTATAAAATGGAAAGAGCATTTGGGAAGCTGTAAGGAAATATCATTGGAGGATTCCCAAGCATTAATTAAGCTTTACGGGGTGACAATTCCGAGAATTCTCATTCCCTACCAACAACTTTCATTTCGACTTTATAGAGCTCGTATACTAAATAAACATAGTGTAGAAGACATAACCGATCCAAAAACGTTTTCTTATCCACCGAAGGAACATACAAAGGTATTTCAGCGTGCCAACGCCCCCGGATTTCCTGTCTTCTATGGTGCTCTTGACGGTAAAACTGCTTTTGAGGAATTGAGATTCAATGGGAATGAACCTGTTAAAAAGGGTGATACTGTATTTCTCTCTGAATGGAGTATAAAGCCTGATTCAATATACAGTCTGTGCTACCTAACAAATCCAGAAATCAGTGAAGAAGAGCAGCTTTTTAGTCCCATTACTAAAAATATATTTAGTCAAATGCCAAGAATATTTAGTGGACAGGAGCCAGTATTCTCTATGACGCAACAATTTTTATATAAAGAGGCGTCAAAATTATTCTTAACAGGTAAACATATCCAAAGCGGCATTATTGCACATGAAATTCTTTATAACACACCTGAAGTAAATGGTATTACTATAGGCGGACTTGTTTATCCGAGTTGCTCAAATAATTATCGCTCGGTAAATTGTGCTCTGCATCCTGATTTTGTGGACAAACACTTGGAGCTTGAAACTGTTCGGAAATTATCTTTTGAATCATTTAGAGATGAAGGGGCTCAGTCGACACTACATTATTTCAGCAATATAATCGACAATAAAATTGTATGGCAGACCTTTGTTTCTGAACTTATGATAAACGACCATAGCGTCGAGATCGGACTAGAAGAAGAATGGAGTAACGAAGAAGTTATAGCAAGCAAATTATCAATCCATGGCGAAGATGTTGATTTGCATAAATATTGCTGGGATATCGTAAATAAAATTAATCTTAATGATGTTAAAATCCCCTTTGAAAAAGCCGAAATTTTCAAAAAGGAGAAAGGCTATTATTGCATTTACGATTTGAAGTTTGATCCGGGAATTGCTTGGCTAACTAATAATGACAAAATTAACCCTGCTACGTTATTGAGAATTAAAACCCCTGTTAAAGCATATGTAGAAAAAGCTGACTTAAAAGCAGTTCTAAGCTAACGTAAAATTTATTTAAAATACCCTATAATTAGGCAATACCGGAACTATATTGATTATGAGTATGCTTTGTGTTATCCCCTACCGCTCGTACAACTCCAGTGGCAAGCCATCGGGATCTGTGAAGAAGGTAAAGCGCTTGTTGGTGAACTCATCTACACGAATGGGCTCTACTTCTACCCCTTGTTCTGTAAGGTGAAATACGGCCTCGTCAAGGGCATCTACCTCGAAGGCTAAATGGCGCAAACCGGCCGCTTCGGGGCGCGATGGGCGGGGCGCAGGCTCTGGAAATGAAAAAAGCTCAATCTGGTAGCGGTCGCCCACTTCCAGATCAAGCTTGTATGATTGTCTTGCTTCGCGATATACCTCGCGTACTATTTTTAAACCCAGTACTTCGCTGTAAAAATGTTTCGACTTTTCATAGTCGGAACAAATGATGGCGATGTGGTGTACCCGGTTCAGTTTCAGCATTATTCGCCTAAAATAGAGTGTAGTACATTGCTGTGTACCATTTTCACATCGGTAACGTGACCAAACAGTTCACCATCAACATTCAGGAAACCATTGTTTACAGTACCTAGCAAGGTAAATTCAGTTTCGCTGGTAGCCATAAACTCAATAAAACGTTCCTGCTCCTCTGGTGCTACAGTTACAACTATCCTGCCCTGTGCCTCACCAAAAAGGAAGGCATCCTTGCGGATAGCAGCATCTGTTTCGATATCAAAGCCCAGTCCGTTTGGCATGGCCGACTCTAACAGGTTAATGTATAAACCACCATCGGCAACATCATGTGCAGATACCAACACACGGTGTTTAATGAGTTCTTTAATGGTTTGTTGTGTATCGTATTCTTTGTCAATATCAAAATACGGGGCCTGGCAAGCTGTAATTTTATGCCATGAAGCCAAGTACTGCGATGACGCGATATCATTTACCGATTCACCTATCAGGTAAATCAGGTCGCCGGGTTGTTTAAAATCAGCGGTCATGATGTTCTCGGTATCTTCCATTACACCCAACATACCAATAGTTGGCGTAGGGAAAACCGAACCACCATCTGCCGACTGGTTATAGAAACTCACGTTACCACCGGTAACCGGGGTTTCAAACTTGCGGCAGGCATCGCCCATACCTTTAATGGCGCTTACAAACTGCCAGTAAACTTCGGGATTGTAAGGGTTACCAAAGTTTAGGCAATTGGTGATAGCCACAGGCTCGCCACCGGCGCAGGTAATATTACGCGCAGCTTCGGCAACCGCAATGGCTGTACCTTTATAAGGATCGGCGTATACGTAACGGGAGTTGCAATCTGTAGTTAATACAATGGCCTTGTTGGTATCCTTAACGGCTACAACGGCTGCATCGCAGGCCAGGTTAGCTGTCATGGTTTGTACACCTACCATACTATCATACTGATCAGTCACCCAACGTTTTGATGCTAAGTTAGGGTGTGCAGAAAGATGCTCAGCAACCTCCACCAAATTGGCAGGTTCGGCAACATCATCCATATTAAATTTCTGATTTTCGGCAAAGTAAGCAGGCTCGCGGTATTCGCGTTCGTAAACCGGGGCACCACCACCTAACACTAAATCATCGGCAGGTACATCGGCTACTTTTTCGCCATGCATGTAGTATTCTAAACGCTGGGTATCGGTAACCTCGCCAATAATGGCACAGTTGAGATCCCATTTATCAAATACGGCCTCAACTTCTTTTTCACGTCCTTTATGTACTACGATAAGCATACGCTCCTGGGATTCAGAAAGCAGGATTTCGTAAGGTTTCATGTTGGCCTGGCGGGTTGGCACCAAATCCAGGTCGATACGCATACCGTGCTCGCCTTTGGCACTCATTTCTGAGTTTGAGCAGATGATACCGGCGGCGCCCATATCCTGCATACCTACCACGGCACCGGTCTTTATAACTTCTAATGTAGCCTCTAACAACAGTTTCTCCTGGAAAGGGTCGCCCACCTGTACGGCGGGAAGATCATTCACAGAATCTTTGCTGATATCTTTAGACGCGAAAGCCGCGCCATGGATACCATCTTTACCGGTTGCCGAACCTACTATATAAACAGGGTTACCCACGCCGTATGATGTTGCCGAAACGGTTTCGCCCGCCTTAACAATACCTGCCGACATGGCGTTTACCAAAGGATTTACATTATAGCAATCGTCAAAAAACAACTCGCCGGCTACGGTTGGGATGCCAAAAGCATTACCGTAATGGCTGATGCCTTTTACCACGCCTTTAACCAGCCACTGGGTTTTTTCCAGTTTAAGATCGCCAAAGCGCAGGGAGTTTAGCTGGGCTATGGGCCTTGCACCCATAGTAAATATATCGCGGTTAATACCGCCCACACCTGTGGCTGCTCCCTGGTAAGGTTCAAGCGCCGATGGGTGGTTATGTGATTCTATCTTAAAGGCGCAGCCAATGCCATCGCCCAAATCAACCAGTCCGGCGTTTTCTTCACCTGCCTTAGCCAGCATGCGGTCGCTGTCTTTAGGTAAGGTTTTTAGCCAGGTGATGGAGTTTTTGTATGAGCAGTGTTCGCTCCACATTACCGCGAAGATGGATAACTCGGTAAAGTTGGGCACTCGCCCTAATATCTCTATAATACGTTCAAATTCTTCGGGTAGTAAGCCTAAATCTTTGGCGGTTTCAACGGTGGTTAATTCCTGGTGCTCCAATTTAATATTGTTTTATTTGAAAGGATGCGCAAAATTAGGAAAAAAGCTGGAAAGACGAAAGGATAGCGGTAAAAGGTGACAGGTTTGTTGCGGGGGTGAGGTGTGGGTGGCGGGTAATTTAAATTTGTTTGCCCGGTTACTGTTATTATCAATACCGTATTCAACAAACTACCTGATAAATCATTATACGTTTTAATTTTAATAATGCTTATCTTTATAATATGACTACGATGACAATACAAGTTCCTGATGCGCTGGAAAAAGAGCATGATGAAACCGTACGTTTAATTGCGGCCAAACTGTATGAGGCTGGCAAACTATCATTAAACCAGGCTGCCGAAATGTGCGGAATGAAAAAATGGGATTTTGCTGAAATTCTGATCAATTTTGGTGTAAACTACCTTGACCCCAGTGTTGAGGCCGACCTTGATCATGCCTGAAAACACTATTGTTATTACCGATACCAGTTGTTTTATCATTTTAGATAAAATTGATGCATTGTATTTACTCCCTCAATTATTTGCACATGTTATCACAACTCCCGAAATAGCGAAAGAATATGGCAAAACCTTACCAGATTGGGTAACCATTAAGCTTGTTCAGAATAATTTGCTGCAAAGCGAATTTAATGATCTTATTGATCCAGGCGAAGCCAGCGCCATAGCTTTAGCTGCCGAGATAAAATGCGATTACCTACTCACAGATGACAGGGCCGCCAGGAAATTTGCCGAACAAAGAGGAGTAGCCGTTAAAGGTTCGGCAGGGGTGTTGCTTTACGCAAAACAGCAGCGTGTAATTCCTTTACTGCGACCTTACCTGCAACTTATTCAGCAAACTAACTTTCGCATATCTCCATCTTTGGTAGATAGACTGATTAAGGAAGCCGGAGAAGAATAGGTTATAGTTTTTTGTGGTTTCTTAACTTCTCTATGTTAACGAAGCAACCGTGACTTGTATGACTAAGAAAACAACAAGTCCCCTATCACTCAATGCCCAAAGCACAACACTTGAGCCAAAAAGTGTGGGTGGTATTCAACAAACTACTTTCGCATATTTTGAATTAATCAGAGCGTATCCCTGCGGGCCGGGCTTTATGCTCATACTGTACAGGGCATTATCCGTTAGCTAACGGACGGTATCCCCGCCAATCCCTTACGCAAAATTTGTTTGAACTCGAATTTTTTCAKAATTTTTTGTTTTCAATGGAGTTCAAACGACTCGGCCATTCCCGGAATTAAAGTATAAACAGAATGAAAGTTCAATAAACCTTAGGATTTTGTTTAACCACATCAGCGGTTAAACAAAATCCTGGTACTTGATACTGTTCTGTTTTCCAGTGCTATATCTTCTCCAATATCAATACTACCTTATTAAAATCAGACGATGCGTTGATAATTTTCCTAAACGGATCAAATATAGTGATGGGGTATAGGGGTTTGCGGTATTGCTCCATAATGTGGATGGTGAGCTGGTTTCCTTTCAGTTCATAGTCAGATACAAAACCCATGGTTAGCTCGCCATCTTCCTTGTAGGTCTGGTCAATTTTCAGATCATTAAGATTTCTGATCTTGTAGCCGGCCGGTATGGTAACTTCCAGTTTACGTTCTTCAACGTGGCCAAAACCCATATCAACAGGTAACTGGCGGGGTTTATCCTGGTACATCTCTACCTGCGGACCGATTGCCATACCTATTTTCAACAAAAGTTTATTGCCCGCACTCTCTAAAAACGCGCCCGATTTTGCTTTGATATGTAAAATCAAAGGCAGGTTGGCGGTCTGGCTTTCAAAAGGCTGGTTTAACACTTCTGATGAGAGGATGGTTTCGGAACTGAAATAGTTTTTGGTGAGGTCTTTAAAAAGCTGGCGTTTTTGTTCGTCGTTGGAGTAGTTAAAGGCATCCCGATAGTTTGTTGCTGCATAACCACCAAAAATTTGTTTGGCATCGGTTATTAACGAATCCAGATCTTTGGAGAAGGTTATGGTAGCCTCCATGCTCTGCATAGATTTGGTATAATCCTCGAGCGGCACCATCTTGATATCCGCTATCGCTGTCGAAAAATTGCCCAGCATGGTATGCTTACAATACAAACCATAAGTTGCCCCCCAATCTGATGGAATCCAGGGATAACGAAAATCAGCCCTGGTTGGTGCCAGGAATTTACCTTCGGCCGGGAAATAAAATATAGGATTATCACAATTATTCCAGTTTTCAAAAGTTTTATCAATCAGGTATTTGCTGCGTTCGGCGGTTAACACAAACTGGTAGTTTACACCCAGGCTTTGATAAAACAAGCTGTATAAACGCACAATACCTACCATACCGGCATTTTTGTTGCGCAGTATGGTTTCTACCCGGTTTTCATTTTCGCCCCTGGCGTCTTCGTGGTATGAGTAATTCTTTTTAATATAATTTTCAACCGCTGTTATTTTGGCTACCTCGTCAGTAGGGGCGGCCAGGTTATTTTTTTTGATAACATCAGCAACGGCCGCAGCTTCCTTGTCCGAATAATCGGTATAAACGCCGTAAATGCGTTTGGCCAGCAGATTCCAGGTATACAGGCGCTCGCTTTTGTTTACCGATAGGTTATAAGCCAGCTTAAATTCCAACCTTTTCAGGCCAGAATAATAGTTTGAATATTTTTCCTTCTCTACGCCGGGGGTTTCGGTAAAACTGCATTCGCTTATCGCTTTTTCGTTCAAAATAGTGTCTTTACTTACCACGTCGGTGTTATAAGGCTTTACCTCAAACTTTAACCTTTTTGGCGCAAACAACTGAAACTGGCTAAGCAATATGGGAGAGTTACCCTGCACTACCTCACGGCCAAAAAACGTAGCAGGCCTTTTAAAGGTATAATAGTATTCCACCTCGCAACCTTTTTCCAGGCCATCCATCGCGAAAATCTTGTAAATCTGGTCGTCCTTTTCTTTTACTTCTTTAATATCATTCTTGTTAAGCTCCACTATTTTACCACCTGGCGAAATACTGCGTGCTTTAATATCTACAATATCAGCCTTATCGCTTATGCCCAGGTAAATTTTGTTATAGCCTTCAATCCCCCTGTCATCATTAATATGGACGATCTTGTGCACAGTATAATATTCGGCTAAAGCATCTTTTCCTTCGTCGGTAAATTCTACCCGATGTTTATCCAGTACAATTACGTCAGATTCTTTGCTGTATTTACCGGCAATTTTATGAATGGCAGGTTTATCTGACCAGGTTTCTTTTTCTATTCCCGGCGTTTGAGCGTGTGCGTAATGGCTTGCTAACAATACAGTGAGCAAGCTGCAGGTTTGTTTTATTATAGACTTCATTTTTTGGCAAGGCTTAAGGTTTCTTTATATAAAGGGTACAGGTTTTCGAGCACTTTATTCCATTGGTCAAAACCATCGGCGGCAAGCATTAGGTTATCGTTATCAAACTCCTGAGTCATGATCACATAGTTACCTTTTTGCTCGTACTTAACATCAAAGCCCCAAACTTTATTGTGGTAGGCTTTACTTGGCGGCAGGTAAGATACCTTGTACCCATCGGGCACTTTAAACAGGGTAACGTATTTTTTTTCGAAGTTAAAATTCTGCTCAACAGGCACTTTGCGTTTGGGGTAATCTATCTGCTCGTTTTGGAAAAATTTAAACAGGTTGATGTTCACGTAATAATCATCGCCCAGTTTTTTGCCATAATCGGGCAGGGTAAAATTGGCGTACATGGATAGCTCGCCTGCGCTTTGTTTTTTATCTACATAAAAAGTATCCAGCTTAAACTTGTTCGATCCCCGTTCAAATTCGTCTTTCATGTACTCATCCATTTTGTTGCGGTTCCAGTACATGAGCTTACCGTGCATCTCCATGGCAAAGTAGCCTTTTACATCGCGTTTAATATGACCTTTAATACCGTTGGCGCCCATTTCCAGCCAGGTACTATCTACCAGCATGTTTTTGTTTTTCTCAACAATGGGTACGTTTAAAACCTTGTACTCGTTTTCGCCAATGGCTATCATCGCCTCCTTTTCCTGAATGCCTGATGATGGCATGCCGAAAACACAGGTTGGGTCGGTACCATCTAAAAACACATATTTCTCGCCCAGTTTAATAGTACATATCATGTGGTTGCTCACCAACGGCAACGGTGTTTGTGTAAATTTATAGGGTAAATCGCGTGTGCCTATCCAGGTAAAATAAGCTTTTACGCCGGCCGCGTTCAACATTTCGGTAAGGATGCTGGCCATATCTTTACAATCACCAAATCTACGGGTGCACACCAGTTGGGCATCCCGGGGAATAAAGCCGCCCATACCATCCTCAAAAGCCACGTATTTGATATTGCCCTGTACCCAGGAGTAAATGCTGCGGGCCTTTGCCTCTTCGGTATGCAAACCGTTGGTTAACGAATCTACAATATGTTTAACAGCAGGTGTAACTTCGGTATTTACATTTTTAAGGTAGCTGTAGTTCAGGTGGTACAAGTCATCTATATTAGATAAGTAGGGCACGGTATTGCCCTTATCATCCTTGTAGCTATCCAGGTAAAAAACCACGTGCGGCGAGTACCAGGCAAAACCAGGTGCATTATGGTATGATTTATCGGCCGGGCAGTTTTTGTATTGGAAACTATAAATTTTATTATGGCCTTTACTTTCGATGTTAACCTTGATGTTGCTGGTATCCTGGCCTATAAACCGGTATTTAAGAGAGATATCTTTTGATACCGTAATTTTAAGCTCGCTGTTGATAACCGGCATATAGGCGGTGAAGTAAAAGGGCGATAACAGGTGCGGGTCCTTATTATCCCAGGCCACCTTTAAATTGCCTATGGCGCCCGGCTCCACAGCCGGGAAATGGAAGCTGGTTTCTTTTACATCATCGTAAAAAACAAAGCCGGCTTTATCATCGTTGGTGGTAAAATCGCTCACTTTAAGCTTTTTACCATCTGGCGCCTGGGTAAATGCATCGTATGATACCAGCTTATGGAAATCGCTATGCGAAAACCCGTAACCGCCCATATACGCTGTAGCGCTGCCCAGCAGATATTCTATCTGTTGCAGTTCCCTGCTTTCCACATGTGGCACACCGTTTTTAAGATTGATATTGTATTCAAAAACGCGATTTAAAAGCACCGCCTTTTCATCAGGAAACTGTTTGCGTAAAGTTTCAAAGTCTTGTGCTTTTGCTGTGCTTACCCATGCGCAAAAGCAGGTAAATAAAGCGCCAAATAATAAACGTGATTTATTCATTATTTAACAGAGATAAGTTTATCATAGTAATACCACGTAGTTTTAACCAGCTTTCCGTTTTCATCAAAATATTTTGTAGGTCCATGATATTCCCCGTTGTCAAAGGTCATTTCTTTCTTCAGGTTGCCGTTGGCATAGTACTCTTTACAAACCCCGTCCGGATTATCCATAATATAATTATATACAGATTTTAGCTTCCCGTTGGGATAATAGTCTTTTGTTATCCCGTAGGCCAGTCCATATGCCGGGGTATCTTCCGACCGGATTTGTCCGTTGCTGTAGTAAATCACATCGTGGCCGTTTTTACCCCCATCGCTGTAGCTGCACTCTCTTGATGGTTTTCCGTTCGGGAAGAAGGATTTTAATGTACCATTGTTATATGCTATAACAGCAGGCGGGGTTAGTTTACCATCCGTTGCCAGGAATGAGTAAGAAACCGCGTAATCATCATCAAATGTGGTTTGGTAGGCCAAGGTGCCGTCCGGATCATATTTTTTGGCTGGGCCATCAAGCACACCGGCTTTATATAGGCCAATGTAATCCTTAGCGCCGTTTTCAAAGTAATAAGTTCTTTCGCCGCTAAGCTCGTCGTTCACATAATTGCTGCTACTGCTTAGCTTGCCATCTTCATCATAAAACTTCCAGAAGCCGGTTTTACTACCATGATCAAACACGCCCTCAGAGTTTTTTTTGCCACCGAAACGGTAACTTACATAAGCGCTATCTATATAACCCCGTTTATACACAAAGCTACTTTCCAGGCTGCCATCAAAATAATAAGTTTTACACGGGCCGTCAAGCTCGCCGTTTACATAACTACCCTCTGTCATCGGCTTGCCGTTGGCGTAAATCAGCTTATATTTTCCGGTAGCTTTCGGGAAGGTATCTACCAGCATAACCTTTTCGGTGCTATCATACTGGGTTAGTTTTTCCAGCCAGCCCAGGTGATATTTTTCTTCCAGGCTTTTTTTACCATTAGGGCTATAGGTTTCTTTAAAACCATCCAGATCATTGTTTAAATAGTACGACCGGTTGGTAAGCCTGCCCTTCTCGTCATAAAAAAGCCAAACGCCCTGGTGGTCGCCGGCCTGCAGCCACCCTTCCGATTCCATCATACCGTTGGCATGATAGCTTACCGAGTAACCATTGCTTTCATCGTCGGTCACCGGTATTTCGGCTTTCTTTTTGCCGCTTGTGTAAAAGCTCAGCGATGTGCCGTTGAGCTTATCGTTTTTATATTCATCAATCTGGCTCACCCTGCCCGATGGATAAAACAAGGTATCCGGCCCATCCAACTGACCCGCGGCGTTAAAATGTCTGTGCCTTTTTTTAATACCATCAATGCTGTAGGTAACCAAATCGGCCAGGGCTGTTTTAGCTTCGGCATGGTAAACCTGTTTGCCGGCAAGGTCATTATATTCGGCCATTACAACAACACCGTTGGCAAACACCTGTTTACTCCATACCTTGCCATCTTCGCGGTAATAAACCACCTCGCCGTTTATCTTGCCTTTTTTAGTATTATAGGTAACCGATACCTGCCCGTTTTCATAATACTCGGTATGCGGGCCTTCCTCGTTGTTATTTATATAATTGCGCTTTTCTTTGATCTTGCCCGATTCATAGTAAAATTTCCACTCCCCTTCGGCATTAGCATTCACAAACTGGCCATCGGTTGATATGCCCAGCGTTTCGAACGATGATTTGTAAGGCCCTACGGCTTTACCGGCGCTAAAGTGCGATGTGCTTTTTATTTTACCGTTTTTAAAATATTCGGTAGCTATACCGTTAAGCTCATCGTTGCTGTAATTATCTACCTCCTGCAAGCTGCCGTTGGCGTAGTATTTGCGTTCTATCCCGTCTTTTTTGCCCTGCTTGTAGGTAGCCGTAAACTTAAGGGTACCGTTGTAATTGTATGTACTGCTCACTCCTTCCAGGTTGCCGTTTACATAGTTTTCCACCGAACTTGGGTTACCATTCTCAAAATAATATTCCTGTTTACCCATCAGCTTGCCAGCCACAAAATTCTCTTTAGCCTTTAACGCGCCCGAATAAAAATAGTACGTCCAGGTGCCAATCCGCTGGCCGGCATCATTATAGGTTCCGATGTTTTTTTTATTTCCGGCACCATAAATTGACAACCACGGGCCTATCACAATTTTACCATCAGCAGATAGCTTGCCCTTGCCAATCAGCTTGCCATCTTCGTAATAATACTTTTGGGTAACGGTATCGCGGTTGGCAAAATTCAATTGGCGGGTTGAGCGGAGCTGGTTAAAATAATATGCCGCTTCGTCAACAAACTTGTCCAGTTCCTTTTTATGCTTTTTGCTGTAATCCTTTACAACAGGCAGGTTCACGTTGCTGAATGCATGAAAAATAAACAACTCCAGTTTATTCTGGCTAAAAACCTGCTTGTAATAGGGCAGGTAATATTGCATCCAAAAATCCTTACTATCCTTTTGGTACTCCAGCTTTTCAAATACCGCCTGTATCTGGCGCGATATCGGGTCGTCAATAGATACCAGGGGTTTGTATGATTTATCGAGCGCTATTTTTGATAGCACAATTTCCTCTACCTCGGCATAAGGATCGTCGGCAGTGCCCACTTTATTCTTTTTAAGCTCCAGGATCTCATCGGAACCTTTAGATATTTTATCCAGGATGCCTATCGACCGCGACCAATACCTGCCCTCGGGGTTAACCAGCAGGTAGCCAATAAGGCTCAGCATAGCCGGCATAATTTTACCCTGCTGCAAAGCCACAAAACCCAGCTGGAAATGCGCGCTGTACATATAAGGGTTTACCAGCAAGGTTTTTTGAAACATCGCCTCGGCATCGGCATAGCGATTCATGCCCATATAGGTTATCCCTTTGTTAAAGTACAATAACGAGTACGATGGGTATTTGGCTATAGCCTGGTCAAAAATCTTAACCGCTTTTTCAGGTTGATGCAAATCATTTAAAGCGTTGCCATACGTATTATACAATTCAGGCTCATACTCCCGCTGCGTAGTAAGCGAAAGTCCTTCCTGGCAATATTTTATAGCTTGTGTGTATTGGCTGTCGGCCGAGCAATTGATTGCCTTTTCGTAAACCGACCATACGTAATTGGTATCGCTACGGTTAACTTTGGTAAGCACTTGAAGAGCATCCTTAAACCTGGCAGAATCGTAAAGGGTAATAGATTGTTTAATTATTTCGCCCGAATTGACGAGTTCAATTTTTTGTGCAGAAGAAGTTTTGGATAATACAACAAACAGCAAAAACAAATAGTAATAATATTTCATGTGATAAGGTTTCAAGCAGGGCTCTCGGACAGTGAAATTATTACTTTTTTTGAAACAAACTAAAGTTTTTTGAAACAAATATTCCTTTTGCGTAAAAAAAGAAAGTCACAAGTCCGCCATCTCTTAATGTCCACAACACAAGACTTGCGCCAAGGAAGATCTCGTTTTCCGAAAAGCTCTTTTGCCGCCGATAAGTTATCTTTTCAATACACAAGCTGTATACTGGCATGGTAAAAACATCGACCAGAGGCTGAACAGGTACAGTTACTTGTACCACCGATGCGCAACGCAAGTTGTTGAAATGTAATATATTTACGAAAAAATCACACGATAGAAAAATTTATAAAATAACCTAAATCAAAATGGAAAAAATGATATGGATAATAATTGCTGCTTTACTATCAGGATTTGCAAAATTATTTTTTGATGCATTTTTCCCTGACAAGGAAAAAAACAAGGCATTTATCATAAAAGCATTTAATATCCTACTGTCTTTTCTATTGCCAATAGGATACTTGGCGAACCTATTTTTAGAGGATTCCCTGATTGATAAATCTTTTATATTTAAAGTTCTATTAATGTCTCTTATCCTAATTTCAAATATCCTAGTGGAGTTATTTACACTCTATAATAGAAGAAATAGAAAAGAACTAATAGAAGCAATAGTGGTCACAGTTAACCAGTTGACCAGCCTACATGCTAAACACGTTGATTTAACTACAACAAGTGTAGACGCAAATATTCATATTAGAGATAAGACAATGGATTTGATATCTGACATTTCTAAAAGAGTAACAGCATTAGAGAGAAAAAGGCACTGATAAAATGACAAAGAGAGGTTGTCTTAAAATACTTCCATTTCTCCGCCTCGCTCCTGCTGCCACAAGCATCCGTTCGCCGCAAGCGTCCCCGGCTTCTGGCCCGAATGCTAAGTATACGATTTTGTGTGCCAGAGGTAGGCTACCTAAGGTTCCGTACCTCTGGCACGGAGCTTCATTTTTTGTTTTTTTGCTACAAAGCTATTCCCCCGCTGGGGGAGAAACTCATTAATTTAATAGCATTGGAGAATTCCCGAAGGGGACGAAAGTTTAAGACGAGTAGTTTTCTTTTCAAAAACCAACATCACCCTTTATCAATCTCGCTAACCCGTATGGAAAGAATCCCAAATGCAAAAGTGAGCGACACAAAAACCAGTTGGTATATTAATAAAAACAGCAGCATGCTATAATTTAACATGGCCGAGGATGATGACTGGATAACTGTATGCACATCATCACGGCCCCATTCCTTAATTAAATTGGCTTTACTGCCCATTTCCTGCAGCCCTTGTTGAAGTTCGCCCTGGGGCCACACCGGGAAAAATAGGGGCTTTGAGTCTTTATACCCAACAACATATTGGTTAAAAAGAAACAGGTAAAGAAACAGGGTGACCCCAAAGGTTACTATAGAAACAATAGCCAACCGATTGATTGTTTTTATGGGAAGGGATTTGAAAAAGCCGGAGTTGAACCTCAATATTAATAGCGTAAATACCCCAAAAGACTCTATTATGCCGCAAAACAGGTATTTTGAACTATCGGGCGGTACCCCTATGTTACTTAAAAGCACACCCAAACCCGGAATAGTTGCAAATACTCCTGAGCCGGTTTTTAAAATGGCTTTCCATTTATTCATTTTGAAAATCCGCGGTTACTTTTTGAGTTGGCTCTGTATCCATAGGCCTGGTATAATGGGTACGGATCAAAAATTTATTACCCAATTTAAATACCACTGTATAAACTGTTTCATCAATAGTTACAGAAGTATTTGTTTGATCGCTATCAACCATATAATCGCTTAAAGATTCGATATGTTCTTTCCACGGAGTGTTTTCAAATTTGCTTTTCCAAATTCTATGCGGTACTAAATATACACTGGCCCTTTGCGGCTGCGACTGAAGCATTAGTTTTATCCTCATGTTAATACCGCCATATTTAACAACCTGCATCTCGCGGCCCCACCAAACAGCCCAACAGGTGAGCATTTTATGCTGATCATAAATTTTCCTGGGGATACGAACCTTAATTAAAAAGCCGACGGAATCCTTATCGATCACCCTAGCTAAATCATGATACCAGTTTATTTCGGGGGTATTATAAGTGAGGGCAAAGCCTTGAAGCGTACCTGCGCCTTTTATTTTCGAAGTTGGGTTTACGTGTAAAAAGGCTGTTATAACGGAGTCTGTTTTAAGTGTGGTATCAGGGTTATTAACCCAGGTATTATAAATTGAATCCAGTTGGCTGGCATAAAACCGAAGGCTATCAGTTTGCGAAAAGCCCTTTAAGCTATATGCCAGCATAAAGACCAAAAGAATAGCAGCTCTTTTTAAAACACATTGAAAAGTCATACTAATAGGCTTAAGAGGGCAGACTGTTTAATATTTCAACTATTTATAATCCATTGAATATTAATCTAATATAAATCATAAAAAGGATACTTGCAACCCTTTTTTTACCCTGTTGCCAGCAGCCGCGTGCCGCCCGTTTCGCCAAAATATAAAGGCATAAAAAAAGCCCTCTCCCAAAAGGAGAAGGCTTCATGAATGGTTATAATAGAGTATTAAACTATTTTTACATTTACGGCATTAGGGCCTTTACGACCTTCTTCTACGTCAAAACTAACTGAATTGCTTTCGCGAATGTTGTCAATTAAACCTGAAGAGTGTACGAAAATTTCGCTTCCACCATTATCTGGGGTGATAAATCCGAAACCTTTTTCGTCATTAAAAAATTTTACTGTTCCTTGTTGCATTATATTGTATTTAATAAGCTGCAAAGGTAAACATAATTTATGACATTTTTACTATTGGTAAATTTATTTAAGTTTTTGTTAAATTAATCCACAAAGGTCATTAGGAAACAAACCTATATTTAATCTTTGTGACCATGACCGTGCCCATTACCATGTCCCTGGTCGTCATCATCGCCATGCTTGTCTTTTTTATATTTTTGCTTGTCCCAGCCTTTGTGCTTACCATTATCCCAATGATCGCGATATTTATCATCACGGCTATCGCGGATAACAACCTGGTCGCGGCGGCCTCGGTAAGCTGCATACCGGGTACGGTAAACATCATTTCTTACCCATGGGTTGCGTTCATTTATAACAACTTTATAGCCGTGGTAAAGGTCGTAATTACCATACCTGGCCGGCAATACGGTTGTTCTGGTCCATGAATTACTTTGATAATAAATGTATTGATGTGTGGGTACAGAATAGTATACGTCAATATCAGGCATGTAATAATAATCGGCATGATCATAGCCAACAGGGCCCCACTCGGGCTGGCTGCCAATATTAACACCCAGGCTAACACTAATCTGCGCTTCAGCAGCTTTAAAACTAAGACAGCCTAATAAAATGGCTGCGGTGAAAATTAATTTTTTCATATAAGGTGAATTTATAGTTATGACATGATGCAGGTTAAATGGTTTGATGTCCACTTAACTTATTTTGAATAAAAATCGGCAGCGGGTTGTATTTGTCAAATAAAAAAAGTCGTTCAGTTGAAATATACCGGCAATATTTTATTCAACTAAACGACCTTTAATTCTTTGTATTATAGCAATATTACTGTGCTATAGTAACTACACCAACATCTTTAACAGCACCATTTGTAATTACTACGTTATTAATGCTTTTAACTAAAAATGGGTTTAACGGTACAAAGTCAATTTTATAAGTTCCGGATGCTAAACCCGGGAAATAGAATTTGCCCGTAGCATCTGTAACTGTACCAACGGTATCTGTACCTTTAATGGCGTAAACCATCGGGCTGGAGGCTGCCGGAATAACTACCCCTACCATGGCACCAGATACTTCCTGGGGTATAGCGCGGATTACTGGTTTTAAAATATATTTTCCGTTGCCGGTAGTTACAATTGACTTCGCAGCATCAAAATCAAGCAACAGCGTATAGGCAATACCTGCTTTAAGGTCATCCTGTACTTTAAGCTTTACGCCTGATGTTTGCCCGCTCGGGGTTTTAAGATCATACGAAACACCATTTACAACTACCCTGTTTCCGCTATCATTTAAAACAAGGCGAACTTCCTGCAACCTGCCCGCAGGTACATCCTGTGCGGCCAGCAACGTATCTTTACCTAACCTAAAGTTCAATATGTTAATTGGTTTGCCATTTACTGCTAAATGACTTTCGACACCTGCGGATAAAACAACTATTTCTTTAACATTTAATATAACGGCATCATAGGCACCGGGGGCATCGGTCATTTTAACACTCATATGTGTTTTTGAACCAGCATTATCACCACCTTTTTTACAGGCCGTAAAAGCCAAACTTGCCATGGCAAATCCCAATAAAAGTTTTCTTTTCATTTTTTAGTATAGTTTTTATAATCAGACAAATACACTGAATATCAATGCATTTGCAAACGGATTAAATTTTAATATTGTTAAACAAATCAACTTGTTCTGAAATAACAACAAAGGTTATTGTTAAGGCAACACGGTTGAAATAGCGATATTGCTAACTGCGCCATTGCTTTGTGCTGATTGATTACCATCAATGAAGATTTTACCACCAACCGGGCTACCATCACTACTAATTACAGTTAATTTAAGCACCAAACCATGTTTGCTTGATGGGAAACTAATAGTCCAGCTTGCATCTTCATTATTCTGAGATTGAACATTTCCATTCTGATCGGTGTAGGTAACGTTCGATTTACTTGAACCCTGGATAGTATATTTTACCGTATGGGTGCTATTGGCATCTTTTTTACAGGAAAAAGTAAAAACTGAAACCAACGCGAGGACGGAAAAAAGCAGTATTTTTTTCATGAGCTTAATAATTTTACATTCTTTTATAACATTATTGTTACAGGCGCCAGCTTACAAATGCGATGCCAGCGCTTAATATTATGTTAACCTACTCATATGCAATCCAATAACACGAGCGCTCAATTGGGTCTAAATCTCCTATTATGTATTTTATTTAGGTCATTTTGATTGATAAGCACCATTAATTTAGGGATTGAGGAATGTTTTACTTTTTAGCTTTACCCCTCCCTCCTTTTTTCCAGCTTATTATATTTTTGCATCAATGAAAACAATCAGCATAACCAGGACCACCAGTGATAACCCCGATTTCCGCAACCTTACCCGCGAACTGGATGCCGACCTGCGCGACCGCAACGGCGATATCATGAATCTGTACGATCAGCATAATGTAATAGATCAAATAGATACGGTGGTACTTGCTTATTTAAATGATGCTCCGGCTGGCTGCGGATGCTTTAAAGGATTTGATGCCGATGCGGTGGAAATTAAAAGAATGTTTGTACGCCATAACGCGCGAGGAAACGGCATAAGTACCATGATACTAAAAGAACTGGAAACCTGGGCATTTGAATTAGGTTATCAATACACTGTATTGGAAACCGCCAGTAAACAACTGGAGGCACATGGCTTGTACCGAAAATCGGGCTACGTACAAACCTCCAATTACGGCGTGTATGTTGGTTTGCCCGATAGCCTTTGTTTCAGAAAGGTTTTGTAGAGATTGATATTTTTAAAATAGGCATATGGAAGTTCAGCCTTTGAATGATAACGATGTAAACCTGCTTGGTGACTTGCAACCGAGTGGCTGGCCCAATATTATACCAAGCTTCCGCTTTTACACCGCTTCGTCTTTTTGCTTCCCTATAAAAATAATTATCGACGGTAAAATTGCCGGCATAGGCGCAACAATCATTCACCATGAAATAGCGTGGCTGGGCCATATAATTGTCCATCCGGAATACAGGGGTAAAGGAATTGGCGGCTATATTACCCAAACCCTGGTTGATATAGCCAAACAACATCATTGCGAAACAATTAATTTAATTGCAACCGACCTTGGAGCCCCCGTTTATGCAAAAGCCGGCTTTATCACAGAAACCGAATACCTTTTTTTCAAAGACATTCATATCACATCAGCACTTTCGCCTCACGTTATACCCTATAAAGAAGAATTCAGGGAACAAATTGCATACATTGCCTACTTAACCTCACAGGAAAACAGGATGTTTTTCTTTGAGGAACACCTTACCCGCGGATTGGTGTATTGCAGCAATAATATGGTTGAAGGTTTTTATCTACCTACCCTGGGTGAAGGCTTAATCATCGCCAATAACCCGGATGCAGGAATTGAACTACTGAAAGTACATCTTAATGCCAACGATAAAGTTGCTTTCCCTAAAGATAATTTATGCGCTGCTACATTTTTGTATGAAAGAGGATTTAAAGAAATCCGTACCGCCAAACGAATGATATTGGGTAAACCAAGGAACGTAATACTCTCCAATATCTATAACAGAATAGCAGGAAATATTGGTTAAGTGCAATAAAAAGCCCCCGCATAACGGAGGCTACAACCACACCACTTATTCACCACCATCTCACACGCCCCCCGCAACCCGAAACCCGATCCTAATTATCGACTAACTGAAAATTCATCGGTATTACATACTTAACCCGTACCGGGCGCCCGTTTTGAATACCGGGTTTCCACGCTTTGGCCAGCTTTAACACCCGTGTAGCCTCCTCATCAAATCCGTAACCCGCGCCGCGCTCAACAATTATGTTGGATAAATGACCATCCTTTTCTATTACAAAACTTAAAAATACCCTACCCGAGATACCCTGCTCCTGTGCAACGGCGGGGTACCTGAGGTTCTTTTGCAAAAACTTACTCCAAGCTGCGGCACCACCTACAGGCTCGGGCATAGCTTCAAGTCCTTCGCCACCGGCGTCGTAAATATGTTCATCTATTTTAACGGCATCTCCGCCCCCACCTGTTCCTGTTTCAGGTTTAATAACATTATCACCACCGGCAAGTCCTTTAGCATCTTGCGGACCAATAGCATCTTTTATATCCGCAATAACCGGTGGCTGCTCAACCGGCTCGTACGACACAATCACCGGAGTAACAAACCCGGTTGCAGGTACAGGAGGAGACACCTTTGCAGGTTCAACATGCTTAATAACCTCGGGTTTTTTAATCTCCGGATCTATAATTTTAGATACAGGCGGCAGAATTCGAAACTCAGGACCTATATAAACCGTGTTTGCAGGCTTAGGTTTAAAAATAACGCTCGCCGCTATTAAAACAGCAAGCCCGGCAAAGGTTAAGCCCATGGCTTTGCTCATTGTACGGCTATAATGCTGCCTTAGTTCGTAAGCGCCGTATGCTTTGTTACGATGGTCAAACACAAGGTCGAGCCACTCGGCATTGTACAAATTAAATTTCGAAATACTCATCTCAAACAAATTAAGTTTCTTTTAAATCAAATGTACAGAATAATATTTTACATAATTAATATTTTTGAAATTTTATTTTGATTTACAATTATTTACTGCCCATTAATTTGGCAAACAAAAAAAGCCCCCGTATAATACGGAGGCTACAACCACACTACTTATCTACCATCATCACACACGAGCCTCGCAACCCGAAACCCGATCCTAATTATTATCAGCCAACTGAAAATTCATTGGTATTACATATTTAACGCGTACTGCCTGCCCGTTTTGCATACCGGGTTTCCAGGCCTTGGCCAGTTTTAAAACTCGTGAAGCTTCCTCATCAAATCCAAAACCTGCACCACGCTCAACCTTTATATTTGATAGCTGACCATCTTTTTCGATAACAAAACTCATATATACCTTGCCCGATACACCCTGCTCCTGCGCCACTACAGGAAATCTCAGGTTTTTTTGCAAAAATTTGCTCCAGGCAGCTGCGCCCCCCACCGGCTCGGGCATTACTTCAACCCCATTAATGTCATGTACAGTATTATCAACCACGGGGCCGCTCCCGGTACCAACCGGTCCTTTATCTGCAATTACATTTCCCGGCTTATCGTCTCCTTTGCTTTCTACACTTCCAATAGTACTTGCCTGTAACTCTGCAGTGGTATGCGGCTGAACAACAGGATCATTGGCAACTATTACCGGCGGTGGGCTTGCCAGGGTTTTGATATGTTCAACAGGCTTTGGAGCATCTTCTGCTTTAGCCTGTTTTGGTTTTTCAATTAATTTTTCCTGCTTAAACGTTTTCATATCCAATATCGGCACATCGCGTATAACCAGTATCTCTCCTGGTTTGGGTTTAAAAACAATGCTGGCAATTACTAAAACAGCAAGCCCCGCAAAGGTTATCCCCATGGCTTTCGTCATGGTACGCCCATAGTGCTGCCTTAATTCATAAGCACCGTATTCTTTGTTACGACTGTCAAATACAACGTCGAGCCACTCGGCTTTGTACAAATCAAATTTTGTGATAAGCATAGTTTTAAGAATTAAATTTTATCTATAACGAATATACATACTTTATATTTTACAAAACATAAAATTATCGCACTTATTTAAAAAATAAATTTCATCAAAATTTCATCTTCAAAAATATGCTTACCGCTTAATCGTTCCTTCGCGACGGACTTAAAAAAGGTTTAGAGAAGCCAATGTGTTTAACAACAAAAAAGCCCCGCATTATACGGGGCTAAAAAACTATTACTCAATACCATTCACCACAATGGCTACTCACTGTTCAGCTAACTGAAATTTAATAGGTATTACATATTTAACACGTACAGCCTGGCCATTTTGTACACCCGGTTTCCAGGGCTTAGCCAGCTTTAGCACTCTTAGTGCTTCTTCATCAAACCCAAACCCCGCACTATGTTCAACTGCTATGTTTGATAACCTACCATCTTTTTCGATAACAAAACCTATGATCACTCTGCCGGATACACCTTGTTCCTGGGCCATAATGGGGAAGCGTAAATTTTTTTGTAAAAAACCGCTCCACGCTGATGGGCCGCCAACCGGCTCCGGCATCACTTCCAGGCCGCCAAAATCATGTATGGTATTATCTGCTACAGGAACAACCACCGGGGCGGTACCGGTACCTCCTTTGGCTCCAGAATTATCGAGTACGTTTTCAACACCTCCACTTCCGGCAACCTTAACATCGGCGTTGCCAATAGCGCCTTCAATTTTGCTAATTACGGGCGGCTCTTCGGTTGGCCCTTTACTAACAATTACCGGGGTAACAAACCTGGTGGTTGATACAGGCGGAGCAGATTTAACCGGAGGAGCCGGCACTGCAGGTTTTGGCGGTTCAATGGGCTTTACTGGCGCAACGGGCCGGCTAAGCTGCGGGGTAAGATCAACCATTGTTATTTTTACAAGTTCGGGTGGTTTGGGCTTTAAGATCAGGCTGAGCGCTACAAACAATGCGACGCCTGCCAAAGTTATAGCAAGGGCTTTTGCCAAAGTACTCTTATAATGCTGCCTTAATTCATAAGCACCGTATGCTTTATTACGATGGTCAAATACAAAATCGAGCCACTCGATTTTGTATAAATCAAATTTGGCCGAATGCATTTTGTTAAGAATTAAATACAATTATATAACGAATGTACATACATAATATTTCGCAAAAATCGAAATATTCCTACCCCAATAGCCCATTTATGACCCGTAAACCGACATCGCTAAATTCCATGAATACTCTTTATTTATTAACAAATAATCAATAAACAGTTTAATTTTTACATTATTTTAATAAATTATCAAATTTAAAAGACAAAATCAATACATAATTACCATATAAACAGATAAAAGATTAAAATATTTACAAAAAAAGCACGTTTATTTTAATTTTTTACTACTTTTAGATATGGTTAACAGGCTTTATCGATTTACTGCCTTATTTTTTCTACTCTTTTCCGGGTTTTCAGCCTCGGCAAGGGGAGCATTATACCATATTAACCACAAAGACGAAAAAAAATCCACCGTATCGGCTACAACAGCTCATCATAATCCATATAATTATGACGCTATCCTTAACAATGTACCGGTACAGCTTATCAACCTGCAACAGCACAGGGGTGCTTACCCGCTGCATGGCATTTATATAAGCCCCAATTTTTACACTATACATGTAAAGTATCTCAACTTTGTTTGCGGCGGGGGCACCAGCGAACTATCGCGTTTCCGCAAACTCATCCTTTTTCCGTTTCATGATTTCTGGTAGCAGATAAAACAGTTTCATCCGTTTGCGCTGATTACGCAGCCGGATTTTATTGTTTTTTAAAAAATTTAGTTTTAATACTGATGGCATTTTGATTGGGTGCCTCATTCAGTATTAGTTTTTGAAACTGCCCGGTATTTTGATTGGGTACCGGGCAGCTTCTTTAAATTTTATTAACTCTTCCCTAAAACCCGAAGCATGAAAAAATTCATACCATTTGGCATACTTTTACTTATAATCGTATTAGCCCTTGTATTTCCATCTGTTACCTTAACAACTATTAAAGACAGTAAAATTGATACGGGCGATACCGCCTGGCTATTAGTGAGCACTGCTCTTGTATTGATTATGACACCTGGCCTTGCCTTTTTTTATGGCGGTATGGTGAGCAAAAAAAACGTACTCTCCACCATGCTTCAAAGCTTTGTGTGTATGGGCGTAATTACTGTAATATGGGTTATTTTTGGTTTCAGCCTTGCCTTTGGTGATTCCATTGGCGGTTTCATTGGCGATCCGCGTACCTTTTTTATGATGAAAGGCACGCTGGGTAATGCTACCTGGAAACTTGCCCCTACTATTCCGTTGGTATTATTTGCCATGTTCCAGTTAAAATTCGCGGTTATTACCCCCGCGCTGATCACCGGCGCCTTTGCCGAGCGGATCCGTTTTAACTCCTATGTTATTTTCCTTTGCCTGTTCATGATATTCATTTACGCCCCGCTGGCCCACTCCACCTGGCACCCGGATGGCTTTTTATTCGGAAAAGGCGTGCTTGACTTTGCCGGTGGTACAGTAGTACACATGAGCGCAGGATGGGCAGCGCTTGCATCAGCTTTATATTTAAAGGGACGTAACGAAATATCACACAGTCCGGCCCGTATAAGCTACGTACTATTAGGTACAGGTTTATTATGGTTTGGCTGGTTTGGCTTTAATGCTGGCTCTGCATTAGGTTCTGGTACACTTGCAGCAACTGCATTGGCTACTACAACCACAGCATCTGCCGCGGCAGCAATGGCCTGGATGTTTTTTGATATTCTTCGCGGTAAAAAACCTGGGGTATTAGGCGCTTGTATTGGTGCCGTTGTAGGCCTGGTAGCTATTACGCCTGCGGCCGGCTTTGTAACAATCCCCCACTCATTAATCATCGGTATTGTTGCGGCTGTGGTAAGCAACCTGGTAGTTATCTGGAGAAGCAAAACCAGCATTGATGATACGCTGGATGTATTTCCGTGCCATGGCGTAGGCGGTATGGTAGGTATGCTGTTAACCGGCGTATTTGCTCATCAAAACGTAAACGCGGGTAACACAACCGGCAATGGCTTGTATTATGGCGAAACACATTTATTCTTCCTGCACCTGATAACTTTAGTAGGTGTATCGGCATTCGCGTTCTTTGGCTCATTAATCCTGTTAAAAGTAACAGACATGATCAGCACGTTACGTGTTACTCCCGAAGAAGAAATGGCAGGCTTGGATCTTAGCCAGCACGATGAAGGATTGTAATTTTTATAATAATATCAATTGTTCCTGATTTTATCAAACCCTAACTAAACTAACAAGACAAGAAACAAATTTTAAAAAATACTTTGTCAAACCAATAACACAAAGAATTAACGTTTTTATTATTATCTCGCCAGGTTAATAAAAAACTAAAGCCGCCCTGTATTAAAGGGCGGCTTTTTTATTGACCACGAATTTGGCGAATGTAAAAGGGACGAATTTCACTAAGAGAGTCGCTCTTATTATCTCCCCAACCAGCCTACAATATGGACACATCTCTTGGAACTTATCAATTAATAAAACCGTTTGCCATTTCGACCGAACCAATTGGGGTTTTGAGCGCTGGAGGTGAGGAGAAATCTACTACCCCCTGCATCTCGATATAAAAAGCCTAAATACAGGGTGCAGAAAATTTCTCTTTCGCGCTCCCGTTCTTTACCCTCCCTTGCTCAATCGAAATGACAATCTATTTTATTAAAAAGTGCTTCCACAAAGCACTTCTGAATCAATGGGCCAGGCAACCTACCACTCCTTGGTCGATATCTTTTTGATCCCTTTATCGGTTTTTGGCAGCGATGAGGTTTTTAACATGTATGATTTTAATATCGCACCTACCTGGCGGCTGTTTTGCAGCACTTTATCCAGGTAAACAGCCAGATCCCTCTTGTCAACTTTATTTTTGGCCTCCTCCAATGGTATATTTACACCTGGCGTAGGCACATCAGCCCCATATCTATCGCGCTGGTACGGCGTATAAACAAAATCGGTAAACCAATAGCGGTATTTCCCATCCTTCACCTCTATCCTTAAAGTGTAGGTAATCTGGCCGCCAACGCTGCTTAATATCAAAGCCTTTTTAGCAACCATAAAACTACCGTTGCCTGTTAAAACACCCTGAGCTTCATCAGCCAAAGATGTTTTTATTTTGCTTTTTGAGGCCGCCGTTTTCATAAAATATAAACCCCTGCGGTACAGTGTATCTTTGCTCAAATCGGCTTGCGCTACGGTTTGGTAATAAATATACTTGTTGCGCTCATCAAAAGCCAGTGAATCTGCTTGCTGTGCCGCTACGGTTTTAGCAAAAAAGATACACATCATGGCCACTATCAAATTTCTCATACGTTTAAAATAAGTATTATAAACAGCTGCGCCAAATTTAACCCGGGCATGCAGCTTTTGCTATAAAGATAAAAAGCCTCCCGGTTATCGGGAGGCTTTTCTAAAAATATTGCTTTACGTAAATTTTAGAAAGAATATACCGCCGCTAATACAAATTGCGAAGCGGATTTAGTACCGGTTAAACCGTCACTTTTAACAAATCCATCTATATTTTTGGTGTGATCCAACCTAAATTCTGGTATAAAATTTAAAGGACCAGCTTTAATATTAGCAGTTAAAGTAGAAGCAAATACTGAATTACCCGGAGCAATACCAATATCAGGACCACTGTTTGTTGCTTTTGCTTTGAAATACTCTTCTCTTAAACCAAAAGTTACTGTTTTTGAAACAGCCAACTGCGGATACAACGCGTAACCGTAATAATTTAACGCGCCAGCACCTGTTTTTCTTGCAGCATTTAAGCCTAATTTAAAGGCATCAGTTATTTGGTAAGCTGTAGTTAAATCCAATACAGTACCAGAATATTTACCGCTTGCCAGGTTAATATAAGCTGTCCACCCTTTAACAGGGGCTAAAAACAACTGCGCACCAAAGGTTGATACTTCCGGAGTACCTGAATTTGATTTGTAGGTATTCCAGTTATCATTAAATACACCAGCCATTAAACTAACTTTATCAGAGAAAGCGTAAGTCGCCTTAAAGCCTGCATTTTGGAACGGGCCGGCACTAAATAAATATGATGTGGAATAGTTAAAATTGGCTGCCGGGCTAATAACTTCGTAACCAACAAATGTTGCCATATAACCTGCGGTTAAATTAAAGCTCGCGGTTACATCATATGAAACATATAAATTTTGAATATGATAGCTGGAGGTTCCTGCTGGTAAAGAGCCATAAAGCGCATCAGGAATTGATTGCTCCTGGCCACGCGGACCAAAAGACATTTCACCAACAAAAGATGCTTTACCCACTTTTTTCTTCAAGCCCAGATCAATCATACCGATAGATACTGAATTTTGATCAGAGGCAAAAGAAGTTTGAATATTGGGACGCTTTGCAAAATCATATTTGTAATAAGTATCTACCGAGCCATAAATGACCAAAGGAGCATCTGAAGTGGTCTTCACCGTGTCCTGCGCTTTAACCGTAAAAGCGGCAATACTTAAGAATGATAAAAGTAAAAGTGTTTTTTTCATGATAACGATTTAATTGATTTGAATTTGATTTGGGTTGAATAAAGCTTCCCCATTAAGCTAATGCACAACATAGCCTTCAGGTAAAGCGGTTAAAATTTAAAAGATTAAGAAAAATACCTGTGCGGATGGTAAAACAGATGTCGGTAATGATTTAACCAACCGCACAAGGTATTATAGAATTTTATTATACTGTAGTTGGGGATTTTACACCTTTATCAAAAAGGCCGCTCAAGCTGATCTCGTCATCCTGAACCGGGTAAACTTCAATACCGTGATCAAATACATCGATACCACCGGCTCCTGTTTCACCTTCTTCTTCAATGCGTAATTTCCATGGATGACCTAATTTATTGATGACAAACATCATTGCAAAAGTTACTATAAACACAGCTGCTGTAATGGTAAAGCTACCAATGGCTTGTGCTTTAAGTACGCCAAAGCCGCCACCGTAAAATAAACCTGTAACCGGTGCTGAGTTATCAGCTCCTGTTGGGCCTGTAGCACCAAACTGGCCAGATGCAAATAAACCTAATGATAATGTACCCCAGATACCGTTAAAACCGTGTACAGATACTGCACCAACCGGATCGTCTATACGGAACCATTCGATCAAATAAACACCACCAAAGATGATGAAACCAGATATACCACCAAGCAATATAGCACCAAGCGGGCTTACCCAGTAGCAAGGGCAGGTAATGGCAACTAAACCAGCAAGGAAACCATTAATAGTGAAAGCTAAATCAAACTTACCTTTGGTTGGGCCAAACCATAAAGCAGCAAGCATAGCAGTAAAACCACCGGCGCAGGCGGCAAGCGTAGTGTTGGCAGCAACACGGCCAATACCCTGCATATCCATTGCAGATAAAGTAGAACCCGGGTTAAAACCGTACCAGCCAAACCACAGGATGAAACCACCCACTGCAGCTACTAATAAGTTATGACCTGCAGGTAATCCGCCTTTTTCTTTATCATCACGGGCAAAAATCCTACCCAACCGTGGGCCTAATACCATTGCACCCGCCAATGAAGCTACACCACCAATAGTGTGCACCACTGTTGAACCTGCAAAATCACGGAAAGGCTGAGCGCTGATGTGAGCTAAGAAGCCTGAAGTTCCCATTGTTGCAAGGAAACCATCCGGTCCCCAGGCCCAGTGACCAATTATTGGGTAAATAAAACCTGTAATACCTATACTGTACAAAATATCGCCACGGAAGCTGGTACGACCAATCATTGCACCAGAAACAATAGTTGAGCAAGTATCAGCAAAAGCGTACTGGAATATCCAGTGTGCCAAAACAGGGATACCTGTTGAACCGTAAGTATCAGGCGTGTTTTGCAGGAAGAACCAGTTAGTGATGGTTTTACCATCAGCACCCAATCCACCCCAGCCAATGAAACCGTTACCATTACCAAACATAAAGGCATAACCTATGGCATAAAATAACAAACCACAAAGGCAAGTATCAAAAATACACTCCATTAAAACGTTCACCGTTTCGCGTTTGCGGGCAAAGCCTGCTTCAAGCATAACGAAACCAGCCTGCATACCAAATACTAAAAAGGCTGCAACCAGCGTCCAAACCGTGTTAACTGTATTAATTAACGTGGTTTCATGAGCGGTGTATGTATCGGCAGCATGTGCCGATGTGCCAAATACACCTGGCAGAACCATCATTGCTGCAAATACCAGCAATAGGCCAATCATTTTTCCTGTTAGAATGGTAGCACCCAGCGCCCATTTCTCTCGTGTCAGCTGCCGGACTGAACTTAGGAGGTCTAATTTTGTAGAACTTACTTTCATTTGTTTTTTAATTTAGTTTGATTGTTTTTTAATAGTTTAATTTTAGTTTGATTGTCGTATTGTTAATTTGTTTGATTGCAAGGGATAAATTATTCAGAATTACCTCTCAAAAACACACTCTTTAGGTTTTGACCTATAAAATCTACATTCCTTTTGTAAAAAATATAATATTTATAGGGTTTCTGTAAATTATTTCCTGAAATTAGGTAGTATTTTTAACAATAACAAATTTTCGACAAAAAAAAGATCACAAAAAGTGTAAAAATTATAAAAATCATAATTCAAAAGTTAAAAACAGATTAAATTTTAATGAATTTCAAATTACAAAACGCAATAAATTCACATTAAATGAAAATAACACAAAAAATAAGATGATTTAAATCTTAAAGTTCCATTTTTTACCTGTTTTAGTTAAAAACAGTTAAAAAATTAACGCAAAAGGTAAGTTTTATGGCATTATGCAATAAAAATAAACTTTCACTTATATAAATGATTTATAAATCAGGCTGCCGTATATCACTTCCCTCTATTATATTTCAATTATTTTTAATGCTTATTTAAAGGATAGTTCTATTTTTGATTTTGCCTTTATTTTAAACCGCATATAATTATGTCTAACATTCGATTTAAAGCACTGCAGGACGTTCTGAGCAGAACCATACCTGAAGTTAAACCACCTGCTGCAAAAATCTCTGATTATTTTGGTGCCAATGTTTTTGATAAAAAGAAAATGAAGGAATACCTTTCAACAGAAGCATACCAGGGCATTGTTAATTCTATTGAAAAAGGCGAACCTATCCCACGTGATTTAGCAGAACAAATAGCATCTGCCATGAAATCATGGGCTTTGGGCAAAGGAGCAACACACTATACACACTGGTTTCAGCCACTTACCGGCACAACAGCCGAAAAACACGACGCTTTTTTTGAACCCACTGCCGATGGCGGCGCAATTGAGCGTTTTAGCGGCGATGCTTTATCTCAACAGGAACCGGATGCATCCAGTTTCCCGAGTGGCGGCATCCGCAATACCTTCGAGGCCCGGGGCTATACCGCCTGGGATCCTTCATCGCCCGCGTTTTTAATGGCGCGTACTTTATGTATACCCACCGTATTTGTATCATACACCGGCGAAGCGCTGGATTATAAAGTACCATTATTAAAGGCTTTGAACGTTTTAGACAAAGCCGCGGTGGATGTTTGCCACTTTTTTGATAAAGGAATTGAGAAGGTAAACGCCTCTTTAGGTTTAGAACAGGAATATTTTTTAGTTGATATCGCCTTATTTAATGCACGCCCGGATATGTATTTAACCGGCCGTACCCTTTTTGGTCATATCTCGGCCAAAAACCAGCAGCTGGAAGATCATTACTTTGGCGCGATACCAGGCCGGGTATATGCCTACATGCAGGATATGGAAGCCGAAGCCCTATTATTGGGCATCCCATTAAAAACACGCCATAATGAGGTTGCGCCGTCACAGTTTGAATGCGCCCCTATTTATGAGGAAATAAACCTGGCCATTGACCATAACCAATTATTGATGGATTTGATGGATCGCGTAGCCAGGCGACATAACTTTAAAGTGTTACTGCACGAAAAGCCATACGCCGGCATCAACGGATCAGGCAAGCACAATAATTGGTCGCTGATTACCAATACCGGTAAAAACCTGTTATCGCCAGGAAAAACGCCAAAGAACAACCTCATGTTCCTTACGTTTTTTGTGAATACCATAAAAGCGGTTTATGAACATGCCGACCTCCTGAGGGCATCGATTGCATCGGTGAATAATGATCACCGCCTGGGCGCTAATGAAGCTCCTCCGGCCATTATATCTATTTTCCTGGGCAGCCAGTTAAATGATGTACTGGATGAGATAGAAACCTCCAGGATCAGCAAAAAAATAAAAGAGGATAATTTATTATGGCAGGGCATCCCTAAAATCCCACAAATATTTCCTGACAATACCGACCGTAACCGTACATCGCCTTTTGCTTTCACCGGTAATAAGTTTGAGTTAAGGGCAGTGGGTTCTTCAGCCAATTCGGCAAGCCCAATGACCATTTTGAACCTTATTGTGGCCGATCAGCTTAAAAAGTTCAAATATGATGTTGATAAGCTGATAAAAAAAGGCGAAAAGAAGGATCTTGCCTTATTGATCGTTATTAAAAAATACATCAAGGAATCAAAAAATATCCGTTTTGAGGGTAATGGTTATAGCGATGAGTGGGAAAAAGAAGCCGAAAAACGTGGCTTAGCCAATATAAAAACTACGCCTAAAGCGCTTGATGCATTTTTATCAGAAAAAGCGGAAGTACTGTTTGCAGAAACCGGCGTATTTACGCCGCGTGAGGCTCATGCCCGCCACGAGATATTATTAGATAGCTTCTACAAAAAACTACAGATTGAAGCCCGCGTAATGGGCGAGCTGGTACTCAATGTGATCATCCCGGCGGCGATCGCTTACCAAACCAAACTGGTTGAAAATGTAAAAGGACTAAAAGACTTGGGTATGGCCCCTTCAACTTATGAGGCTCAAATGGATATTATCAATAAGATATCTGAACATGTTAACTTCATTAAAACCAACGTTGATCACATGGTTGAAGAGCGCAAAAAAGCAAACATCATTGAAGATATCCGCCAGCGTGCCATTGATTACGATGAAAAGGTAAAATCATTCTTCGCACCAATCCGTTACCGGGTTGATAAGCTGGAGCAACTGGTTGATGACGGTATGTGGCCATTGCCTAAGTTTAGGGAGTTGCTATTCATCAAATAATTACTCCACTAACTTCACGGAATAAAACGAATGCCACTAATTTTATAAGTTAGTGGCATTTTGTTTGAAGTATGACCTTTCTTGATACCTGTTTTGAGGTAGCTTGCAATGTAAGGCTTTGCAAGTTTGCTCTGTGTGCCACCTCGGGGTCCTCTGCGAGAGCCCCCCAATGCTATTAGTTTATCAGTTTCTCCCCCAGCGGGGGGGGGGGAATAGCTTTGTAGCAAAAAAGCAAAAATGAAGCTCCGTGCCAGAGGTACGGAACCTTAGGTAGCGTACCTCTGGCACGCAAAAGACTATGTATTTATGTTTTTCTACAAAGCTTTTGCTCCCCCGGAGCAACCCATCACTCTCCTAACTTAATAACATTGGAGAGACCCCGAGGGGACATAATCCGACTGAATTAGCATCATTCGCTTGTATTCGTGAAATTCGTGTATCATAAATTCGTGCTATGCAAACAAATCACTCGCCTTATGCTGCTCAATAATTGCCTCACGATACTTACTTAACAGGGACGACTTGGATATAAAGCCAATAAACAGGTTATCTTTTGTTACCGGGAGCTGCCATACATCAATGGCATCAAAGGTTTCCATTACACTGCTGGCTGGCTGCTCATAGTCAATTATTGTTGGCGGTACAATCATAATATCCGCAATGGTATTATCGGCTATCTCCTGGTTAAACAGGCGGCGGCGAATGTCATCAATCAGCACTACACCTTCCAGCCGGCCATCATCTTTCAATACGGGGAAAATATTGGCATCGGTTACCGCCAAAATCTTATAAAAATCATTAACTGTTGTTTGCTTGTCAACCGCAGTGTATTTTCTATTGATAACACTATCAAGCGTAATGGCATTCAGCATACTATAATCCTGCCCGGGATGAATGTTTTGCTCATGAATAAGGTGCTGCCAGTATATATTATGTGGCGACGACAACCGCGATATAATGTAGGAGATAGAGGATACAATCATCAGCGGA
Organism: Mucilaginibacter sp. P2_A4; assembly: GCF_056405015.1. NCBI lineage: Bacteria > Pseudomonadati > Bacteroidota > Sphingobacteriia > Sphingobacteriales > Sphingobacteriaceae > Mucilaginibacter > Mucilaginibacter sp. P2_A4. The sequence continues at coordinate 265,324 of NZ_JBFUCX010000006.1, read as the reverse complement.
ATAAATAAAACATACCCCCCGGTTATTTCGGCAATCAAAAATATGGCGGTGAGGGGCGCGTGCAGTACACCGCTTAACGCCCCGGCCATGCCTACAGCAATAAAATTACTGGTATTTAAATGGATAAGCCCGGTTGCATTTACGCTATAAGCCACCAGCAAACCTAAAAACGCGCCGGTGAACATGGTAGGCGCAAATGAACCGCCATTACCACCCGAGCCTAAGGTGATACCTGCCGCTATGATTTTCATAAACACCAGCGATGCGATAAACAGGATCATGAGCATCGGCTGCGAAAGCCAGTTAGCAAATAACGATTCATCTTTTAGGGCATCAATATTACCATTCAAAATCTCCTGCAGGTAATGATAGCCCTCGCCAAAAAGCTGCGGAAATAACATAATAATACCGCCTAAAAACAAACCACCCAAAAGCGCCCGCACATAACGGTTTTGTTTTTTCAGGATTCCGCCCTCCAGCTTGCCGCCTACCTTATTAATATATAAGGCCATCCATCCGCTAAACAAACCCAGCAAAATATAAAAAGGAATTGCGGTAACCACCCAGCCCTCGGTAACCAAATGAAAAAGCTGACCAGAATATAATAATTTAGAAACCACCACCCCCGTTGCTGATGCAATCAATAAGGGTATAAATGTAGGTATGGTAATTTCGCCTATTAATATCTCCAATGAGAACAATACTCCCGCTATGGGACTGTTGAATACCGCCGCTATACCAGCCGAAGCCCCGGCAGCCAGTAATACCGTTTTTTCGTAGGGACTAAGTTTAAAAAACTTACCCACATTGGAGCCGATGGCGGCACCGGTGGCTACAATAGGCGCTTCCAAACCGGCCGATCCTCCAAAACCTACGGTTAACGAACTGGTTACTATATGCGAGTAAATATTATTTACCCTGATGTTTGATCTGTTCTTTTTAATATTGACCAAAATACTGCCTATGCCTTTTTGAATTTTATCGCGGTTGATGAGATGCTGCCAGGCTACGGCCAAAAAAATACCCAGTGCGGGCAAAAACACATAAGCGATATGATAATACAGGTGCGATGAGATGCTGTGGCTTACATCCTCCATAAAATGCACCAGAAACTTTAACGCGATGGCTGCAAGGCCTCCAAAAAAGCCCACAAACACACTGCAATAAATTAAAAAGTTACGCTGGCTGTTTCGCCTAAGGCGCCAGCGGTTTATTTTATAGGAGATAGATTTTAATATCAACACAGATTTCACGAATTAAGTCGAATTAACACCAATTCCACCGCACATGGCAAGTTATACATTTTGAAAAACATTCCCCACACTTCTACCTATTTGTAAAACCCGTATTTCTTAAATTCGTGATGATTCGTTCCCATTCGTGAAATTCGTGTTTATTTGAGATTCGTCTACGATTAATTTATATTTGCCCATGATTTCTTCGCAAAGATATGATCAAAGAGGTGTATCCGCCTCAAAAGATGATGTACATAATGCCATTAAAAACATTGATAAGGGCATTTTCCCGAAAGCCTTTTGTAAAATAGTACCAGATATTTTAACCAACGACGCGGAATACTGCAATATTATGCATGCCGACGGTGCGGGCACAAAATCGTCACTGGCATATACTTACTGGAAAGAAACCGGCGACATATCTGTATGGCGCGGCATTGCCCAGGATGCCATCATCATGAATCTTGACGACCTGCTTTGCGTAGGCGCTATTGACAATATCCTGCTATCATCAACCATTGGCCGCAACAAAAACCTAATCCCGGGCGATGTGATTGCAGCCATCATTAACGGCACCGAAGAAATATTAACCGAACTGCGCGATGCCGGTATTGGCATTTACTCAACCGGGGGCGAAACTGCCGATGTTGGCGACCTTGTACGCACCATTATAGTCGACTCTACGGTAACCTGCCGCATGAAGCGTGAAGATGTTATCTCCAATCACCGCATCCAGCCTGGCAACGTTATAGTTGGCCTGGCCTCATACGGACAAGCCACCTATGAAAAAGAATATAACGGCGGCATGGGCTCTAACGGACTAACATCTGCCCGCCATGATGTGTTCAATAAAACCATTGCCGATAAATACCCCGAGAGTTATGACGCGGCTATCCCCTATGATCTCATTTTTAGCGGCAGTAAAAACCTGACGGATCTTGTTGACATTGGCAATGGCCAAAGTGTAACCGCCGGCAAACTGGTTTTAAGTGCCACACGTACTTATGCCCCTATCATTAAGGCGATGCTTGATAAATATCGCAGCCAGATAAACGGCATGGTGCATTGCAGTGGCGGCGCGCAAACCAAGGTGCTGCATTTTATTGATGAACTTCATATTATAAAAGATAACCTGTTCCCGGTTCCTCCGCTGTTTAAGCTTATCCAGGAGGAGTCAAAAACCAGCTGGCAGGAAATGTACAAGGTATTTAACATGGGGCACCGTATGGAGCTGTATGTACCCGATGCAATAGCCGAAGATCTGATTAAAATATCTCAAAGCTTTGGTGTTGACGCGCAGATCATCGGGCGTGTTCAAAAGGCAGAAACCAAAAAAGTAACCATCACATCGGAGTTTGGCGTTTTTGAGTACGAATAAATTTTATATCCTTCTATATAGATAATAAAAAGGCCTTGATTTCAGGGCCTTTTTTGTTATCACCACTTTCAAATCTCTGGCGATTTTCTTCTGTAAAACAAATACAGGTAAAAAAAAGAGGCCGCATCATTTGATATGACACGGCCTCTTTCCATAATAAAGAAACCTAATTACTTAACAGCGATTGTCTGAATTAAGTTGCCAAGTGTATTGGCTACGTATACATTACCTGCATTATCTGCAGCCACGGCTGATGGGCCGTTAAATGGAGTAACCAAATTATAATAACCGCTACCGGCTACAGATGTTACAACACCTGCAGGGGTAATTTTACGCACCAGGTTATTACCAGCATCGGCAACGAATAAATTACCAGCATTATCGATAGTGATACCACTTGGGTGGCTAAATGAGGCTGCTTTACCAGTTCCATCATTATTTCCAGCTTTTCCGTTTCCGGCAATAGTGGTTACTGCACCTGTTAAATCAATTTTACGGATGCTATGATTATTTGCATCAGCTACATATAAATTACCAGCAGCGTCTATAGCTATAGCACGTGGACCATTCAATGATGCAGCTGTGCCAACACCATCAACATTTCCTACTGATTTACCTGCGACGGTTGATATGCTTCCGTCTATCGCTGAAATTTTACGGATCAAATTGTTGCTATAGTCGGCAACATATAAATTACCTGTAGCATCAAGTGCTAAGCCAGCAGGGTTATTGAACCGTGGATTTATGGCCTTCACTGTTGCAGTAGCAGGGATTACCGCGTTGTTATTGCCTGAATTTCCGCTTACTCCCGCAAATACAGTAACAGCGCCGGTGGATGCAATTTTTCTAATAGTATGATTGCCAAAGTCAGCCACAAAAATATTGCCTAATGCGTCAACAACAACACCTGTGGGGCCATTGTATGAAGCTGCGTCACCAATTTTGGTGGCGTTTGCGCTACCAGAAAGTAAAGTTCCGGATACGGTGCTTACAACACCTGCAGGGGTAACTTTACGAATTTGGTTGTTGCCTTTATCAGCGATAAATAAATTACCTGAAGCATCAAGTGTTAATCCGTTTGGATAGTTAAATGAAGCGAGGACGCCGGTTCCATTTGCAGCGCCAAATGATCCGCTTCCGGCCAATGTAGTCACCACGCCGGTGGTGGCTACCGGGTTTGGCAACGGAGTAACCTTGTCATTTTTACATGCCTCAAAAAACAGGGCAGAAAAAAGCACAAGTGATAGTATAATTATATTTTTATTGAATTTCATAATGTCAATTTTTTTCAATTAATAATAGCTTAATTAAATATATATCTAACACCAATCTGAGCCTGGAAGCGTGAGAACTGGCTTATATCTGTTTTATAAGAGTTGGTAACAGGTGTCGCGGTGTTTGGATCAAGATAAGGGAAAGCGTATGTTGCTCTTCCGGTACCAGCATCTTTACCCATATAGGTTAACACTGTAGTTGCTCCGTTATTAAAGCCGCTATATGAAACTTGTTGTAAACCCCAATTTCTGTTCAACAGGTTGGTAAAGTTGATCACATCAAAAGTAACCTCCAAAGTGTTTTTTACTTTACCAGTTTGGATAAAGAAATCTTGCGCAAAGTGCAGGTCAAGACGTTTGTAGGTTGGCAATATAGCACCATTCCTTTGTGCAAACTGTCCTCTGTGCTGGCTAAGATAATTGTCCTGGTTAATAAAGCTATTTAACTGAGTCCAGATTTGAGCAGGTGTACGAGTATCTGGAGTTCCATTTGATGCGTTGTTAGCTCTCACCAACATAATATCTCCCTGATTTTTAGGAATATATAATAAATCATTTGTAGCACCGTCATTATTAGGATCACCTGAAGAGATATATGATACGGCACCGTTGTTAGATGCTTCAAATATAAAACCTACAGTAGTAGCCAAATTTTTCGCGTATTGCTTACGATAAGATACAGTTGCAATAATCCTGTTTGGCTGCACGTATGAACTGTTTGACAGGTTGTCGGTATTAGGGTTACCGGCTACATATCTTGTGCTCCAGATGGTGCTGGCAGTTGAGCCGCCATCATTAACATCTTTTGATTTGGTATAAGTATAAGCAACACTTGCTGCAAAACCATTTGTGAAGCTTTTTTGTAACTGACCGGTAATAAAGTATGAAAATCCTTTGTTAGTGTTTTTCATGTAGTATAAACCGGTGATAGACGGGTTCTGAGCAGTTGCTGCAGCCGCTGCAGGAGTTGTGTTTTTAGAGTCGTATTGTATTTGACCTTCAACTCCCGGAAGTGTAGTAAAGCCATCAGACAATACTAAATTCTGGTGATAGATAGCACGGATATCTTTAGTATATGCACCTTCGATAGTTCCGATGATGCCAAAAGGTAATTTTTGATCAACCGCAAGATTTGTTCTCCAGATTTTTGGATATTTCAAATTTGGATCAGCAACATCAAGCTCGTAAGATGTGTTTGCAGTTGCATTTTGTGGACGGTTAGCATTAACATTCGGATTAAAAACTAATTGCGAATTGGTAGGATCATTAGCTTTTGTGATTGTGCGTGAACCAAACAATAAACCATTGTTTGAAGCCTGGTTAGATATCCATACAAACGGTACCGATCCTGTAAATAAGCCAGAACCACCACGTACCTGTGTAGAACCATCACCATGAACATCCCAGTTAAAGCCTACACGAGGAGAAAGCTGTATTCTGTTTTTAGGTAATTTAGAAACATCAACATGAGTACCACCCTGGAAAGTTAAAGCAGCAGCATTGCTGTTTGCCGCCAACGATGTAGGGAAAGCATCATAATCAGCCCTTAAACCATAAGTTAACCTGAAGTTATCAGTAACATGGTATTTATCCTGTATGTAAAGGCTATAAATAGAAGCCTTTATTTTTGCTAATGGCAATTGGCTGCCTGAAGCAGGGTAACGTAAAGTATAAGCAGCGGCAGGTTTATCATTGATAAAGTCTGATGCTGAGTTATAAGTATATAAACCATTATAATCAGGAGCAAAACCATTCACATAGCTTTGGATTTGGTTACTTGTACCTATTGTAAACTCATGTTTACCTGAGTATATGGTAAAGTCATCAGCAAATTGCCAAATGTTGGTGCTTAATAAGTTACCGGCAGTATAAAGCTCAGAACCAAAACTTGTTGCTGTAGCGCTGGCGCCGGTAACAACATTACCATTGTCATCAGAAATACCGTTGCCAATATCAACCATTGGTAAAGATCCGTTGCCTAAAAAGGCACGGTAATCTCTAAGGGCTGAATAACCTACAGTAAGCTTGTTTGACATTGCGTTGGTAACGCGGGTATTCAACTCAACAATTCCGATATTAAAGTTATTGTTGATAGTATAACCCGAACCGTAGAACGGTAAAGTACTGGGGCCAGGAGCACGTGTTGTACCGTAACCTACACTGGTTTTACCATCGCTATTGCTGATACCTGAGTTACTGGCTGGCTGATCTTTAAACGATTTTAAGTAAAAATACTTAGCGCTTAAAGTATTGTTCTTGTCAATGTTCCAGTCTAATTTAGCAGTTAACTTATTGCTTGATGTTCTGTAAACATAGTTTTCATAAGCTCCCGGATCATAACCAAAGCTTTTTAGCTTGTTTTTAATGTCTTCTAATGTGCTTGACTGAACCGCAGACACGTTAGAACCACTTAAACCAGGACGACCTGCCACGTATGCAGTTGCAGGTGGCTGGCTAACTCTTTCCTGCTCGCCAGATACGAATAAGAACAATTTATTTTTGATAATAGGACCTCCTACTGATACACCAACAGTATGGTAATCAAACGGAGTGATAGGCACATTTGTATTACCGGCATGGTAACCTGTTAACCTAACACCACGACCGTAATAGTAAACAGTACCTTTTACTTCGTTAGTACCTGATTTTACTACTGTATTAACACCTGCACCGGTAAAGTTACCCTGGCGAACGTCATAAGGAGCAATATCAACCTGGATCTGGTCAATCGCATCTAATGAAATAGGCTGTGAACTTGCCTGGCCACCCAAAGTACCTGATAAACCAAATGAGTTGTTAAACAATGCGCCATCAACAGTAATGTTGTTAAAGCTACTGCTACGACCACCAAAGCTTAATCCGTTTGCAGATGGAGTTAACTTGGTAAAATCGCTTAATGAACGGTTTACAGTTGGTAAATTTTCAATTTGTGAACGGCTGATGGTTTCGCGGGCACCGGTACGTGAAGAGTTAATCACTTTACTTCCGGAAGCTGTTATCTTAACCTCAGACAAATTTGTAGTATTATCTTCAAGCGCAGCAGCGATCCTTTGATCCTGGCCGATAGATAATGTGATGTTATCCTGAACAAAATCCTTATAACCAATAAAGGTTACTTTAAAGGTGTAAGGACCACCTACCCTTAAGTTAGGGATATTAAAGCGACCGTCTGAGCGGCTAACGCTTGCATACACAGTTCCTGTTGGCACGTGTGTAATAGTAACGGTTGCACCTGGGATACCACCTTTAGCGTCGGTAACGATACCGTTGATGCTCGCGGTGGTAACACCCTGGGCGGCTGCATTCCTGCTAAAAAGGAATGATAAACCCGTTAATAATAATAAAAGAAGTAAAGGCTTCCTCATAAATTGCTTTTTTAATTATACTTTTAGTTAATTAGCGGCAAAGATAAGTAATCGTCTGACTGACAATGTTAAGTTAATGTTAACAATCGTTGTATTTTTTTCAACACAGTGTCATAAAATCATAAATAATCACAAGTAAATAGGTAGATATTATATGATATTCATAATTATTTCATTGCTTTAAGCCCCAGAAAACATTGTGCTGTAAAAATAAATTTTTATCGCCCTGGTAAATTGTTCAATTTTCTCATTTCGCCTGTTTTTACTTAGCTTTGGGCCTTTAAAATTATAGCGCCTGCGGTAAATAACACATCCCGCTATAATCCGTACAAAACAAAAATTTAGTTATCAAAGTATATCATTAAAAATATGGACTACGATTTAATTGTTATAGGGTCAGGCCCGGGTGGTTATGTAGCAGCAATCCGCGCTTCGCAACTCGGTTTAAAAACTGCCATCATTGAAAAAGAATCATTAGGTGGTATTTGTCTTAACTGGGGTTGTATCCCAACCAAAGCTTTAATAAAAAGCGCCCAGGTATTTGAATACCTTAATCACTCGCAGGATTACGGTATTAAAATTAACGGTGCCGGCGAAGTTGATTTTGCAGCTGTTGTTAAACGTAGCCGCGGTGTTGCCGATGGCATGAGCAAGGGCGTACAGTTTTTAATGAAAAAAAACAAGATCGATGTTGTAAACGGTTTTGGTAAATTAAAATCAAAAGGCGTTGTTGAAGTAAAGCTTAATGATGGCTCAACCAAACAAATCACTGCTAAAAATATCATTATTGCAACAGGTGGCCGTTCACGCGAGTTACCAAACCTTAAACAGGATGGCGTTAAAGTAATTGGTTACCGCCAGGCAATGGTATTGCCTAAACAGCCAAAATCATTAGTGGTTGTTGGCTCTGGTGCTATAGGTATTGAGTTTGCTTATTTTTATAATGCAATAGGTACCAAAGTAACCGTAGTGGAATTTTTAGATAATATTGTTCCGTTGGAGGATGAAGAAATTTCAAGAAACCTGCAACGTATTCTTAAAAAACAGGGTATCAACATCATGACCGGTTCAAATGTTGAATCTGTAGATACCAGCGGCGAACTTTGTAAAGTAAATATCAAAACCGCAACAGGTACCGAGGTTATTGAAGCCGAAGTGGTGTTATCGGCCGTAGGTATTGCTACCAACATCGAAGGCATTGGCCTGGAAGAAGTTGGTATTAAAACCGAAAGAGGTAAAGTGCTGGTTGATGATTATTACAAAACCAATATTGAAGGCGTTTACGCTATTGGTGATATAGTAAAAGGCCAGGCGCTTGCACACGTTGCATCTGCCGAAGGCATTATTTGCGTGGAAAAAATTGCTGGTCAAAACCCGCATCCTTTAGATTATAATAACATTCCTGGTTGTACCTATTGCTCACCTGAGGTTGCATCAGTAGGTTATACCGAAAAAGCGGCTAAGGAAGCAGGTTACGAGATCAGGGTTGGTAAATTCCCATTCTCGGCATCGGGCAAGGCAAGTGCCGCCGGCGCTAAAGATGGTTTTGTAAAACTGATCTTTGATGCCAAATATGGCGAATTCCTTGGCGCACACATGCTGGGTTACAACGTTACCGAAATGATTGCCGAAGTAGTTACCGCCCGCAAGCTGGAAGCTACCGGTCATGAAATCATCAAATCGGTTCACCCGCACCCAACCATGAGCGAAGCTGTTATGGAAGCTGCAGCAGCCGCTTATGACGAAGTAATACACTTGTAAAAGAAGTCCCATAAACGATAGCCGATAGTCCATTGTTATTTTTTTAACTTTGAGCTATCGGCTTTTTTGTGCTTATTTATTAGCAAAATGAAGTCCTTGGAAGATAGACCATAGTCCATAACTATTTTTTAACTTTGGACTATCAGCTTTTGCGCCTTTTACTAAAACCTTTATTAAAACCATGGTCTATGGACCATCGACTATTGACCCTCTATGAAGCTACACACAATAGATACCGGCTTTTTTAAATTAGATGGTGGCGCCATGTTTGGCGTGGTACCAAAAACAATTTGGAATAAAACTAACCCGGCAGATGCCAACAACCTTTGCACCTGGGCCTTGCGCTGCCTGCTGGTGGAGGACGAAGGCCGATTGATCCTGATTGATACCGGCATAGGTAATAAGCAGGACCAGAAGTTTTTTAGCTATTATTATTTACATGGCAATGCTACGTTGGATAGCTCATTAGCTGCCCTGGGTTTTCACCGGGATGATATTACTGATGTGTTTTTAACCCACCTGCATTTTGATCATGTTGGCGGCGCCGTGATCAGAGAGGGCGAAAAGCTGTCACCCGCATTTAAAAATGCCGCTTACTGGAGCAATCCTAAGCATTGGGACTGGGCCGTTTATCCCAATGATCGTGAAAAGGCTTCTTTTTTAAAGGAGAACATATCACCGATCCAGGAGAGCGGTCAGCTGCAATTTATCGCTCCAGAGGATGGCATCGCTTTTACCAAAGATTTCAATATTCGTTTTGTATCCGGCCATACCGAAGCCATGATGCTGCCGCTCATCAACTATAAGGGCAAACAAATCCTTTACATGGCCGATCTGCTTCCCTCTGTAGGGCACCTTCCGCTGCCTTATGTAATGGCTTATGACATGTTTCCGCTTACTACCCTCCAGGAGAAAAAGGTGTTCCTGACCGAAGCTGTGGAGAACGACTACATTCTCTACTTTGAACACGATCCTATCAATGAATGCTGCACATTGCAACAAATCGAAAAAGGCATCAGGGTGAAGGATACTTTTAAACTGAGCGAGATTTAAGGATTTGCTGCCAATGTGCAATGGGCAGGTCACGAAGTTAATAAGATACATGTAAGCTATTAACTATCAATACACATACAGTACCTAAAGAATCTATTTCATTGCGAAGCTGACATCCTTATAAAAACCTTTTGTCATCCTGAACGATAGTGAAAGATCTGCTATTCGCCATGCTTCTTCGCCCTGTACAGTCTGCGAATAGATCCTTCACTATCGTTCAGGATGACAAACTTTTCAAAGGTCATTTTCCTTTCAGTGTCCACTGGTATTTTAAACTCATAGCAATTAAAATGGCCATTGTTTGTTTATAACGCCTACATGTCATTACTATCCGCCCCATGATTCCATTTATTAATACTCTCAATAACAGCCGGTTGTGCGTATTCCAAAATATCTCCCGGCTGGCAATCCAGTGCTTTGCATATCGCTTCCAGGGTTTCTATACGGATAGCTTTTGCCTTACCTGTTTTAAGGACAGAGAGGTTTGATATGGTAATACCTACCCTATCGCTCAGTTCGTTTAATGACATTTTGCGTTTTGCCATCATCACATCAAGATTTATGATTATCGGCATGGCTTAAATGGTTAGGGCCTGCTCTTCCTTAAGCTTTGCACCTTGTTTAAAGGCCTCAGCAATAATGAAAACCAATATGGCAATTATCAAGGCTACAAAATCAAAAGAGGATGTGTTTATCACCTTCAATGGCGAATGGATCAAAAGCCTTTGTTCATAATACGTTATAAGCTGATAACCAAAATCAACCAGCGAGTAGGAGAGCAATAGCATCCCGATATTTTTGATCTGCTTAATACATTCCAGCTGAAACATGTTGCCTTCAGCAATATGTTGAATTACCCTGTTTATGGTGTAAGCCATTTTGCCCATAATAATTACAATACTCAGTATCAGCACAATTGTTGCCACCCTTATTATCCAGGGAGTTACCAATTTATCAGCATTAACCCGCACCTCGCTGGTAACGTTAATATCCCGCATAATGTAGTCGTCGCCTATCCTTAACTCACCATCGGCCTGGTGAGTTATAAAACTGCCATCTATAACAGGATGCAGGGGCGATCCTTGTGTAAAACCGCTGCTTTTTAAGCCTATTCCATCGCTTACACCCTCTTTAAAACCCCGCAATGCATCAGCAGCTCCATTCTGAATAAAAAACAAGCCAAATGCTATATAAACCAACACCTGTAATCTTCGTATTTTTTTCATTACCATATCATTAAATTACATGCAAAGTAAAATATAATTCATCAAAAATCGACTAATATTTATTATTTAACGATAAATATTAGTCGACTTTTATTTTATTAAATTTATTTTTTTATTTATATTAGCTACTTGCCATTGTCAATTTATATGTTTTATTTTAGAACAAATTTTTAACTTTATACGTTCTATTCAGAATATAACGGATAGAAAGTTTTATTAAATAGATGAGACAACTCAAAATAACGCAATCCATTACCAATCGCGAGTCACAATCGCTGGATAAATATCTTCACGAAATTGGTAAAGTTGATTTGATAACTGCCGAAGAAGAAGTAATATTAGCCCAAAAAATACGTGAAGGCGACCAGGCCGCATTAGAGCGTTTAACTAAAACTAATTTACGCTTTGTTGTATCTGTTGCTAAACAATATCAAAACCAGGGTTTAACCCTTGGCGATTTAATTAACGAAGGAAACCTGGGTTTAATTAAAGCAGCCAAACGTTTTGACGAAACTAAGGGTTTTAAATTTATATCCTACGCCGTATGGTGGATTCGCCAGTCGATATTGCAGGCCATTGCCGAGCAATCACGTATCGTGCGTTTACCGCTGAACCAGGTAGGCTCATTAAGTAAAATAAGTAAAGCGTTTTCAAAGCTGGAGCAGGAGTATGAGCGCGAGCCATCGCCAGAGGAACTTGCCGACATTCTGGAAACCACTGTTGATAAAATATCTGATACCTTAAGCAACTCGGGCCGCCATGTATCTATGGATGCCCCCTTTGTACAGGGCGAAGAAAATACACTGCTTGATGTACTGGAAAATCATGAACCGGATACCGATTCAATCTTAATTAACGAATCATTATCTGAAGAGATCAAACGGTCATTATCAACATTAACCGAGCGGGAACGCGAGATCATTATATTATTCTTTGGTTTAGGCACAAATCACCCCCTATCTTTAGAGGAAATTGGCGAAAAATTTAATCTAACCCGCGAACGTGTACGCCAGATTAAGGATAAAGCCCTGCAACGTTTACGCCATACATCGCGCAGCAAAATTTTAAAATCGTATCTGGGTTAATCATCCTTCAAAAATATTTAAGAGAAGCCATTGGTGAGTAGCCAGTGGCTTTTTGCATTTGTATGATTTGTTCTCCCAATAATCTATTCTTAAACGGCCTGTCACCCTGAGCCTGTCGAAGGGGCGCGCGCAGAGGCCTTTGCCCGCATGCTTCGACAGACTACCCATGACGTGTTTGTTTCATACCAGGCAATCGGCTCTGTATGCTGGCAACGACTCACCCCGCCGGTCCGCCCTTCGCGGACGGCGCCCCTCTCTTCGGCTGCGCCGGAAAGAGGGGCAAAAAAGTTAATTCCAAGTTTCAACTCCCTCTTTCCAACGAAGTTGAAGAGAGGGGTGTCGGGCGTAGCCTCGATGGGGTGAGTCTTAACCTTGGTTAGTTTCCGTCATTTCACCTTCAGAGTTTCGCGGAATTTTATCACTCAGCATGACAAAATATTTTTTTTCAAACACATCGTGGGTAGGTTGTATACAATAATTTCAAACCCAATAAAATTTAAAACCTAAGTTCCCGTTATTTAGCTTAACCTGTCATAATTAGCTAAATGAACAACACCTTAAAAATAGCCTGGTATTTTTATAAACCGACACTTGTATGGTGTTTGCTGGCCACATTCGCGTGTATCTATTATGTACTTTCCCGCCAATTAAATATCCCGCTTGCTTTCCTGTGCAAGCTATTCAGCTATGCTTCTATCCTGGGTATTCAGTATTTAAACTTTAATTCAACCAAAACCTACTTCTATTTCCGTAATGCGGGTTATAGTGTCCGTCGCTTATACTTTTATGTGTTCAGTTTTGATCTTATTACCTTCAGCATCCTTTTATCACTATCAACAATCCGCTAAAAAATTGGAGCCTCTCATTTTAAAAACCGACAGCGTGCTCCTGGAATTTGACGGACGAAAGATTCTGCAGGATGTTTACCTGGAATGCAAACAGGGCGAAGTATTGGGCATCCTGGGCCGCAACGGCTGCGGTAAATCATCATTATTACGCATCATGTTTGGTACGCTTACCCCTGCTTATAAACATGTAAGCATCAACGGCGAATACATTAAAAAAGGGTATCACAACAGGCGTATTGCCTACCTGCCCCAGCATAACTACCTGCCTAAAGGCATCAAAATTAAAAAACTGGCCAAAAGCATTATCGACCACCGGTTTTGGGATGATTTTTCGGCCCATCCCGTTTATCATGACCATAACGAGAAAACCATTGGCGAGCTTTCAGGCGGAGAAGTAAGGCAGCTGGAAACCCTGATGGTTATTTATAGCAAAGCCGATTTTATTTTACTGGATGAGCCTTTTACCCATATATCGCCCATGCAGGCAGAAATGTTTAAGGCTATCATAAAAAAATGCGCCAAGGTGAAGGGTATTATTTTAACAGATCATCAGTATTACAACATTTTAGATGTAAGCGACAGGATAATCCTGATAACCAATGGCTACACCCGGCCAATTAAGCATCGGGATGAGCTGGTTACCTACGGATACCTTAGCCACATTAATTAAATATTGCAAGCTGTAACATATAGTCATTCCGCCGTGTCTACTATACAAACAGCCCTGTGATGCCCCGTAGTTACTTATATTTGATGATATGTTTATTAGCTGTTTGCTGGCACCAAGGCCAATGCAGCAATAATATACCTATAAACGGCATCACCTTTAAAAACGCCATTCGCGACCCTGACCCAGACCCCTCCGGAGATTTCAATACGCTGATAGTCCCCATAAAACGGGCCGGCAACCTCATCATTGTAGAAGCGCAGATTGATAGCTTAGTTGGCAATTTTGTGCTGGATACCGGTGCGCCATACCTTGTTTTAAACGCCACTTACTTTAGGTATATGCCGCAAATATCCGAACAGGAATCGGCAGGTTTAAATGGTACGGGAGCCGCCACATTTACTACTAATGTGTATAATTTCAATATTCTCGATCTGCATTATTCCAGGCTTACCGCCGATGTTACCGACCTATCGGCCATAGAAAACAGCCGCAACATTAAAATATTGGGTTTACTGGGTACAAGGTTATTTAACAAATTTGCCATTACTGTAGACCTCTTCAGGAATACGCTGTACATTCATAAACTCAAAGAAGACGGCAATATTCCGCAGGGCGAAAAGGCTTTTCATGATCCCTGGATGGTTACCCCCTTTAAGTATTTAAACGATGTTATATTTATTAAGGGCATTGCCAATGATAGCCCGTTATGGTTCGCCTTTGATACCGGTGCAGAAACCAACCTGATGGATTATGACCGCGTGCGTAAACTGTTACCTGGCATGCAGGTGCTCAACCGCACTAAAACTACAGGGATTGGCGGTTCATCATTCGAGGTGATATATGCTCGTTTTGATACCCTGAAAATTGGAGACCGCCGATTTATGAAAAACCGGGTGCTATTAACCAGCCTGGATAAAATGGGCAAGGCTTACGGGCATGCCGTTGACGGAATATTGGGATATGATTTTTTTATCCGCGGTATATTCAGCATCAACTTTGTTAAAAAAGAATTTGAAATGTACATTTACACTAACCAGTAGTATGAAAAAGTACAGATCAATCGTCCTATTTTTATTGTTGCTCAGTTGTTTCGTTTCTGAAACAAAGGCGCAAAAACGCAGTTCGCTGGTTTTAGGTAAGGATCATTTGATCCTGCTGCTTGATATGCGCTCGTCAAAACAGGAGCTGGATAGCCTGTTTAAAGCAGCCGGTGTAAAAGGCGCCACCGCAACTGCTTTTTTTAACGGCGATTACTCGGCTTTTAAAAAGGATGGCTGGAATATAAATAAACGCTCAAAAAATTTAATTCAGTTTGATAGGTCACTCACCGACTTGAACATTAATGCGCAAAACAAGCCTTTTCTTATAACCACCAATATCTCCAATGAAAATGAAGGGCGTCCCGGTTACCCCGCCGATGAAACATTTGGAATCAATAAATTCTCACAACTTAATGTTTACGAACTTCCATCGGGCTTAACCCGTTTTTACTTACCTGGTTTTTTGAAGTCGAAACGTGTTTTATTATCGGGTAATTTCAATAATTGGAGCACCTTAAAGGGCGTTATGATTAAAACGGACAGCGGCTGGATAGCCGATGTAAAGCTCGCCGCCGGTGTGTATGAGTACAAATACATTATAGACGGCAAGTGGCAGCGCGACAGAAGCAATCTGCAGCAGCACCCGGATGGCTTTAGTGATGTAAACTCGGTTTATTACCGTTACAACCACACTTTCAGGCTGAGCGGCTTTGCAGGTGCGCATAAAATTACCCTTGCAGGTAGCTTTAATAACTGGGATGCCAATACCATCATCCTGCAAAAAAAGGGCACCAGCTGGGAAACCAAATTTTACCTGCACGATGGAATGCACACCTACCGGTTTTTAGTAGATGGGCAGTGGTTTACGGATCCAGCCAATCCGGTGACTGTAAAAGATGTTGATGGTCATACCAATTCGGTAATCAACCTGGGCGAGACTGTTAATTTCAATCTCGACGGATATGCAAACGCGCGTAAAGTATACGTAGCCGGCACCTTTAATAAATGGAAACCAGGCGAAATAGCGCTCAAAAAAACAGCAACCGGGTGGACTTTGCCTTTAATTATTCCAGCCGGTAATTATGGCTATAAATTTATAGTGGATGACAATTGGATCACCGATCCGCTGAATAAGCGTACCGTTGTGGAGGATGGCGTTGTTAATTCTTTTATCGCGGTTAAACCCAACTATACTTTTAAGCTTAAGGGCTACCCCAATGCAAAGGTGGTTCATCTTGCCGGTAATTTTAACAACTGGGATCCGGACGGTTTTACGCTGGCCCATAACGGCGACGAATGGACCATCGGCCTTTACCTTAAACCGGGCAAATACCGTTATAAATTCCTGGTAGACGGCCAATGGGTGTTGGATCCCGGAAATAAATTATACGAGAAAAACGAATATGATACCGGAAATTCCGTTTTATGGATTGAGTAGGAAGAAAGAGTGAGGAGATTGGAATCAAGAGTTAAGACTGGAAATTGAAAGGGAAATGAAATTTAAAAAAAGCCTTTGTCGTTATGAGTTTGAAAATTTCGGGTGACTCTGAAGGGGAAATGACATTTTAAAAAGTTTGTCATCCTGAGGTACGAAGGATCTATTCACAGACTGTACAGGGCGAAAAGCACGGCGAATAACAGATCCTTCACTGCGTTCAGGATGACAAATAGTTTTTTTAACACGTCATGAAATTTTTTTTAAGCTTGTCAAAGGCTGCATCGCGAAGAATCTATTCGCAGACATACAAGGCGAAGAAGTATAGCGAATAATAGATCCTTCACTATCGTTCAGGACGACAAATAGTTTTTTTTTATAATCTTAATTCTTACCTCTTGATTCTTGACTCTACTTAGTATATTAGCTAAACTATACCATTTTTTATATGACTATTCCCATATACCAGGCCGATGCGTTTACTGATACCTTGTTTGGCGGCAACCCGGCAGCCACCTGCCCGCTTACGGAGTGGTTGCCCGATGCCACCATGCAAAAAATAGCTATAGAGAACAATCTGGCCGAAACCGCCTTTTTTGTAAAAACAGATGCCGGTTACAAACTACGCTGGTTTACTCCCGAGTATGAGATTGACCTGTGCGGACACGCTACCTTGGCGTCGGCACATATCATATTTACCGAATTGGGCTACACCGGCGATTCTATATTATTTGAAACTGTAAAAGCAGGAACGCTTATTGTGAAACGCGATGGTGATAAATACACGATGGATTTCCCCTCAAGGCCGCCCATACCCATTGAACCACCAAACGGACTGGCCGAATCACTGGGCGAAAAGGAGCCACTGGCCTTTTTAAGATCAAGGGATTATTTTATCGTTTACAAAACTGAGCAGGACATCAAAGACCTTACGCCCGACTTTTTTGCAATGTCGAAAATGGATACTGTGGGCATTATAGCCACTGCCCCCGGTGATAACTCTGATTTTGTTTCCCGTTTCTTCGCGCCCGGCGCAGGCATCCCCGAAGACCCGGTTACTGGATCGGCACATTGCAACCTGATACCCTATTGGGCAAAAAGACTGGGTAAAAACAAGCTCCACGCCTACCAGATCTCGGCCCGCCGAGGCGAACTCTGGTGCGAGCTCAAAGGCGACCGTGTGCTGATGAGCGGCAAAGCGGTTACCTATTTAAGAGGAGAGATAAGGTTTTAGTTAACTCCCGCGAGGTAACTCGCGGGCAACATGATCCAAGCCCCCTGGCTTAAATCAGTCTAAAGCATACAAATTATTTAAACCTGAAAAACTTACTTACCCCATTTGAATTACTCATGGTTAAAGAATCCGTGCCCTTAAATTCTATTTTAAAAGCCTCCTTGAAATCATCGTAAGTAACTATTACCGAGTCGCCTTTAATTTTGTAGGCGTAATAGGCATGCTGATCGGGATAGTAGAATTTGTTTTTATCAACCGTAAAAGTTGCATTCTCTAAACTGTCCACAGCCCAAAAACCCTGCAGGCGCCCCGCCATAGAAGTATCAGTAACAGCTTTCATACCGTTATCCTTAGCCTTCTTACCTGCCGTAACAGATTGCTTCACATCAGCCGTTTTCGTATCGGCGTTTACAACGCCAATAGTATTATTGGATGTGCACGAAATAGCAGTGAGGGCATAAATAATGGAATAAAGATATTTGGTCATCGTGAATAGGTTTAGCCTTCAAAGCTAATATTTTTCTGAAATTAAAAATCCTTAAAACTAATATTCTTTCGTTCTTATTCAACCGTGGTAAGATTGGCATAGTATCATGATAAGACCAAACCTATCGCCGTTAAATTTTAACCTTATCTTCTTCTTATCCCGCTAAAAAAAGTTTCAAAAACCATTTTTTTATGATTACTTTGAAGGTTAAATTTTTTGCAAGGATACAACAAAATAAATGCAGCTTACCCGCTTAGAAATCAAGGGCTTTAAGAGTTTTGGAGATAAGATCACCATTAATTTTAATGAGGGTGTAACTGCAATTGTGGGGCCCAATGGCTGCGGCAAATCAAACGTGGTTGATGCCATACGCTGGGTACTTGGCGAACAAAGCACCCGCATGCTTCGATCAGAGAAGATGGACAACGTCATCTTCAACGGCACCAAGAGTCGCAAATCGGCCAACCTTGCCGAAGTTTCCCTTACTTTTGACAATACCAAAAACGTACTCCCTACAGATTATTCGCAGGTTACCCTTACCCGGAAGCTTTACCGCACCGGCGAAAGTGAATACCGCCTCAATGATGTACAGTGCCGCCTAAAAGATATTACAGACCTGTTCCTGGATACCGGTATAGGCTCCGACTCCTACTCCATCATCGAGCTGCGAATGATTGATGAGATCATTACCAATAAGGAAGGCTCGCGTCGCAATTTGTTTGAGGAAGCATCTGGTATCTCTAAATACAAGCTTCGTAAAAAACAAACATTCAGCAAGCTAAAAGATACCGAGGCCGACCTGGAACGCGTGGAAGACCTGCTTTTCGAGATAGAGAAAAATCTGAAAACGCTGGAGAACCAGGCCAAAAAAACCGAGCGTTATTACCGCATCAAAGAGCAATACAAATCGCTCAGCATTATGCTGGCATCTTTCAGAATTGTATCGTTCAGCGAATCGTTAAAGAAAATTGAGAACCAGGAGCAACAGCAAAAAGCCGAAAAAGGTGGCATTGTCGCCCAGATAGATACCCTGGAAGCCGCCTTGCAACAGCAGAAGCTGGACAGCATCACCAAAGAAAAAAATCTATCGGTACAGCAAAAAACCACTAATGAGTTTGTATCCAAGATCCGTGCTTATGAAAGTGAGAAAAAGATCAAGAACGAGCAACTGAAGTTTCAACAGGATAAAGAATCAAGATTAACCGAGGAGCTGGACAAAGATAAAAACCAGCTTAACCATGTTTTTTATAACATCAAGCGCCTATCCGAAGAAAAAGCTCTGGAGGATGAAAATCTGCAAACCATCCAAAGCCGTTTGCTGGATTTGAAGGAAGCTGTTGATGAGTTAAGAGCACAACAGGCCGAAGCCCGCAATGAGCTAACGGAAATTACCGGCATTAACACCCGGCTGCAAAACCAGGCCTACAAAGCCGAAAAGGATATTGACATACTGCAAATTCAGCAACAGGCTTTGGAGCAGGAAAGCCAGCGCAACATGGAAGATACCACTAATAAAGAGGTGGAACTTTCGCACTTTAACCAGGTAGTTGCCGAGCTGCAAAACCGCAAGGAAACACTGGATTATGATTACCAGTCGGCTTTGGATTTTGAGAATAAATTAAAAGAGCAGATAGCAGAAACTGATTCGGCATTGAGTTTGGTAAAAGATACCATCATCAAAGAAAGTCGTAAGCTTGATGCCAAGCAAAACGAGTACAACCTTACCAAAAGCATGGTGGATAACCTGGAAGGTTTCCCGGAATCTATCCGCTTTTTAAAGAAAAATGCCGACTGGGCCAAAAATGCCCCCCTGTTTAGCGATGTGCTTTTTTGTAAGGAAGAGTACCGGGTGGCGATAGAAAACTACCTGGAGCCACTCATGAACTATTACGTGGTTGATAACTATGATGAAGCTATAAAGGCCATACAACTGTTAAGTAACGCCGCCAGGGGCCGC
Source organism: Mucilaginibacter sp. P2_A4 (assembly GCF_056405015.1). Classification (NCBI taxonomy): domain Bacteria; kingdom Pseudomonadati; phylum Bacteroidota; class Sphingobacteriia; order Sphingobacteriales; family Sphingobacteriaceae; genus Mucilaginibacter; species Mucilaginibacter sp. P2_A4. Next base: position 245,276 of record NZ_JBFUCX010000006.1, on the reverse strand, counting down.
GCGCACTTCTTTATACTGGAAAATTACGAGGAAATAGTACCTGTTAACCCGATTTTTGAAAATGCAGGCGCGGTTTCGGCCCTACAGGTTATTGAGGTTGATAAAAGGTATGCCCGCCTTTGTAACCATTTATTAAAAGATGTTTACCTGGTTGATGATGTTAAGGACCTGCAAATTAATAATGCCGCCCTGCCCGATGGCGTTGTTATAATAGGCAAGAGCGGTAAGTTTAATAAATCAAAACATACCATGGCCGGTGGGTCTGTAGGTTTGTTTGAGGGTAAGCGGATTGGCCGGGCCAAGAATCTGGAGAACCTGGCGAAAGAGATTAAGGGTATCGAAAACCTGGTTAACGCGCAAAAAGCCAAAACAGATGAGTTGCAAAGTAAACTTTCGGGCTTACGCTCATCTACCAAAAGCGCCGAGATCAATGAGCAGCAGATGATCATTAACCGGTTAAATACCGAACTCATCACCGTTAAAACCCGACAGGAACAGTATCAAACTTTTATTGAAAACAGCCTTAACCGCAAGGATGATATAGCCCGAAAAATTACCGGCATCAAAGATGAAATGATGGCACTGCATCCGCAGCTTGCCGACTTAAAAGCGCAAAAGCAGATCCAAAGCGAAATGCTGGTTGATAAACAGGCTGCCTTTAACGAGCTGAATGAATATGTATCGGTACAATCAAACGCTTATAACCAGGAAAATATCCGTTTCCATCAGCAGCAAAATAAAGTATCGGGCTTAGTAAAAGATCTGGAATACCGCGATAACCAACAGGAAAGCCTGGAGGTGCGCATCAAACAAAACAGCAGCGAACTGGAGAAAGTAAAAGCAGCCATACAGGACAACCTGAAACAATCAGACAACTCCGACGATGACCTGCTGGAAATGTACGAGCAAAAGGAAAACCTTGAAAAGGCCACCCAGCAAGCCGAGCAGGAATATTACCAATGGCGTGGAATTATCACCGAAAACGAAAATGAAGTTACGGCGCTAAGGCGCAAAAAAGATAATCATGAGGTTATTGAAAACGAACTAAGGGACGAACGCAATAACCTTAAACTGGAACTGAACGCCCTGAAAGAGCGTTTATCTGTTGAGTTTAATATTGACATTGAAGATTTACCGGAAACTGAAACTCCGGCCGAAAGTGAGCATGACCTGCGCGAAAAGGCCGACAAGCTAAAAAAACAGCTGGATGATTTTGGTGCTATCAACCCTATGGCGGTTGAGGCCTATAACGAGATGAATGAGCGTTATACCTTTATCCAGGCACAAAAGAAGGATCTGAGCGAGGCTAAGGCATCCCTGCTGGCCACTATACAGGAGATTGATGATACCGCCAAAGAAAAATTCATGCATGCCTTTATTATGGTACGCGAGAACTTTATTAAGGTGTTTCGCTCCCTGTTTAATGATGAGGATTCCTGCGACCTGATCCTTACCGATCCTAATCATCCTTTAGAATCGGACATTGATATCATTGCCAAACCAAAAGGTAAACGTCCGCTCTCCATCAACCAACTCTCTGGAGGCGAAAAAACACTTACAGCTACCGCTATCCTGTTTTCGCTTTACCTGCTTAAACCGGCCCCGTTCTGTATTTTTGATGAGGTAGATGCCCCGCTTGATGATACTAATATTGATAAGTTTAACAATATTATCCGCACTTTTTCAAAGGATTCGCAATTCATCATTGTATCGCATAACAAGCGTACCATTGCCAGTACCGATGTAATTTATGGTGTAACCATGGTTGAGCAGGGTATTTCGCGCGTGGTTCCTGTTGATTTGCGCGAGCTTGCAGATTAGGGAGAATGACATTTTTTTACCGTCATTGCGAGGTACGAAGCAATCTCTACTGAGGCAGATCGGCCCTGTAGAGCAGCTCTGTGCAGCTTAGAGATTGCTTCGTACCTCGCAATTGTAAAGGTCAACTAATTCGGTAACAGAATTAGCTTTAAGGAATAAAGCTAAATGTTATGCGAAACATTAACAATGACCTTACAGCAATGACGTATTGGCTATTAGCAAGCCTGTTCTATTTATGGCGAAGTTCCTTTTTGCCTACCATGCCTTTAAACTTACGTTCATCCAGTTTAAGGGTCATATTGGTAACCTGTTGGTCAGACATCGATTTGCTTTTTGACAAACTCTGAACTTTTGGCCCGCTTACGTCATAAACTCCTGTACTGATATAATTCAAGGCATGTTGCAGCAATACTTCGGTACTATCGCCAAAGTCCTTAGTAACATCATCATAATCAAGTTTACCCGGATAATCTGCTGAACCTGGCGTCATGCCTGAATAATAGCCTCCTTGATTAGCTGAATTTTTGGTTTCAAACTGGGGTACATACAATTGGTATTTATTGATGTCGATAGCAAAAAAGCCTACAGGTTTGCCATAGCTTGTACGGCCTATAAACTTCACGTCCATTTCGGGGCGCAGGTTGTTAATAGTTAACTCACTTGCCGAGGCTGTGGAGCCTGTTATAATAAAAAACACACGGCTAATGTTGAGCGAGCCATTTTTGGTAAAAAGAATCCGGTTATCAGGATTAGTAGGTAAAAAATCTCCTTTTTTAATATTGTATATCGCACTCAGCAAAGGATGATTATCAGCCTGCAGTTTATCGTTATAATAATAAGTATACATCTGTGAGCCATTTTTTGCCGTTGGTACAATCAGGTTATCCAGGTATTCGGCAGTTGATACATAACCGCCGCCATTATACCGCAAATCCACAACCAGCTCGGTAACATTAGCCGCTGTAAAGGCATTAAACGCTTTTAACAATTGAGGGCCAGCGTTTTCTGGCGAAGTAAATGTATTGAAAACCACATAACCCACTTTTTTATCACCCTGGGTAAAAACCTTATAAGTTAAAACCGGGTTAATAGTGTAAGTAGCTACAGCCAAAGAAACGTCAACCGTTGTGCCATCTGGTTTTTTAAGCGTCATAGTAATAGGATTGGCACCATAAACAGCATTCACTACAAAGTTTACGTTGGTTCCGTTATCATAATCCAATGTTGTGCGGCCATTAAGTTTTACTACCTGGTAACCTCTTTTAATACCGGCCTTATCGGCAGGCGAACCTGCGTAAACATATTTTATACGCAGATCTGTTGTTTCCTGGTATAGTACCGATAAACCGAAATCGCCGTTTGTACCACCCAATTCGGTAGATACCGATCCATCATCTATAAAGGAATACTTAGCCGAACCCGGATCTGGCGCATAATATTCATACGGCTGGGTAGTTAATGGATTTATCTTAAACTGTGATATTTGGTCAACTTCGTTTGTCAATGCGGTTATATCATCTGATCCGGTGATGCTACGGGGCTGAAAAGTTTTATAGTCAGGTATGGCATCATACCACAAATAAGTTTCTTTAGCATACAGGTATACCGAATCCTTGATCAGGTCGAGCGTCGATCCGGTTTTTGTTGGCCCGGTAAGTACTCCCCCATCCGTATTTCCAGGCGGCTTATCTTTTTTACAGGCCGAAAATAAACCGGTTGCCAGAACTAATGTGAAGTAAAATATTTTTTTCATGTACTATGAATTATAAAGGTGTTAACGTAATAAAAATAAGTATGTTACAACAAGCGTTATAAAAATTCCTCAACGCCCAGGTAATCTACACCAACAGTCTCCGCACATAAACTATCGGCTTCAGAATTTCCTATCATCAGGATGTCTCTGCGTTGTAGGTTATGATCCTGCATTAATAAGTGTATCGCATCGGGTTCTGGCTTAGGCGCCGTTTCTTCGGCAAAATAACAGGTTAGGTAAGGCTCCAGTTTATGCCATTCTACCTGTTTAATTTTATTTACCTGTTGTGGCACATTGCCGTTTGTAACAATGAAAAGTTTTTTACGATCAACCACAATTTCCTGTAGAAAGGTAAGCATATTCTGGTACAAAAGCAATTTAAGGGGGAGCTTGGCAGTCACCATAAGGTTGTCAAAATTCTCCCTGTATCTGGCAGCAACAGGAAACTCAAGGGCTACTTTATCAAAAACAGCTTCCGCTCCTTCCTGTACATACGTATCAGTCATCAGTTTGGTTGTTTTGCCGGCATCAACCAGCTCAACATATTCCAGCATGTTGGCAAAAAGGTAATAAACCTGGTATATGTAATCTTTAGCTGGAAATAAAACATCATCAAGCTCCAGAATGAACGCGGTTTTGCGTTTATCAATATCTTTATATTTCATTGTCCCCGGCAAGGATTGTTATGTTATATTCATTAAATAATATGGCTGACTGTTGCAGCAACTCCATCTCTTTTTCGCGAAAAAGGTAAACAAGTTCAACACCCAGATCAAGGCATAAAGTTAACATTTCATGCGTATAACTGGATGACTGAGGATCAGGCAAGCGGATAAGCTGCCCCGGTTTCAGCATAAAATCCGGCAGATCAAGATGATCACCCATGATCACGTTATCGCCGTTCAGTTTGTTTTTTAGCCTATAGGCCGGTGCAGAATTAGCAGCTGTTATTAATATCTTCAATTTATAAATAAACTTATTGTATAATTAAACCATCCTTCATCATCACCGTACGGTCTGATAGGTTGGCAAGATCTTCATTATGTGTAACTATTACAAAGGTTTGGTTAAATTCTTTACGCAACTTAATGAAAAGTTCATGCAACTCCAGCGCATTCACCGAGTCGAGGTTACCGGATGGTTCATCGGCAAAAATCAGCGCGGGCTTATTGATCAGCGCACGCGCTACGGCAACCCTTTGCTGCTCGCCACCCGATAGCTCATTGGGCTTATGGCTCATTCTATCCTTTAATCCAAGCAAATCAAGCAGTTCGGCCGATCTCTTTTCGGCGTCAGATTTTGATACGCCCGCAATAAAGGCAGGGATGCATATATTTTCAAGAGCGGTAAACTCGGCCAGTAAATGGTGAAACTGGAAAATAAAGCCAATTTTACGATTCCGGAAATCGCTCAGGTTTTTATTACTAAGCTTACTGAGCTCTATATCGTTGATATACAGCTGACCGGAATCCGGCCTATCCAGTGTACCCAAAATATTGAGCAGCGAACTTTTACCCGCACCGGATGCACCAACAATAGTTACAATTTCACCACGCTTAACTTCAAGATCAACGCCCTTTAATATTTGAAGCTGTCCGTATGATTTATAGATGGATTTGGCTTTAAGCATGGCGTAAAGTTAATATTTTTTGGTGAGTGGTTGGTTGTGGTGAATGGTTGATTGGGTTGATTAGGTGAGTGGTGAGTGTAAAGACGATCTGATTTGACGTAGTATGATTGAGCGAAGCAGCCTAATCAATTCAATATCCTCAATCAACCATTCACCTAATCAACTACTCACCACTCACCACCCCACAATGTAAAACCATTGTTATTAAATAAACATAGGGCAAATAAAGTGTACAAAGGCCCCAAACCTTTGAACAAAAATTGTAGATTTACCGCAAATTCTTCAAAAAACATGAATATTCACGAATATCAGGGCAAAGCCATATTAAAGAGCTTTGGCGTTAGAGTTCAGGAAGGCATTGTTGCCGATACTGTTGAGCAGGCTGCAGAGGCTGCCCAAAAATTGAAAGAAGACCTGGGCTCAAGCTGGGTAGTTATAAAGGCACAGATCCACGCCGGTGGTCGTGGCAAGGGTGGCGGCGTAAAGCTGGCTAAAAACATTGACCAGGTTAAAGAAATTGCAGGCAACATTATTGGCATGCAGTTAGTTACCCCGCAAACAGGCCCCGAAGGTAAAAAAGTAAAGAAAGTTTTAGTAGCCCAGGATGTTTATTACCCAGGCGAAAGCGAAACTAAAGAGTTTTACATGAGCGTATTGCTTGATCGCGCTAAAGGCCGCAACATTATCATGTACAGTACCGAAGGAGGTATGGATATTGAGGAAGTTGCGCACTCAACTCCCGAACTGATATTTAAAGAAGAAATTGATCCTAAAGTTGGTTTACAAGGTTTCCAAACCCGTAAAATAGCTTTCAACTTAGGCTTATCAGGCGAGGCTTTTAAAGATATGACCAAATTCATAGCTGCCTTGTACAAAGCTTATGAAGCTACAGATTCTTCGCAATTTGAAATTAACCCGGTATTAAAAACATCTGATAACAAAATTTTAGCTGTTGATGCCAAGGTTAATATCGATGATAACGCGTTATACCGTCACCCGGATTACGCCGCTATGCGCGATACTGATGAGGAAGACCCTACCGAAGTTGAAGCAAGCAGATCAAACCTTAACTATGTAAAGCTTGACGGTAACGTGGGCTGTATGGTTAACGGCGCTGGTTTAGCTATGGCAACTATGGATATCATTAAAATTGCCGGTGGCGAACCTGCTAACTTCCTTGATGTTGGTGGTACTGCCAATGCCGAAACTGTTAAAGCTGGTTTTAACATCATCCTGAGCGATCCTAACGTAAAGGCTATCCTGATCAACATCTTTGGTGGTATTGTTCGTTGCGACCGTGTTGCACAAGGTGTAATTGATGCCTATAACGAAATCGGTAATATCCCGGTTCCAATCATCGTTCGTTTACAAGGCACCAACGCTGTTGAAGCAAAAGAGCTGATTGATAACTCAGGTTTAAAAGTATACTCGGCTATTCTGTTAAAAGAAGCTGCTGAAAGAGTAAAAGAAGTATTGGCTTTGTAATTGAAGCTTTCTTCATATTAAAATAGCGATGGGTTTATGCTCATCGCTATTTTTTTTTGGGCAAATTATTACATAAACGCTTTATCATCTTTCCCTCTTGTATCAAAATTATATTGATATACCAGCGCGCCCTACTTATGCTTGTCAGAAATATCATCAATACCCAACAAGTAGTAAATTAATTTTTAACTTTAATAGTGGTATACCACAAAAAAAGAAGCATACAGATTGATATTAACCAATTTCGACCGATTAACATGAAAGAAGCCAAAATTCAAACCCTGCATCCCGATAACAATAAACAAAACAAAATTATTTCGGTCGAAAAATATGAAATAATAAAGGCGGCCATCATACAAATCTTAAAACACCAAAGCCTTACCCATACCCAGCTGATGCAGGTCCTTCACGATGAAGTGCATGACACCTTTGCGGGCAATGCCCATTGGTATGGCGAAACCGTAAAGTTAGACCTGGAAGCCCGGGAGATAATTAAGCGGAATAACGGCAAACCGCCGGTTTATAGTATTAATGTAATTTAGCATTAGCAGCGAACACGTGCATTCCGTTTTAGCGGGTATCTACTTGATAATACAAGGCCGGTTGAAAACAAATGTCCGAGCTTGACATATTTATTACTTGGCGTGTGGGCCACAGGCCAGGGAGGAAAAATTAATTTTAAAAAGCGGACATTTAAAATTGAAATAATTATGCAAACAATTGATTTATATAGTGACTACGAAGGCTACCAGAAAATCGTTCTGACAGAGGAGACGTCTCTAAATGAAATAATATTTGAAGTTCAGCTACTTGGATTTCATTTTGATGAGGTTCTCTCTTTTATTCCTTTAGGAGAGTATAATCAAGATAGTGTCAGTTATAATTATTTACGATCTACTGGTTGGCATGATGGCAAATGGGAATGTACGAGAATTCAGGAGTTTTATAATCAATTATTATTGTTAGATAATCTTATCCCCTCAAATTATATGAATGTTTATAATGCAATGAAACAAATTTGTAATTCAGCTTTGCAAAATGGGAATAAACTTTTTATCGATTTACAATAAAAACAAGAGGCATGAACTATTTTAAGAAAAACCTCCTCTGTCTTCCTTTTATGACAAGAACAATATAAGAAGGGGATTAAGCTCGTTGAGGCAAGTCTTGTGTGGCTGCCTTGAGGGTAAGAGGACTTGAGACTTATTGGAAGCATACAGGTCGCCCATATCACAAAACCCCAAACATAAAACCTGCGCTAAAAACGTCCAAAGTCTCGTGTGAAGAACAGAGTGAAGAGGACTTGAGATTGCCTTGATGACACGAAATTAATACATTAACGGGTAGACACTTTCTTAATCTCTGTGACTGGTTTTTTATGCCGAAAAATCTCTTGCTTAATCCTGAAGAAGGCGTAAATCAACAGGGCTAAACCCAAAATCCAAAACAAGGCATAAAAATTTCTTAACTTCTCCATCTAAAACAAATATCGTTAATAAATTAATAAAAGTACTTCTTACTCACCTACCTCACCGCAAAACCCCAAACACAAGCCCTGCGCTAAAAAACGGCGGCAACTTTTATGTTGTATAAGATCCCTCTTTCGCGCTTTCGCACATTTCCTCCCCGGCTCTATCGAGATGACAATTTGTAAAAAACAGAAATATGGTAAACGAAGTGTTCTTGTTTTCCCCCAAAGTGTCAGCAGAGCAGCTTCGGGCGAAAACGGGCAGAACGATGGTGGGCTGTGCGGCTGCAGGGCATAGGAAGTTTTTGCATGCGTAGGGCGGCGAGGCAGGGGCAAAATAATTCCAGCCCAGGTTCTGTCCGTTTTGCAGGGCAGAGGCCTGTGCGGCAAAGAAGCCTTTCTGCTGACTTGATTTTTTGGTTACTTTTGTATCAAGACAAAAGTAACTAGGCCCTCCCGCGGCCATGAGCGGGACGATGGTATCGGTTACAACTACATAACATTGGAATACGAAAGCCCTGTCCACCCTGTATAGTTCGCGATTGCTGCGTCGTTCCTCCTCGCAATGACATAAGTTTAGCGGCTCTGCTTTGTTGGGGATTGCTTCGTGCCTCGCAATGACGGGTGTAGAGGGCGGATTGCTTTCGAACGGCAATCTCGGGTGTAAAAAGGCCCCTGTCTTCGGGCGAAAATGTGAGCAACTTGTATGTTGCATAAGATCTCTCTTTCGCGCTCCCGCACATTCCTCCCCGACTCTATCGAGGTGACAATTTGTAAAAAAATAGAAATATGGTAAGCAAAGTGCTCTTGTTTTCCCCCAAAGTGTCAGCAGATCAGCTTCGGGCGAAAACGGACAGAACAATGGTGGGCTGTGCGGCTGCAGGGCATAGGAAGTTTTTGCATGCGTGGGGCGGTGTGGGTAAGGGCAAAATAATTCCAGCCCAGGTTCTGTCTGTTTTGCAGGGCAAAGGCCTGTGCGGCAAAGAAGCCTTTCTGCTGACTTGATTTTTTGGTTACTTTTGTATCAAGACAAAAGTAACTAGGCCCTCCCGCGGCCATGAGCGGGACGATAGTATCTGTTACAACTACATAACATTGGAATACGAAAGCCCTGTCGACCTTGTATTGTTCGCGATTGCCAAGTCGTTTCTCCTCAATGACATAGTTTAGCGGCTCTGCTTAGTTGGGGATTGCTTCTTGCCTCGCAATGACGGGTGGGTGAAATCTCAACTCATATACGAACTCACATTACTATAATCCACATTAGTAACCACAGTATAATCGGGTACGAAGGTGTTTTCACTGCTGAGGGCCATATCCAGCTCGAAGGTTGATGGGTATGGAGTATTGAGCAAACTTCCTTTAGGGATATATGGAAACAGTTCGCCGTAGGTCAGGATTTGACTGTGGTTAATGCGGCGATAGATGAACATGCGGTGCAGGTCGCAGGGTTTAACCAAACCTGCGGCCCCAATCATCTGGATAGCACTACCAACTGTGGCTTTATGAAAGTTGGCTACACGTACTTTTTTATCCTCAACCACCAGGCCGCGCATCAGGTTTTTATCCTGGGTGGCTACGCCGGTTGGGCAGGTATTCATATTACACTCTAGGGCCTGGATACAACCCAGGGCAAACATCATTCCACGGGCACTGTTACACATATCAGCACCCAAAGCAAAATTCTTCACCAGGTCGAAACCGGTGGCTACCTTGCCCGATGCTATCACCTTGATATACCTTTTAATATTAAAGCCGGTTAAGGCATCATAAACAAACGCCAGGGCTTCGCGCAGCGGCATCCCCACCGAGTTGGAGAACTCCAGCGGAGCGGCACCTGTGCCACCCTCACCTCCATCCACAGTTATAAAATCAGGATAGATCTGCGTTTTAACCATGGCTTTGCAAATAGCCAAAAATTCGCTCTTATGCCCAACGCATAATTTAAAGCCTATCGGTTTACCGCCCGAAAGCTCGCGTAGCTTTTTAATGAACGTGGTAAGCTCCATTGGATTACTGAAAGCGGTATGAAATGGCGGCGAAACTACATCCTGCCCCATCTCCACCAGCCTGATGCGCGCTATCTCGGGTGTTACCTTGGCTGCGGGTAAAATACCGCCATGCCCCGGCTTTGCCCCCTGCGATAGCTTAATCTCAATCATCTTAACCTGCGGCAATGCTGCACGCTCGGCAAAGGCCTCGTAGTCGATAGTTCCATCCTTATGCCGGCAGCTAAAGTAACCCGTACCAATTTGCCAGATTATATCTCCGCCCGGTTCAAGGTGGTGATCGCTGAGGCCGCCTTCGCCGGTATTGTGGGCAAAACCGCCCAGTTTGGCGCCACCGTTAAGGGCAAGTATTGCGTTCTCACTTAACGAGCCAAAACTCATGGCCGATATATTAAACACACTTGCCATATAAGGCTGCTTACAATCCGGACCGCCAACTTTCACCCTCGGCTCCATATTTAATTGATGATGATCAATAGCAGATATACTGTGGTTAAGCCATTCGTAACCGCTTTCGTAAACATCAAGCTCGGTACCAAAGGGGCGGGTATCATCAACCATTTTTGCACGCTGGTAAACTACCGTACGGTTTTGACGATTAAAGGGAGTTCCATTAGTGTCACTCTCAATAAAGTACTGGTATATTTTGGGCCTGAGATCTTCCATTACAAAGCGCAGGTGCCCAAAAACCGGGAAATTACGTACTATGCTGTGCTTTTTTTGCGCCAGGTCATAAAAGCCCACCACATATATGGGTACCATTATAATGAACGACCAGGCCGCTGGTTTCCACATAATTGTCCACGCAGTGAGCACTGTAAAAATAATAATGAACGACGCTATAAAGAGCTTTCTCATGAGCTGTTAATTTTAAATGAACCGGATATTAATTTTTGATAAAATTAGATTTATAATTAAACAATAAAGCAATTGTAGGGTTTAACTTCTTACTCTATGTCTGCGAATTGTAATTAAAGTAAAATAGATGTTTAAACATCTATTTTTGTATTATCTTTGTATCAACAAAAAAAAATAAAAATCATGTCAACACAAACAGCAACAAAATGGATCATTGATCCAATGCATTCAGAAGTACAATTTAAAGTAAAACATTTGGTTATTTCAACCGTGAGCGGCTTTTTCAAAAGCTTTGCCGGTGAATTAACCACAGATAACGACAATTTTGAAAATGCCGAGATTGATTTCACATTGGATATCAACAGCATCGACACTAATCAAACTCAACGCGATGAGCACTTAAAATCAGCCGAGTTTTTTGACGCTGAAAAATATCCGCAAATCAGCTTCAAATCTACCTCATTTACCTCAACCGGTGATGAAGAGTTTGCTTTGAAAGGTAATTTAACTATTAAAGATGTAACCAAACCAGTAACTCTTGATGTTGAGTTTGGTGGTTCAGCAGCAGATTTTTATGGCAACACTAAAGCTGGTTTCGAAATCACCGGTAAAATAAACCGTAAAGAATTTGGTCTTACCTGGGACGGCGTTACCGAAGCCGGTTCAATCGTTGTAGGCGAAGATATAAAACTGTTAATCAACGTTCAGTTTGCTAAACAAGCTTAATTGTTTTAATGCTGTTGCTGTATTTTAATAATTAAAATGCCGCTGTTGTTAAGTATACGTAACAGCACGGCATTATTAAAACCACCAGTACATTTAAAACACCAATAACACAAAAGCCATCCTTAATTGGGGTGGCTTTTGTGTTATATAATAAATTGAGCGATAGTTATACTTTGTGAATATCAATTGACCCGCAAAAGCGTAGCGGCCAAGTGTTGCCCCTGGTAAACAAGGTGCATTTTTATAGAGTCGCCGTAGAGTTTGCCAGTATGAGGCGCATTGCCATTTGGCACAGGTACGTTAAAAGAGAAATCATCACCGTTGATCATCCCATCGGTAATAGCTACCTCGCCAGCAGGTGTTAGCGCGGTACCCGTAACCTTGCTGCTATCTACCTTTAAATTATAAACCAATTGAAAAATACTATTATCAGGAAGCTTTACAGTGCCGGTCCATTTACCGGTAAGGTTACCTGCTGCAACAAAGCCTACCGTGAGTAAAAGTATACATATGGCGGCGATGGAAATCGTTTTTTTCATCGGGAGCAAATTTGTTAACTGGAATACAAATTTCAGGGGAATTGGTTTTAATTATTTCCCCCGTCGATCAAAACACAGATTGCCGGACCAGTCCACCTCTACTACAACTCCCCTCTTCATCTGCCCCTCAGCGAGGGTAAAACAAAGCCCCGATCTTCTATTAAAAGACCGGGGCTTTACTTTAAATATGCTAATCAAAGTTCCCTATTGCGGAATATTTGATGATTAAGCTTCAAACTTATATCCTACACCTTTTACGGTGGCTACACAATCGTCGCCCAGTTTTTCGCGCAGTTTGCGGATGTGTACATCAATGGTACGATTGGTTACCACGACAGAGTCTTCCCATATGTTTTTTAGGATCACTTCGCGGGTGTATACTTTACCTGGTTTTGAGGCCAGCAGGTATAGCAATTCAAATTCTTTTTTGGCTAATACCACCTTAACACCTTTCTGGTAAACCAGGTATGCTTCGCGGTCGATTATTAAATCGCCAATTTCTAATTTGTTATCAGGTGCTTCTTCGGCCGGTGCATTGCGGCGCAATATGGCGTTTATACGGCTTACCAGTGCACGTGGCTTAATTGGCTTGGCTATATAATCATCAGCGCCTACGTTAAAGCCCGCAATTTCTGAATATTCTTCACTGCGGGCGGTTAAAAATACCATAAAGGTGTTTTTAAACTCAGGCATGGTGCGCATAATGCGGCAAGCCTCGATGCCATCCATCTTAGGCATCATAATGTCAAGTACAATAAGATCAGGTAGTGATTTCTTGGCTTCAGCTACAGCTTCCTGGCCGTTGCGTGCCAAAAATACCTGGTAGCCTTCTTTTTTAAGGTTGTATTCAATCAACTCTAAAATATCCGGTTCATCATCAACAATAAGTATTTTCTGTTTTGGAGAGCTGCTCATGATGCGTTAATTTTTTTGTATAAAAGTATACACTTTACAAAAGCTTAAAGTTACCATAATATTAACAAATTGTTAAAGGTTACTTTATGTTAACGATTTATTGAACCTTATTGAACGTTTTGTTTAAAAAGGCCTCCAAATCGGCGCCTGTAATATTTTTGGCAACAATATTTCCCTGCGGATCGATGATGAAATTTGACGGAATGGCTTCTATATGGTAAAGCGTTTCGGTAGGGCCTTCAAAACTATTCAGATCAGATCCATGTGCCCATGTTAGTTTATCATCGTTAATTGCCTTTTGCCATGCAGCCTTATCCTTATCAAGCGATATACCTAATATATTAAAACCCTTGGAGTTAAAGGCAGCATATTGCTTTACCACGTTAGGATTTTCCTGCCTGCAAGGCGCACACCATGAAGCCCAAAAATCAAGCATTACGTATTTGCCTTTATAATCGGCCAGTTTAATTGGTTTGCCATCAATGCCGGTAACCGTAAAATCAGGCGCTTTGTGACCAATAGAAACGGGTTTAATCTTTTCCATCTGCCTTACAAAAGTTTGTACACCCGGGTTATCCTTAAAATTCGCTTTGATATCATCAGAATAAGCTACCAGCTGCGGTTCAAATTTATATACATCCAATGATGTTGCCGCATAAAAACCTGCCAGTGATGTTTTGTTATCGTTCACAAATTTTAAAACAGCCGCACCATAATCGGCCAGGTTTTTCTGAAATGTAGGCATGTATACCTTCAGCAATGAATCTGATTGTTTGCCCAGCTTTTGTGATTTCTCCTGGTATTCGGCAACCAGTTTGGAATTTTTTTCACCGTAAAAATTACTGATCTTGTTAAACTCCTTTATTTTTTCGGAGTCATCAGAGCCTTTAATGATATATGTATGGGTATTATCGTTATTATCGGTGCTAAACTCAATATCATCACCGTTTTTGGCTATCAGATCAAATACATTGTTTGCCCCTGCAGATTGCTCGCCACCGCCAGCGCTACCAATACGCAGTTTGTACAGGTTAGCATACGGCGCAACATGTTTAAACTGAAATTTGCCGTTCTCGCCCAATGTGGTGGAGTCAACAACTTTTATCTGGGTGCTATCGGCCTCAATTAAATAAACCAGCTTTAAACTACCTGGATTTTTAATGGTACCGTTGATGGTAAACTGCGAACTATCTTTACATGAATAAACAAACGCTGTTAAAAGCAGCAAACTGTAAACTGCCAAACTCTTTAATTTCATTCTACTTTGATTCTAATTCCTTGATCAATAATTGGTTTGTTTTCTGCGGATCGATCTTTCCTTTTGATAGTTTCATGATCTCGCCCATAAACAAACCTAAAACACCTTTTTTCCCTTTTTGATATTCCTTCACCTTATCGGGGAATTTGGCAATGGCAGCTTTAATAAACTGGCTTACATCGTCATTATCCGCACTAATTAAAAGGTTAAGCTCTTTAGCCAGATCATCAGCCTTTTTGCCTGGTTCTCTGACCATGGCAGGGAATAATTTGTGCGAAGCTACAGAATTATTTATCACCCCTGCGTCAATTAGTTTGATAAGACCGGCCAGTTTTGCCGGGGTAACAGCAAAGTTACCAATAGCCACATCATGATCATTCAGGTATGATTTTACCGCGCCCATCAGCCAGTTTGCCGCAGCTTTATAATGATCGGTTAATTTTATCAGTTCTTCAAAATAATTCGCTACATCCCTGTCGGCTGTTATTACAGATGCATCGTAGGCAGAAAGCCCCAATTGTTCTACATATTTATGGTAAAGCTGGTTGGGTAATTCGGGCAAGCCGGCGCGGATTTGTTCTACATACTCTTTATTCAGCATCAGGGGCATCAGGTCTGGCTCCGGGAAATAGCGGTAATCATTAGCCATTTCCTTTGATCGCAGTACTGATGTTTCGCCGGTATCGGCATTAAAATTTAGCGTATTTTGATCTATACGACCACCGTTTTCGATGATCTCTACCTGCCGGGCAAACTCATGCTCAATAGCGCGCTGTACATTCCGGATAGAATTTAGATTTTTAACCTCGCAACGGTTACCATATTCGGTAGCGCCTTTAAGCCTTACCGAAATATTGGCATCACAACGCATACTGCCCTCTTCCATGTTACCATCACAAATATCAAGGTAACGCAGTATTTTACGGGTTTCGGTTAAAAACTGACCTGCCTCTTCTGCACTACGCATATCCGGCTGGGTTACTATTTCAATTAATGGAACGCCGGCGCGGTTAAGATCTATCAGTGAATCGGCATGATGCTGATCGTGCATACTTTTACCGGCATCCTCTTCCAGGTGAATATGATGAATAGCCAGTCTTTTTTCGGTGCCATCGGCCAATCTTACCGGCACATATCCGCCCAGGCAAATGGGCGCATGATCCTGTGTTATCTGGTAACCTTTAGGCAAATCGGCGTAAAAATAATTTTTACGGGCAAAATTATTACTCAGGTTGATGGTACAGTTACAGCCCAGGCCCATTTTAACCGCGTACTCAACCGCCCTTTTATTTAAAAAAGGCAAAGTACCTGGGTGCCCAAGCGAAATGGCGCTAATGTGGTGATTAGGTTCGGCACCAAAAGCTGCAGAATCAGGCGAAAACACCTTACTTAAAGTAGATAACTGGGCATGTACTTCAAGGCCAACAACCAATTCGTACTTTTCACCTATCCCGTTTGTGAGTACTGTCATAAAAATAAAATTCAGCTGTGATGTGCTGATTGAATTCCAAATATATAAAAGTTAATACACTATAAACAGGTTTGGCTTTTAAACAAATGCAAAAAATATAATGCAGATGTGTTTGATAGGGTAAAGGAGGGTGGAGAATTTTAATAAGTGATGAAATTTCGCGAAACTCCGAAGGATGAAAATGACGCTCAAAAAAGGGCTGTCTTGCTGAGCCTGTCGAAGCATGTGGGCAAAGGGCTCTGCGCGCGAGTCTTCGACAGGCTCAGACTGACAGGCCCACACGCCTCAAAATCCAATACGTCATTGCGAGGTACGAAGCAATCTCTAAACTCTACAGAGGGGACTATACAAGTTCGATCTGCCTATGTAGAGATTGCTTCGTTCCTTATAATGACGCGTGGGAGATGGTTTTATTTGTCAACCCTAAACAAAACTCTTAGCCTTTGCCAGAGCATTATCCAATCCGCTTACATCGCTGCCGCCAGCTGTAGCAAAAAACGGCTGACCACCGCCGCCACCTTTTACTTCTTTAGCCAATTCTTTTACGATGTTACCCGCATGCAAACCTTTTTCCTTCACCAGGTTTTCGGCTATCATTACGGTTAAGCTTGGTTTGCCATCAAAATCGGCGGCAAGCACCAGGAACAGGTTGGGTACAATATCCTTCAACTGGTAAGCCAGGTTTTTAACCGCTTCGGCGTTTGGCAGAGCTACTTTTTGGGCAATGAAGTTGATACCATCTAAAGCTTCCACTTTTTGAGCGAGTTCATTTTTTAAGCCCGATGATTTTTCAAGGATTGATTTCTCAATCTCTTTTTTCAGCTTACTATTTTCATCAAGCAGGCTTTCAACGCTTTTAGGCAAATCTTTAGGGTTTTTAAGCAGATCCTTTAACTGATTAAACATGCGGCTTTGGTTGGTGATATACACCTCGGCACCTACCCCGGTAATAGCCTCAATACGCCTAACACCGGCGGCTACGGCACTTTCGGTAATAATTTTAAAGAAGCCGATTTGCCCGGTGGCCTGTACATGTGTACCTCCGCAAAGCTCCTTGCTAAACTCATCCTCGAAAGTAATTACGCGGACATACTCGCCATACTTTTCGCCAAACAGGGCGGTAACGCCACTGGAAATAGCCTCGGCATATAATACACTGCGTTCTTCTTTCAGTGGAATATTCTGGCGTACCTTTTGGTTAACTATAGCTTCTATCTGCGCCAGTTCCTCATCGGTAACTTTGGCGAAATGCGAAAAATCGAACCTTAAATAGTCACTATTTACCAGTGAACCCTTTTGATTAACGTGGCTACCCAAAACCTGTTTCATGGCGGCATGCAGTAAATGCGTAGCCGAGTGGTTGGCATTGGTTTGACCGCGCAACCCAGGATCAACAATAGCGGTTAAGGCATCTTCAATATCCTCGGGCAGTTGATCTACATAATGAACAGTGAGGCCGTTCTCTTTTTTTGTATCTGTTACCAAAACAATGGTACCATCCGGGAAAACAAGCTCGCCCCTGTCTCCTACCTGGCCACCGCTTTCGGCATAAAAAGGTGTTTTATCCAACACGATCTGGAATTGCTCTTTACCCTTGGCTGTTACCTTGCGGTATTTAACCACATGAGCAATGGTTTCGGTTTCATCATAGCCGGTGAAGATGGAGCCTTCATCTTCTCTTAGAGTAATCCAATCGCCGGTGTCTACTACACTGGCTGAACGCGAACGAGTTTTTTGAGCTTGAAGAGCGGCTTCAAAGCCGACCATGTCAACTTTATAACCTTTTTCACGAGCCAATAATTCAGTTAAATCAATGGGAAAACCATAAGTATCTTGAAGTTGAAAAGCTAATTCACCAGTGATTTTGCCATCTTTATTTAAATTACCATGAACTAACTCTCCAACAACATTATTATTAAAATATGTAATCCCTTGTGCAAGTGTCCTTAAAAAAGCGATCTCCTCTTCTAAAATCACTTTTTGTACAAACTCCTTTTGGCTGTATAAATTATCAAACACGCCTTTAAACTGATCTGCCAGCAATGGCACCAACTGGTTAAAGAAAGGTTCTTTAAAACCTAAGGTTTGATAGCTGTAACGTACAGCCCGGCGTAAAATACGGCGGATAACATAACCTGCTTTATTGCTTGCCGGCAGTTGTCCATCGGCAATGGCGAAACTGATGGCGCGGATATGGTCGGCTAATACACGCATAGCAACGGCTTCGTTCCAATCGGCATCACCGGGTTTGGCTGCGCTGTTATATTTCTTACCACTTTTTTCAGCAATGAACTGGATCATCGGCTGAAAAACATCGCTATCATAATTTGAAGTTTTGCCCTGCAGTACGCGCACCAAACGTTCAAAGCCCATACCTGTATCCACATGTTTGGCAGGCAGTGACTGTAAAGCGCCACCTTTTAAACGGTTGAACTGCATAAACACGTTATTCCAGATCTCTATTACCTGGTCGTGATCAGCATTTACAAGGATTGCTCCGCTTACTTCGGCACGCTCGTTGTCGGGGCGGCTATCGTAATGAACTTCAGAACAGGGACCGCAGGGACCAGTTTCTCCCATTTCCCAAAAGTTGTCTTTTTTGTTTCCGGGCAGGATATGGTCTTCGGCAACCAGTGCTTTCCACAGGTTGTAAGTATCGGTATCTGTTTCAAGGCCTTCCTTTTCATCACCCTCAAAGTAGGTAACATACAGGCGGTCTTTAGGTAATTTATAAACTTCGGTAAGCAGCTCCCAGCTCCAGGCAATGGCTTCTTTCTTAAAATAATCGCCAAAACTCCAGTTGCCCAGCATCTCGAACATGGTATGGTGATAGGTATCAATACCCACCTCTTCCAGATCGTTATGCTTGCCGCTTACGCGCAGGCAGCGTTGGGTATCAGCAACGCGCGATGCTTTTGCAGGTGCTTCGCCCAAAAATATATCCTTAAACTGATTCATCCCCGCGTTGGTGAACATCAGGGTTGGATCGTTTTTTATTACAATTGGCGCAGAAGGAACAATCACGTGTCCCTTAGAAACAAAAAAATCAAGAAAAGCCTGGCGTATTTCGGTAGCTGTCATAGTATGCAAATGTAGTTATTAGTCCGAAAGTGGGAAAGAAGGAAAATCACAAATTGGGATACAGAGTTTCGGGAGGTTATTTAAAAGTGAAAAAGTAGACGTCATTGACGTTATAAAATCCGGTGGACACTGAAAAGGAAATGACGTTTTGAAAGATTTGTCATCCTGAGGCACGAAATCCGCGGCCTCTGAAGATGGAAATGACAAAGCAATTTAAACCCAATGTCATGCTGAACTTGTTTCGGCACCCCACTTGCTAAGTATATAACATGTGGGCTACCTGTCCTGTGGGGTCCTGAAACAAGTTCAGGATGACTTCATTTTTGTAACTTGTCATAGGTAACGTGCGAAGAATCTATTCGCAAGACTTACCGGGCGGAGAAGCAAGGCGAATAATAGATCCTTCACTGCGTTCAGGATGACAAAAGGTTGTTTTTCAAACATGTCATAGGTAGTTGATAAAATTTGAAAAACTCTAAAGGTGGAAATGACAAGCGGCGAAAGACTTACGAAGTTTTTAAAACTTCGTAAGTCTGGGATTCAACAACTTGTCATACGTATGGATGAAGCACTCTTTTTTACTTCTTTTCCAGCAAAATCTTTTGGCTCTCAAATCCCGAAGCGGCATCTATCATAGCTACAAGAAGCGGCCAATCGGTAGCTTTTTCAAAATTATGGTAATAGGCACGGTTTACAGTTATGTTTAAAACATTGCCGTTTACCGCAGCCACTGATGAAAAAGAACCCGCTTTGTTTTCTTTTTTAATGTTCAGCTCTTCCATACCCTTAGCGTTATATCCCGGCGGAACGGTAATGGCAATTGAATATTTAAAGCTTCGGGCCTCGGGCATATAAACATCAAGCGTACGCTTGCGGTCTTTTTCCTGCAGTTTATAAAAAGTACCGGCCAGTTTGCCAGCATCAATAATAAAGTTATTACCGGCTTTTTTTACCAGGTTATCCAACACAAATGATTCGCTAAACTCAAAAACCGGGCTGCTTTTGTCAAGTGCCGCATTAATGATCTTACAATCTGTTACCTGTAGCGGCTCCTGCTCATACTGCGCTTTTATTTCGGCTGTGAACTTTTTTAATGACTTTTGCTGATCATCTGCAAAAGCGAAATCAAAGGCATCGCGCATTTTTTTCGTTTCGGGATTAGCTGCCAGGCGTTTTTCCAGCGGTTCGCTTTTAGATAGCTCCATCATATTGTTATCAATATCGATAACCGGCAGTAAACTGCGCTGATCATCTACTCTTAACGCGCCGGTTTGCTTAACTAACCTTTGCAGCTTAAGCCTTTGCATATTGCCCGGCAAAAGCGAAACTTTAATATCCTCTTTAATAGAATTATCCGCCGCCACAGAAACCGGTAAAACCGTAGTGCCTTCGGTAAATGAATACCTGATAGCGTTTTCTCTTTTTGGCGTAAGCACTATTGCTTTTTCTCCCTGGAAACGGGCTGGGATTTCGTTAAAATGCGTGGTGGCATCATCAAAATACATATACAGCGGCTTGGTATCATTGATACGTATAAACGCATCAAAATCATCATAGGTAAATATGTTATCAAGTGTATTAGCATTACGCGAACATACCAGCAGCACATCATGATCAATTTTCATATCATTAAGCGCCATACTCATTAAAGCCGTGTTAAATTTAGTTTTTATACTCCTGTAATTTACCGCATCTATCTTTTCAACATCATCCTTATCGTAACTGCCCAAGATCATACCTTTCCTGACATTGTAAAGCACTTTCATTAAGCTATCAAGCGGAACGGCTTTCATGTTCTTTTTCCCATCGAAATACTTTTTAAGGCGATCAACCGGCTCGTTAAAAAATGGAAGTGCCCTTTCATTAAAAGTTTTTTCAAATGAGGTTTTATTTGCTTCAAGGCGCTCGGCACTGCTTTCGCCCAGTTGCCCACCGCTAAGAAACCGGTTAAAGCCGCTGGTATAGGATACACTTATTTCAACATATGGAAACTGGCGATACTTTGATGTCCATAATTCACTTTGGTATTTGGGCAGGTTGCGCATTTTAAGGCTAAATAGCTGGTCGCCTGCATCGTTAGTGCTTTGTTCAAATTTAGGGGCCCCATTGGCGCTAATATTTTTTACAATATCTTTTTTGCTATACTGAAAATCAAGACTATAATAAAGTATTGGATATTCGCCGGCAAGCACAAATACCTCGTCATTTGCGGCAAAACTATCACCCATTTCTTTATCGCTTATATCAACTGTGCTTACGTAATAGTCCAATATATCGCCAACCTGCAAATCGGATATAGCCAGCTTGCTTTTTTGATCGTTCTTTTCATTTTTGATCAGCACTTCCTCACTGGTATTTACAATAACTACCTTCCCATTAGGTTTAATAATTTTTGCACCTATGTAAGTATCATGTGTCATCACAAATTTGGCGCTCAGGATCCTTGCGCTTTCATCAAGTCTTTTTTGGTAAGATATGGTAGAAAAACTTTCTAACGCGGATTTGTCATTGATTTTAACTTTTTCATGAAAGGTGGCAAGCTTGGCTACACGCGTAGTTTTTGTAGCCGTAATGATCATAAATTTAAACTTACTGCTTAATGATCGCTGCATGCTGTATGAACGTGCAAAAACCACTGCACTTTCATTACTTAAATTGGCCGGTACCGTTGAGTTTAAAAACTCAGGCACTTTTGTACCCCAAACTTCCTTTTGAATTTCTGCTGCCTTTTGCGCATAGGTTTCGTTATCGTTTTGTGCAAATACAGCAGTGGTTAATGTTAAAAAAAATAAGAAGAGTAAAGTTTGCTTCATTGTGATATAGGTTTTATAATTAAATTTTCGTTGTAGGCTTTGTTTAACAGTTCAATATCCTGGTTCCACTGCGCAAATTTTGCCTTTGCAAGTGTAGTATTCTTAATGATGAGCACTTTCTTGTACACCAGTTTACCCGGCAAGCTCAGGTAACTAATATGAAACTCATAATCGGGTTTAACAATGTTCAGATCGGCGGGGATACTTGAAGCTTTATAATTGGCAGGTATGGCCAGTTCTATTTCGGTAGTAATATTTCTTTTACTTGAAAACCAATAGTCATGTTTTCTTTCGGCAATCTTGAAAGCCGATTCTGCAAACTCCTTACGGCTATCCAAATCAATATAGTATTCTTTGCTAAAGGTTGATATTCCGCTTTTACGTTCAACATCATAAGCCGCGGTTAAATCTTTATCGGGGTTGTTTGTGCTGCTTAGCAACAAATTGCTTATTAAATAATCAGCATTATTAGCAGAAAGGTACCGCTTGGTAGCCTCATCAACATTTTCGTGCTTAATACTGTTTAAGCCAGTTAGCATACCTTCCTTATCCTCCCCTTTCCATACCCTGTTAACCTTACCAACCAGCGCGTTATTAATAATGCTCAGTTTACTTACCTCCTGATCATTGTTTTGCAATGCCTTTGCTACAGGCACTTTGCTTAAAATAAATTTATCGCCTTCTTCCATTAAAACCTCCCTGCCCTGAATACGCTCGGCGTATTCGTTAATACCCAGGTATGTTTCCGTAGCATCCAGGTAATAGGTTTTGCCTTTATAATTTAAGCCGCATATCATGTGGTTATCCACAGCCATTGATGGTGTTTGGTAATCATAGGCAATGTGCCTGGTGCCCAGCCAGCATAGGCGGGCATCAAAACCCTGCGATACGAGCAGGGCCTTTGTAAGGTTTGCCATCCCCTTACAATCTCCATATTTTTTGCGCAGCACTTCATCTGCTTTTTCGGGTTTAAAGCCGGCCATACCATCTTCAAAAGCTATGTACCTTATATTGTCCTGCACATAGTAAAACAGCGCCTTTATGCGGTCCATATCATTGGTAAGCCCGGCGGTTAGTTCTTTGGCTTTTGCGCTAATTACGGTTTCATCCCCAACAACATTTTTGGCCAGTTCGCGGTACCAGGCATACTGATCTGCAAGAGTATTAAAATAAGTAAGCTGTTTACCGCCTGCATTAGCAGTTTTACATAAAATAAGCAGGTGCGGATATATATAGGTTGGCCCGGGACTATTGTCTTCGCGCTTCATAGCGGGAATGTTGCTGAAGGTATACGTTACCAGGTCGGCATTTTCGGCAGTAATATACTCGCTTGTTTTTTTTATGCTGAAGGAGTTGAAATTAAGTTCTTTAATATCCACCTTCATCCAGCGTGGAATTTTAATACTTACTTCGCCTTGCTGCACAATAGCAGCATCAGAAAAATAGATATTGGTAAAATACCGGGGATCATTAAGCGTTTCTTCAAAAGTTACCGTACCTGTACTTCCCTTTTTTGGCAAAACAAGCGGAAAGTAACAAACCCTGGCATCAGAATAAAAAACATCATCCTGCCCGTAATAAGTGTAAGTAGGTTTAAGCCCCCTTTGATTATGACCATCAACCTTACACGATACTGCATCAATGCTAATATTGTTGTTATAAAATTCAGATACTGTGTAATTTACACTATAAGCATTGCTGCTATAGGTGTTGCTAAGCTTTTGCTTTACCTCAACCTTTGCCGTTTGGTTATTCCATTTAAACTCGTACTCGTTTTTTAATGAGGTTATATTTACCAGGGAATCTCCCTGAAATGCAAATGCGCCAAGGGTGCACAACATACAGCAGCTGTATGCAATCAATTGTTTAATTGTCATATAATAATTAGGTGGATGAAAGATATTATTATTTTTTCACTTATTTATCATATTTCCAGAGATGAAAGATGATAATATTATAAGCTAACCCGCAATTTTCCTGACAAGAAAGCACTTTATTTTTTGAGATCATAACTTATTGCTTAATTGGACTTTAATTAAATAAAGATTAAATTTGCAACATGGAGACAGTAAAAATAGAGATTCAAAACGAACAAGAAAAGAAAGTACTTTTAGCTTTTCTTAAAAGTTTAAATTATCGATTCAGCATGGATAATGATGCCCCCATCATTTCAGATGAACATATGCAAGAATTAGCCCGCCGTAAAGCCGATCTGTTAAGCGGCAAAACCTCATCCCTGCCCTGGACAGAAACCAAATAACAGCCCGAAGATATTTGAATGGGATTATTTTCTCTTTTCCGCTATTTGTAATACATCAACCGGGTATTCTGCCGAAGAATCGGGATGATAAATAATTTAGGACCAGACAAAAAATCCGAAATCGAAAATCTCAAATTCGAAATCAAAAGAATACATTTGCATATGCCTTACAAAGACCGCGAGATAAGCAAGATGTATTATACCATGGGCGAAGTTTCGGCCATGTTTGATGTGAATCAGTCGCTGATCCGCTTCTATGAAAAGGAATTTGATGTACTGCAACCCAAAAAGAACAAAAAAGGCAACCGCTATTTTACACCCGAAGACCTTGAAAATTTCAAGATCATCTTTCACCTCATCCGCGATAAAGGATATACACTTAACGGGGCTAAAGATCATCTAAAAAACAACATGGGCGATACCCGCGAGAACCAACGCGTTATTGACTCCCTCGAAAATATAAAAAAATTCCTGCTCGAAGTGCGCGACCAGTTGTAGGTACGGGCCTAAAACATATCTTTATTGCTTGCTACCGAATAAATGATCGCAAATCATAAAGGCGAGGTTCCGTTTGTTGTATTACTCCTGCCGTTTTTGCTGGGGATTGGTTTAGGTATCAGCTTTATTGAGGCTGCTTACCTGCCCGTGCTTTGGGGTATTTTTATCGGGCTCGCTTTAGTCTTTATCCTCCTCAATTTAACCTATCAACGTTTTGCTATTTACAAGGCGCGCTGGCTGGGTGGTTTGCTGATGACTTTTGTTTTACTTGCTGCAGGTTGCATCAGCGCAGTCAACTATAACGAACTGGCTAATGAACGTCATTTTTCAAAGTCGGCCGCCAAGTATTTTGTGGTAAAGGTCACCAATGAGCCGCAACTTAAAAACGGACTGTTGAGGCTTACTGCCGCGGTACAGCAAAATATCAACCATAAAAAAGCTACAGGAACTAATGGCACCTTGCTTATCACTATAAAAGATAGTGCATCAATAGCGCTGCAATATGGCGATGAGCTGCTGATACCTGCTAAGTATAACGCTATTGATCCACCGTTTAACCCGGGCGAATTCAACTATAAAAAATACCTGGCGCATCAAAACATTTACTACCAGGCATTTTTATACCCTGGCATGTACCGCGTAATAAAACATGATACGGGTAATCCGCTTATCGCCTTTTCGCTCAGGTTGCGGCAACAAATGGTGATCAAATTTCGCCGGCAAATGCATGATCAGCAGGCTATTGCCGTGGCATCAACCCTGATACTGGGCTACAAAGCCGATTTAAGCAATGATATTTTGCAGGCTTATTCAAAAACAGGCACCATCCATGTGCTCTCTGTTTCGGGGGCGCATGTGGCTATAATATACCTGTTGCTGCAATGGGTGCTGGGCTTTTTTAACACTTACCGTTATGGCAGGCATATCAAAGCCTGTATCATTATCCTGCTTATTTGGTACTACTCTATGCTCAGCGGCTTTTCGCCGGCAGTTTGCCGGGCCGCTGTTATGATCAGTATGGTTATTATAGGTAAAACTTATGCCCGGTACATCAATATGCTTAATATACTGGCTATATCGGCATTTATACTGTTGCTTTATAATCCGCTTTTTATAGTTGATGTAGGGTTTCAGCTCTCATACCTTGCTGTTGCAGGCCTGGTGGTTTTGCAGCCTTTGGTGTATAAATGGTTTGAGTTTAAAAACAAATGGGCCGATAAACTTTGGGCAGCCTGCTCCATATCCATAGCAGCACAGGTGATAACTTTTCCATTGAGCGCGCTATATTTTCACCAGTTCCCGGTTTATTTTTTGCTCAGCAATTTGCTTATCATTATCCCCACCACCATTATTATGTATAGTGGTATTGCCTACCTTATGTTTTCGTGGGTACCGGTACTATCAGGTGCTTTAGCTTATGTATTGGAGCAAACCATCCTGTTCATGAATAAGGTATTGGCCTTAATAGAACATGCCCCATTTGCAGGCATCAGTAAAATATGGCTAACCATGCCCGAGTACCTGCTACTTTATATCATTATCATTAGCCTGTTTTACTTTTTGTATGATAAAAAGTCATGGCTGATAAAGCTGGCGATAGTTTGCCTGCTGCTGGTTTGTACCAGTATCAGCATAAAAAAATACCGTGCCGAAACTGCTAATTCCGTAGCCTTTTTAAACCTGCGTAAAAACACCGGCATTGTATTTAAAAGCGGCAACAGCGCGGTTATATTAACCAACCTTGCCGATACCGACAGAAACTTCAATTATTCGGTAAGGCCATACCTGGATAGCACGCAGGTAAACGACGCTCAAATTATAAAACCGGATCAAAACATTGGTTTGCCTTACTTAAAAAAACAGGGCGCTCTTATCCAGTTTTACGATAAAAGAATAATTATATTTGATAAGCAATTACAAAACCAGCCTTTACAACAAAAATTAAAAACCAATTTTCTTTATATCACAGGCAATCCGCATTCAAGCTTATTTGCAATTAACAAGTACTTTGATTACCAAATGCTTGTAATTGATGGCAGCAACAGCAACCAAACTATTGTTAAGTTTGAAAGCGAAGCAAAACGTTTGCATATAAAGTACCAAATATTAAAACGTAACATTTCATTAATAACAGCATCTAATTACCAACATTAAACTAAACGCCAATAAATTTGTCTTTTAACTAAAAACAAGTAAATTGGTATTAATCAAACTAAAAAAATGAGGATAAAATTTTTAAATGTTGCCCTGGGTTTGGCCCTTACTGCAACCACCATGAGTGCAAGCGCACAAAAAAAATACACCGAAGGCGTAGTTGACTTTACTACATCAATGATGGGGCAACAAATAAACGCTAAAAGCTATTTCAGGGCCGATTCAAATGCGTTTGCTTTTTCAAATGGCCCGGCCAATATCAAGATCATTACCGACGCAAATAGCAAATCGATGGTGATATTAGTTGATGTTGCTGTTGCAAACATCAAAAAAGCAGCGATAGCCAGCCCCGATGATATTGACCAGGCAATAGCGGGTATGCCTAAATTTACCTTTGCACCCAGCACCGAAACTAAAGTAATCTCGGGCTTTAACTGCAAAAAGGTAGTAGCTACAGATTCAAAAACCAGCAAAACTTATGATATATGGGTTACCAATGATGTGGAGATCCCATTGGCAGGTATTGCAAAATATTACGCGGGTGTTGGCGGCTTCCCGGTTCAGTATACTTCATTTAGCGAAGGACGATCAACCGAGGTTACTGTAAAAAGTGTAACCGAGCAGAAAGTACCTGCAGGCACATTTAGCATTCCTGCTGATTTTGAAAAGATCACCATGGATGATTTGAAAGCTATGCGTGGAGGAAGATAATCCACTTCATTAACTATTCATTAAAGGTTTCTTAACATTGGGGTTAAAGTGCTACTT
Source organism: Mucilaginibacter sp. P2_A4 (assembly GCF_056405015.1). Lineage (NCBI taxonomy): Bacteria > Pseudomonadati > Bacteroidota > Sphingobacteriia > Sphingobacteriales > Sphingobacteriaceae > Mucilaginibacter > Mucilaginibacter sp. P2_A4. The sequence goes on along the minus strand of NZ_JBFUCX010000006.1, from coordinate 217,769 downwards.
TTGTACCCCTTATGTTAAGAAACCTTTTTAGTTTAATCAGATTTTTCGTTTTCTGGATATTGTTCTTTGCAATAACCAGGGTAACATTTGAATTATATTTTCTGCCTAAACTTAAAGTAGCCGGTTTGGGCGAAATACTGCAAACCTTTTACTATGGCCTAAGGCTTGATGCATCGGCAGCGGCATATATCAGCGCCATCCCCCTACTGGTATTTATTGTTAACTGGTGCATTTCAAAATCATATATAAAACCCATTTGGCTTAAAGTATATGTTTGGTTTTGCCTGTTTTGTATATCCCTAAATACAGGGCTTAACTTCAATATATTTCGCGAATGGGGCACCAAAGTTGTGTTCAGGGTATTTGCATCACTGTACAATGCGCCCTCAGAAGCACTGGCCTCTTCGGGATCGTCTCCGGTTGGCCGATGTATTATTATTTGCCTGGCATTGTTAGGAGCCGGCATATTGCTATCCAATAAGATAATTGACTACCAGTTTAAAAAGCCTAAGGTTGAACCCCGGCTTAAAGCGGTGCTTATTATCCTGCTGCTGTTCTTCAATTTCCTGCTGATTCGGGGAGGTCTTCAATCTATACCAGTAAACCAAAACTCAGCCTATTTTTCCGACCATGAGTTTCTGAACCAGGCTGCCCTCAATACCGAGTGGAACCTATTTAATAATGTGGTTGAAAATTTGCGTACGCCATACAATCCTTTCCTTTTTTTGCAACCGGGCAGTGCAACGCAAGTAGTAGCAGAAGCTTACAATGTTAAAAACGACAGCACCTTAAGGATATTAACCACCAATCATCCCAATGTGGTGATCATCCAGATGGAAAGTTATACCGCAGATGTTATTGAATCATTAGGAGGCGATAAAGGTGTTGCTCCAAATTTTGAAAAATTCATTAAAAACGGCATCCTGTTTAATAACATTTACTCCTCTGCAGATCGTACTGATAAGGGTATTATCTCTATCATGAGTGGCTTCCCCTCGCAAGCTATACGTACCATAGTTTCGGATACATTGAAACAGGCAAAACTGCCGGCCATAGCTACAACTTTAAAAAATGCCGGTTACGCAACATCATACTTTTATGGCGGTAAAAGCAGCTATATGCACTTTAACACCTTTATGAAAAGCCACCAGGTAGATCAAATTACCGATGAGCTTGCCTTTACCAAAAGCCAGATTAAAACCCAATGGGGTGTATATGATGATGTATTGTTAACCAGGCATTTGCAATACGCGCAACAACAAAAACAGCCTTTTTTTACTTACCTGCAAACTTCAACCAATCACGAACCTTTTATATTACCCGTAAAAGGGCATTTTCCTGAAGACGATAAGGATGGAGACGCGAGCAACAAATTCAGGAGTACCGCTTACTTTACCGACTCATGCCTTAACGCTTATTTTGAGCAGGCCAAACAGCAGGACTGGTATAAAAATACGCTATTCATTTTAGTGGCCGATCATGGTCATCGCCTGCCTCATAATATATCAGAGGCCTACAACCCGGTAAAATACCATATCCCTCTTTTGTTTTTTGGCGATGTGATAAAACCAGCATACCGCGGCAAAAAGATCAGCAAATTAGGCGGTCAAACAGATATTGCCGCCACCCTGTTTGCGCAGTTGGATCTGCCCCATAAACAATTTAAATGGTCGAAAGATTTGCTTAACCCCGGCACGGCCGATTTTGCCTTTTTTAACTGGGATAACGGTTTTTGTTTTATGATGCCTCAGCAAACGGTATCCTATGATAACTCTGGCAAAAGGATAGTTTATACCGGCAATAAAAACGCCGATCAAAAAGATACTGAAAGGGCATTGCTATATGGCAAGGCCTTTTTGCAGGAGGTGTATACGGAGTATATGGGGTATTAACTGTCTGAATCAGAATTTACAGAATTTTAGAATGAGCAGAATGATGAGAAATTCTGTGGATTTTCAAATTCTGTAAATTCTGATTCCGACGCCTTATTTCAGCGAAGTCCCCAACTGCTCTACCCACATATTAAATAACCTGGTTTCAAACGCGACAGCTTTATTGGCGTGCTTTTCCCAGTCGGGAGAGAATTTGTGCAGTTGGTTAAGCATTTCTTCCAGGTGGCCTTCTTCCTCCAGGATGATTGATTTTACATTCACTTTGCTGCCTGCTTCGTCAAGGGCAGCCTGGTAAATGGGGTAAAGTTCATCGGCACGTACTTCAATGGCATAAGTTACCAGCAGGTAGGCAGCAAAACGAAGTTCGGCACCGGTAAGGTTTAAATCGGTTTTAAGGTACCGGCAAACATCAATATCCAACTGGTTTAAATAATATTTGCTTGAACCGGGGGCCAACAGGTATTCGGCAGCGTAGGTTGGTAATTCAACTCCAGTTTTTTCCAGCTGTTTTTTTAAATAGAAGGCATGGCGATGCTCCTCGGCAGCATGCTTCAGGATGATATAAGTCACCGTCAGCGGATCTTCGCTTGCCGAGATCTTGCGCGCACCGGTATTTTCCATCAGCGACAGCGTGTTTAACCACCGTGAGTGTAACTGATTATCGGCTATTATTTGAGGTAAAAGTTTATTTAACATCATGTTATAGTTCTTGAAGGGCCTGCTCTATTTTATTGTAAACATACTGCAGTTCACCGTCGGTAATGCAATATGGGGGTAAAATGTAAATTACGTTGCCCAGGGGGCGCAGTATAATACCGGCAGCTAAAAAGTAATGATATAGTTTATCGCGCAGCGAATTAAAGTACGATGTATTATCCCCGGTTGCCCATTCCATAGCTAAAATGGTGCCTGTTTGCCTTACGGTTTTTATTTTAGGGTGATGTTTGATCTTGTTACCAAACTGAGCGTGTGCAGCCGCTATGCGTTGAATATTGGCTTCAGTATCCGGCTGCTGAAAAAGATCTAAACTTGCCAAAGCCGAAGCACAGGCAATAGGGTTAGCTGTAAATGAATGCCCGTGAAACAAGGTTTTTAATCTATCATCTGATAAAAAAGCATCATAGATCTGCAGGGTACAGGTTGTTAACCCCAGGGCCATCGTTCCACCTGTTAAGCCTTTGGAAAAACACATAATATCGGGCTTGGTTTCCAGGTAATTACAGGCAAATGCCTTCCCTGTTCTGCCAAAGCCGGTAAATACCTCATCATCTATCATCAGCACACCTTCCTGTTTGCAGTGGGCCATTAACTCATCCAGGTATCCTGCTTCGTACATCAGCATTCCGCTTGATCCTTGAACCAATGGTTCAAAAATAAAACAGGCTAATTCTGATTTCAGATTGGAGATATGAGATTTAAGATCATCTATATTTTCCTTATTTGGTGTATCAATAAACTCTACCTTAAACAGCAGGCTATCAAAAGCTTTGGTAAACGCGCTGCGGCCACTCACGGCCATAGCGCCGAAGGTATCGCCGTGATAGGCATTATTAAAGGCCAGTATTTTTGTACGCTGATCGCCTTTGTTTAGCCAATATTGCAGGCACATTTTAATGGCCACTTCAATAGCTGTTGAGCCATTATCTGAGTAAAATGCTTTTTGCTGATTATCGGGCAAAATAGCCAGTAAGCGTTCGGCCAGTTCAACGGCGCCTTCATGGGTAAAGCCAGCAAAAATTACATGCTCCAGTTTTTGCAATTGCTCGGCTACTTTTTTAGCGATGTAAGGATGCGCGTGCCCATGGATATTTACCCACCATGATGATACGGCATCTATATATTGTTTCCCTGTTTCATCAAACAACAACGCCCCTTCGCCCCTCACAATAGGAATAGGAGGCGCGGCAGTTTTCATTTGGGTGTATGGGTGCCATATTACTTTTAAATCCCGTTCCTGTAAAGTCATAATTGTTCTCTTAATAATTCTACCACACGTTTATCAGCCGGGAAGGTTACATGTTCGGGATACAGATCGTCAAGTTTAACCCACCTAAAGGCCTGCAATACGTCACCATCTCCATCAAAATCATACTCCACCGTTTTTATGGTGAAGTTGATAGGGCTGATACTTTTAACTTTATAATAAACACTGATTATTTGTGAGTTATTAAATGCCGACAGCACATAAAAATCGGTTGTATAAAAGTGATCGATGATCTCTACCTGCAAATCGCATTCTTCTACAAACTCACGCTTTAATCCATCTACTAATCCCTCACCTAACTCCAATCCCCCACCGGGAAATTTGATAAAGCGCATGCCGTACTCCTGCTCATCACTCACCAGCACCTCATTATTATCATTAATGAGCAAACCATAAACACGTACATTAAAATAACCTGCCATTACTCAAAGTGTTTTTTATTGCGTACAACAAGATCCAGCGTCCATTCAATAGTTTCTGTTTGCGCCTCTGAGCGTATAGGGCAATTGGGCATGCTGCAATAGTGGCAACAATTTGGTACGCAAGGATCTGTATGGATAAACAGTTCGGTTTTTATACCAACCTCCTGGTTAATCATTTTATCAACCAGTGATACTTCGGTATGCACTGTATTTAAATCAAAATAATTTGGCAGCGTAAGGTGACAATCGATATGCAATTCGTTACCGTATTTCTGGGCGCGCAGGTTATGTACATCTATCCAGGCATCCCGGCGTTGATGGCCTAAAACTTTAACCACATCCCTTACCACCTGAAAATCGGCCTCATCCATTAATCCCGCTACCGATTTACGGATCAGCTTATAGCTGCTATATATTATATATAAGCCAACTAAAATAGATAAGGCGCTATCCAGCCATAGGATGCTGGTAAAATGAATCAGCATTAAACCAACCACCAAACCACTGCTGGTTACCATATCTGCAAGCAAATGGCGGCCATCAGCATCCAAAGTAATGGAATGTAGCGTCTTGCCTTTATGAATCATATAATAACCCAAAGCACCGTTTACAACGCCGGTAGCGCCGATGATGGCCGCACCGATGAGCAGATCATGAATGATATTGGGATAAAATACGCTGTAGGCTGATTTAATGATAATGATAACGCCAGCAATGCCTATAAGCGCTCCCTCAATAAAAACCGAAAAGTATTCAACTTTACCGTGCCCGTAAGGGTGGTTTTCATCGCGCGGCAGCGAAGAAAGGTAAATACTAAAAAAAGCGAAGGAGCTGGCTATTACGTTTACTATGCTTTCGGCGGCATCTGTTAGTACAAAATTGGAGGCGGTTAAAAAGTAGGCAGCAAACTTTGCCATCATCAACACAATACCCGTTATCAACGAAATTAATATGATCCTTTTCTGTTCCTTCAAAGCAAATTGAATAAGGCGACAAATTTATAAATAACAAGCGTAAGTAGCAGTAAAGTTATTTTCTATATTTGCCGCGATAACATAATTTATATGAGCGCATTAAGTAACCGGATAAATAATCTGTCCGAATCACAAACGATTAAAATGGCCAAGATGGGCCGTGAACTTGCCGCAAAAGGCGTGGATGTGATCAGTCTTAGCTTTGGCGAGCCTGATTTTCATACCCCTGAACACATAAAGGAAGCTGCAAAGCAGGCCATGGATAAAAACTTTACCTACTACACCCCGGTAGCAGGTTATCCAGAACTGCGTAAGGCTGTTGTTGCCAAGTTAAAGAACGAAAACAATCTTGATTACGATGTTAGCCAGATAGTAGTTTCCACAGGTGCCAAGCAGGCTATTGCCAACGCGGTATTATGTTTGGTAAATCCGGGCGAAGAAGTGATCATCCCTACTCCTTACTGGGTATCATACAGTGAAGTTGTTAAGCTTGCCGAAGGCGTAAGTGTTTTCATCAACACTACTGTTGAACAAAACTTTAAAATTACTCCAGAGCAGTTAGAAGCAGCCATTACGCCGAAAACCAAATTATTTATGTTTTCATCGCCATGTAACCCTACTGGCAGTGTTTACAGTAAGGATGAATTGGAAGGCCTGGCCAAAGTATTTGAAAAACATCCTCATGTTTATATCATGAGCGATGAAATTTATGAACACATCAACTATATTGATAAACACGAATCAATAGCTCAGTTTGATTATATAAAAGACCGCGTGGTAATCATCAACGGATGGTCAAAAGCATTTGCCATGACCGGCTGGAGAATTGGTTACACCGCAAGCAATAAAGAGATTGCTACTGCCTGCGATAAAATGCAGGGACAAATAACCTCCGGAACCTGCTCTATCACCCAACGTGCCGGTATTGCCGCTTACGAAGGTGGTTTGGAAACAGTACTTGAAATGCGTGCCGCCTTTAAAAAACGCCGCGACATTGTGTATAAACTACTGAGCGAAATTGATGGTATTAAATTAAACCTGCCCGATGGCGCGTTTTACTTTTTCCCAAATGTTACCTCGTTCTTCGGTAAAAGCTATAACGGCAAAACAATTAAGGATGCCGATGAACTGAGCATTTTCTTGTTAGAAGAAGCTCATGTTGCCACCGTTGGCGGCGATTCATTTGGCGATCCTACCTCTATCCGGATCTCTTATGCTGCCGCTGAGGATAAACTGATTGAAGCTGTAAGAAGGATTAAAGAAGCGCTTGGGAAACTGGCGTAGATGTCAGAATCAGAATTTTCAGAATTTAAGAATATTCAGAATTCTGCTAATTCGATAATTCTGTAAATTCTGTAAATTCTGATTCAGACATAACAACAAAGCCCCTCATCATCATGATGAGGGGCTTTGCTATTATTAGTGTTTTGGAATATTATAAACCGAAACCGTAAGCTATACGTAAACCTACCAGGCCGTAGTTATTACCCTGGCCAGAGAAGTTTTCATAACGTGCACCTACATCCCATGATTTGGTTGCATAACCTAAACCAGGAGAAAGAATAAGTTTGGTGTCTTTAGTACCACCGGCTACTGTAGGATGTACTTCAAATCCTGCACCCGCTTCGCCTGAAATATAAAAACCATCAGAAACAAAGGCTTTAATACCAGCCTTAACCGGGATCATCCCAAGTGATCTGCCTTTAAAAGATACGGTTGATGTACCTGTGCTGGTTGTTACAGATTGAGAATAAGTTTTACCAAAGAAATTATAATAACCCGAAGTAAGTGTTAATGCAACATTTTTATTTACACCATATTGCAAACGAGCGGTACCGCCAAGTTCAAAATTCGATCCGTCATGGGCATTACCTGTTGGTATACCTGTCTCTAAACCTACACCAAAACGAAGAGCGTTAGCTGGAGTAGTTTGTGCTTTAACATTTGTTCCGATAAATATAGCTGCTGCTGTAAAAGCACTTGCTAAAATTTTTGTCATTGTTTTCATAGTTGTAATTTTTAGATTAACTCTACAATTTTTTCATTGTATTGATACCACCTTTACAAATACTTTGCCATTATGACAATATTTAACGCTTGTGAGATTGGCATGACCATTTGAATACCCTGTTTTGCATCCGTTATTTTAAGCAGGTTTTCAGCTTAAATATTGATTATCAATATTGTTTTTTGTATTAAAAGGATATTTATATACTATTTATTGAAACTAATTTAACATCAAATTAATGTACAGAAAAACAGAACCTACACAGTACAGAGAGTGTACGCAATTGAAGATTATTGTAGGATTTTGGCTAAAAATTATAAAATAACGGTATCGCGATATGGGCTTATGGTTTGCCAAAAACAAAAAAAGAGAGGGTTTACCTCTCTTTTTTTGTTTTTATAAATCGATATTATTAGTGCGAATCATGTTTTGGATCAGCTTTATAGTTTTTTTCCATCTCGGCCAGTTTATCTTTACCATAAGCAAATTTGGTAATTACATAATATAAAACAGGCACTATAAATATGGCAAGGGAGGTAGCTCCAAGCATACCGCCAAACACTGTCCACCCAATGGTTTTCCTGGCCTCGGCGCCTGCGCCTGATGCTATCATTAATGGCACTACTCCCAATATAAATGCCATCGAGGTCATAATGATGGGGCGCAAACGCAGTCTTACCGCTTCAAGAGTAGCTTTTTCAAGGTTCATACCTTTGTCTACACGCTCTTTGGCAAACTCCACTATCAAAATAGCATTCTTTGCCGCCAAACCAATTAACGTTATCAAACCTATCTGCGCGTATACGTTATTGGTTAAATCGGGCCAGAATGTTAAGAACAGGATAGCTCCAAATGCTCCTAAAGGCACGGCAAGCAGCACCGAGAACGGAACCGACCAGCTTTCATACAGTGCGGCCAGGAAAAGGAATACAAAGCCTATGGAAAGGGCAAAAATGTAAACTGTTTTTGAACCAGACAATAATTCCTCACGGCTAAGGCCAGAAAACTCATAACCAAAGCCCTGTGGTAATGATTTTGCTGCAACCTCTTTCAAAGCTGTAATGGCATCACCGCTACTGTAACCGGGCCTTGTACTCCCATTGATCTCCGCCGACCTGAACAGGTTATAGTGGGCTATCAACGGGGAGTTTTCAATAACTTTATATGAAGTTAGAGTACTTAGCGGCACCATGGTACCAAATTGATTACGCACAAAGTACTGCCCAATATTGCCGATATTACTCCGGTAAGCGGTATCAGCCTGTGCAAGCACCCTAAAGTTTCGCCCATAGATGGTAAAATCATTTATATAGGTACTTCCCATATAAGTTTGCAGGGCGCTGTTAACATCAGCTATAGAAACGCCTAACTTTTTAGCCTTTTCCCTATCAATAGTTAACTGGTAGGCTGGTGTACTCGCGGTAAAAAAGGTGAATGCCCTGGCAATTTCGGGCCGTTTATTAATCTCGCCAACAAATGTTTTCAGTGTTTTTTCAAAAACCTTTATATCGCCTCCCGCTTGCTTTTCTTCTAATATAAACGAAAAGCCACCGGTGCTGCCTAAACCAGGTATAGCAGGCGGTTGAATTACAATAACATTAGCCTCTTTAAACCGGGCCAGTTTTTTTGTAAGCTTGGCCACAAGAGCAGTTATCTGCTGCGATTTTTCTTTACGCTCGTCCCAGGGTTTAAGCTGAACAAACATGGTAGCGCTATTGGCCTTACTGGCAAAACTGATGGCGTTCAACCCGCCTAATGCCGCGTAATGTGCAATTTCTGGAACGCTATCCAGGGTTTTCATCATCTGGTGCAGCACATCAACCGTTCTTACCGTTGATGACGCTTCGGGCAAATCATAGGTGATATAAACACGGCCATCATCCTCCAGCGGAATAAAACCTGATGGCTTACCCCTGAATAAAAGGATAGTACCTATGATAATGACCACCAGTATAATAACGATGAACTTTGAATTTTTTATACCTAAATCAACTGTTTTACGGTACCTGCCGGTTAGGCGGGTAAACCACTCATTAAACACAAAGAAGAATTTGTTGAGTCCTTTTGATTTTTCATCAATTTTATGCGGGCGAAGCAGCAATGTACATAGTGCTGGCGTTAGTGAAAGTGCCACAAAAGCCGAGATCAATACAGATATAGCAATGGTGATAGCAAATTGCTGGTAAAGACGCCCAACTATACCGGGCACAAACCCTACCGGCACAAACACCGCGGCTAATATTAATGCAATGGCAATTACCGGCGCCGATATATCGCGCATGGCGTGTTCCGTGGCTTCGCGTGGAGTCATGCCCTCCTCATCCATATAATGCTGTACAGCCTCAACCACCACAATGGCATCATCAACCACAATACCAATGGCCAGTACAAAACCAAATAGCGTAAGTGTATTAATAGTAAAATGGAGCGGGATAAAGAATATAAATGTACCGATAATGGAAACCGGAATGGCTAAAACCGGGATTAGTGTAGAACGCCAGTTTTGTAGAAACAAAAATACCACCACAATAACCAATCCTAATGCTATAACGAGTGTATCAACCACCTCGCTCACGGATACCTTTACAACTGTTACCGCTTCAAAAGGCACTACATAATCAATATCAGCCGGGAAGCTTTTTTTAAGTTCCTCCATAGTGGCGTATACATTTTCGGCAGTTTCAAGCGAGTTACTGTTTGGCGCCTGGTATACCAATAAGTAAGAGGCCCTTTTTCCATCAACAAATGAATTACCAGAGTAATTGAATTTACCCAATTCAATACGTGCAACATCTTTTAAATGTACAATTGCACCTGTACTTGGCACTGTTTTCACTATCACATTACCAAACTCTTCGGGTTTGCTTAAGCGGCCTTTTACCAGTACAGAATATTCAAAGGTTTGCGCTTTTTGCTGGGGCGTGGCGCCAACTGTACCAGGGGCTACCTGGGCGTTTTGCTCTGCCAATGCCGCGGTAACATCACCGGCGGTCATCCCCAACGATGCCAGCTTATCCGGATTAAGCCATATACGCATACTAAAGTCATCGGCACGGGTAACTACGTCGCCCACACCTTTGGTACGTAATATGGCATCCTTTATAAAAACGTTGGTATAGTTATCAGTAAAAGTAACATCGTGGCTGCCTTTAGGCGCGTACATGGCCACCAGCATTAATATACTGGGGTTACGTTTACGCACAATCATACCTAAACGCTGCACCTCCTGCGGTAAAGTTGGCAATGCAATACCCACACGGTTTTGCACATCAAGCGCTGCTATATTAATATCGGTACCTACATCAAAGTTCACAGTCATGCTCATTTGGCCGTTACTGCTACTGTTACTTTGCAAATAGGTCATTCCCGGCACACCGTTTACCTGCACTTCTACGGGGGTTGCAACAGTTTGCTCCACCGTTAATGCATCGGCACCGGTATAGGTACCCGTAACAGATACTGTTGGCGGAGTAATATCAGGATATTGCCCAATAGGTAAGCTGGTCATTGACAGTATACCCACAATTACAATCACTATGGAGATCACTATTGCGGTAACCGGTCGTCGTATAAAAGTATCTGCGATCATTCTTTTTTAAATTAAGTTTTTCGGGAATTGCCCCCGCTACTCGCTTAAATTCTCTTTTTTTATAACAAACTTATTTTTTAGGTGCAGCGCCTTGCGGTGGCGCGCCAGAACCAAGAGTTATTTTACCCCCATCGCGCAAACGTTGAAAACCATCGGTCACCACCTTGTCGCCTGCATTAATACCGTTCATAACAACAATATCAGTATTAACACGCGGACCAAGCTTTACCTTTATCTGTTTGGCAATGGTATCGCGCCTGTCTTTTATAGTTTTATCCTGGGCGGTATCTTTAACTGTAGTATCCTTAGTTACAAAAACAAAAAACTCTCCCATTTGCTCAGTTACCGCCTTGTTAGGTATTTGTACCCTGTTACCAGACTGTTCGTTGAGCACCTGTAAAACGCAGCTCATACCATCCTTCAACACATCACCCTCATTTGGGAATTGGATCCTTACTTTAACACTTCCGGTTCCGCTGCTTACTCCCCTATCAATAGCTAAAACTTTACCTGTTTTATTGTAAGTGGTACCATCCGGCAACCGCAATTTAAAAGTGGTATCGCTGCTTGTTTTTTGCAGGCCGTAAAAACGGTTGATGTCCTGCTCATTAATTACTACATCTACACCAATAGGGTGCTCGGCAGATATGGTGTTCATCAAAGTAGTACCCACAGCAACCTGTGTACCCAGCCTCACCTGCGAAATCCCTATCCGGCCCGTGAACGGCGCCCTGATGGTGGCATAAGAAAGATCGGTAGCAGCCGAAGCAAGCCCCGCTTTGGCTACCGCTACCTGGCTTTTGTTGGTTTCATAAACCGCCGTAGCCTGGTCAACCGTTTGACGGGCAATAGCATCGTTTTTTAACAGCATATTATACCTGTCAATATCTTTTTGTGCTTTTATCAAATTGGCCTGGGCACTTAACACACTGGCCTGGGCCTGTTGGTAAGCCGCATCATATTTACGTTTATCAATTTCATAAAGCACCTTACCCTTTTCAACAACATCACCTTCTTTAAAAAAGATACCCGTTACAAAACCAGGAACCTGGCTGCGCAGTTCAACTGTATTGATGGATACAACTGTTCCCTGGTAACTGTCATAATATACCGCCTGGGCGGTTTTGGCTTCGGCAATTGCAACCGGTGTTGGTGGCAGTATGGCGCCCTTTTTTCCGGGTTTACCACATGACATCCATGTTAATAATACCGCGGGGGCCAACCAATATATATATCTGTGTTTCATTATAGTGATTTGTTTGTTTGAGTTCTTATTAAAAAAAGCGTGATCGTATAGCTATTGTACAGTTAATGTTCCCAATGATTTCTGCAGATCAATTTTACTGGCCAGCAGCTGGAACAAGGCATTATAATAGTTCAGTTCGGCAGTGCGCAGGTCTGATTGTGCTACAATAACATCAAGGTAAGTTTTAACACCTTCGCGGTATTGCAGACTTACTATTTTATATACATCCTTTGCCAGATCAACATTTTCCCTTACCAGCCTGTAACTGGTATAATTGCTTTTATAACTGGCCAAAGCCTGCACATACTCTGTATTGATACTGTTCCTGGTGTTTACTATATCCAGATCGGTACGCTCAACCTGTAATCTTGCTTTGGCTAAATTCTGAAGGCGCTTGCCACCCTGAAAAATGGGCAAACTTAAAGAAAGGCCCGCGTAGCCTGTTGGATAGGCATTACTATAAAGATTGTTAAAATCATGATTAAAGTATGCATAATTATAACTGCCAACCGCGGATATTGAAGGCAGGAAACCGTAGCGGTAATAATTAATATTTAAATTTTTAAGTGCTTTTGAACTTTGCAGCAACCGATATTCGATGCGGTTATTTACATCCAGGGTTTGATTGGTATCGATAGAAGCTTCCTGTTCATACCGCGTTGAATCATATGCCAGTGTTAATGGCTTTTCGCCACCAATACCCATGATCTGTTTTAAATAGGCTGTTTTACTTTTTATCGATTCTTCTGTTGCCTTACGTGAAGCTATCGAATTATTAAGGGCGATGGTTGCCTGTTTATAATCTGTTTTGTCAGATACGCCGGCCTGGTACCGGTTGGTGGCATCCTTTAAGCTGCGTTGTAACCGGGTGATATCCTCGTTGGTTATGTCAAGTTGTTTTTGCGATAACAAAACATCAAAAAAAGCTTTGCTCACATCTGATATAACCGATATCTGCGTGCTCAGCGTGTTCTCTCTATAATACTCGCGCGAGTATCTGGATGCCTTTGAAGCCAGGAATACATCATTATTATATAATACCTGCGATGCGGTAACCCCCAGCGTTGACAGGTTACGGATACTGCCACTGTTTGACGGAATGTTTGCACCTGATGCGCCTGCCTGCGGATTACCCTTAAAATAGTAGTTATATATACCAGATGAGTTAAGCTGCGGAAGCCAACCTGATAGCCCTATCCTGATATCGCGCTCATTGATTTGCTCATCAATAGAAGCCTGCCGTACTGCTGGCTGATTGCGCAACGCATAATCAACTGCCTGTTTAAGCGATACCGGCCCACCAATAGTATCAGCACCACCTTGCGCAAAAACCGGCAAATGTAAAATTAATGTTAAATTGATTACTGTTAAGAGGGATAGGTACTTTAGTTTTTTCATGCTGTAGAAAATAGATGTCAATGTAAACCGACATGAACTAAAAAACAAAATCGTTATAGTTTTATACAATTACACAGGGGACGTGCGAATATGTGATTAATATCAACAAAATATTGTGAACCACCAAAATATTACGTAAATTATATAAAAGCGTGGCAAAAACCTATGAATTTCTCGTTTTTACAAAAAAATGAAAATATTAGGTGCGAAATAAACAAAAAAATTAATTAATTTGCCATGTGATATGAGCACAGCTTTACCTGTTAGGTTAAACTAATGATAAGCTATTTTTAAAAAAATTACACTTACCGTATAAGTTATTTGCTTATTCATGGTATTTTTACGCAAAATTTAAGCAGAGTTAATACATGGTTAAAAAACTACATGGGAAGATCGCCGAGTTCCAGGTTGCAAATATGCTCCGGGAAAAGGGATTGTATCCTTATTTCAGGCCTATTGAGTCTGCTCAGGACACTGAAGTTTTAATAGATAACAAAAGAGTGTTAATGTTTGGTTCTAACTCCTACTTAGGCCTTACCAATCACCCTAAAATTAAGGAAGCTTCAAAAAAGGCAATTGATAAATACGGCACAGGATGTGCCGGATCGCGCTTTTTAAATGGTACGCTCGATATCCATATCGAGCTGGAGAACAGGCTTGCCAACTATGTTGGCAAAGAAGCCACCGTACTATTCAGCACTGGTTACCAGGTAAACCTGGGTGTACTATCATGCATTACCGGCCGTAATGATTATATCATTTTAGATGAGTATGATCATGCCTGTATCATTGATGGCAGCAGGCTTTCGTTTTCCAAAGTAATCAAATATGCTCACAACGATATGAATGATCTGCGACGCAAACTGGCCTTATTGCCAGAGGACGCCGTGAAAATCATTGCCGTTGATGGTATATTCAGCATGGAAGGTGATATTGTTAAACTACCGCAAATAGTTGCCCTTGCCGATCAGTTTGGTGCCAACATCATGATTGATGATGCGCACAGCCTTGGTGTAATTGGTCACAAAGGTGCCGGTACCGCTTCGCACTTTAACCTTACAGATGATGTTGATCTTATTATGGGTACCTTTAGTAAATCACTGGCATCATTAGGTGGCTTTATTGCCAGCGATAAGGATACTATTGATTACATCAAGCACCGTGCAAGATCACTGATGTTTAGCGCAAGTATGCCGCCGGGATCTGTTGCCAGCGTTATTGCAGCATTGGATATTGTTGAAACGGAGCCGGAAAGAATCCAGAAACTTTGGGATAATACCAATTATGCCATGAAATTGTTACTGGATGAAGGTTTTGACCTTGGCCCTACCGAGAGCCCGATACTACCTATTTACGTACGTGATAACGAAAAAACTTTCCTTGTAACCAAGCAATTACAGGCAGATGGTGTTTTTGTTAACCCGGTAGTTTCACCTGCGGTTCCTTCAGATTCATCATTACTGCGTTTCTCATTAATGGCAACTCATACATTTGCACAAATTGATGAAGCCGTTGAAAAACTTGCAAAAGCATTTAAAGAAGTAGGCGTTACTTCTGTTAAAGAAAAAATATAATAATCTAATAAAATGTCCGTGTGTATATTTGGCTGCTGTTTAACAAAACAAGCCTATACACACGGACTTTTACGTTCATACAGCCCAAGGGCATTCAATTAGTATACACTACTACTCATGATAAAAATTGTAACGGTTAGTTCAAAAAGCGAATTGGCCTCCTTTATTGATTTTCCGCATGATTTGTATGAGGGCGACCCAAATTACGTTCCCGAGCTGTTCATAGCCCAGCGCGATTTGTTAACCAAACACCCTTTTCATAAGCACAATAAAGTACAGCCTTTTTTAGCGTACCGCGATGGTAAGATAGTTGGCAGGATAGCCGCCATCCTTAACAACGCGCACAACCAATACAATAAAAAGAACGATGGCTTTTTTGGTTTTTTTGATTGTGTAGATGATACCGAAGTTTCAAACCTGCTGTTTGATGTGGTTACGGGCTGGCTTAAAGATAAAGGTGTTACCGGCAAATTATTAGGCCCGGTAAACTTTAGTACCAATGAACCCTGCGGCTTACTGATACAAGGTTTTGATAGCCCTCCGTTTTTAATGCAAACCTACAACAAGCCCTATTATGCTAAGCTGATAGAAAGCTATGGTTTGGATAAAGATGTCGACCTGATTGCCTGGCATTGGGATGGGCAGGCTTATGACGATAAATCGGTAAGGTTGTTAAACTCCCTGGAGGAACGCTTAAAACGCAATAACATTATCATCCGCAAGGTTAGCCTTAAAAACTTTAAAGAAGAAACCATTAAACTACGCGAGGTATACAACTCGGCCTGGGATCAAAATACAGGCTTTGTGCCATTAACAGATGATGAGTTTGATTACCTGGCCAAAGATCTTAAACTGATCCTCGACCCCGATTTCGCATTGGTTGCCGAGCAGGATGGCAAGATAGTTGCCTTTGGTTTAGCACTGCCAAACTATAACGAGATCTTTCAAAAAATAAAACGCGGCCGCTTATTGCCAACTGGTATTTTCAAATTGCTGTTTGGCAAAAAAAGCATCCAAAGCATTCGCATTTATGCCTTGGGTGTGGTAGACGGTTACCGTAAAATGGGTATCGAAGCTTGTTTATATGGCACCATCATTCGCGAGTACAAAGCTAAAGGCTTTAAGCATGCCGAGGCAGGATGGACTTTGGAACATAATGAAATGGTGAACCGCGCAATTGAAGCTATTAAAGGCGATCCGTACAAAAAATACAGGTTATATCAGAAAGCGATATGAGGGAACGGGTTTTAATAACCGGGGCAAGTGGGTTTGCAGGATTTCACATTATTGAGGAAGCGTTACAAAACAACCTTGAAGTGTATGCCGCGGTGCGCAAGAGCAGCAAGACAGATCATTTAAAACATTTCGATATCAAGTTTATAAATCTTGATTACAACGATCTTTCAGTCCTAAAACAACAATTAACCGTCATAAAGCCCGATTATATAATTCATGCGGCGGGTGTTACGGCGGCCAAATCAGAGGCAGCGTACAACCATATTAATGCCACTCATACCTTCAACCTGGCATCGGCAGCCACACAGGCAGATATTAATCTAAAAAAATTCGTACTCATCAGCAGCCTTGCTGCACTTGGCCCGCTTAAAACATTGGTGGGTACCATTAGTGAAAACATAAAGCCCAATCCGGTAACCGCTTACGGCCGCAGCAAGCTATTAGCCGAAGAACAACTTAAAACCGTACAAAACTTAAGTTATACCATTTTACGCCCTACTGCCATTTATGGCCCGCGGGATACTGGCATATTCATATTTTTTAAGCAGCTTACACGTGGCCTTGAACCTTACATGGGCAGTGCCGAGCAAAAGCTCACCTTTATATATGTTAAAGATGTTGCAAAAGCAGCCATAAAATCATTGTATGACTGGAATGTTACAGCATATAATTTAAGCGATGGCAATTTTTACAGCAAATATGAGTTAGCTAATTTAGCAAAGGAAGCGCTGAGCTTAAAAACCTTCAAATTTCATTTGCCTGTAATATTTATAAAAATAATAGCGTTGGTATCAGAAAAAGTAAGTTATTTGACCAATAAAGCTGCTATCTTAAATTCAGAAAAGCTAAACGAGCTTATGGCCGTAAACTGGTCTGTTGATATTGAAAAGGCAAAATCAGAACTTGGGTTCTATCCTGCCTATAACTTAAAGAAGGGCTTAACTGAAACGCTGAAATGGTATAGAGCCAATGACTGGCTGTAGCACCGTAATTAAATAATCATTACAAAAACGAATATTTTAAATTGACAAAAAAAGAAACTAAAATCATTTACTTAAACGTTTAAGTAACTTTAAAATCAAGCACTTAGCATAAACTGACACAGTTTGTATTTCATATTAAAACGAGCAAGAAAAACCGGTAAAGCCCAGTAGCGGCTTGGCCACCAAACAACAATTAAAACAATAAATAATTACAATGAAAATCAAAATTTCTCCTGCCGAAGGCAAGCTGGGTATACTTATCCCTGGTTTAGGCGCAGTAGCCACCACATTGATTGCCGGCGTTGAAGCTGTAAAAAAAGGCATCTCGCAGCCAATTGGTTCCCTTACACAAATGGGACACATTCGTTTAGGCAAAAGAACCGAAAACCGCAATCCTAAAATTAATGAGTTTGTTCCGCTTGCGCAATTAAACGATGTTGTTTTTGGCGGATGGGATGTTTATGAAGATAACGTTTTTGAAGCTGCATCAAACGCTAAAGTGCTTGATGCCTCTTTATTAAACGCCGTAAAAACCGAGTTGGAAGCCATTGTGCCTATGAAGGCGGCTTTTGACCATAACTACGCCAAAAACCTTATTGGCACCCACGTTAAAACCGGTACTCGTTATGAACTTGCCCAACAGGTAATGGAGGACATTAAAAACTTCAAAGAAAAAAACGGACTTGACAGAGTTGTATTGATATGGTGTGGATCAACAGAAATTTATTATGAAGCATCAGCTATCCACCAATCACTTGCAGCTTTTGAACAAGCTTTAAAGGATGATGATAAACTGATAGCGCCAAGTATGATATATGCTTATGCTGCTTTAAAATTAGGTGTACCTTTCTCAAATGGCGCCCCTAACTTAACAGTTGATATCCCGGCTTTAATTGAGCTATCTAAACTAACCAAAACCCCTATCGCCGGTAAAGATTTTAAAACCGGTCAAACTTTAATGAAAACAGTTTTAGCTCCCGGCTTAGCTGCACGTTCATTGGGTGTACGCGGATGGTTCTCTACCAACATCCTGGGTAACCGCGATGGCCTGGTATTGGATGATCCGGATAACTTTAAAACCAAAGAAGTGTCAAAATTAGGCGTACTGGAAGATATTTTCAAACCAGAAGATAACCCGGAACTTTATGGTAACATTTACCACAAAATCCGTATCGACTACTACCCTCCGCATGGCGATAACAAAGAAAGCTGGGATAACATTGACATTTTTGGCTGGTTAGGTTACAAAATGCAGATCAAGATTAACTTTCTTTGCCGCGACTCAATCCTGGCTGCTCCTATAGCGCTTGACCTTGCTTTATTTAGCGACCTGGCAAAAAGAGCCGGACTGAGTGGCATACAGGAGTGGTTATCCTTCTACCTGAAATCGCCGCAAACTGCACCGGGCTTACATGCTGAAAATGATATATTTAAACAGCTGATTAAATTAGAAAACACCCTCCGCTATTTAATGGGCGAGGATTTGATAACCCATCTTGGTTTAGATTACTATGATGATATGTTTGCCGAAGAGGCATAATAAAATAACATAAAACAAAAACAGCCGCACTGGGATTTATCACCTGGTGCGGCTGTTTTATTTAAACATACTTTTTAGTTAACAATATCCTTTAAGTTAAGCTGTTAATAATTGTTAAATTACAGCTGTCTATAGCTGTAAAACATATCATTTTACTTAAAATTGCACCCGAACTTAATAATCACATCTAAAAATCAACATTTTACGTAATTTGCATATATTACCTTCAACAAAAGTTATAATATAAATTAATTAGTATCGTTTGCGCATTAGTATAATTTAAAGGTAATTTATTTGAAGGTAAATGGCATTGCAACTGATGTAGGCAATATTTGACTTTTTGACCACATTAGTCTGTAGGGATTTTTTTTACCTTTGAAACGCGGTTACAGACCATGTTTAAAGGTTGTAAAGGGTGCAGGAAACGTGCTAAAAAGCAGGTGAATCACCAGACAGATCGACTGGATAGAAAAGTGCTAAGCGATTGATCGATCTATAATTTTGGACTGATAATTTACAATATCAGCAATCAAAAGGGGTTTCAGTGTTCAGGTTGCTGGTTACTATTTATCAATCAAAAAAAGTTTGTATCTGCATAATTGCATAAAGTACATGGAGTTTAAAAAATTTTACAAAAGTTTATTCTTTTCAATATTTCTTTTATCTGCTACATCATTATTTGCCCAAACTACTATAATAACGGGAACGGTAACTGATGCAAGCAATAAACAAACCCTCCCATACGTAGTGGTTGGTTTTACCGGCACCACTACAGGTGTTACCACTGATAATAACGGTAAGTACCGCCTTTCAACAAACCAACTTTCATACAAACAAATAAAAATATCGTTTTTAGGTTATAAAGATGCTTTTTTAGCAGTTGTACCCGGTAAAGAGCAAGTTATCAATGTAAAGCTATTCCCTTCGGCTCAGCAACTGAACGAGGTTAATATTAAAGCCGGCAAAAAGCCTAAATACCGTAACAAGGATAACCCCGCGGTTGAATTGATTCGTAAGGTTATAGAAAACAAAGAGAAAAACCGCCCCGAACACTACGACTATGTAGAGTATAGGGAATATGATAAAATGATGTTTGGCGCTGCCAATGTTTCGGCACAGTTTTCTGACCGTAAATTTTTCAGAAAGTATAAGTTCATTTTAGATAACCGGGATAGCACCTCCGTGCCGGGTAAATCAATACTTCCTATTTTCCTGAACGAGAAAATTTTGCAAAACTATTACCGCAAAAACCCAGAAAAAAACCGGGAGATAATTTTGGGCGAAAAAAATGTAAACTTTGGCCCCGCGGTTGATAATGCTGGTTTAGCGCAATATTTTAAACACCTCTATGGCAAGGTTGATATTTACGACAACAACGTTTTCCTGATTACAAGTCAATTTTTAAGCCCGATATCAAACAACTCCCCTAATTATTATAAGTTTTTTATCACTGATACAATTACTGATAGTAAAAACCAAAAACTGGTTCAATTAAGTTTTACGCCCCGCAATAGCAATGATGTATTATTTGAGGGTAGTATCTATATAACCCTTGATGGTAATTATGCGGTTCAAAAAGCTACTTTATTAGTAAATAAGCACATCAATATCAACTTCATCAGATCGATCCAGGTCGACCTTGATTTTGAACAAAACCCCGATGGCCGTTACCACCTAAGCAAGAGCAATACCACTGCCGATTTTGGCGCATCAAAAAAAGATGCTAAAAGCAGTTTATTCGGTATGCGTACCATAACCTTCGGTAATTACATAGTAAACAAGCCCCGCCCGGATACAGCATATACCAAGCAATCAGAAGAAGCATCAGATGAAGCACGGAACCGGAGCGAAGCTTTCTGGGCACAAAACCGCCTGGATACTTTAACAACTGCCGAATCAAAAGTTTACAAAAACATCGACAGCTTAAAAAACATGCCATCCTTTAAGCGTACCGTTGATATTGCCACCCTGCTGCTTGCAGGCTACAAGGGCTTTGGTAAGTTTGAAATTGGCCCCGCAAATACTTTCTACAGCTTTAACCCTGTAGAGGGATTAAAATTGAGATTTGGTGGCCGTACTACGCCGGAATTGAGCAAACGTTATTACTTTGAAACGTATGCCGCCTACGGTTTTAAAGATCAACGCTGGAAATATTTCCTGAGCGGCACGTACTCTTTAAACAATAAATCAATTTACAAATTCCCTCAAAATTATATCAGGGCAAGCTTTCAACGGGATACCAAAATTCCGGGGTTAAACCTGCAATTTGTTCAGGAAGACAATTTATTGCTATCATTTAAACGTGGTGTAAATGATAAATATCTGTACAATGATAACTACAAGATAGATTATGTACATGAGTTTGAAAGTCACTTTTCATATAGTGCCGGTTTCAACAGATGGACACAGGAACCTGCAGGCTCACTCTATTTTAACAATATTTTAAACGGACAGCCAAATTCGGTTCATGACCTTACAACCACGCAGTTTACTGCCGGGTTACGTTATGCACCGCATGAAGAATTTTACCAGGGAAAAATTTACCGTATACCCATCCCAAATAAATACCCAACTTTTCAATTACAATATACTGCAGCTGTAAAGAGCTTGTTAGGCGGCGAGTACGGTTATCAAAAACTGGACGCACGTATTGATAAGCGTGTTTATGAATCACAATTGGGATATGCCGATGTTAATTTAAGCGGCGGTAAAACGTTTGGTTCGGTACCATATCCATTATTAACTATTCACCAGGCCAACCAAACATATGCGTATGATATTGATTCATACAACTTAATGAACTTTTTGGAGTTTGCGAGTGATAAATACGCAAGCTTCAGGATAGATCAGCATTTTATGGGTTTCTTTTTTAATAAAGTACCTTTGTTGAAAAAATTAAAGTGGCGCGAAGTATTTTCGGCAAAAGTTTTGTACGGTGGTTTAAGTGATCAAAACAATCCAAACCTACATCCGTCATTATATCAGTTTCCAATTGATGGCAATGGCGTTCCTATTACTTATACGCTTGGTAAAACACCTTACGTGGAAGGTAGCGTTGGTGTTGAAAATATATTTAAATTTATACGAATTGATTTTGTTAAGAGGTTAAACTATTTAGATCACCCGGATATCTCCTCATGGGGCTTCCGCGTAAGGATTAAATTTGATTTTTAATTTTGTAACATAAAACTATTACAAAGATGGAACAGAAAATATCGCTCAGAACAAACCTGCAATTAGGTATTTACAGGGTTATTGATCCCGTTGTAAAAATTCTGATCAAGGTTGGTTTAACACCAAATGCAGTTACATCAATTGGCTTTGTGTTAAACGTAGGCGTAGCCGCAATATTTATTTTAGGTGCCGAAGAAGGTAACCGTGGCGATTTGCGCTACGTGGGCTGGGCAGGTGGCTTAATACTGTTTGCAGGCTTATTTGATATGCTCGACGGGCAGGTGGCGCGTTTGGGTAATATGAAATCAACCTTTGGAGCGCTGTATGATTCTGTTCTTGACCGTTACAGTGAGCTCATTATGTTCCTGGGTATTTGTTATTATTTGGTTGCCCATCACTATTTTTTAAGTTCGATAGCGGCCTTTATTGCCTTAATAGGTTCTATGATGGTAAGCTACGTGAGGGCACGTGCCGAAGGTTTAGGCGTTGAGGTTAAAGGAGGTTTAATGCAAAGGCCGGAGCGTGTAGTTACCATTGGTCTATGTGCTGCATTAAGCGGAATTGTGGCCCAGTATATTGGCGGTAATTATAAATTATTTGTTCCGGGTATCAAATTCCATGTATTTGAAACCATATCGATATTTACCATTCCAATTGTAATACTGGCTGTATTAACCAATATTACCGCTTTTAACAGGCTTAGGGAAGCTAAAAGGGCTTTAATAAAACAAGAGGAAGAAGATAGGCTATAAGCTTTTAATAGGGCATAAGTTTAATAGTATCCATAAAGGTTCATCCGAAATTGCGATTTCGGAGCACACTCAAGACTTAGCACTTCAGGCTTCAGAGCTGAGCAAAATATCATATCTTCGCGACAATTAAATAATGGCGTTTACTTTAGGTAAATGTTTATTAAAATTTAACCGGATAAATGATTAGTTCCGGCTAATACATTCAACTAAAAAATAAAATAACAGGCAGACAAATCATTAAACATTTTAAACCTGATATGCTATGAAAAAGAATTATGTATCAAACTCACAAGAGTCTGTGAGGATGTTTAAAAGCGACTTTTTAGAGGGTTTATCAAAGGTGCATTATACTGTACCCCTGTATATTTTTGTGCCCGTTATTATATACTCAACATACCTTTCTTTTGACAAGGGTATTGATGTATTAACATACATTGCGCTTTTTATTTTAGGCTTATTTGTGTGGACCATTACGGAGTATATTATGCACCGTTTTGTATTCCATCTTAAACCAAACGAAAACTGGGATTGGGCAAAAAGGCTGCATTTTATCATGCACGGTGTTCATCATGATTACCCCAGCGATGCCAAACGCCTGGTATTGCCCCCATCGCTAAGTATCCCTTTAGCTACAGGTTTTTACTTTTTATTTAAGGCGATATTGCCTGTAAATCATGTTTTCGGTTTTTTCCCTGGTTTTATATTAGGCTACCTGTTTTATGATATATCGCATTACGCTATGCATCACTTTAACTTTAAAAGCGGCTTATTTAAAAAAATTAAACAGCACCACATGTTACATCATTACCAGGATCCCGATAGGGGTTACGGTGTAAGTTCACCACTGTGGGATAAAATATTCCGTTCAGGATTCTTAAAAAAATAAGGTGAATAACACGGCACACACTGGTGTAACAATCAATACCAAAACTGTACTTGTTGTTTCGCTGATTTCATTAGGTTATTTAATACTCTCCTACTTTTTAATAGGTTACAAAACCGATGAACTGATATTGGTATTAATATTCAATTCTCTTTTTTACGCGTCGGCAGTTACCCGCAAGTTTATCCTTGGCTTTAGTATATTCATTGTATACTGGATCATATTTGATTATATGAAAGCCTTTCCAAACTACAAGTTCAACGCTGTACACATAGCCGATATTTACAATTTCGAGAAGCATTTATTTGGCATTCAATACAAAGGCAACCTGTTAACACCTAACGAATACTGGCGGGTAAATGGCAATACATTTATTGATGTGGCTGCAGGCATATTTTATTTATGCTGGATTCCGGTACCGCTTGCTTTTGCAGCCTTCCTGTTTTTTAAAAACAAAAGGCAGTTTCTTAAATTCTCGCTTACGTTTGTGCTGGTAAATTTATTGGGTTTTGTGATATATTATACTTTCCCCGCTGCTCCGCCATGGTATGTACAATATCACGGTTTACTTTTTCATCCACTAACACAAGGCAATACCGCAGGCCTGGCAAAATTTGATGCTTATTTTAACGCGGGTATATTTAAATCTATCTACGCTAAAGGCTCAAATGTTTTTGCGGCAATGCCATCCTTACATTCATCATACCCGGTAATTGTTTTATATTATGGCATTAAAAACCGCCTGGGCATTGTCAATGTTTTTTTTGCAATTGTAATGCTTGGTATTTGGTTTACCGCGGTATATGCAAGTCATCATTATGTGCTTGATGTATTAGCAGGTATCATCTGCGCCAGCATCGGTATTACGCTGTTCAATTTCATACTTTCAAGGTTTAAGCCATTACAGCATTTCATAAGCCGGTACGAGCAGGTTATTGTTTAGTACTGCTATTGAGTAATAACTGTACTGTTTACTATACTACTTGTAACGCGCAATTGAAGCAGAGAAATTCCACTTTATAATCCTGGCCCTGCACTTCTTCTTAAAAACCGCCGTTTCCGCCCCGTATTCGTCATTTCTATCCGCCGTGTATTATTTAGTACAAAGTATTTGATAAAACAGGCACACTATTTGACTATTCAATATTCAAAATATATTGGTATTCGATAGCCCCTATATGAAAAAACTTTTTACCTGTCTCATCTTCATCCTTTTAGCCGGATCAAAATTATCTGCATCTGCGAGTGACCTTGATAGTTTGAAACAAAAACTACAACTCACCAGCGATTCTTTAAAAGGACCTATATACACCCAGATAGCTGCCCAATATTTAAATTATGATACTGTTTTAAACAGGCACGTAAGGTATTATTATCAGGGCGAAGCTTTAAACTATACCATGCTGGCGCTGCATAGCTATTCACGCTTTAATGATACATTGGGCTTACGCACATGTTATAATAACCTGTCGAAAATTTATCGCTCGCAACGCAAATACAGCCAGGCTAAATGGTTTATTTTGCAATCAAATACCATATCGCGATTAAAGAACGATGTACCCAATATAATAGCCTCCTTAATTGAACTATCGGCTATAAAAACCGATATTAAGGACTATACCCTGGCCATGCGCGATTTGAATGAAGCCCTTAAACTTGCAGTCAAAAATATTGATCCTAAAAACGAATCGACCGTACAGGTGGGTTATGCGGCTTTGTACCGGCATATGAAAGATTATGAAAAAGCCACTATCGCAATAAAAAGGCATGAATTTTTGGATGATAGCATCTTACACAAGGCCGAGGAAGACCGCCTTGCACTTATAAATAAAAAGGACTCGGTACAGATAAAAAAACAAGATTCAATCATCGTCAAAAAAAAAGTATATACCTCGACTTACAAAAGAGGGCCCAAACTCAGCTCGGCAAGGCATACAGTCTCGTTATAACGCTCATTATCGCCCTTGCCCTAATGGCCATAGCTGTTATGGTTTATTACTGGCGACGTAAAAAACGCAGTCGCTGGCGCCTTCGGCTCAGGAAACGCAAACAATAAGTGCAACCCGCTATACTATTGAAAATTAAACCTCGTTTCATTTAATTTGTCATACACCATATGAGGAATTTAATTGCAAAAGTAATTTGCATACTTACTATATCATTATCGTTTGGAACCGCCTACGGGCAAAGCGAGCCTTTTAAAAGTGAATTTTTAGCCCGTATAAATGCAGCCCGCAGTAAAGGCTGTAATTGCGGCAATACTTACTTTCCGCCGGCCCCTCCCCTCACCTGGAACAATAAACTATTTGATGCCGCTACAGGCCATGCAAAAGATATGGCAAGAAGCAGTTATTTTAGCCACACCAGCAAAGATGGTCGTAGCATGGAGGATAGAGTGGTTTCTGCAGGATATAAATTTAAAGGCTTTAAAAGCTTCGCCATTGGCGAAAACATTGCCCAGGGACAGCAAAGTATAGCCGAAGTAATGGATGGATGGCTTAAAAGCGAAGGCCATTGCAAAAACCTCATGAACCGCGACTTTAAGGAGGTTGGCATAGCCGAATATAAAACTTACTGGGTACAGGATTTTGGCGGCCGAACCTCATTCACCGCCGAACAACAAAAACTCATCAAATCTGGCAGATATAAACTGATACAGAACTAATACTTGATGTGCAGATATGCAGATTTCAGATGTGCAGATTATTTGTCTGAACCGGGATTAAACAGATTCTTCAGATTTCCCTGATTCTTTTATTAAACCCATTTCAGAAAAATACAAGTTTTAAAATCCGATAATCCAAAAAATCTGTTTAATCCCGGTTTAGATACACTATTCAATATCCCCCGCTTTAATCCTTCGTTCCATAACTTCGCGCCAGGTAGTTAAAATAAATCCTTGTTGTTTTAAAAATGCTTTTAACCGTGGGTCGGTCATGGCCAGCAGGTCGCCTTTGCGTTTTTTGCCTGTGTCAGATATATAGTTAAAATTTGGCGTTGGATTGGTGCAATGCATGATCACCATAGTTAATCCCGGCGATAAACGCCCAATACTTTCAATATAATGATCAGTGTACCATTTTTGAATTTCCTTATCTGTCATTTTATCAATATTGGGCATTTGCCAATCATAGCTTGAATTATGCAGATCATCCAAAACAGGCAACCCTCCCTTCCAGATCATTGCGCCAACTTCTTTAGCTTGCGCTAACGCAGCAGGCTCGGCAATAACCATCCCTTCGGTGTATTTGCCCTGCTTTTTCAAATCGGCGACGGTAGCGGATTTTGCTTCTGCGCGATAAAACAGGTCATCTCCACCGGGAAACATAACCGGGATCTGCTTTTCGATACCCAGTTTAATATACTTTTCCATGTAAGAGGGCTTGGCGAAGAGTGTCCCCATGTGCGAGTCGAGGTGCGTAGGCACAAAGCCCATAATCAAAGCTCTATCCAGCTGTGCCCTTATCTCTTTATCAACCTCATCTGCCGATGCCCTGAAGTACACCTCTACAACAGACGGCCATAAACAACCTTGCTTATCAGTAAGGCCAGGTACCGCGGCTTTACCAGCCAATGGCCCCCAGCGATAGTTATCCCACTCAGATGTTAGGGTTAAATGTAAGCCGGCGTCTGTACCGGGATGTTTATCCAGGTATTTTTTAAAATCGGGTACCCAGGCGCAGGGCATCATCACACTGGTTGATGTTGCTACGCCCTTATCAATAGCTGTCTCTACCCCATCGTTTGATTCGTGCGACATGCCCGCATCATCTACATGCAAAATAATTACGCGTGCTCCTTTAGGCCAGCCAAGTTTTTCGGCATAGGTTTTAGTTTGTTGAGCATGAGTTGCTAAACATGCAGCAATGGCTACAACAAACAGAATGAGTTTTTTCATTGTGATATCGGGCTTATAATTGGTTAATAAATATAGGGATATTGATTATTGATAACAACCACCGCGATATCTAAAAATGAATCTGCAATTACACTTAATTTACTATTTTTGAAATAATGCTTCCTCCTACTAACCACACCCTCGAAAAACTGGAGATGCTGCTTAAAGCAGCAGGTTACCGGGTGCGGTATGAAAAAGGGAACTTTAAAACAGGCGCCTGCCTGTTACTCAATAGCCGTATGGTAATAGTTAACCGTTTCTCGAACCTGGAAAGCAAAATATTAGCTCTTGTTGAACTTTTGCGCGAGCTGGAAGTAGATTTTAAACTGCTTGACGAAAAACAGATTGCATTTTTGCAAGATATTAAACAAACAAAACTGCAACTGTGACCATAACATTTTTAGGAACCGGAACTTCACAGGGCGTACCTGTTATTGCCTGCGAATGCGAGGTTTGTACCTCTGCAAACCCTTACGATAATCGCCTGCGTACTTCTGTTTTAATTGAGGCCGAAGATAAAACCATTGTTATTGATTCCGGGCCGGATTTCAGGTATCAAATGCTGCGTGCCGGTGTAAAGCACCTTGATGCTATTGTATTTACGCACGAGCATAAAGACCATATTGCCGGTATGGATGATATCCGTGCCTTCAATTACCGCCAAAACACACCGATTGATGTTTATGCCGACTTCCGAGTGCAGCGGGCGCTTATCCGCGAATTTCCTTATATTTTTGATGGCAATGGTTATCCCGGAGTTCCGCAGGTAACCGTACATCCTATAGGTTTAAATCCATTTTCTATCGGCAGCGTAACATTTACGCCTGTGGAGGTATTACACTACCTGCTCCCGGTAATGGGCTTCAGGGTAAATGATTTTACCTATATCACTGATGCTAAAACTATATCAGAAGCAGAAAAGGAAAAAATAAGAGGAAGTAAAATATTGGTAATAAACGCACTGCAGAAACAAACCCATATCTCGCATTTTACACTTGCCGAAGCTGTTGCCTTTGCACAGGAAATAGGCGCCGAACAAACTTACCTCACACATATTAGTCACCGCCTGGGTAAGCATGAGGATATTACAAAAGAGCTGCCTCCAAACATCCATTTGGCCTATGATGGCTTAAAGCTGACGATTTAATTACTTAGCTTGTTTAGCGTTATAAAGCGATATAACTTATTCTTTCTATCGCACCTTTATATTGGTTTAAATGGCCGGTATCATGAGCATCAACCCTCCCCTTTATAGTGACATGCTTATCATTTATCTGGATAAACTGACCGTCATTATATTGAAACAGGCCTATTCGTGTCCCCTCTAAATAAAGCGGGCAATCAGGGTTAAAATCTATCCAGATGGCTTGCGTAATTGAATGATCTGCAAAAAGGCTATCATTAAATAAAGCCGACTGCTCTGGTGCCTCAACATATTTCCCGGTCACCTCAACATATTGCTTATCATATTTTTTAAGATGATTTACCAGCTCTGTAAAAGCAACACGCTTGTAAACCGGTGAATAATCATCATTGCAATCGCTTTTAAAAATCTTTTTACCGGGGTTGCAGCCAAATAACAATGCCATTAAAACAGCGGGGAGCAACATTTTGATCGGACATCTGGGCATCATCATCAATAAAAAAACAAAGTACATTCCTGAGCATGAATATACCCAAAACTAATGTGCTTAAGTATTTGTAATGCAATTTATACAAAGCCACCTGCTTTAAATTCATGTAATGGTTGCGCCGTATCCTATAATGCTATATTTTATTTATTCAACTCCCTTAGCACATTCCTGATATACACGCCAGCAGGTGTTAAATTAACATCAGTCCAACCACCGTATATGGGAGCATCTTTTTGTAAAATGGCCGTGGTTTCGTGTTTATCTGTAATGTTCCAATTGGCCCAGCTAAGCTGATTATCTTCCATCCATTTTAACCAGGTTTGAGTTTTTTGCAAATTAAATTCACCGTCGCCATTAGCCTCGCCAACACCCCATTCGGTGATGATGAGTGGTAAACCAAGCTTTATAGCTTTATCTGCCTTCGCGCGCAATACTTCCTGGTGATAGTTGTCGCTGGCATAAAAATGAAAGGAGTAAGCAATATTACTAAAACCGGTGATAGGATCGGCGGCGGCTATATCCACATCCTGATTCCAATTGGGGCTGCCTACCACAATTACATTATTTTTATCGTATTTACGAATAATGGGGATTACCTGCATGGCATAATCTTTAATAGTTTTCCAATCGGTTTTTGCCGGCTCGTTCCATATCTCATAAATTACATTGGGTACACCGGCATACTTTTTTGCCATTTGCTTAAAAAAATCTTTTGAATCTCTTAAATGCAGGTTGGCATGATGGTCGTGCCAGTCTATCAGTACGTAAATACCCTCCCTTATAGCCTGGTCTATTGCATCTGTCACCAATTTTTGCTGCTCATCGGGCTGCTGCAAGTAACCGCCATCGGGCTCAACGCCCATTGCCACTCTAAGTATATAGATCTTGAAATCACCGGCAAGCCAGCTCACTACCCCCGGATTATAATATTTACGCCCCTGCCACAAACTCCATGAAAGACTAATACCCCGCAGCTGTGGCGCAATCCCCTGCTGGTTTACCAACTTACCATACTGCACCCTTAACGCGCCATTGCGGGCAACAGGGCTTAAGTTTTGAGCAAATGTTGCCGTAGTAATGGCCAAAACCAATGGAATAATTAAAAGAAGCCTCATCATTTTATATTTAGATGAGACAATGTAAATAATGAAAATTTATAAATGCCGATTTGTAATAATCGCATTATAATATGTTAAAATCTGACTCTATCAGCAGCTAATACCGCCATTATATGTTGTAACATTTTCAGGCTGATAGTTTTTAATTAGCTAAATATTTTGTTATTTGTAGAAGCTTTTTCAAAACCCGGTTATGCACAGAAGAAATTTCATTAAAACAGGCTCATTAGCAGGTTTAACCATATCAACTTTGGTTGCCGCATCATGCAGCCAGCCATCTACCGATAATAAAAAAACGGATACTACGGCAACCGACAGTAAAGATGACCTGTTTGAACTTTCGGAGGCTACGATAACGGAGCTGCAGGAAAAAATGAAATCCAAACAGTACACTTCGCGCCTGTTAACAGAGCTTTACCTGAAACGTATTGATGAAATTGATAAGAATGGCCCCAAACTTAACTCGGTTATCGAGATTAATAAGGATGCCCTCAGTATGGCCGATGCCATGGATAAAGAGCGCTCACAAGGCAAAGTACGCGGCCCGATGCACGGCATACCAGTACTGATAAAAGACAATATCAACACCGGCGATAATATGCATACTACCGCCGGTTCATTGGCGCTGGGCGATAATTTTGCCAAACAGGATGCCTTTATAGTACATAAACTGCGCGAAGCCGGCGCCGTTTTATTGGGAAAAACCAATTTGAGCGAATGGGCCAACTTCCGGTCCACACACTCTACCAGTGCATGGAGCAGCCGGGGCGGGCAAACCAAATGCCCATATATTCTTGATCGTAACCCCAGTGGCTCAAGCGCCGGATCAGGATCGGCAGTTGCAGCCAATTTGTGCACCATAGCCATCGGCACCGAAACAGACGGATCAATAGTATCGCCATCATCCGTGAACGGATTGGTGGGCATTAAACCTACTGTAGGTTTGTGGAGCCGGACGGGGATTATCCCCATCTCCAAAACCCAGGACACTGCCGGACCAATGGCCCGCACCGTTAAAGATGCCGCCATATTCCTGGGAGCATTAGCGGGTATAGATGCACAGGATAGCTTTACTATTGGCAGCAAGGGAAAAGCTGAAACAGACTACACTAAATTTTTGGATGCCGACGGCCTTCATGGTAAACGTCTCGGGGTTGAAAAATCGGCATTGGAAGGCAACGCCGGCATGGTAGCTTTACTTAAAGATGCCATTAAAACCCTGGAAAGCAAGGGCGCTACAGTAGTTGAAATAGAGCTGAACAAAGAGTTGAAAGAAATTGGCAAAAATGAGTTTAACGTGTTGTTGTATGAATTTAAAGATGGCCTTAACCAATATTTAAGTACAGCCAATGGGAAAGTTAAAACCCTTGCAGATGTAATTGCCTTTAACAAGCAGAACGAGGCCAAAGCCATGCCCTTTTTTAAGCAGGAAACGCTGGAACTTGCACAAGCCAAAGGTGGTTTGAACAGTAAAGAATACCTGGACGCTGTAAAACAAACCAACACTGGTACCCGCAAGGCTATTGATAAAATTCTCACTGATAATAAGCTGGATGCCATCATCGGCCCAACCAATGGCCCCGCTGTCTGCATCGACCTGGTGAATGGCGATTATGATAATGGCTTCTCTTTTTCTGGCCCGGCGGCTATGGCGGGCTATCCGCATATCACTGTACCTATGGGTTTAGTGCAAGGCTTGCCCATTGGCCTGTCATTCTTTAGCACGGCTTACAAAGAGGCGGATATTATTAAATTAGGATATGCTTATGAACAGGCCAGCAAAAAAAGGGTTAAGCCTTTGTTTAAGGTTGATTTGTTAGGATAATTTTGCATGAATCAGAATTTTAAAAATTGACTGTCTTTTTTGCAACTTAGCGCAATATAAATTAAATCAACAAACCCATGGAATTTGGCCGTGTATCTCCCGAAGAATTAGCTGTAACAGATTTTACATTGCCGCCTGATGCAGAATTAACGCTTAGCACACTTAAAGCTGCCAAAAGCAATGCACCTTTAAAGGTGCATGTGGGTTGTGCCAAATGGGGCCGTAAAGAATGGGTGGGGCAAATTTATCCGCCTAAAACCAAAGAGGCTAATTTTTTGGATGAATATGTAAAGCATTTTGATTGTATTGAACTGAACGCCACATTTTATAATATTTATGGCGCGGATACTATTGGTAAATGGAAAGCCAAAGCCGATACCAACCCCGATTTTAAGTTTTGCCCCAAGTTTTCGCAAAGCATCAGCCACATTAAAAGGCTAAAAAATGCAGATGAGATCACCACAAGCTATTATGAAGGCATTATGGCATTTGGCGAAAAACTGGGACCTTTGTTTTTGCAGCTGAGCGATAATTATACGCCTAAAAGCTTCCCGGAATTGAAAGCCTACCTGGAAACTTTACCCAAGGATGTGCCTGTTTTTGTTGAGCTGCGTCACAAGGAATGGTTTTCTGTTGCTGAAAACCGGGACAAGGTATTTCAACTTCTTCATGATCTTAATATCGGCGCGGTAATAACCGATGCCACCGGACGGCGTGATGTGGTACATATGACCTTGCCTACGCCCCACGCGTTTATACGCTTTGTAGGTAATGGCCTGCATCCTTCTGATTACGCACGCGTAGACGAATGGGTTTCACGGATCAAAATCTGGCAACAATTGGGTTTAAGATCGGTATGGTTTTTAATGCACCAGCACGAAGAGGAATTTTCACCGAGACTTGCCGATTATGTGGTAGAAAAACTTAACCAAGAATTAGGCATGCAATTGAAACGGCCTCAATTTATTGAAGCACAAAGCAGCTTGTTTTAATTTGAAACCAGGCCCGATATAACGTTGATGCTTAGCGCCACGATGGCAGTGTTGAAAGCAAAGGAGATCATCCCATGAATCCAGGCCAGGCGGCGGATCTGGCGCGACGAGATCTCCACATCAGATACCTGGAACGTCATCCCAATAACAAAAGAAAAATATACAAAATCAAGATAATCCGGCTCCTTTTCATTGCCCGGAAATTCAAGACCACCTAAAGGCTTTTTCTTGTTATCGTCATCGGGATCAGTGGCATAAAACATGTGCGCGTAGCGTAGGGTAAAAATAGTATGCACAAGCACCCATGATACAATTACCGATGCCATCCCCAATAAAACGTGACCTGTTACGACTGCGGGTGATAACTGTTTAGAGGATTTTAGCAGGAAGAAAATAGCCAGCATACTAATTAAGGATGCAATGATAACAAACAAAAATATCAAGGTACGGCTGGAGTCTTCAATCTTCGCTATCCTGCGAATTTCCATAGGATGAGAGGAAAGGATAATTACCCAGTCCATCAAAATAATCATTAAGGCAAAACTAATCCAGGTAACCAATACCAGGGCTGGCGCGCTAAACCGTCCCCAGGAAAAAAATAATGTACCTGCGCCTACACACAAGGAAACAAGTAAACGGTGATGAGCATCTATCCGTAACCATAACTTCGATTTTTTTTGAAGGCTTGCAGGCATATAGGCTTATACTATGGTAAGTATCAATGTAAATATGGAGATCAATTATGTAGAATTGATGAACTATAGAAAATTTAATCCTCCTCTTCCACAATCCAGGCCACACGGCCTACCTGCCCGTCATCCAGCTGAACCTTAATTCCGCGGGAATGGTAGGTTGCGCTGGTTAACAACCTCTTTACTATTCCCCGGGTAAGGGTGCCGTTACGCTGATCTTTTTTCAGGATGATATCTACTTCAAGCCCCGGGTATATGTCGCTTCTGTTCTGTCCGTTCATATATTGTGGTTTATTTCCCTACCAGTCCCTTTATCGCTCCTTCAACCTTTCCAAAATCAAAGTTTGATAACAGCTTGTTAAACGCGGCAGTGATATGTTCATTGCCCAGGTTACCTATACTGCCTTCATGGGTATGGTTAACGGTTTTATCGGGGCTAAAGTCGCCTTGCTCAATGGCCAGGCCCACTTGTTTGTAGGCATCGCGGAAAGGCGTGCCGCTGAGTACCATGCGATTCACTTCCTCTACACTGAAGAGATAGGCATACTTAGGATCCTTTAATATATCGGTGTTTACCGTAATGTTTTGCAGCATAAAGGTGGCCATATGCAGGCAGCTCTTCAAATCGGCAAAGGCGGGGAACAGGAGTTCTTTAAGCAACTGTAACTCGCGGTGATAGCCCGATGGCAGGTTGGTAGTCATCATGGCTACATCTGTTGGCAGGGCCTGCAGGCGGTTGCATTTACCACGCATAATTTCCCAAACATCGGGGTTCTTTTTATGGGGCATAATGCTGCTGCCGGTGGTCAGTGTATCGGGGTAGCTTACAAAGGCAAAGTTCTGGCTCAGGTACAGCGCCTGGTCCATAGCCATTTTGGCAAGGGTAGCCGCTATAGATGAGAGCGCCTGCGCTATAATACGCTCGGTTTTACCTCTGCCCATCTGGGCGTATACTACATTATAATTAAGACTATCAAAGCCCAATAACTCGGTGGTTAGGGTACGGTTAAGGGGGAACGACGAGCCATAGCCGGCTGCCGAACCCAGCGGGTTCTTATTGGTGATCTTATACGCTGCCAGCACCAGTTCCAGGTCATCGGCGAGGCTTTCGGCATAGGCGCCAAACCAGAGGCCAAATGATGATGGCATGGCCACCTGCAGGTGCGTGTAGCCTGGTAACAATACATCCTTATGTTTTTCGCTTAGCGTTATCAGCTGGCGAAACAAGGTTTCGGTTTCTTCAACTACCTGTTGCAGCTGGTGGCGGAAGAATAGTTTCAGATCAACTAGCACCTGGTCATTACGGGAACGGCCTGAGTGGATCTTTTTACCGGCGTCGCCAATGCGTTGGGTAAGCAGCATTTCTACCTGCGAGTGTACGTCCTCTACCCCATCTTCGATGGTGAAGTTGCCTGCCTCTATATCGGCATAAATGGCTTTCAGTTCGCGCTGTACAAGTTCAAGATCAGCAACATCCATCAGGCCGATGCTTTGCAGCATGCGGGTGTGCGCCAGGGAGCCCAGCACATCAAAAGCGGCCATTTCCTGGTCGAATTCACGGTCGCGGCCGACGGTAAAACTCTCGACCAGTTGATTAACATTAGTGGTTTTTTGCCATAACTTGCTCATAGTGCAAAGATGTGAAATTTAGTAGCAAGTAGTTAGTATCATGTAGCAAGATTTTAGGAGGGTTTCGTCGGGTCATGGTAATGGATATTATTACCGGGTGTTCGGTTTTTGGTGAGTGTACAGGCGTTGGCGGATTTGGTAAAAATTAGTTTATTGATAGCCAACCAATTAACCGTTCGGTTATTTTTCGCTGAAATAAAAATACACTGATTATCAGTAGTTTATAATTTTAAGAAATCAGTAGCCGAACACCTCCGAACAGTCCTATTGTGCTGACCCGAACACCCTGAAAAGTCAGCGCCAGTTGCCTCGGGAAGGCCGTTTGGGGGCTGAATTTATTTTGTGGGAATGAAAGAGCATTGGCCCGCTCAGTTGCCGCGGGAGGGCTGTTACTTTTGTCTTGATACAAAAGTAACCAAAAAATCAAGTCAGCAGATAGGTTTCTTTGCCGCACAGGCCTACCCTTCGGCAATGTTCACTATGCCCCTCCTGCGCACTATGCCACCAAGTTCTGCCCGCTTTCGCCCGAAACTTATCTGCTGACGGGAAGGGAAACAACAGCAATTCTCATTCTATTAATTCCCGTTCAGACAATTTCCACTGTGGCTGAAAACCTCGTAAAAAAATGTTTTAAACCCTCTTTCCACCGCAGGTGAAGAGAGGGTGGTCCAGCGAAGCGTAGACCGGGTGAGTCGTTGCCGGCATGCAACTACCCTAAGCCTTAAAAAAACAGGCTTGATAGCACGTTACTGGCACTTGGCGCTTTAGGTTTCAGGCCTAAAAACTTGGAGTATTGCGCAACGGTAAGTATGGTTTTCAGTTTGCCCGATAAGCCGCTGATTAAACTTGATGATTTGCTGGCATAAGCAGTTTTATCGGTATTGGCCAAAGGCATAATATCGGCTTTGCTTTTCAAATAATCGGTAATGGTTGATGCTACCGAAGGTTTTTCAATCGCGGTGAGCGCCAATGCCGGTGTCAGCTTGCCCATAATGGCATCTTTTACACCGCCTATATTGCTCAGCGATGGTAACGACGCTGTGCTTATTTTATTTGACGACGCGGCACTTTGCACCTTTTTTAAAAAGCTTTGCGAAAAAGCCGCGCTGCTGGCAATGGTTAATGTTAGGGCTAAAACTAATTTTTTCATGGTAATGATCTTTTTTGATTGTAAACAAAAATATAAAAAGATGGATGAACGGGGGAAGGTTTTTTGGACTTTCGGATTTTTGGACTTTCGGATGGTCGGACTTTGGGACGTTCGGACAAAGGACTAATGGACGTTCGGATTTTCGAACTTTCAGACAAAGGACTAATGGAGCAAGGGTTTTCAGATTTTCGGACAAAGGACTAATAGCGTAAGAATTAACCCGGTTTAAGGTTTCCAAAAATCCTTGCTCCATTAGTCTTTTGTCCGATCGTCCGATAGTCCTTTGTCTGATAGTCCTTTTTCCAAAAGTCCAAAAGTCCGAACCTCCAAAAGTCTGATAGTCTGATAGTCCCCTCCTTATTGATGCTGTAAAAATATTTTCATAGCTTAGAACTTATAATCCTAAGCCAATGACTGTAAGATCAAAAAACAGGTTTTTCTTCTGGATAGAAAAAAACATCGCGATAGTGCTCACCACCATCACAACCGTTTTGGTTGCTTACTTAACCCTCCATGGCTCGTCGCTCGAAAAATTGGAAGACTACAAACACCAAACCCTAAAACAACGGCATGACGACTCCTTATTCACCATGGATTATAATTTTAAAAAAGCACAGCTCATACAATCCTTCATGCCCTTTATCCTCAGTAAAGATTCAACAACGGTAAAACTGGCGCTGCTGAGCTTTTATACCATGGATACCACCTTTGCCATCAACACTGCAAACACATTAAATACACAGGGTGCTCAAGGCGCTTTAAACACCATATTTTTGCGCAAATCCAAGGCGGTGGGTAAGTCGGCTGCCACTCCCGGCAATAGTGCTGCAGTGGCATCTCCCGGCAGTATTGCACTTTCCAACGCATTCATTGAGCTCAACAGCGCCAAATCAGACCCTAATAACAGTCGTAACCTGGTAGCCAAATATTTATATAAGGCCGGCGTTCCCAGCAACGCGCAATGGAGCGTGCCTTTTGTTATCTGGTGCTTTCAAACCAATCAAACAAAAATGCCCGATATAAAGACAAGTGATCTCACTGCTTTTTACAAGCAGCTGAAACAAAAAAATTATATTATTCCCCCTACCGACCATCCCCAACCCGGCGATATTGTTTTCTTTAATTTCCAGGAAAATAAGGGAGCCGAACAATGTGGTATAGTATCAAGCACCGATAACGACTACATCTATACCATTGAGGCTGATGTTAATGGTGAAGCAGTTTCATCACATATCAGGTATAAAGCAGATGCTATGGCCTTTGCCCGCATCAAGTGAGTTTCTTGGACTACCGGACGTTTGGATTTTTGGACGTTCAGACTATCGGACTTTCAGACAAAAGACTAACAGAGCAAGGATTAACCGGTTTAGGGCTTGCGACATGTTTGGAGCAATGATTTTTAAAGTCCTTGTTCCTTTATCCAAAAATCCTTTATCCGATAGTCTGATAGTCCGATAGTCTGAAAATCTCTGTCTTCAGGCCGGGAGGGCGGGTATAAAAATAAAAAAACTGGAGCCTTGCCCAGAAATACTTTCAAAGCCTATACGGCCACCCTGGCGTTCAATAAATTCTTTACATAACAGCAGGCCCAAACCAACCCCTTTTTCGTTATTGGTGCCAAATGTAGGTTTGGCGTTGATAGAAAAAATATTTTCCTGTTTTTGCGGATCAATACCCTTGCCATTATCGCTGACGGCTATCTTGCACTCCTGCTGTAGTAACGCTGCGTTTATGTTAATGATGCCACCGTTTGGCGTAAATTTTATGGCATTGCTTACCAGGTTGCGGACCACCAATTGCAGCATATCTGTATCGGCTACAACCGTTATTCCAGGTTCAATAACATAGTTAAAAGTAATATCTTTTTTCTCTGCCTGGGTTTTCCCCATTTCAAGTGTGCTTGTTATGACCGCAAGCAGGTTTAATTTCGATAAGTTAACAGACGAACCTTCCATTTGCGATCTGGACCATTGCAGCAGGTTGGTTAGCATATCCATAGTGCTATTGGTAGCTTCAAGCAATTCGTTTTCCAATACCCGGCGGTGCTCGTGATCCGGTTCATGATCTTTTAGTAGTTCAAGATAGCCTTGTATGTGTATAAGGGGTGCCCGCATATCGTGCGAGATAATGGACATCAGCTTATTCTTTTCGGCATCGCTTTGTTCCAGCTGATTTTTTTGCAATAAGATCTGTTGGTTGCGC
The DNA here is from genome assembly GCF_056405015.1 of Mucilaginibacter sp. P2_A4. NCBI lineage: Bacteria > Pseudomonadati > Bacteroidota > Sphingobacteriia > Sphingobacteriales > Sphingobacteriaceae > Mucilaginibacter > Mucilaginibacter sp. P2_A4. The sequence goes on along the minus strand of NZ_JBFUCX010000006.1, from coordinate 178,974 downwards.
ACTTCAATGGCTAAGTTCTTTTCTTCGGTAATAGTTTTTTCTTTGTCGTAGCTTTTCCTGATAAAATTGATGATAATGTAAATTGTTATCACGGGTAATGGGAATGCCGTAATCCTGTCTATCAGTTCGCCCTTCCCTGCGCTAAAAGGATATTTAACCAAAAATGGATACTGAAATGCTACCCAGTGCAGCACCAGGAAGGACAGCAAATAAACCAGTAGCCAGTATATATGCTGCCGGTAGGGCGAAATGGCAAATACCAGCAGCAGGTAAGCCGGCCATATTAAATCGGTTGAGCCGTTGATGCCCGAATTGGCAAAATAGTTGACCGAAAATATCGCCACACCTATTAGGCCAAATACAATACTGTTATGCGGCCGACCATGAAAACGGGAATAATAAAACTGGTAAGCAAAAAAAAGGGCGAGTGTAAAACTTGATAATGAAGCAATGTACAGCCCCGCAAAAAAGTTATAAGGAACATACACCAGCGCTATTATAATTAACCCGATACTAATGGAGTGGAAGATCCGGCTCTCTAACGGGAAAGCCTGCCGGCTGCCAATCAGGCTAAACCATAGATTGTTTATTTTTTTTAGCATAGAGTACAGCTAATGTAAGGTAGCACTGTATATCGCCAAATATAAGATTTTTTGGATTTTTGGACGTTCGGATTTTTGGACGTTCGGACGATCGGACGATCGGACTATCGGACATTCGGACAAAGGACAAAGGACAAAGGACAAAGGACAAAGGACAAAGGACAAAGGACTTTCGGATAAAAGATTAATGGAGCAAGGATTGACCGGATTGGCAGCTTACGTCATTTTGAGAACAAGTATTGTTAAAATCCTTGTTCCTTTATCCAAAAATCCTTTATCCAAAAGTCCGAACGTCCGATAGTCCGATCGTCCAAACGTCCTAAAATCCGACGATCCCATCTTTGATCACTGTTCTTTTTGAAAGGAAATTGCGGTAGTTCAGCATCGGGTTTTGGTCATAAATGATTAGGTCGGCCTTTTTGCCGGGCTCAATGGCGCCATATTTATTGGCCATCCCTAAAGCGTCGGCCCCGTTGATGGTGGCCATCTGGATGATTGAGGGAATCGTAAAGCCATATTGTGCCAATAATATCTGCTCCGACAGAACAGCCTTACCGCCATTGGGAACATCTGTCCCGATCCTGATCTTGATACCGCTGTTGTATACTTTTTTTACCAACGCCATGAGGCCCTTGAAATTATCGCGGTTACGCTGCATCCGGTCCTTACTTACACCTGTATCCGGGCGGTTACCGGGGTTGGAAAAATAAGTTAGCCCGAATTTTTCACCAGGGAGGTGGATAGTGGTAGAAAATGTGGCATGATGCTTTGCGAGCCTCCCGATTAAAGCATCTATCCTGCCGGGCATATAGTCAACACTCCAGCGGATTTCGTTCAGTAAAACTTCCCAGAAAGGTAAGGTCTGCCATTTTTCTTTGCCGTAAAACCGATCCATCCAGGCAACAAACGCTTTGCCATCAGCGTCCGTCCATGGCAGGCTATGGATTATGGTAAAGATATGCTCATAGTTTATCAAACCAATCCGGAGTGTAGTATCCATATTCATAATACCTTCATCAATATGACCGTACACCCGCATGCCCAAGCTGTCGGCTGTTTTAAAGGCAGCTTCAAATTCCGGCCTGCGTAATCGCCAATAGAGCTTGATATGCCGGATCCCCATCCGGTGATAGGCCAGCATCTTTTGCCTCGCCGCTTCAGGAGATGCGACTGTGGTATGGCAGATATAAGGCTTGCGATCCTCCTGCGAGATCAATGCACCACCTACGGTATAAATATCCGTATAATGAGGCGACGGATGTGCCGACCAATTTAAAACCGGGCCGAGCCATGTTTCGGGCTGCCCCATAATCATCACTGCGGTTACCCCAAAAGGCAGGTAGTTATCAGAGAATTTTTTTCTTAAAAAGTTAAGCGAGTCTTTGGCCAGGTATTTTGGCGCGGCGTCGTAGTCGCCAAAGAAATGGGTTGGGTGAATATGCGCGTCGATCATGCCGGGCGTAACAAGTTTGCCACCCGCATCAATTGTCCTGTTGGCTTTAACAGGAATGGCGCTATCTGTTACTTCGGCTATGGTATCCCCGTTAACCAGGATACTTCGATGCGCTAATACAATACCTTTCCTGGTATCAAACACACTGGCATTGATGATGGCCAGGTCATATTTCTTTACCGGTTTACAGGCCTGCATCAACAGCAGCGCCATTAGGGCGAACAGTGTCTTCATCTTTCAGGTTTTGGTGTTCGGTAAGTGGGGCGGTATTAACGTGTTCGGTATACTTGCATTCACAGTAAATCTAATCATTCCGTTTTTTACAATCAATAAGAACACTGATTATAAGCACATTATATATAAAGCTAAAAAAAAACAAGCGCTTTGGCGGGTATTTGTTTCAATCCCTAACACATTGTCTGAATCAGAATTTTTCATGTATTGTCTATCTTTAAGGTATTCAAGAGGGCTACGCCGTTTTTCAGAATTAAAGAATTGACAGAATTTTATCCTGAGCTGAATATTCAACGTTCAAATAATTCTGTGCATTCCTTAATTCGTTTAATCCAGGTTCAGACAGAATTGTCCGCACATCAAAAAATCCTGATACTTGATACTGACTACTTGATGCTTTCTCCGGGCGTTCCCCTCCTGCGTCGGGTCAGGCTGTACGTTCATACGCCTGCAGGCCTTAAGCGCTTTGGCCGGTATCCACTTCCATCCTTAACGCATTGTTTGAACCGGAATTTTTCAGAATTAAAGAATGCACAGAATTCTATCCTGAATTGAATATTCAACGTTTAAATAATTCTGTGCATTCCTTAATTCGTTTAATTCAGGTACAGACCGTTAACGGATCACTAAGGGTATTTCACATTTGCCATTTTTAAAGCGAATAGGGGCGACGTTAACCTTCCTAAATGTCAAAATTTGAAATTCTATACCTTTGTTTAATGAAAGCACGCGAAACGGCAAAAGAATTTTATCAGCGTTACGGACAAGGCCATTTTGAAGTTGGTAAAGTTAACGTTTCTAAAATTGAAGAATTTGATCCTAATTTATCACTTAGCTTCAATCGCAGAGATTTTTTTAAGATAACCCTTCTTACTGAAGGCCAGGGGACCATTACTTATCCAAACAAAGTGATCCAGATAAAACCAAATGTGTTAGTTTTCAGCAATCCAATGATCCCCTATGCTTATGAATCTGTTTCAGGTGGAGAGAAAGGCTATTTTTGCCTTTTTTCTGAGGAGTTGATCAGTAGTCAATTAAAAACAGATTACCTTTCAGATTCGCCCTTATTCAAAGTTGGCGGAAACGCTGTTTTGTTCCCGGACGAAGTATCTACGTCGGTTATCCGCAATATATTCGAACTGATGCTGACGGAAAATCAATCTTCCTACGTCAATAAACAGGACCTGTTGCGCAACTTTATACAAATCATCATTCACGAAGCCCTAAAAATTGATCCGCCGCTTAGTTATGTAAAGGCAAACGCCCCAGCCGAACGACTTACCTCTCTTTTTCTGGAGCTACTGGAAAGGCAGTTCCCAATTCATTCCCCTCATCATACCCTTCGTTTTAGAAATGCCAAAGAGTTTGCTGATCAGTTAGCAGTCCATTCAAACCATCTGAACCGGGTTTTAAAAAAGACAACGGGTTTTACTACTTCTGAGCATTTATCGAAACGGATTATCAAGGAAGCTAAATCATTACTTTTGGAAAGTGATTGGGACATTGCTCAAATTGGTTATTGCCTTGGTTATGATCATTCGCCTAATTTCTACAGCTTTTTCAAAAAAAATACAGGAACTACAGCAAACCATTTCCGTAAGTTGCATATCGCCAATTCATAGTTATTGGTTTGATTTGCATAGTTTCTGAGATTGAAAAGCGATTATTTTTGTGTAGTAAACAAACCTAACATTTTAACTTATGACACAAGAAAACATTACGAATGAAGTACTCAGTTACCAGGTATTTACCTCAACACGACCTGGTCTGAACCGGGATCCGAATACGCCTCCTGGTTTGGATGACCTAAAATGGGTACCTAATAGCGCAACGCTTATCTACGGTAAAAAGGATGCGGTGCTTGTGGACGTTTTCCTCGCCATTGAGCACACTAATACGCTGGCAGACTCCATTGCCGCTACCGGAAAAGAACTTAAATACATTTACATTACCCATCCGCATGGAGATCACTTTTATGGGCTTCAATTGTTGCTCGACCGATTTCCTGGTGCAATAGCAATTGCTACTGAAGCCGTAGCAAAGTATTGTGCCGAACAGGTACAGCCGGAAGTCATCAACGGCTTTTGGGCTCCTCGCTTCCCCGGACAAATACCAGAAAAACTGGCAGTACCACAGGCGTTGCAGGACAATGAATTTGAGTTGGAAGGACAAAAGCTTGTGGTTTTGAACACAGGATTTTCAGATACACATGTTTCTACCAGCCTTTATGTACCTTCCATCGGTCTCATAGTAGCCGGCGATGTGGCTTACAATGGAGTTCATGTATATCTCGCAGAAACGACCTCAGAAACCCGCAAAGAATGGAGGAACTCCCTGGATATGCTAATAGAGCTGCATCCCAAATGGGTTGTTGCAGGGCATAAACAACCATCGTTTACAGACGACCCTGCTATTTTAGGAATAACCAAAAAATACCTGGAAGATTTTGACCGCCTCAACGCAGCAACCTCAACCAATCTTGAACTATATAATGGAATGATAGCACTCTACCCCGATCGCGCAAACCCGGGCTCTCTTTGGGGAGGAGCTTTAGCGGCTAAAAAGGAAGTCAAGTGACCCCAATGCATGGCACACGCGTGCCGTGACCGTCATGCGCTATTCGTTTTTGCGTTAAATTAGGCGGCATGATTATGACACAAATGAAACGCGTGAGCCAGCAATGGGAATCAAGGGATTAGTTAATTACATAGTGGATGGCCCCGAAGACACATAGTGCAGACCTTGCAAACAGACCACAGGGGAAGAGGTGGCTGTAGGGAAAGATTGCATACGTCCACTTTAAACCTCAATAATTATAATTATGAAAGAAAAAGCCCCCGGCGGTTTAAGACCGGGGGCTTAATGCTCCTAACAACAACTCTCAAATAGTTAAAAGAACATTAAGTAATAAATATCCATTTAATTCTAAAAAACCCTGCAACGTTTTAAGATGCAAGGGGTATTGTATATTAAGAGAGAGTTAAGTGCGGTAATATATTTAGCCAAGGGGGAACCAGTATATTAAACCGATTTCCCCTCTTGATTTATTTACAGTGCTTTCCAAATATGAAATATATTTATTTAGGAATAGAATATTTTTCTATAATCCTTGAAAATTGTAAAACACACTGTGCAATTGTGTAAAAATTGTGTAAAGGACTGTAAAACCAAAAAAGGTTAAATATGATGATGCAGGATTTTGAATAGGAAATTGTTCACCCCCGAAACTACTATCAGCACTTTTCGCTGCCACCAGGCTAATGCTTTGTGGCCCGCACGCCAATCACGATGTTTTTTGTAAAACAATAAGCTTAAAATACCCTACAACTTCGCGTTAAGGATGGAAGTGGATACCGGCCAAAGCGCATAAGGCCTGCAGGCGTATGAACGTACAGGCCTGACCCGACGCTTGCGCACGCGTGTCGCGTGTACCTCGCTGACAAGTGACCACCATGCGCTATTCGTTTTTGGGTTAAATTTAGTCTGCATGATTAGCAATGATATAAAAGAATATTCTGCTACATACATATCCAGCTTGACAACACCGACCACAAGCTAAAAGTCCAAGACACATCCCTAACAATCAGGCTGGAACGCGGGGCACATGCGTCAGCAATGGGGTAATACATAATCATCGAATTATCCCTAACACAGTTAGTATCATATATAGTAGAAGACCATGAAGAAGAACAGCAACTACGTAGGCCCATCTATTAAAGAAATTGATAGTGAATCTACCAGTTTTTGGACTCTTGACGAGCAAATTTTTATTGCCTTGTTCGAAATAATATAGGCCAAATTTATAATAGCCGGGAGGCTTTTCTTTTTTTATATCCATGTAATTTATAGAAAATTATATCGATTGTGACAGATTACTCATTTAGTTAGAATGAATAATTTTCATTTAACTTTTGTACGCTAATGGTAAAAAATACTCTTGCAATATCCTCCAATCTTTTGATTCCCACAACAATCAACCGACCTGGAACGCTGGGGCACACGCGACACGCGTGCCCCAGCAATGGGAAAAAAGCCGTGGCTTTATCCCGGCTCAACTTGGAAACCCGAAAATTTATTTGGAGATTTTAAGACCATTAATGATACTAAGTTTAACGGGGAGATTAAATCTAGTAAATTGCCCTAAAATACACAAAAACTACCGTATGACCCAAGTACAGGTCGGTTACAAAAATAATATGGAACAGCAACTAGATGTATGGTCACTGATAGTAAATAATGAGTTTGAAAAAGCTTGTGAAAAGGCCGATGAAGAATATAAAAAAAACCCTGCAGATACGTTGAATTTACGAAATAAAGTTTACGCTCTACTTCATTTAAAAAGGTATGCGGATGTAATTTCTTTATGTGAGAAACTAATTGAATATGAAAAGGGTGAATCGGAGTCAAGTTTCGTATTTGGGGGCATTGCAAATTGGATTCTTGATAATGTAGACAAAGCAATTGAGGTGTGGGAACTTGCACAAAACAGTATTTATAAAGATGCAGCCGGAGGCGTAGGGACCCAAGTGTTTTTATATTTCGCCAGCATTAAAACCAACCAGGAGAAGTTGAAGGCAACTGCGATAAAAACGATTAAAAAATTACTCAAGTCTAAAAGGTCTATTAACTTTCCAGGCCCGCTTGGTCATTATTTGATTGATAATATTTCCGAAAATGAAATGCTTTCATGTGTATCTAAAGTCCCGATACTTAGAGAAAGAGAGTTGTCCCAAGTTCATTTTGTATCAGCAATAAAAAGGCTTGAGGCAGGTGATACAGTGGGTTATTATAAAAAACTAAGAGAATGTATTAGTTACGGTTCTAGATCATATCTATCACAGATGTATTACTTAGCTAAAGGCGAATTAGAATTGATGCGCTAATTACCCCATTATCTGGTGCGCCTGCAATGGGGTCGCAAGGGCTTTGATCCCATGCTGCCGCAAGGGTCTTCCTTTGTGGCACGCTGTACAGAGACACCTCACAGATCGGCCATACAGAGTCTTTATATTTTTAACCATATTTGATATAAATATGCAAACCCCGATGTATTAATTTAATAACCCGGTTGTAGCTGGCTTTGTAGAAAACGACTACGAATATTTACATAGCAATTCCAATAATTATATAAAAATCAATAGATTGGTTAATATTATAATTACATAGTGGATTGTTCCGAAGGCATAGCGCAGACCTTGCAAACGGACCACAAGGGAAGACCCTCAATGCTATTAAGTTAATGAGTTTCTCCCCCAGTGGGGGAATAGCTTTGTAGCAAAAATGAAGCTCCGTGCCAGAGGTATGGAACCTTAGGTAGCGTACCTCTGGCACGCAAAAGACAATTTATTTATGTTTTTCTACAAAGCTTTTGCTCCTCTGGAGCAACCCATCACTCTCCTAACTTAATAACATTGGGAAGACCCTTGCGGCAGCGAAAGATGTTTTTTTCAAGCAATAAGCTTAAAATACCCTACAGCTTCGCGTTAAGGATGGAAGTGGATACCGGCCAAAGCGCGTAAGGCCTGCAGGCGTATGAACGTACAGCCTGACCCGACGCAGGAGGGAAACGCCCGGTTGGCTTATGGTGGGTGTTTTCACCGCTAAATGTTGTTTAACAGGTTTTTCCTGATATTAAAAAAGCCAGGAGTTATCCGATACTCCTGGCTTTCATTGTTCTGTTTATACAGGAATTGAAAATAAGGGAATATTGAGGCCGGAGGCCATGATGCGTGTTTTGCTGCGATGCACCATCGAGCCCCAAAATCCGTGCTGCTCGGGCACCATAATTAACAGGTCGGCTGATAAATTCTTCACCTCGTCGGCAATCCCTTCGATGATGGAATCTGATTTCACATTTTTATAATAGTAATCAATGCCTTCCAAACCATCGTCAATGCGGTTTAATGCCGCTGCATCAACGCCCATTTCTTTCAATTCCGCTACGGTTTGGTTAATTAAAAGCACTTCTACTTCGGCCTGAGTAGTTAAGGCCACATTTTTGATCCGTACCAATATTTGTTCAGAAACTCCATTTAATACATCACACGCAAAAAGCACCTTTTTGGGGATCTTGAATTTTGCATTGGCAGGCACCGCCAACACCGGCGATCGCAGCTTTTTGATAATGGATGTGGTGGTGTTTCCTAAAAGTTCCTGTTCAAGTGATTTTTCTTCCATTCCCATCACGATCATCTCGGGTTGGTATTCGGAAACCACTTCCTTAATGGCATTATCGATAAAGGAAAAAGTAGTCTTGGCAAGTACTTCAATTCCATATTCATTAGCAAGTAATAAAGCCTTTGATTCCAGGAGTATCCTGTTTTCATCTATTAATTCCTCAACTCCCGCCGCCGAAAGAAGTCCATTTGTAGCATGTACAGAGATGGCGAAATCATTTAACAGGATTAATTTATAATTGTTTAGACGGGCTACGCCTGCGGCATACCTAACTGCGTTTTCCGCCAGATCTGTATAATCGGTAGCGGCTAATATGGTTTTCATAATGTATATGATTAAAATTATAAAGCTCAAAATTACCTGCAATTATTACATCAATTGTTGTAGCAAGGTAATAATGACTTCTGCTACCCTAAGTGTTTTTTTCGCTGCCCTAAGCCTCCGGGCTTGTGTGTCCGCATATGCAAATCCCGGATAGTTATTTGATCCGGGATTTGCACATTTAGGGTATGGCCACTGGCATCCCCAAAAAAAATGTAAACAATTACATCATAATAAGTAGGATAATTACGGTTTAAGCTTTTACCTTTGCCGCCTAAATTTGAAATATTTGAATTATGGCTGCAATTGATGTCCATCCATCGGTAAAAGCGATCAGAACTACCCAAATAGGTATAGGGATCAGTATTATACTGGTTTTTATAAAAGCCATTGCGGGTCATTTAGGGCATTCCTACGCTCTGATTGCAGATGCGACAGAAACAGGTGCAGACGTATTCAGCTCTACCTTATTGTGGATAGGCCTAAAAATTGCCATGAAACCGGCAGATCCCGAACATCCCTACGGGCATGGCAAAGCTGAACCTATTGTATCAATCATAATCTCTTTTTTCCTGATGGGTGCCGCCGTATGGATTGCCTGGCACGCGATAACATTTGTAGCTACTCCGCATGCTATGCCAAAAAAATTTACTTTGTATATCCTTTTGGCGGTTATCATTATTAAAGAGGGCATGTTTAGATATGTGCTGAACGTAGGAAAGCAAATTGGCAGTAATGCGGTGAAGGCCGATGCCTATCATCACCGGAGCGACGCTATTACATCGATAGCAGCTTTTATCGGCATTGTTATCGCGCTAATCGCCGGTAAGGGCTATGAAGGAGCGGATGATTGGGCCGCGCTTCTGGCATCTGGAATTGTATTTTATAATGCCATACAGCTTTTACGCCCCGGCCTGGCCGAAATTATGGATGCCGCTCCATCGGGCGAGATCGTAAACCAGGTGAGGGATTTGGCAGCCGAAGTTAATGAGGTAAAGCTTATAGAAAAATGCTATGTTAGAAAGATGGGCTTTGATTATTTTGTCGACCTGCACATCCAGGTAGATCAACATTTGTCGGTTGCAGAAGGGCACCGTATTGCGCATCAGGCAAAAGACAAATTATTAGCAAGCAGTCTTTCCATCAGGGATGTGCTTATTCATATTGAGCCATTCTCCTAAAAAAATTAATGGCTCAAGCGGCAGCCATGGGCTATCGTTTTTAAGTTAAATTTAGGCAGAGCATAGCCACACACCTTCATCAATCTTGCCTGAATGTGCCATCAGGCCATCTGCTGAACCCACTGACTTCGCCAGGCCGGCGCCTCGAAAGGATCTGCAAAATACTGTGTTTCGTGTACCACCTTACCGTTGCTGAACTCCATTATGCTAACGGTGAATGCCGGTTGCCCCTGGTAGGTGATGGTGTATTCGGTGATCCAGAGATTACCTTTTCCAACAATCCGCCTTACATTAAAGCCTGATGGCTTACCCGGATGATGACTCCGCAAGGCCTGCAAATTGTTTCGCCCGAGGATTCGCTCACCCGACTGGGGATAATCACAGATGGCATTGTCATCGTAAATATCATGTTCCGCGTTTACATCGCCCGCTGCCGATGCCTGCCAGTGCGCATTCAGGGCTTCGCGTATTTGTTCTTCTTCCATTATATCTTTCCGTTTATTTGGTTTTCCCGTTCATTGCCAGTACAGCCTGGGGCGATAGCGGGAAAAAGTTGTTAAATATTTCTGCCGTGCGACCTATGTGTATCTCAAATTCGTTGTTCTGCATGGCGGTAAGCAGGTCGTCGGCCACTTGTTTTGGAGGGATACCGTTTGCGGCACCGCCAATTTCTGCCGAGAACTCAGTATCCACCAACGGCGGCATCAGCTCAAATACTTTTACCGGGGTATCTTCCATCATAATGCGCAAACTATTGGTATACGAGTGTAGCGCGGCTTTGCTCGCGCCATAAGTGGGCAGGCTATTGGCCCTTGCAGCAAACGCCACTATGGATGATACATTAACAATGGCTGCTTCGGGCTGTTGTTTAAGCAGGGGCAGCAGCAATTCGTTCAGGCGGATAACAGACAGGTAATTGGTTAGTATTTCTTCGCTGGCTTTGCCGAACGCGTTAATGCCAGGTATAGTCATATCGTAATAATTGGCGGTACCTGCGTTGTTGATCAATACGTTCAGCCCGGGAAAATCTTTATTTAGCTGCGCTACCAGTTTTTCTACGTCTTCGGCGTTTGTTACGTCGCTTACTATGGCACTGGTGTTTTTTAGTTTGGAGATGGCTTGTGCCATTCTTTCCTGGTTACGACCGGTGATAATGACCTGGTTGCCGTTTTCTGAAAACAGTTTTGCCATTTCGAATCCGATGCCGGCACTCCCGCCGGTGATGAGGATGGTGTTACTTGTTGTTTTCATTTGTGCTGTTTTATGGTTTTTTATTTGTTGCCTGAGTTGGATTGGTGCCACAATTAACAATCAAACAATATTGTTTGTGTGCAAGTAAATCACATTTACCGGCCAAACAGATATCAAAGAAATCAATTCACATTACCTGTACAAAATTTCGCACTTATGTTACAGTTTAACAATAGTTTATTAATTATCAAATGGTTATCCTGATATTTAGATAAACGATTTAATAATTAGGGTTGGGGAGGTTGATTAAAGGCAGCCTTCCCTTAATTATAAATGTTATCTGCCTGCCCCCCATCCAAAAAAGGATTGATGACGACACTCATAGGCCAAAATTCACTTAACTTCTTCAACAATTTCCGACCGAATAAGTTGCTGATAATACCTCTTTAATACTTTCAAATCGCTCACTGTGGCACCATGCTTTAGTTTCACATTATTAATTAATAACAAGGGCTTTTCTCCATGCCCCAAAAAACCGAATTGTATGGCTTCAATGGTATCTTTTCCACCATCCAAAACAACGTTTTTCATGATATAATAATCGGCCTTTGTCCCGGTATGTTGTGAGGTATCTGGGGTGATGAAAAATCCCTTCGCCTTAAGTTTAGCTAAGGCTTGCTCCCCGGATATTTTCATTTTGTAGGATTTACCTATATGAATATCCCCATCGGGTTGCATATAATAACTTATTGGAGGCGATGTGGCCATAAAAACTATAGCTGCCGGTATTACCATTAAATAGCCGGCAAAACTACCCGAAATACGGCTTACCCTGTATTGATCAATCCGCCAAATAAGATATTGGGAGAAAGGAAGGATTGATAAGGCAATAAAATCGCTGTAATCAACTGTTCTGATAATGGGGATAAGCGCGACTTTGTTATAGATATCAATAAAATATGCTGAAACAGGCAATTTCCAAAAAACAAACAACAGCCCTGTCAGCAATACTGATACCCTGGAAAGTCGCGGAAACAGGAATTGCAGAAACATAGGAAAGATGAGTAGTCCGGCGAAATCAGATATTTTCCCTGTAAACCAATTGGAGAATTTCCACTTGAACAAATGGTCATTAAGCGCCAATAATAGCAGCCCAACGATAAAAATCCAATTGAAGATCAGGATGTGGTTTCGGGTGGTTGGATTTTGCTTAACCATTTGACGCCTTGGATTGATAAATTTAACGGAAAAACGAATTGGCCTTTTTATACCTGCATTAAAATTACTTAAATTAAAAAATATCTGGTTATGAAATAGTTTGTATGATGATGACACGAGCAACGCGCACAGCAGCAGCAATCTTATTATTTATTTTAAGTACCTACCTGTTTTAGCCAAATCTTTAAGCTTCATCTTATAATTCTTTTTACCAAGAACAGATCCCAATTCAGCAGATCGCTTAAGCAATCCCAGGGCCATATCAAAATCCTGTTTACAGCCATCACCTAAAGCATAAAAATTCGATAAATTATTGCAAGCCTCGGCATGTCCTTTCTCAACTGCTTTAGTATACCAGTATACACATTTTTTAGCATTATACATGGGATTGGGCACACCCAGAAAACCAATATCTTCATATTGTTGCCCCATATCAAATAAAGCTTCCACATGGCCTTTATAGGCAGCCATTGTAATAAACTTTAAATATTGGTCATACAACTTCCTCTTCTCTTCTTTTGTAACACTGCTTGAACTTCCATACATTGCTTCATGTACGAGCAGGGCTAAAGCATATTTTTTTTGTCCTTTCATAATTGGATTCCTGGGAAGCCTGCCATCCCAATGCAGGCAAGTGAATGCCATACAGTATTCTTTTTTAAATTACCCTACTGACTATAAACGAAGCAAATTAATTACCCGTCTCAACTATCTTATTAACGGTATTAATCACTTCATTTATTTTTCTGTCAAGTTTATTTGCGGCGCCGTCTAATAAACTTATTACTTCATCGGGTAAGTTATAAGATTCATCTTTAATTACGTTCACCATGCCCATTATGGACGTTAGCGGCCCACGGTACTCATGTGCCTGAATATAGGCTATATTTATTAATGATTCATTTTGATCTATGATCTTCAATTCCTGTAGTTTTCGCTCGGTAACATTTTGTATTAAATAGGATACGCCTATAATTTTATCATCATTGTTTTTTGCCGGTTCAAAAGTTGCCTCCCAGTAAATTAAGCCGTGCTTATGATAGTCTGTTTTACCTTCTGCTACAGATTTTTTTCCGGATAAGGCTAAATTATACTTTTTTAAAAACGCGTTTTTAAACCCCATATCTATGAAACTGATCATCTGGCAGCCAATATTTATTTCGGCATTATGAATTCGTTTAAGAAAATTATAGGCTGTTTTATTAAAGTCCAACACTTCGCCCCTGGCACCCAACAGAACATGAAAGCTGGAAGAGCTTTCAAAAAAAGACCGCAACCTGGTTTCGGCATGTTCAATTATTCTTCTCTGTTCTGCTACCTCCGCCGCATGTTTGCTGAGTAAATCCCGGCTTACCTTAAGCTCCATAATGTTGATAGCCTGCCTTGAAAGTATTTCAAGCATTAGCTGTTGATATTTATTTAACTCATGCGGTTGCATGTCAACTACGCACAGTGTTCCCAGACGAAACCCATCACGTGAAATCAATGGCGCTCCGGCATAAAACCGAATATTAGGATCGTTAACAACCAGCGGATTATCAACAAAACGAACATCATTCAGCATATCGGGCACTATCATAATCCGGTCATGCTCAATAGCATGGCTGCAAAACGAAAATTCCCGCGGAAGAACTGTTTCATCGGTGCCGAGTCTTACTTTCAGCCATTGCTTATCCTTATCAATAAGCGTAATCAAAGCAACCGGTGTTTCGCAAATTTCGGATGCCATTAAGGTGAGCTGTTGTAATTCGTTGTCGAGCTGTAAATTATAATTTACAAATCGTTCAACAGCTAATAATCGGAGAGCTTCACTCATTAAAATACGATGGAGGAATTAAGATGAAAATATCTATAATTATATTGGATAAAAAAATTAAAATCAGCAATTTATGTTTTTGCCGAAGATATTAGGGACAATAGTACCTGGTTTAAGTCAATGTCAGCATTCTCGCTATGAGGATGCCTTCAATTTAAATCAGTTCAATTTTTACATTCAATCAATCTCAGTCTTTTTTTGCTACTGTACCTTTATGTCATCAATTAACCGGGCATCTATCAGCTCATAAAAACAAAAAAATGAAACTGCTCACATTATCCATAAAGTTTACGGCCACTCCCGAAACTAAAGATGAATTTAAAAAGGTTATAACTGATCTTTTCCACGTCATAAGCAAAGAATCCACCTTTGTAAATGCGACCCTTCATGAAGGGCTTGAAAAACCAGAAGAATTCCTGGTTTACGAAACATGGAATTATAGCATGGAAGATTTTTTAAGTATCCAGATGAAGAAACCCGAGACTGTGGCTTTTGAAAAAACCCTGGCAGACCTCGGCGTTACACGCGAGCCGACAGCATATACGCCATTTGCTCATTTTGAGACACACCAGATAAACAAATAATACAATGGCAACCCTAACAGCAGAACAATTGCTTAAAAAGCATTTGGAAATATGGAGCGAAACCGATGCGGAAAAACGCAAAAGTAGCATAGCGGAAATTTACACCAATGATGTGGAATTTATTGACCCGTTTTCACTCTTTGCCGGTACCCGGGAGCTTGACCATTTTATTGATGAACTGCAAAGCAAAAATCCGGGATTTGTATTTACGCCTGCGGGTCCAGTGAATAGTCACCACCATATTGCCAGCATATTTTGGCATTTTGGGCCTCCGGATAAACCAGATACTGTTAAAGGGCAGGATGTGGTAGTGCTTAAGGATGGGCGAATACAAAAGTTATACGCTTTTATTGATGGATTACCACCCCAATCTATATAAAAACTGAAAGCAGAAACATTTAAAGCCGCGTACCGCATATAGTACACTGTATGCGGTACGCGGCTTTGTTATTTATTGTTACAGCAACACCCCTATTGAAAATGAAGAAATTTAAAAAACCAAAATCCGTTTTCATTATGTGGAAAATAAACCTTCTTTCCATTTGTTATTTTGCTAATTTTATTAGCAATTTTGTTTTATTAAATACAAAGGCAGATGGAAGAGTACACAATAACGATAGAGGACGGGTTAACCATTGTACAGCGGCTGCATAACCCGTTTAAAATGAGTGTTAAAAAAAACAGGAAGCCGCTGCCGGAAACTAATTCGGCTTTGCTGGAGGCTACGTTATATATTGAAGATGGTGTGTTTGTGAAAGATAGCAGCTACCTTTTTGAGGCTATTGACAATCAAAACCAGCCCATAAGCGCGGATGTAAATATTGATCATTTTAAAGCTGCGGTTGATTATTTTTTTACCAGGGTACTTAAAACAGAATACTATTTGCAAACCATACCCCGGTGCAGCACCCTATGTACAAAAGAGTTGAAACTGTTCCTGTTTGAATAGCCATGGCCGAAGCTTATTTAAACGAGATTTTTCCGGTTTTGGAGGCCGGACTGGTAGATTGGGTTATGAGTAACCCCAAAACCAACGAAAACATTACTGGCAAAAACGCCAGGCAGCTGTTTAGGCTCAATCTGCATACCGGCCTCACTATTGATCTTACGCGCTTTAATGAGGATTATTATTTTACAGCCTTTGCCTACGTACAAGGCGAAAAAAACCAACTGCTATTTGTAAAAAAGGCATTGTTGATTATAAAAGACGGCCTGCTAAGAAACGGAAAGGCTACCCTTAAACTCAACGTTATGCTCAAAAACCGTATGCGCACCACCACCAAAAGTTATTTTATTCACGAAGGCTTTCGTTAGGTGAAACAAGGGACGAAGGGCGCAAGCAGAGAAATCGCGTTTTAAATTAATAGTGACTTTCACATTAGCCTGAGGAGTTCGAAAATCAAAAAGCAGACGTCGTGCCGAATTTATTTCGGCATCCCACAGGATATTCAGGTCTGCAAGGTCTACGACTTGTCTAAAGCAGACCCATCCCGCGCTTACTTGCATTTGGGGCGCCGATCCGTCAGCCGACGGACGGCATGACGCGGTGGTGTTTTTAAAAAGCGATTTTCCAGGGGATGAAAGGGAATAAAACAGATAAATATCTGCAGCTACGCAATTATTCCGCTATAAAAGCAAGCTTTACATTTTTATAGGCCGGCTTTTGTAATTGCAGCTTTAGCTTTTTAAAGCTTTCTGCCGGGCCTTGTGTTACAAACATATTGCTTAACCATGCGGGGATGCTACCACCCGGATCGGCATGCAGGGTGTATACAATTTTTACCTGGTGCTTGCTTATAGGGGTAATCACCCATTTGCCTTTTGAATCGGCAACGCGTACTGTTTTGGGTTTTACTGGCACCATATCGGCCACGCAAGGGGCATCAATGGTAATCACCTTGGTTTCGGTATCCTGCGATACCTTGATGTGAGCAATAAAATCGCGGTTTTGTACCGGCCAGGGCACTTCAACAACCGAGTAATAATATAACTCCGACGGTGACACCTGCTTTACAATATAGTTTGACGAGGTATGATACAACCAATCCTCACTGTTTTTTACATCCAATAATACCGCTACCAGCTGTGAAGGAGTGGCATCAAAAGAGCACTCCACCTTTATGGCCTTAATGCTTGAATTGGCTACTTTACGGGTAAAAATCTTTACGCCATCGTTATTGGTTTTTAATACCCAGTTTTCGTCGCCCTGCGCTAAAGCAACATTTACTATCAGCAGTAATAATAAGGTTAGTTTTTTGTACATGTTTTTCATTGAGTTTCGATATTCAATGTAACAAATCTATATACAAAACAGGCTAAATGCTCATTTTACCTGTCAACACAGGGTCATTTGCTCATTGGGTTAACATAAATGTGAAATTGGCGTGGCAATTGGGTGTGTCGGGGCTGTGAGTTTATTTTGTTGTGATGGCATTGCCCCCTTAGTTGCCGCGGGAAGGCTGTTACTTTTGCCTGGACAAAGAAATCAAGCTGTTTCCGAAAGTTCAATAAAGCGAGAAATAAAATGCAAGACAAAACATAAGTCACTGATAACCTTTATCTTTATACACCATAATGATCATTACATCAAAATAATGCCTCATAATAAAGCAACGAAAAATGCACTGCTTTTACGTAATTCGAACCATGTCTGTACTAAAGATCAAACATGTATTTACAATTATTTTTTCGTTTGGTGTATTTGCCGCTTATGCACAGATAGCCACCACCGCGGATTTGAAACAAAAGCTGGCTGCCGCTAAAACAGACAGCGACAGGATATATATTTTAGCCAGTCAAAGCATAAGCTACCGGGACGTTAATCCCGATTCAATGGTATATTATGCACAGCGGGTAGTGCTGCTAAGCATAAAAAATAGAAATATTTATCCGGCGGATTTTGAAGTGGATGCTTTAGCCCTCCTGGCCTACCAATTGTGGTATGCCGGAAATTATCCTGATGCACAGGAGACCTATTTTAAAGCACTGGCCAAAGCAGAACCTATTGGTGACCCCACATTGACGGCCGGGATATACAACGGCCTGGCGTTAGTAAACAGGAACGAAGGGAATTTCAGACTAGCTATATATTATTATTCAAAGGCTGAAGCTTTGGTCAGGCACTTGCCTGATAATGGTCAATTATCCGCGGCCATCGTTGACAAAGGAAAAGCTTACGAGCAGCTCGGTATATTAGATTCTGCCTTTATCTATGTGCAGGAAGGCATGGCAATGATAGTGAGAAAGTATCATAATAAAAATGTAGGAGGCGGGGGCATTCAGGCTGAAATGGGCATCATCTATTCAAAAATGGGTAAAGAAAAACTGGCTGAGGATTATTTCAGGCTGGCTTTTTCACTAAATTCAGCAATAAATGAACACAGGTTGCTTGCAAGGTCTTATTACGAATTTGCAGAACATTTTGACCGGTATAATCAGCGCGACTCAGCTATTTACTATGCAACCAAGGGTCTGTTAATGGATAAAAAATACCATTACATTGTTCAGCAACTGGCCGCAAGTACCCTGCTGTCAAAACTGTATAACGAAAGACACAATATTGACAGCGCTTTTAAATACCAACAGTTAATGATCGGTATAAGAGATAGTGTATTCAGCCTTGATAAGATCACCCGGTTGCAAAACCTGGAATTTAACGAACAATTGCGGCAGCGGGAAATCGCATCCGAGAAAAAGCTGGCTGCTCAGGAACGAAAAGAAAATATACAATATGCATTGATCGCTGTCGGGCTTTTCATTTTTACAACCCTGTTTTTATTACTAAGCCGGAGTTTTATCACCAGTTCAAAATGGATTGAGTTTTTAGGGGTGATCACCCTATTGATTCTTTTTGAATTTATCAATTTAATATTTCACCCATTTTTGGAGCAATTAACTCATCATTCTCCGGCATTGATGCTACTGGCTTTGGTTTCTATAGCAGCCTTACTGGTACCCCTGCACCACAAACTTAAAAAGCTTGCGACTGAAAAACTTATTGCTAAAAACAAGGAGATACGTTTGAAAAAGGCAAAAAGGACTATTGAAGAATTGGGCGGCGAAAAGTAATACTTCAATAATCACAGGGCTGAATGCCGTAGGAGACCGATCTCAAGCGCAGGGAACCTCGGGAAATCTCTAATGGTGTTAAATTAAGGTTTTTGCCTGCTCCAGGAGAGCAAACGCTTTGTAGAAAAACATAAATAAATTGTCTTGTGTGCCAGAGGTACGCTACCTAAGGTTCCGTACCTCTGGCACGGAGCTTCATTTTTGCTTTTTCTACAAAGCTTAGACCTCTCTGAGGTCTTAACTCCCTAACTTAATAGAATTTTGGAGAGACCCTGCGGGGACATAAAGACGATCGTGGCATTAAAATATCGGAGTAAATAAAATTTTTGAATAAATTAGAGGTCAAAGTTTATCACATGCGTACTATTTATCTTTATACATTATTCCTGTTTATGGGAATAACGGTTTATGCCCAAAAGATACCATTATCAAAGGATAGTTTGGAAGATATAAAAACATACGACTACCAAACTAAATTAATTGGTGGGTATAAGATTTTATTAGAAACCGATAATAGTACCGAATATCTTTACCTTACAAGAAAAAGCAAAAAGATTGCCGAATTATCTTCGGGTTCAAGAGGGATGCTTTATAAAAATCTGGGGTATGTAGGAGCAGATTTTAGGGAATACTTCGTATTGGTACATTCATTTGGATCAGGTAATCCCAATGAAATTGAATTAATTAAGAAATCTACCGGAAAAAATATCCTTATTACAAGTGCCTGCTGGATAGATATCGTTGAAAAAAGAGAGATTTTGCTCTACAGCAACCAAGGTGTGCCAGTAGCAAAAGACAATATGATCTTATATAATATAAGAACGGGGCAAAAAAGATATTTTCATTTTCCAAAAGATATTTTTAATGAGCCGATGATATTGCACCGCATAAAGGTTAAAACGTTAACTGATAAATTCCTGACAATTGAATACGAAACCAACGGACGCACTAAAACGAAGAAATATTTATTTTAAGAGTAATAAAAATACAAAGGCCGTATCCTTAACATACGGCCTCTGTTGTAAAGAAGAGCATTTTCAGTTTTACCAAAGTTCTACCAAGTATCCCAAAAGCACAGATATCGAACACTTTTATTGAGGATGTAAAGAAAATAGTGCCTTTAAAAGAGAGCGCCGCCAGCCCCCATGAGGGAAATAAGCACCCAACTGAATATCCAGGTAATCCACCAAACAGTAAACCGGCAATAGTAGGCCCGATGGCAATATAAATTTATTCATTTCGCAAACTATTCACCGGGTTCGCCATACCAGCCCTAATCGTTCGGAAACTTAAGGTAAATAATCCTGTTAGCAGCATCCCTGCGCCGCTGATAACGAATACCCACCAGCTAATAGCTACGTGGTCAGCAAAGCTTTCCATCCATTTATTTACGGCGTACCATGCAATCGGCGTTACTATGATAAAAGCCAGTAAAATAAGCGATATCAGTTCGGTTGATAGCAGGGTTACTATTTGAGCAACGCTTGCGCCAAATACTTTGCGTATGCCAATTTCCTTTGTTCGCTGATTAGTGGTGTAAATGGCAAGTCCCAACAGCCCGAGGCAGCTAATCAATATCGAGAGACCCGTTGCCCAGGTAAGCAGGGTTGATGTGTGTTGTTCTTCGTCGTAAAATCTGGCTATCGTGTCATCATAAAAATGGCAATCGAAATCATCGTCGGGATAAGCCTTCTTCCATACCTTTCCCATATTTGTAATTGCGGTTTTCCACTCATTACCGCCTGCGGTTTCAGGTTTCAAACTAACATGTAACGTCATCATTGGCCGGGGGATTGGACTGCCCGATGTTATGATTGATGGATAAATGGTGGAATGCAACGACCGCTGATTAAAATCGGCAACTACGCCAATAATACTAATATTTCGGCCACCAAACCAATTCAACTGCTTCCCGATAGCTTCATGGGGGTTAGTAAAGCCTAATAATTTAGCGAAAGTATTGTTGATGATGACGGCTTTCCCGGTGTCGGCTTCGGTTATGTTTCTGCCGGCAAGCAATTTTAGCTGATATATTTTGATGTAGTTTTCATCACCAGACTTAACTATTATTTCTTCTGTTGTAATTTGTTTTTTTCCATCGTTATAAGTCATACGCGTCCTGTTAAATGCATCAGCCGAAGGTGGATCATTACCTAAACCCACAAGGGCAACCTGCGGCATCAACCTAAAATCGTTCAGCAGTACCTGGTTGGTGCTGGCCTTACTGGTTTGCCAGGGTGTATTAATAATCAGGATGGCATCCTTTTTAAACCCCAGGTTTTTATGCAAGGCGTAATAAATTTGTTGGCTTACCAAAATGGTAGCCATTATAAAAAATTGGGCTACAACAAACTGCGAAACCGTAAGCGACTTACGGAGCCAGGCGTTTCGTGTTTTATTGCTATTGCCCTGCACCTGGTTTTTTAGCACCGATGCCGGCTTGTAGCCCGATAACACAATTGCGGGATAAAAACCCGACAAAATACTTATCAAAATAGTTAATATCAGCAGAAAGAGTATGATATCCGGCTGCAGCATATTCGCATGAATATCGGGGGATATAACGTCGGCAAACATTTTTAAAATAATTGGCGCAAGCAACACCGATATGCAAACCGCAAAGAATGTTATAAAAAATGTTTCGCCTAAAAACTGAACTACTAATTGCATCCGGCTGCTACCCAAAGTTTTGCGGATCCCAATTTCTTTTGCCCTTTGGGCCGCCTGGGCGGTAGTTAAATTCACATAATTGATACATGCCAGCAACAACAAAAAGATAGCGCTGGCCAATAATCCGTAAAGTGTTGTTTTGCTGGCTGGCCATGAGAAATTAAAAATATTGTAGTCGGGATTGAAGTGAATATCGTCCAATGGCTGCAAGGCCAGATCCACGATGGGTGCAGGCATTTTTTGTTCGGCACGCGGCGGATTACTTTTCCTGAAAATGGTATTGATCTGTTTTACAACCCCGGGTAACGGGGCGCCAGGCGCCAGCTTTACAAAAACCTCTGATGCCGAAGAGATTCTGCCCCAATTGTTTATATGCAGATCATCAGCTAAATATTTATTAGTTGTGGCGGTACTAAAGGAAATAAAATCGTGAAAGGTAAAGTCGCTATTTTCGGTAAACGTTTCAACTATGCCACTGACTGTTGTCTTAAGGGTATCATATATAACTACTTTACCAATCATTTCATGATAGGATAACGAGGGGAAGTAAAGCCTGGCTTGTTGGGATGTTAACACTACCAGGCTGGGCGCATCAAGCGCGTGTTGCGATGAGCCGGCAAGCCATGCATAATTAAAAATTTTAAAATATTGCTGATCGACAAGTGTTATCCTGTCCGGGTCTTTGAACCGTTTTTGTGCGTTTTTATCTTTGTCGATATAGACAAAATGAGGCGACAGTGAATATACCGGCGTAATTTCCTCTATTCCTGTGGCCTGGCTTTTAATCGCCTCCGCCAGTGGGCCAGGTCCGCCACTCGAATAAATTTTATGCCCCTGAGATGATATATTCATAACAACGCGGTAAATCCGGTCGCTGTCCTTGTGAAATTTATCAAACGTAAAATCGTAGTGTACAATAAGGTAAATGACCAGGAAAGCGCTTATACCGATGGATAAACCGATAATATTTATCAGTGTAAATAGCTTATGCCTCCAAAATCCGCGGAATGCAATTTTAAAATAAGTTTTAAACATACGACAGCCGGTTAATTTTTCATGTGTCCACCCCGGAGGGTTTACATGGCTCAATATTAGCGGCATATGCTGAGTAAAACCTCTCAAGTTATAAGATGGGAGAACTTTTTGAATACGGTTTTTATATTCCAAAGGGGTTTCGCCTGTAAATTGCTTAAAAACACGATGGAAACTACTTTGTGAATTAAAGCCCGATTCGTAAGCAATACCAAGCAGCGTGATATGATCATAGGACGCGTCCTGCATTTTGAGTGCAACCTCGCGAACACGGTATTCATTGATAAAATCGTTGAAGCTTTTTTTGAAAACTGTGTTAATAATTCGGGATACTTCATGGGTATGCAATCCAAGTTTTTCAGCAAGAGAGCTCAGGCTTAATTCCGCATCCCGGTAGTGGCCTTTTTCCTTTACTTCCATTTTCAACCAGGATCCTTTTTGCTTCAGATCTGCCGGTAATAATAGCTTTACTGTAGTATCCGTCTTCTCAGGAGTGTCTGCTTTTAAATGGCTCTTTGCAGCAATCCAAATGATCAGGGATATGAAAAGAAGGTACAAAGGGAAATAATGCTGTGCTCCTGACTGATGATGGTAATATAAATAATCTGCGGCGGTAAAGGGTATCCATAACAGCCACAATAAGCCTAAACCTACCAGCAAGTTATCCAGCCAGCGCAGCTCGTACCTATACCGGTCACCCCCATTAAATTTTAACCGCCGGTAAAAGCTTTCTATCTGCCTGTGAGCCAGGTAAAGGTAAATTGTGACCGAAACAAACGCCAGCAGTTGCAATACCGGGTTCAGTTGCTTAAAGGCCGGCGTTTCATAAGTAGTTGCACCGGTATTTATACTATCCCTAACTTCCAATGCCTGGGCACCCAATTCCAGCAGCAACGGACTAAAATGCAGCAGATCCTTAGGCCGGAATTTATATTCCGGCCGGGTTATTTTAAGCACGAAAAAAAAAATAAGGGGACCAAGAGCAAGCGAAAATTGCAGCGGTAGCCGGCTCCAATTAGTAATATAAGTTGACAGCCCGATGTCGATGCCCAATATCCGGGCTATCCACAAAACAATCGTAACCATTGCCAGGGCCAAAAGCCGGTTTGCAGCCCGGTTTATTTTTGGGGTGAACCATAAAAGCAGGATGAAGGTGAGCGCGATAAAGATCGTACCAAAGAGAGCCAGGTCGTAGGTATTAACATGGAAAGTATATGTATCCATTTGAAATATTATAACCCAATCGCTGTTACAAACTTACAACATCGTAGTTTTAGCAAAGTGGTATTAGCGGGATAACAGGGTATTAGTTAGCCTTATTTTCCTTTTTTTTAGTCCTCGATGGCCTCAATACCCTGTTGTTTAAGTTTCTCCAGGTGATCCTTCATCGCATTAAGCTGTTCCGGGAGATGTCCTTGCCAAACCGTGACTTCACCAACAACCCGAAGCGGACTCTTAGTGCGGTATGACTTGGTTGGATTGCCCGGAAATTTCTTATCCGTCAAATTGGGATCGTCTTCAAACAATCCAGTTGGTTCTACTATATAGATTCTGCCAGGTCCTTCGCCGGCAGCGAGTTCTGCACCCCAGGTTGCTGCATCTAAGGTGGCCGTCAGATAAACAAACCTGGCCTTATTTCTTTGCCCATAGATTGAATTAAAACCAGGTTCAATAAGGTCGCCATGTTTTAGATTTGCCTTAGTGCCGTGATAGAGTGTTTCTGAAGTTTGCGTTGATTTGTCCATCCAAATTGTTTTATTTCAATTCTTCCTTAAAATCTTATCCATAGTCCTTCCTTTTGCTAATTCATCAATCAGCTTATCTAAATAACGAATTTTTTGCATGAGTTTGTCCTCAATTTCCTCCACACGATAGCCGCAAATTACACCTGTAATTTTTGAAACATTTGGATTTATCTGTGCCTGGGCAAAAAAGGTTTCAAAGTCAGTTTTATCGTCGATATGTTTTTGCAGTGTTTGTTTATTATATCCTGTTAGCCAAAATATGATGTCATCTACCTCAGCTTTCGTGCGACCTTTTCTCTCTGCTTTTTGGATATAATGCGGATAAACACTGGCAAAAGACATTCTGTATACTCTTGAATTATCCATCTTACTTGTATTAATAATTAAAGATAATTTTTTTCTCAGCAAGTAGTAGAGGGCTGCGAAAACATGATGTTGAAAATTTTGTCTTTGCGAACCTTTCAAGTTAAGAGATAAGACCTCAGAGAGGTCTAAGCTTTGTAGAAAAATCAAATAGAATGTTTTCCGCTCCAGAGGTGCGGCCCATTATGTGGCGTACCTCTGGCACGCTAAATTATTGTTCATGTTTTTCTACAAAGCTTTTGCTCCCCTGGAGCAGGCAAAACTTTAACTTAATAATATTAGGGAGACTATACAGGGACATAATATAAAATTTCAATAAAATTATACAGATTATGGTATCTTTCGGTGAAATATAACCTTCAACAAAAAAATGAGCCTATTTGATCTTTTCAAAAAAGAAACCAAATCAAAAGACCCTGAAAATAATATTTTGCTTGCGATGCCAATTTTTAATAATGGGGATAGCTATCAAATTAATAAAGTAATAGAAAACCTTAAATCACAGTGGGGCTTTGAGATCACTGATATTGAAGGAGACGATGAAGCCGCTTCATTCAATCTAAACGGAGAATCTATTGCCTTAGCAAACATCCCCGTACAGATACCATGGGGAGATATAGAGGGCACGGCTAAATATGCTTATAATTGGCCGTCAGCATTAAAAGATTTAAAAGGGCATACCGGGCATGCTATTTTGTCAATAATGACATCACAAAAAAGCCCCATAGACAGGTTTAGGATATTAAGTAAAGTTTTGGGCTCAATTTTAATTACATCCAATGCCATTGCTGTATATCAAGGGAGTCAATCGCTGCTTATACCCCGACAACAGTATCTTAGCTATATTGCAGAACTCGAAGAAAACGGCTCTCCTGTCATGTTATGGATTTATATTGGGCTTAAAAAAATCGAAACAGGAAATTGCGCGTATACCTATGGCTTAAAAGACTTTCAAAAAACAGAAATTGAAATTATTAATTCAAAATTAAGCTTAGAGGAATTATTCGATTTCTTACTCAATATTAGTTCTTATATAATTGGGAGTAACATTACTCTAAAAAATGGCGAAACCATAGGAATCACCGCTAACCAAAAAATACCCATTAAATTATCAAAAGGGCAGTTTGTCGAAGGGCAATCTCTTAAACTTGAAATATAACTGTGAAAAAGAAAAAAGACCATATCATAGCATACGGCCTTTCTTCACATAAATCGGAGAGGGCTTCGTAACCCTACCTCACCTCAAACACATAACTTCCTGCTTTTGCCTGGTAGACGTTGGCAATCGGCTTGCCACCCAAATAAGCTTTACCTGCCGGCAACTGCACGGTGGCCGTTGAATTGGCCGGGATAGTTACTTTGTAGGTGACACCATTACCGGTACGCGCCCATGAAGAAATTATCTTTCCATACGGACCATCATGCGTGGCAGTAAACTCGTTTAATCCGGTTACAAAATGCGGCGCCAGGATCACGTTCTTAAAACCCGGCTGCTTAACATCCGGGTGAATGCCCGCGATACCTTTGTATAACCATGCGCCAATCTCGCCAAACATGATATGGTTAAGGGAGATATCAGATTTGGCATCTATCTGCCAGTTCTCGTACAGGGTTGTAGCACCGTTAACCATCCACCAACCCCATGAAGGGAAGGTTTCCTGCGATGCTATTTTGTAGGCCACATCGGGGTAGCCGTTATCGCTCAGCGCGCCTAATATCGCTTTAGCACCCAGAATGCCCACATCCAAGTGGAAATTATCGGCGACTACACGCTGAGCCAGGTTGGCGGCCACTTTGCTTTTTAAATTTTCCGGCACTACATCCCAATACAGCGGAACGCTCAGTTCTGTTTGCAAACCCTGCCCGTAGATGCCCGTTTGCGTGTTAAGGTATTTGGCGTTAATGGCATTTTTTATTTTAGTGGCCAGGGCCGAGTATTTTACAAAGTCGGCCTGTTTGCCTAATATTTTGGCGGCTTTAGCCAGTATGTTGGCATCGGCATAATAATAAACCGAAGAGGTTAACTCAACCGGCGATACTGATTTTACCGGCACCCAGTCGCCAAGGCCCCAGCTGGTCAGGCCGGTTGGGTACAGCTCATCAATATGATTCACGTATTTTTCAATGCTGGTATAGCTATCGGCCAGCAGTTTGCTATCGCCATAAAACATATAAATATTCCAGGGGATGATAGCGATGGTGCTGGTCCAGTCGGGCCCGTTCCCCCACTCGTAACCCCAGCCGCCGGTTGGGATGATGGATGGCAGCACACCATTAGGCTGCTGCTCGTCGCGGTGGTCGGCTAGCCATTTTTCATAAATGGTAATGGCATCAAAGTTATATAAGCCGGTTTCGCTGGCTATATGAGCATCACCCGTCCAGCCATTCTTCTCACGCTGCGGGCAGTCCGTAGGATATCCAAACAGGTTGCTCAGGTAACTATGATTGGTGGCACTCCATATTTGGTTAATGGTTGGGTTTGATGATTTCACGTCACCGATGGGCTGCACATCGCTATGCATAAAATAAGCTTTCAGACTCTCTTTGGTAAGCTGAATGGGTTTACTGCTGCTTACCTCTACATATTGAAAACCCTTGTAGTTAAACTTCGGCATAAAGGTTTCTTCGCCTTTGCCGCCAAGAATGAAGATATCCGTCTGGAAAGGATCTTTATCATCAGTTGGGCGATAATGCAGATCGATATTGGATTGATCTACATGACCGTTCTTGTTGAGGCGTTCTGCATGTTTAAGGCGGATGATGGTGCCTGAATCGCCCTTTACGGTGATCTGGCTTACACCGGAGATATTGCGGCCAATATCAAACACCCACAAATTATTGTCGATTTTGGTGATGGTTTTGCTGGCAATCTCCTCCACATTGCGAATCGGCTGCAGGCTTTGCGCTACGATATTCGTAGATGGCGCCGAGCGGTTGATAACCGGTTTCCAGGCGCTATCAATAAACCCGGCCGTGTTCCAACCTGGTTGCTCTTTACGGGCATCATAATGTTCGGCTGTGTAAATGCTGTTAAACACTACCGGACTTAAAGCTGTTTTCCACTGCGTATTGGATGATACGGTTTCTACCGTACCATCGGTATAAGTGATGCGCAGATCCATACAAAAAGTTGGGCGGTTGCGCCATGGGGCCTGGTGAAAATACCATACGGCTGTACTTTGGTGATTATACCAGCCGTTCCCCAGCAGCACCCCTACAGCATTTTTGCCGTTTTGCAGGTTGGCAGTAACATCATAAGCTACGTAAAGGGTGCGCCTGTCAAACCGGGTATACATAGGATCGAGCCGGTGGTTACCTATTTTTTTGCCGTTGATATATAGCTCATACAAACCCGCCACCGCGATATAGGCCCTTGCCGATTTGATGGTTTTGCCCACCTTAAATGTATTCCTGAAATACGGTGCCGGATTTACCGCGATACCTTTGTTATCGCTGATCCAGGAGCCTTTCCAGTTACGCATCTCCATCATACCGGTTTCAAAACTGGTTATTGCCGATGAACTTAGCTTTTTGCCTGCCTGATCCCATAACTGAACACGCCAGTAGTATTTGGTGAAAGGCTGTAAAACCTTACCATTATAAGTAACCAGGTTTGTAGCGGATGTAATTTTAGTGGTTGTCCAGCTATCTCCCTTGCCAGCGCCAACTGCAACAGAATCAGTACCCACAAAAAGTTGGTAGGCCGTTTGAGCAGCTCCCTGCTGTGCATCGGCCATGGCCCAGGTTAAACGCGGATGTTTGGCATCAATACCTATCGCATTGCTGAGATATTCGCACTTTAGATTGACAGCCTGGGCCGGTTCGGCAGCTTTAGCGGATTGGATTATTAAAATACTGTTGAATAATAACGCGATGTAAAGCATGAGCTTACATAAAGGTTGTTTCATATGGGAACAAGATATATCGGTTTATAAAAGTAGTAAAAGGTTTTAGCAAAAACATTAAAAAATAGTACCCTGAAAGCGGGCTTTCAAAATACGATTGGCAATGTAAAGTGATATTTTTATTTGCGCGTCCTGCACTGTCTTGTACGGAGAATTGAATTTTTGGGGCGTTCAAGTTGATAAAAGTGACCATGCTTTGTCCTGAAAATGCTCCGTAGGAGCTACCTGTTTGTAGCCCTCATCCAAAAAAACAAAATTGCGCCGTAGGTGCTACCCTAATCAACAGACCTTCAAAGAAGGGTAGCATCTACGATGCAAAAAAAGGCTCTGTGCTATTGCTACAAACAGATTCTACAAACAGGTAACTCCTGACGGAGTAACTGGGTATGATGGAAATTTTAAAGTGGGAATATGGAATTGACTTATATTAGGGAGATAAACTTTCTGTTGATATCTATTTGCCTGTGGTTTGCAACTAATAATACATTCTACAACAAACCCTTCAGCACCGGCCAAACCTTATCGGCCATCACCTTATACCCCGCCGAGTTGGGGTGTAGCATATCCGGTAAATTAAGGTGTGCTTTACCTGCCACACCATCCAAATAAAAGGGCACAAAGGCCATCCGGTTAATATCGGCCAGCTTACGAAAAACCGCTTTAAAATCCATACCGAATGGCCCCGGAATAAACAATGGAATTTCCATGCCCATCATCACCAGTTTTATACCGGGATACTTGAGTTTTACCTTATCAATAATTTCCTGTAGGTTTTTAGCGGTGGTTTGAGGTGATATCCCCCTGATGATATCATTAACACCTAGCTCCAGCACAAAAATGTTCAACGGGCGGTTCATCCAATACTCCAATCGCCTAAGGCCGCCGGAGGAGGTATCACCGCTGAGGCCGCCATTAATACAATGATATGGCAAGCCTTCCGCGTCTATTTTTTGTTGTATTAAGGCAGGGAACGATTCGGTTTTATGATTAGGCAAACCATACCCTGCCGTTAGGCTATCGCCAAAAAAAAGAATATTCTGCATATAGTGAAATGCGCAGGTACAAAATTAATACCTGGTGTTATCCTTGAAATTTTGCGCGCGTACAGCTATTTGCTCTAAAGTAAGTTCACCATATTTTTTAGCGCGGTCCAGCCATTCGGGGGCTTCATCCACCAGGTTATCTATGATTGATTTGCCATCTGGTCCTTTTTTGGTAACATAATTTATGCCGTAGGCAACTGCTGCACCAATGGCAAGTGTTTTTATAAAGCCCATATTTTTATTTGTTTATTGAGTAAGTATATGACAATGATGGTGCCAGTTTGTTACGCACCGTAATGATAAGATACAAAGCGTTGTAAAAAGTTTAATGTTTTAACTATTTTTACTTCAACTATGTTTTTTATCCTCTCAAAAGTACTGGCATTTTTACTTATCCCATTACTATATATCTTTGTTTTACTGGCTATTGCCGTTTTTTCAAAAAAGCCTAAAGCTAAGCGTAACTGCCTGTTATCAGGACTTGTTTTACTTTGGATCTTCTCGGCCCCACTATTCTTAAACTTATTCGCCAAAGCCTGGGATGTAGCGCCGGGAAAGTTGGATGCGGGCAAAACCTACAGTGCTGTTATTGTATTGGGGGGCTTTGCCGGCGATAACGGCAAAGGCAAGTGGGCATTTAACTGGGCTGCGGACAGGTTTATACAGGGCGTTTTACTGCAACGCACCGGAAAGGCAAAAAAGATTGTGATCTCGGGCGGGAACGGCCACCTTTTCGCCGATGGCTTTAGGGAGGCTGATTGGGCAAAAGAGAAACTAATAGCTTTACAAATACCGGATAGTTGTATACTGGTAGAAAACCAATCGCGCAATACGCTTGAAAATGCATCCTTAACAAAAGCATTGTTAATTAAAAACAAACTGAAAGGGCCCTATATATTGGTAACATCGGCCTTTCACATGCGCCGGTCACTGCAAATATTTAAAAGCAAAGGCTTTGATGTAATTGCTTATCCGTGCAATTATTTTGCAGGAACCGGCAACCCATCTTTTGGAGATCTGATACCAGAAGCGGGTGTACTAACCGGATGGAATACATATATCAAAGAACTCATCGGTTATATGGTTAACCATATAACCGGCAAAGTTTAGCAATAGGATATTCCCAATAGCTCTGCTGTACTATATATATTGCCCTGAGCCGGGCAGTTACGAGCCTTTGCATTAAATAATGCCGCCGCTATATTTCAATAAATATCCCTATCAACAGATTATTTAATTATTTTGGCAACCGGAGGATTAAACAAATATTAATAAATCGGCCTTTTATGGGTATATTATTAGTGGAGGATGAACCTAATGTGGTATCGGTTATAAAACGCGGACTTACAACATACGGGTTTGAGGTAAGTGTTGCCGCTAATGGCGTTACAGGCTTGCAAATGGCGCTCGATCATAATTTCGACCTCGTTATCCTGGATGTAATGCTGCCTTTAATGGATGGCATACAGGTATGTAAACGCATCAGGGAGCAAAAAAAAACTGTCCCCATTATCATGCTTACGGCGCTCGACTCTACCGAAAATATTGTTGGCGGCTTGGATAGCGGCGCCGACGATTACATGGTAAAACCCTTTAAAATAGCCGAACTTGCCGCCCGCCTGCGTACACTACTGCGCCGCAGCGGTGCCGAAATACAAACAAACAATAGTTTTGCTATTGATAATCTGCACATTGATACCGAATCAAAAATTGCCAAACGTAATAACGAAGTATTAAAACTTACCGCTACAGAATATCGGCTGCTGGAGTATTTTATAAAGAATCAAAGAAAGGTATTATCCCGTATCCAGATACTGGAAAACGTTTGGGATATTGATTTTAATATGGGGACCAACGTGGTTGATGTTTATGTAAACTACCTGCGTAAAAAACTGGAAAAAAACGGGGGCATTAAATTGATCCATACCGTTTTTGGCATGGGGTATATCATGAAAGAGGGGGATATCGATGAAGATACAAAGTAAGATCACCCTGCTGTTCCTCCTGTTATCGGGCGGAATCCTGATACTGCTCAGTGCATCCATTTTTTACTTTGCATATAAATTCAGTTTCGATGATTTTTATAAGCGACTGGAAGCCCGTGTAAATATCCTGGCCGAAGTGAATCTTTTTCCCGGTGCCAAAAGCGAAGCCACCCAAGAGGTCCGTAATAAATACCTGGAAAAGCTGGATTCGGAGAAAGGATATTTTTTAAGTGTCGATAGCAACAATAAAGTAAAAACACCGGCTGGCAGTAATATCCGTAATAAACTTATTCAAAACATATTAAGCAACGGTTCCGCTCAGTATAGAAATAATAACACTTTTTACGCTGGCTCGGTGTTTACCAAAGACGGCTCCAGGTATATTGTGATAGTCTCGGCATCAAACCCGGCCGGTTTCCAGGAGATGAAGGATCTGCAGGAAATCCTGATCTATGGCTTCCTGGTAGCTATGATATTGATTTATTTTATTGGGAAGATATTTTCTTTCTACACGTTTCAGCCAGTGCGGCGCATCATCAATAATGTAAAAAACATTACGGCAAACAACCTCCATTTCCGGTTGGATGAATTAAGCGGCAAGGACGAAATTGCAGAGCTATCCTTCACTTTTAATGATATGCTTAACCGCCTTGAAACCGCGTTTGAAACACAAAATAATTTTGTAAGCAACGCGTCGCATGAGTTAAGAACCCCGCTTACCATCATCTCATCAGAGGTTGAGCTGGCTTTAAACAAGCAAGACCTGAATCCTCATCAGCGTGAAATTTTAAATACCGTTTATGCCGAGTCGGAAAAATTAGGACAAATCCTGAACAGCCTGCTCACCCTGGCACAATCGGGCTTTGATGGTAAAAGGCAAAACTGGGAAAGCATCAGGATGGATGAATTGTTACTTACCGCTTCAGAATCGGTTAAAAGGGTCCACCCGGATAGCAATATATTCATCAACCTTGAAAATTTGCCCGATAATGAAAAACTGCTATATGTTAAAGGTAATAGTAACCTGTTAAGGCTGGCTATCAACAACATCATCAGCAACGCTTGTAAATACTCTGATAACCGTATGGTAACAGTAGCCTTGCTGGTAGAAAACAACAAGATCATCGTATCCATCAAGGATCAGGGTATCGGCATCCCTAAAACCGAGCTTCAGCATATTTTTGAGCCTTTCTTCAGGGCATCAAACGCGCATGATTATGAAGGGCACGGCATTGGCTTACCTTTAACGTTAAACATCATCCGCCTGCATAAAGGCAGCCTGGGCATCAGTTCGGAAGTAGGCGTTGGTACGGAGATTAAGATTTTTTTGCCGGTGGAGTAGCCTCAGCCCCACGGGAGCTTGTAAAAGACACGTTGTCATTTCGAACGAGGTACGAGGAGAAATCCTGTACGACATGCAGTCAACTATGCAGGTGTAGAAGATTTCTCTTTCGCTCCCCACTTATTCCTCCCATTGCTCTATCGAAATGACGTTTTCTTTTATTAAAAGATGTGTACACACACAGTAGCTCCTTTGGATGGGCCGGGGGCTGCAATTAATTCTAATCAAATTCTAATAAGTTTCTTAAATCATCCTAATTATTGGCTGCTACACTTGTATCAAACAAAACGATACAAGTTTCAACAATAATTAACATGACTATGAAAACGCTATTAATCCCAACCGATTTTACCCAACAATCTATTCAAGGCATCCCGGCATTGGTACATCAATATTACCCCGAAAAGGTAAATATTGTACTGGTGCACATGCTTAAAATTACCGACTCATTAAGCGAGCTGCTGATGTTATCGCGCCGCAGTGTGGAGTACAGGCATATCCCCGATAATTTTTACACCCGCTGTACCGAACTGCAAAATAAGCATAGCCACCTCATTAACCGTATTGCCATTAACTTTTTTTATGGCAGCACTGTAGCTGTATTTAATAATTACCTGGAGGCTAACGAGGTTGATGCTATTGTAAGGCCACATGATAACTACCAGTTGCTTTTTAAAAATAGTATCGCGCCCCAAATGCTGATATCCAAATGCAGCATTAAAATAATCGCGCTGCCCAAAACTCAAGGTATGCCGGCTGATATCTTGATTACCGAGCCGGAATTAACAGAACATCAATAATAACATCTTAAAAAAACATCTATGCTACTAAAAGAAAATATACCGGTAAGCTACGTATTCGGTAAAATAAAAAAAGAACTCATCCTGGTGGCTGTATACTCTGCGGCAATTTATTTTATCCACCAGTACTATAATTTTAAAGCGGTATCAATCCCTTTAACCGTATCAACCATATTGGGTACCATTATCTCCCTGTTGCTGGCTTTCCGCTCAAACCAGGCTTATGACCGCTGGTGGGAAGCCCGCATTTTGTGGGGCGGCATAGTAAATGATAGCCGCACGTTTGCCCGGCAGGTATTAACCTTTGTTGACAGCAGCCACGATGGCGAACAAAAGCGAGCTTTAAAAGAGCGTATCATCAGGCGCCAAATGGCCTGGTGTTACAGTTTAAGCTGCCATTTGCGCGGGCAAAACGCCAAAGAAAACCTGGAAGCCTATTTAAGTGATGATGATGTAAAAAACATCAAAAACCTTGATCATACCCCGCTTGCTATAAACGAGCTGCAGGGCCATGACCTGCGCACGCTGTACAAACTTGGCTGGATAAACGAATATCAGCAGGTAGCTATGGATAGTACATTAACAGGTTTCATGAACTCAATGGGTGGCTGCGAGCGGATCAAAAACACGGTTTTTCCATCTACCTATAGTGTGTATATCCATTGGCTGGTGATGTTTTTTGTGCTGTTGCTACCGTTTAGCCTTATAGAGTTCTTTGGTATTTTCCAGGTTCCGCTGGTAATTGCTATTTCATCAGCCTTTTTCCTCATCGAAAAAATGGCCATACACCTGCAGGATCCGTTTGAGAATAAGCCTACCGATACGCCCACAACAGCCATCAGCCGTACTATTGAAAACAACCTGAAACAAATGATGAAAGATGAGTTGCCGGAGGATATAGGTGCCATGATGACCAACCAACCTCAAAAACAGGCGGTGTTTTATATACTTTAGTTAGAGAGAATCAAGAGGTTAGAGTCAAGAATTAAGACGTTTGCCTTTTGACGCAGAGTCGACTCACCCCGACATCGCTGCGCTCGTCTGCCCCTCTCTCCGCTTCGCGCATAGAGGGGCTTAAAAAATCCGGTACAAAAAGCTGTTTTGACCCTCTTTCCAACGAAGTTGAAGAGAGGGGCGACCGGCGAAGCCTGGTCGGGGTGAGTCGTTGCCAGCATACAGAGCTTATTGCTTAGTCTGAAATAAAAACGTCATTGTTACGTACCTCACTCCAACGTTTTTTACAAAATGCACCAAAAGTCTTAATCCCCTGCTTCAAAATCCTTGCTCCTTACTCCAAAAATCCTCTGTCTTAATAAAATTCTTTTCCCTATTTTGGCAATCGGGAAATTTATAACAAATCCTGGTTTACTAAAATGACTTATTGCCTCGGAATTAAGGTTAAAGAAGGCTTATTGGCTATTGCCGATACCCGGATAACTTCGGGAACAGATACAACTGTAAAAAAGAAGATCACCATAGAACAAAAAGACAATTTTTCCCTTTTCATCATGACCAGCGGCTTGCGGTCGGCAAGGGATAAAGCCATTGTATATTTTAACGAGCTGCTGGAAACCAAAGAGTTTAACAAAATGTACAAGGCCGTAAACGCCTTTGGCGAACAGGTAAGGCGCGTAGCTGTTGAGGATAAGGCATCATTAGAAGCTGCCGGATTTAAGTTTGATTTGAACACCATTATTGGCGGGCAGTTAAAGGATGACGACGAACACAAGCTGTTTTTACTTTATCCCGAAGGTAACTGGGTTGAACTGGGGCAGGGTGCGCCTTACGTGGTTATAGGTAACTCGGGCCATGGCAAGGCGATTTTAAACCGCATACTTACCGAAGACAGCAGCCTGAAACTGGCATTGAAAACAGGTTTTCTTTCGTTCGATTCAACCAGGGTGAGTTCAAATAATGTTGATTTCCCTATTGACGTGGCCCTTTACAAAAAGGACACTTTCGAGATCATTGAAACACGGTACGAAAAGAAAGACCTGGAATACATATCGGCACAATGGGCCGAAGAATTGAAACTGGCCCTGGAGCATATCTCTGAGGACTGGATGGATACAACATTTAACAGATTAGAAGAAATTAAAACCGGAAGCTAAGCAAATGAAATTCGATGTGTTTACCCAAATGGAATATGTAGTACGGTCGCCGGGCACATTGATATTAAACATACACGCTTTACGCACACCAAACCAAACCGTATTAAACGAAGAGTTTACGGTTGAACCCTACGTTAAGATAGAGGAAATAATATCTGCACAGGGCGAAAACCGTTTAATGCGTTTTGAAATTAGCGAACCGGGCACCGTGAAAGTTACCTATAAAGCCTTGGTTGATAATTGTTATGAGCTAACAGATTACCACGAGCAGCACGAGGTAATGGTAGCCCAGCTGGATGCTACGGTACTCCCCTATCTTAACCCCAGCCGCTATTGCCAGTCGGATAAGTTGTACCGTTTATCGCACAACCTGTTTGGGCATATCACCAACCCATTTGAAAAAGTAGTAACCCTTACCGATTGGATCCATACCAATGTACAGTACCTGAGCGGTTACAGCAATGCCCAAACATCGGCATTTGATACCGTTACCGAGCAGGTGGGCGTATGCCGCGATTTTGCTCATTTAGGTATTGCTCTTTGCCGCGCTTTAAC
Organism: Mucilaginibacter sp. P2_A4; assembly: GCF_056405015.1. Lineage (NCBI taxonomy): Bacteria > Pseudomonadati > Bacteroidota > Sphingobacteriia > Sphingobacteriales > Sphingobacteriaceae > Mucilaginibacter > Mucilaginibacter sp. P2_A4. The sequence goes on along the minus strand of NZ_JBFUCX010000006.1, from coordinate 142,578 downwards.
CATACCTGCCCGTTACTTTACAGGCTATGCCTACCATTTGAAACCAGCCGATTTCCATGCTTGTTTTGAAGCCTACCTGGGTGGTAAATGGGTTTTGTTTGATGCAACCAAATTGGTACCGCTTAACGGACTCATTAAAATTGCCACCGGCCGCGATGCCGCCGATACTGCCATAGCCAACATTTTTGGCGATGTTACCTTTACTACCATGCAGGTAAGCTGCGAACTGGCCGAAGATGGTTTTGAGCCGATTTATTATACCAATAACGGGTATAATGGGCTGTCGTATTTATAAGATAACTTATATAGTTATAATCGGGAATTTGTAAAAGAGAAAGTGCTTTCTTCATGCCTCATTGCGAGTTTTACTACCCGGGGCGACACTGAAAGGAAAATGACGTTTGAAAAGTTTGTCATCCTGAGGAACGAAGGATCTATTCGCAGACTGTACCGGGCGAAGAAGCATGGCGAATAACAGATCCTTCACTGCGTTCAGGATGACAAAAGTTTTTTAGTAAATACGTCGTAAGTAAGTACGAAGCAATCCCTAACGATACAGAGCAAACTTGCAAGTCAGACCTTTAAATAGGGGATTATTTCGTACCTCTCAATGACGGAGATTAAAGAAAGCTTTTTAAGAAAATGTGTAGTAAAAACTTAGATGTCGCGGGCAGATTCGAACTGCCGTTTAGGGTTTTGCAGACCCCCACCTATCCTCTCGGTCACGCGACTTAAAAAACTATAAAATCACTTATTAGATTGGCAGGGGGCGAAGATGGTATTATTATCTTTCTCCGTTGAATGGAGCAGGAATTAGCACCTTTTACATTATGCGGATGTAGAGGTTGCTAAGACGTCTTTGGGCCTTTCCCTCAGTCTTTCTTGATAAGTTAAATAAAGAACGATTTGTCTCTGATGACGATGCAAACATAAAACTTTATTTATATAAATCCTATAGGAATAGTAGAATATTTTAAAATAAGTTCATTATGTACTATAAATCAGCTTAATAAATTAAAATATTGTCGCGAAATTTCAGCCCATAATAACAACAACTCATAAAAACTCCTGGTTATATTGAATCCATTTTTCACCATGTATATGGACAAGCAGGGTCTTGCATCTCAGAGCCCGTCTAACAATAAGAAACAGGTCGTCCTTGCGGTTTATAAAATCCGGTGACCTCTGAAGGGGAAATGACGTAGCAGAAATGGCTGTCATCCTGAGCCTGTCGAAGGATAGCGGGCAAAGGCCTCTCCGCGCGAGTCTTCGACAGGCTCAGACTGACAGGCCCACACACTTCAAAATCCAATACGTCATGGGGTAGGCACGAAGCAATCCCGGCCTTGCAGAAAAGCTTTGCAAATCCGATCTGCATAGTTTGGGATTGCTTCGTGCCTCGCAATGACGGGTGGGTAAGTGCGTCATTAGAACTATAAAAACATTAATGAATCAAATTTAAACAGCCTCTCAAATAACAACCGAAAACAAAGCAATTATCATATTTAAATCCCCCCATTCACTTTCCCCTCCATTTAATGGATTATCCTATTACGCCATTACGCTAATTCCACTCAACCTTTTGCAAAAAAAACTGAATAACAGTTGCCCTCTATATCTGTAATTTCGATACCTTGTATACAACCGTACTTTTGCAGATACACAAGGATAGTTGTTTAAACCATAAGCGCTAATATTGCTTTAACCAATTAATTAAGCACACAAAATGAAGGTAGCTTTATTTGTACCCTGTTATGTTGATCAGTTTTACCCCAACGCGGCAATTGCCACATTGGAGTTACTGGAGAAACTGGGTTGCGAAGTTCATTATCCAAAAAATCAAACTTGCTGCGGGCAGCCCATGGCCAACTCTGGTTATGAGCACCTTACCGGCGCTTGCAATAATTTATTTATAGATAATTTTTCGGGATATGATTATATCGTATGCCCATCGGGAAGCTGTACGCTGCATATTAAGGAACACCTTCACTCCCACCAAAACGAGGCTATGGCGGCCGACATCCGCAAACGGGTTTTTGAACTGACCGAGTTTTTGGTTGATATTTTAAGGGTCGAGAGCCTGGATGCCAGTTTCCCTTATAAAGTAGGTTTGCACCAAAGCTGCCATGGTTTGCGTGGTTTGCGCATTTCGCAAATGACAGAGCTGGTTGCACCACCATTCAGCAAGCCGGCGCAACTGTTGGATATGGTAAAGGGACTGGAGCTGGTTCCGCTAAGCCGGGCCGATGATTGCTGCGGCTTTGGCGGCACCTTTTGCGTGGTTGAGGAAGCCGTATCATCCAAAATGGGAAAAGATAGGGTTGACGATCATATTGAGCATGGCGCACAGTACATCACATCGGCCGATCTGAGCTGCCTGATGCACATGGAAGGCATTTTACGCCGCCAGGGAAGCGATGTTAAAGTAATACATGTTGCCGAAATTTTAAACCACAGTATCAAATGAGCAGCACCGCGACAAAAGACCACCCTCAATTAGCTGCCATATTTAACCGGGACGAACCCCGTGTTGACTGGCACGACGAAACCCTGTGGTGGGTACGGGCCAAAAGGGATATTGCCGCGCATAAATTACCCGAATGGGAGTTATTGCGCGAAACCGCATCACAGATCAAGAACAATGTATTATCAAACCTGAGCAGTTACCTGGAGCAGTTTGAGGCCAATGCCATCAAAAACGGCGTTACCGTACATTGGGCAGCCGACGCCCTGGAACATAACCAGATAATTCATAAATTATTAAGTGACAAGGGCATCAACCGCATGGTAAAAAGCAAATCTATGCTTACCGAGGAATGCCACCTTAACGAATACCTTTTACAACAGGGCATTGATGTGATCGACTCTGACCTGGGCGAGCGCATTGTTCAGCTGGCAGGCGAGCCACCAAGCCATATTGTATTGCCCTGCATCCACAAAAAAAAGGAAGAAATAGGCGATATATTCCATGAGCATTTAGGCTCGGCCAAAGGTGAATCGGATCCCAAGATCCTGACAGAAACCGCCCGCCAGCATTTGCGCGAGGTGTTTTTAACCCGCCGCGCCGCCCTTACCGGCGTAAACTTTGCCATTGCCGAAACCGGCGAAATTGTAATTTGCACCAACGAAGGCAATGCGGATATGGGCGCCCACCTGGCCGAGATCCACATTGCATCCATGGGCATGGAAAAGATCATCCCCCAAAGAAAACATTTAGGTGTTTTTTTACGCCTGCTCACCCGCAGCGCCACCGGCCAGCCTATAACTACTTACTCCAGCCATTTTGCCAAACCGCAGGATGGTAAGGAGATTCATATTGTAATTGTAGATAATGGGCGCAGCGTTCAATTAGGCAGGGAAGATTTCCGCAACTCTTTAAAATGTATCCGTTGCGGCGCTTGTATGAATACGTGCCCGGTATACCGCAAAAGTGGCGGCCATAGTTACCATACCGCCGTTGCCGGCCCGATAGGGAGTATTTTGGCACCCAACCTGGATATGGAAAAATATGCCGACCTGCCCTTTGCTTCAACCCTTTGCGGATCATGCAGCAACGTATGCCCCGTTAAAATTGATATTCACGATCAGTTGTACAAGTGGCGGCAGGTTATTGTAAAGGCAGGCTACACACCCAAAGCTAAAACTATAGCTATGAAAGGCATGGCTTTTACATTGGCCTCCCCTGCCTTATACCGCGCAGCTGGTAAAATGGGCAGGTGGACATTTAAGTATGCGCCATTCGCGGTTAATAATGGTGCAAACCCATGGTATAAACACCGCGAAATGCCCAAAGCACCCGAACAATCATTTGGCGAATGGTATGCTAAAAGAAAGGATCAACAGAAATGAGCAGGGAAAAAATATTAGCGGCTGTAAAAGCCAACCAGTTTAGCCATGCCGAACTGCCCGATCTTGAAATATTAAGCTCGTTAACAAACACTAACGACAATTTAGTTGAACGATATACTACTGTAGGCAGCGCCGGCGGCAGCTTTGTTTATGAAGTGGCCGATTATGATGCTATTAAAGCTATTCTGCAAAAAGAATTTAAACCCGGCGTAAAGATCATATCAGGCATTCGCGAACTGGGAGATTATACTTTTGTTGATGATGTAAAACACGAACTATCGCACAGTTTTGCCGATGTGGAGCTTTGCATCCTGGCATCAAACCTGGGCGTGGCCGAAAATGGCGCGCTATGGTTAACAGAGGAGCAAATGACGGTGAGGGTATTGCCATTTATTGCCCAGCACCTTGCCATAGTTATCAGTAAAAACAGCCTTGTACCTACCATGGCCCAGGCTTATCAAAAAATTGGCCAATCGGAATATGGTTATGGTGCATTTATTTCAGGTCCCTCAAAAACAGCCGACATTGAGCAATCCCTGGTCATAGGTGCACACGGACCAAGGAGTTTATCGGTGTTTATACTAACATAGCCCCATTTAAATTTGAGTTATATATTTTTAATTAGGCCTGCCGTTTGATTGACGGCAGGCTTTTTTTTTGTGATTATTTAGCGGCTAAAGGGTAGTCTTTGGATACCCAGTTTGTTTTTAAATTGGTTGACAGGTTAAGCAGCTTTATATTGGTAAAACCAGCTTTTTGTAACTCCAGGAATGCAGGGCGGATATTGGGGCATTTAGCAAAAGGGCAGCAACCGCAATAAATAACCACCACTGTAGTTTTAGGCAGCAAAGCAAGCGCGTTTTTGAATTTCTCCAGGTTTTCGGCATTGTTTACTGCACCAATATGTTTAGCGCCCTTTATATCCTCCACCGCGCCAATGTTAAAAATGACGGGCGCTTTCGCGTCCCCTGCTTTAATTTCTGCAGCTAATTCGGCTGGTTCCATTAACTGATCGGCAGTCCAGGGGTTAGTAGAGCTTAACGTTGGCATGGTTGCCGGCGAAGTCTGCGCCTGGGTATTCATCGATATTAAACCAACAAACATTAAACTTAATATAGCAATCAAACAATTTCTCTTCATTTTGGGATATTTATCTTGAACTTTAATTTTTTTAAAGATGAGCATTATCCATGGAAGAAAATAATAAACAGCATTGGGAGCAGGTATATGAAACTAAAAATCCTAATGAAGTAAGCTGGACACAATTGGTTCCGCAAACGTCGCTTGATTTTATTCATAGCTTCCATCTGGCAAAAACTGATAAAATTATTGACATTGGCGGTGGCGACAGCAGGCTGGTTGATTACCTTTTGCAGGAGGGATTTACCAATGTTACCGTTTTAGATATATCTGCAAAAGCATTAGCAAAAGCACAAGCCCGGCTTGGAGATAAAAGCGACCAGGTTACCTGGATTGTTTGCGACATCAACGCTTTTAAGCCCACAGAAACTTATACCCTTTGGCATGATAGGGCAGCCTTCCATTTTTTAACCCATGAAGATCAAATTACGAATTATTTGAACATCGTATCCAATGCGGTTAGTGATTATGTAGTGATTGGTACTTTTTCTGAAAACGGCCCCGAAAAATGTAGTGGCTTACCAATAAAAAAATACTCCGAATTGCAATTACAAAACCAATTCCACCAGCAGTTTAAAAAGATAAGGTGCATTAATGAAGATCATGTTACCCCATTTGAAACCACGCAAAATTTTCTGTTTTGCAGCTTTAAGAAAACCGAAAGCATAGCCTAAAATTCAAGCCTGTAATGATGACACAGAAATGAATTTTCCCTATTGTAAAAATATACCGATTGGTATATTTTTGTGGTGTTGAATTTAATCACTCAGCATATCAAAATGAAAACTTCAGAAAACACCATACTCATTACCGGCGGCAGTGCCGGCATAGGTTTTGAGTTAGCCAAAAAACTATCAGAACAGGATAATCATGTGATCATTATTGGTCGTAATAATGACCGTTTGCAAAAAGCGGCCGATCAATTAAAAAACGTGACAGCCATTAATGCCGATATATCAAATGCAGAAGATGTAGAAGCGTTGGTTACTAAGTTAACTACCGAATTTCCTGAACTAAATATAGTGATCAACAACGCTGGTGCAGCCAACCTCAATAACCTGCTTACCGGTACCAATACCTTTGAAACAGCAGGCGAAGAAATGCTGACCAATTACCTGTCTGTCATCCGTCTTAACGAAAAACTATTACCATCACTCAAAAACCAAAGTGAAGCTGCTATAGTAAATGTATCATCGGTAGTTGCCTTTGCACCAAGCACCAGATTAGCCACTTATGGCGCTACCAAAGCCGCGCTTCATGCCTACACCCGCGCTTTACGATTGGTATTGGCAGAAACCAGCGTGAAGGTTTTTGAACTGATGCCTCCATTGGTTGATACCGAATTTTCGGCAGAAATAGGCGGCAAAAATGGGATCCCACCATCACAGGTTGCTGACGAGTTTTTTGCAGCCCTGGAAACCGATACATACGAGATAAGAGTAGGTAATACAGAGGATTTTTACCGCTTATACCTATCAAACCCAGATGAAGCTTTAAGAGTGATTAACCTGCCAAGGTAATCCATTTAAAAAATTTACTATAAAATATACCAACCAGTATATTTTATAGTAATAAATTTTATACTCCAATGAAAAAAAACATTCTTATCATAACCGTTATCGCGGCGGCAGTAATGGAACTGATAGATACCTCCATAGTAAACGTAGCCTTATCGCACATGAGCGGCAATCTGGGTGCCACGCTGGAAGATACTTCCTGGGTAATAACGGCCTACGCTATTGCCAACATCATAGTAATACCCATGACCAGCTTTTTAGCCACCAAGCTGGGGCGCCGTAATTATTACATCGGCTCTATTATCGCTTTTACTTTTTTCTCGGCAATGTGTGGTCTGGCATCCAATATATGGACACTCGTACTGTTCCGCTTTTTGCAGGGCATGGGCGGAGGGGCTTTGTTATCGGTATCGCAGGCTATTGTATTTGAGGTATTTGGCAAAGCGCGTACAGGTATAGCCAGCGCGCTATTTGGAGTAGGTGTATTTTTAGGCCCAACCATTGGGCCAACATTAGGTGGTTTTATTACAGAATATTATTCATGGCCATGGATCTTCTACATCAATATCCCTATTGGTATAGCTGTAGCCGTATCAAGCACGATACTGGTTACCGAGCCCGAGATAAAAGTTAAAGCCAAGGCGGTAGACTGGTGGGGAATACTGCTGCTGGTTATTGGCATAGGTTCGCTCCAAACCGTGTTGGAGCGTGGCGAAACTGACGATTGGTTTTCGGCCAATTACATCATCGCTTTAACGGCGACGGCTGTATTTAGCATCCTGACATTTATTTGGTGGGAGCTTACCACACCAAACCCGGTTATTGATTTAAGGGTACTAAAAAGCAAGTCACTGGCGGTTGCGGCTATCCTTACCTTTGTAACCGGCGTTGGCCTGTTCACCTCCGTTTTTTTAACGCCGGTGCTGGCGCAGCGGGTACTGGGATTCCCGCCCACCATTACAGGGCTTACCTTGCTCCCTGGTGCTATACTGGCTATTTTTGGTTTACTATTTTCGGCCACTTTGCTTAAAAAAGGTGTATCGCCATTAATAATAATTATCACGGGATTTTTTCTGTTCATGATATTTAGCTATAAAATGGCAGGATTGAATTTAGAAGCTACTCCCGGCAATTTGGCTTTAATCCTTATTTACAGGGCTATGGGTCTTGCGTTTCTTACGGTTCCACTAACAGCGCTTGCAGTTTCGGGACTTGATGCTAAGGACGTTCCGCAGGGCTCGGCCTTAAACAATATGATGCGGCAATTGGGAGGCTCATTCGGGATAGCAATGATCAATACCTATGTGGCCAAAAGATTTGGATCGCACAGGAATGATCTCATCTCCAACATCAGCGTTTACAACCCGCAAGCTACCAATCGCATTAATAACTTAACCCAATATTTTGCTGGGAAGGGATCATCAAGTTTTGATGCGCACAATAAAGCCATGGCTTTAGTTAATAACGGTATCGACAAGCAATCGTTCCTGTTAAGTTATCTGGATGCGTACATACTTGTTGGTTTGCTCTTTTTAATGGCTATGCCTTTGTTATTCCTGGTACTTAACCGTAAAAAACAAGCCGGGCCAATAGTGCTGGTGAGTGATCATTAAAAACGACAAAAAGGGAGGGCTGTGTTAGTCGCGTGTAGAACACACCCCTCCCTTTCACAGTCCGGTGCGCCCCCTCTCGAGAGGGGAACGGGGGAAAGGCCTCACTCAATCTCAAAAATTATAACATTCAAATACCAGTTGGTATATTTGTAATATGGAAAAGGAATTATCAAAGGCAGAAAGAACCCGCCTGTTTATTTTAGAAACCACTGCTCCTATCTTTAATAAAAAAGGATATGCCGGCACTTCCATGTCTGATCTGACAGAGGCGACGGGCCTCACCAAGGGCAGCATCTATGGCAATTTTGCCAATAAAGAAGAAGTAGCATTAGCCGCCTTTGACTATAACTCGGCCAAAATAAGAAAACAGGTACAGGAGCGCATTCAAAAAGCCAGTACCTACTATGATAAACTACTGGTTTACGCCCAGGTTTACCACAGCTTTACCCGGGCAAACTTCCCTGCCGGTGGCTGCCCCATATTAAATACAGCGGTAGATGCCGATGATACCAACCCCCTATTAAAAGATAAGGCCGCACAGGCTGTTCTGCGCTGGAAAAAATCAATAGAAAACCTGGTACAGGCCGGTATTGAGGCCGGGGAATTTAAGGAAGATGCGGACATAAGCGGCACTGCCCTATCTATGATAGCGCTGATTGAGGGCGGTATTATGATAGCCAAAGTAACCAATACACCCGCCAGCCTCGATAAGGTTTTAAAAACCGTTGATGCCCTGGTTTTGGCACTTAAACGCGCGTAGTTGTAACTCAAATATTACAAAAATAAATTCATAGGAAAAAAAACAAAGAACACAGGCAATACGTTATTATCTGACCAATTATAAATACTATGTCTATGTCTAAAAAGATCTTAATACTTGATGATAGCGATGATATCCTTGAGGTGATGAAAGACGTGCTTGAGATGGAAGGCTACGAAATTAAAGCCATCAATTACACCGATGATATTTGCAAGGCTGCCATGGCATTTAATGCCGATCTGGTGATACTTGATTACATCCTTTTCGGCATAAACGGCGGCGAGCTTTGCCACATGCTAAAAACAAACCCGGTAACATCCCATATCCCGGTGGTAATGGTTTCGGCCTATCCGCGGGTACTGGAGTCTTTAGGAAACTACGGCTCTGATGCTTTTATTGCCAAACCCTTTGACCTTATTGATATTGTGAACACAGTAAAAGGTTGTTTATTAAAGACGGGGGATATTGAACATGCTGATTGGTAAGCGGCAGGTTTTAAGTAACTTTTACCAATTGGGCTATTGCTGCGCTTTAACCGCGCACTGCGGTAATATAGCTCGTGATTGTTTCGGGCGTGCCTTTGGCGTGTTTGTTTTAGGCATATAAAAAATTCCCACTTCCGTAGTTTGAGTCCGCACTCCAGTAGTTTGTGTCACACAAAATACTCTTATTACATTAATTGAAACATTACTGCACCTATTTTTGCACCCATCCCTTCTGAGCCCCACACCAAAGCAAAGTTGAGCTTCTCACCAAACCTGCCCTCTTGTTTTACCACGACATTTGTTTTGTAATTAAAACAAAGCAAAAACAATGAAAAAGATCATATTAATAACCGGCGCATCTGCCGGGATGGGTAAAGAAATGGCTATCGCACTATTAAATGACGGGCATACAGTTTATGGCGCTGCCCGCCGGGTTGAAAAAATGGACGACATTCAACAACTGGGCGTAAAAGTTTTGGCCATGGATGTAACCGACGATGCTGCCATGGTTAAAGGAATTGAAACCATAATCAGGGCAGAGGGCCGAATAGATGTATTGATAAACAACGCGGGATTTGGCTCATATGGTGCTGTGGAGGATGTGCCCATGAAGGATGCCCGTTACCAACTGGAGGTAAATGTTATTGGAGCAGCCCGCCTCTCGCAATTGGTTATACCGGCCATGCGTGCTCATAAATTTGGCCGCATCATTAACATATCATCCATTGGCGGTAAGTTTGCCGGCGCTTTGGGCGGCTGGTACCACGCCAGTAAATTTGCTTTGGAGGGCCTGAGCGATGCCCTGCGTATGGAAGTACAAGGATTTGGTATTGATGTGGTAGTGATAGAACCCGGTGGTGTAAAATCTGAATGGAGCGATATAGCCGGCGAAAACCTTTTCAAAATTTCTGGCAGTGGCTATTATAAAAATATGGTGCAAAAATTTATCGATCTGTTTAAAAACCAGGGGCACCGCGCCGCAGAGCCTGAAGTAATTGTAAAACTGGTACAAAAAGCAATCGGGGCCAAACAACCTAAAACCCGCTATGTTGGTGGCTTTTTAGCCCGGCCGTTGTTATTTTTAAGGAAGATACTATCCGATAGGATGATGGATAAGCTTGCTATGAGCCAATTAAAGTAATTGGTATATTTAGTTCGTAACAACATGGAAGATAAAAGTCATATTCTGCTCAATAACCTGCTATACTCCTGTGTTGATAAAAAGCAGCGCAGCAATGAATCATTTGTGCAGGAGCATGCTTTGGGCTATATCATTTCGGGCGAAACCCACCTAAAAACAAATGATGGCATACGCGTTTTTGGGGCTGGCTGCATAGGTTTGGTAGGCAGAAACCAGCTCCTGAAATCAGAGAAGGTGCCGCCTTTGGGCGGTGGGGAGTTCAGGGCAATAAACATATATCTTGACCAGGCCTTTTTACGCAGGTACAGCTCTGATCATAAACTGGCACCGGCAAACAGCTACACAGGTGATAAGATCCTGATATTACCCCCTGATCCTTTTATGAAAGGTTATTTTGATTCATTGGTTCCCTACTTTGAGCACCCCGCTATGGCAACCGATGCCATGGCCAGCTTAAAGACAAAGGAAGCCGTAGAATTGCTATTGAGGCTGGGTGCAGATTATTATGATTTCCTTTTCGATTTTAGTGAACCTTACAAGATAGATCTGGAAGCATACATGAATCAGCACTTTATGTACAACGTGCCAACAGCCCGGTTTGCCACGCTCACCGGGCGCAGCCTGGCCAGTTTTAAGCGTGATTTTGAAAAGGTGTTCCGCGCTTCGCCGGGGCAATGGTTACAGCAAAAGCGGTTATCAGAGGCTTATTACCTTATCCGCGAAAAAGGCCAGAAACCATCCGAAGTTTATTTGAATGTAGGTTTCGAGAATCTTTCGCACTTTAGCTATACATTTAAAAAAACGTTTGGGGTAGCGCCATCGATGCTTGGTTGATTGAATTTTCCGGCATCGTTGAGTGATTATATATCCCATAACATAAAGAGACGTTTATGACCGAAGCAGAAAAACACTTTCATGAACTTACCCGGCAGATCCCCGATGTTGAACCAGGCAAAATGTTTGGCGCTTTATGTTTTAAAACGCCAAATGGTAAAGCAGCGGCCATCTTTCGGCGGGATACCCTGGTAGTTAAACTTAATGGCGAAGCCCGCGATGAAGCCTTAAGCTTGGATGGCGCTCAGCTTTTTGATCCGATGGATAACAGACCCATGAAAGAATGGATCCAGATTCCCTATGTTTATCATGACCGGTGGAAAGAGTTCGCCCTCAGTGCTGCTGAATATGTGCGCACAATCCCGGTAAAAGCAGCATCAAAAAAGAAATAAGTATTTGCCTATGCTAACGGCACTGGATAACTTTTACCTGCAACAGGACGAACCTTTAAAAGGTTGTTTTTTAGCGCTGCGCCAAATAATCCTGAACCATGATGCCGCTATAACCAACGCCTGGAAATTCAACATGCCATTTTTTTTGTACAAGGGAAAAATGTTTTGTTATATATGGACGCATAAAAAACTGCAACAACCTTTTATTGGCTTTAGTGAGGGCAAAAGGCTGAACCATCCCAGTCTCACTTTTGAAAACCGTTCACGCATCAAGATCATGATTCTTGATGCAGAAAAAGAGCTGCCCGTTGAAATTATTGAAGAGGTCTTGAATATGGCCATTGAGTTGGTAAAACGTGATCTGTAAAACCTATGCCAACCCCGCTTGATAACTTTTACCTGCAAAAGGACGAACCCATAAGGGGTTGCCTGCTGGCCCTGCGGGAGATCATCCTGAAACAAGACGCAGCTATTACCGCAACCTTGAAATATGGGATGCCTTTTTTTTGTTACCAGGGCAAAATGTTTTGCTACTTGTGGGTGCACAAAAAACTACTGAAACCTTATATCGGCATTGTTGAAGGCCATCGCTTTGATCATCCCTCCCTGATCATCGAAAAACGATCGCGCATGAAAATTATCCTTTTTAATGCAGATGAAGATCTGCCGGTTGAAACCATATCTGATATCCTGAAACAGTGCATTGAACTGTATAAAACAGGGGTTATAAAAGTTGGATGATTTAACATGATACATAAATGATTATATTATCTTGCCAACGAATGAATTTAATAACCATTCATTAATATTTTTTAATAAAACATAGTAAAATAGTTTCATGTATTGGTACGAAGATGACATTAAACAACTTGAAAAAGTTAGTTTGAATAGGGAATATGAACCTGAAACAATTTTTTATGGCAGCTCATCGGTAAGGTTATGGCCAAACCTTAATGAAGATTTCAAAAACGTTAAACCGATTAATCTGGGGTTTGGCGGTTCTACATTAGCAGCCTGTGTTTGGTTTTTTGAACGGGTGATGTTCAGCTATCACCCTAAACGTTTAATTGTATACGCCGGCGATAATGATCTTGGCGATGGCCGCCACCCCGAGGAAGTATTTATATTTTTTCAGCAACTGGTTACCAAAACGCAGCAGCGCTTTGGCGATCTGCCCTGCTATTATGTTTCACTAAAACCGAGCCTCAGCCGTTGGAACATGATTGATAAGTTTAAATACGCCAATAACCTCATCGAAACAGAAATTGTTAAGAAAACCAATAACTGGCATTTTATAAATGTATATAAAGAGATGGTTGATGCTAAAGGATATCCTAAAAAAGAGTATTTTGTGGGTGATGGTTTGCATTTAAGCCCGGCCGGTTACCAGTTATGGAAACAGGTGATTAATGATCATATTAATCGCTAAGCATTACTATTTATTTAATTTGAAGTAACATCTGTTGTGGAAATTCCGCACCAAAAGACCTAACCTAAAATGAAAAGAGCGTACCATAAATGGTTTAGTGCAAGTTTGCACCGTAATATGGAACTTTTGATATTTGGACATAGCGGCAGGGCGGTGTTATTTTTCCCAACCCGGATGGCCCGGTTTTTCGATTATGAGAACTGGGGAATAGTTGAGGCGCTGCAGAACCGCATAGAAAACGGTGAACTGCAGCTTTTTTGTGTAGATAGTATTGATGCCGAAAGTTTTTATAACCCCTGGATACACCCTGTTGATCGTATTGACCGCCATAAGCAGTATGAGCAATACATATTAACAGAGGTTATTCCCTTTATGAAAATTGAAAATGACAGCAACATTTTTGATGTTGCCGGTTGCAGTATGGGGGCTTATCATGCTATAAACCTGGCCTTAAGGCATCCAACCATCTTTAAAAAGGTAGTATGTATGAGCGGCCGGCAAGATCTTACCCGGCAGATAGAAGAATTCAGGGATCTGTTTGATGGTTACAGAAACGAGGATATCTATTTCAACATGCCGCTGCAATATGTAGCCAACCTTGGCGAAGGGTATGATTTAGATGCTATCCGCAAAATAGAAATTATCATGGCTATTGGCCAAACCGACCCTTTTATTTCCAGCAACCGCGAATTTAGCTACGTGCTCTCGTCAAAAGGAATTGATCATAGGTTATACATTTGGGATAATTACGCGCACAGGCCAAGGTATTGGAAACAGATGGTACAGCTTTATTTGTAAACAGGGGAATTTTTTAACTTTGTGTAAACATTCTTCCAATGATCCCTGCCACCCTGGATAGTAAAGTAATTGATACCCTGCGCGATTTGCCGGATATGATCCCGGTGATGCGCGATTATTTTGAGGACTGGACCATCAGGGTTTTTAATCGCGAGCAGCACGAATGCCGCAATTATCTATCTCCAAACCGCCGCGAATTTTATAAAATATTGTTTGTTACCAAAGGTACCGGCGTGTTTACCATGGGGCTAAACACCTATTTTATTGAAGAACCTACCTTGCTTTACATACATCCCAACGATATTATTTCCTGGAAAAAACTTTCTGAAGAATCTGGTGGTTATTATGTACTTTTTAAAAAATCGTTCATTCACTCCCATCCGCAACTAAAAGCTACCATTGATCAGTTTGGCCTGTTTAATGAAAAAGCTAAAAGCGTTATCCGGCTTGCCCAAAACGAGCTGCCCTTGCTTAACCAGCTTTTTGAAAGTATGCAATCAGAAGAATTATCGGGCAGCGAGTATAAGGATTTTTCGATGCAGGCGTACCTGCAACTGCTGATGGTTGAAAGCATGAAGGTTGCCCGCTACCCAAAGCCCGACCATGTATCTGACGAGTACCGTCACATTCACCAGTTTTTTAATTTACTGGAGAGTGAAGCTTCCAATATCAACTTTGAAAAGCCCATCCGTTTAAAAACCGCGCAGGAATTTGCTGACCAACTGGCCGTACACCCCAACCACCTCAACGCTTTGCTTAAAAAACATACAGGCCAAAATGTAAGCACCCACATCCGCAACCGGATATTGGAAGAAGCCAAAGTACTGCTGTTACAAACCGACTGGACCCTGCAAAACATCAGCTACAGTATTGGTTTTTCCGAACAGCCAAGCTTTAACCTGTTTTTCAAAAAAAATACGGGAGTTACACCTGCCGAATTTCGCAAGGCCTACCATGCTGCCTGAGGGCTTAAGCTTATTAACGTAATTTAATTAATATTTCAATCTTTGAAATTATTAATAAGCCCTTTGTTATTATTACAAGCCCCTCTCCTGCTTCTGCCGACCTTTGGTGTATAAAAACAAAAGCAAAATGAAAACTCAAAAAACATGGTTCATTACCGGCGCCTCAAGAGGTTTCGGTTTAGTTATCACCAAAGCCGTATTGGCATCTGGCGACAAAGTAGTAGCTGCCATCCGGAGCAACCCGGAAGCCTTAGCCGACCAGCTAAATCATCCCGAAAATTTATTCGTAGTAAAACTTGATATCACCAACGAGGCACAGGCCAAAGAAGCAACAGAAAAGGCTATTAATCATTTTGGCCGTATTGATGTGTTGGTTAATAATGCCGGTTACGGCTTACTATCGGCAGTTGAGGAAGCTACCGACCAGGAGGTAAAACAAAACTATGAGGTTAATGTATTTGGAATGTTAAACATCACCAGGGCAATATTACCCTATATGCGGAAACAACGCGCCGGCCATGTGATCAATATATCATCAGTAGGCGGATTAAGCGCTTATTATGGATGGGGATTATATGGTTCAACCAAATTTGCTATTGAAGGCATTACAGAAGCCATGGCACAGGAACTTGCCCCATTGGGTATTCATGCAACTGTAGTGGCCCCGGGATTTTTCCGCACCAACTTTCTTGATGAGTCGTCGCTTACCCGTTCGGCAAATGTAATTGCCGATTATGCCGAAACCGTTGGCGCTATGCGTCAATTTGCCACCGAGGTAAATTATAAACAACCCGGCGATCCCGAAAAACTGGCCCAGGCATTCATCAAACTGGCCGCTGCCGAAAACCCACCGGTTCACCTGCCCTTAGGTAATGATACCCTAAAACGTTTCCGTGAAAAAACCGCCGCGTTTGAAAAAGATATCGAGAACTGGTATGATGTGGTAACCGGTACCGATCATGATGATGTGGCTAAGTAAGCATACAACTGGCACAAAACAAAAAAAGCAGACCAAAACTCTGCTTTTTTTGTTTTGTATGATGAGGGCCGCACCTACAAACCACTGCAGCAAACCGTTACAACAGAGGCACACAATCAAAAGCAGATCCTCAAAATCATTGTAAGCCTGTTGTTTAGCTTTATTATTGCCGTTTTTTAAATTTGCCCGGATAGGTAATGGCATTTTTATATATTTGCGTCTCTGCTCCCGTAGTTCAACGGATAGAATTATGGTTTCCGGTACCATCGATATGAGTTCGAATCTCGTCGGGAGCACAATAATAAAAAAAGGGTTTACTTTTCAGCAAACCCTTTTTTATTATGTTAAAGCTTCCCGCCCTATTCCCTTACACGTTAAACCTAAAGTGCATAATGTCGCCATCCTGCACAATATAAGTTTTGCCTTCAACGCCCAGCTTGCCATTCTCTTTAATGGTAGCTTCAACGCCGTTGTATTTTACAAAATCATCATATTTAATAACCTCTGCGCGGATAAAGCCTTTTTCAAAATCGGTATGGATCACACCTGCAGCCTGTGGCGCGGTAAAGCCCTGCGTAATTGTCCAGGCGCGTACTTCCTGTACACCTGCGGTAAAGTAAGTGGCCAGGTTAAGCAAACGGTACGCTGCTTTAATCAGCTTATTAACTCCAGACTCGGTTAAGCCAAGATCGTTTAAAAACATCTGGCGTTCCTCAAATGATTCCAGCTCGGCAATTTCCGCCTCAATTTGTGCCGAAATGATCAGTACTTCGGCTTTTTCTTCCGCAACTGCAGCTTTCACTTGGTCAACATAAGCGTTGCCGGTACTTACAGATCCCTCATCAACATTACAAACATACATTACCGGTTTGGCGGTAAGCAGCCATATATCAGCAATGTATTCTTTATCCTCTTCGGCCACCGGCGCGGTGCGGGCAGATTTACCCTGTAGCAGGTGGTTTTTATAAACGGTTAAAACATCAAATGTTTTTTTGGCTTCTTTGTCGCCGCCGGTTTTAGCCATCTTTTCAACCTTCTGAATCTTTTTTTCTATCGAATCAAGATCTTTAAGCTGCAATTCGGTATCGATGATCTCTTTATCGCGGATAGGATCAACAGAACCATCAACGTGGATCACATTATCATTATCAAAACAACGTAAAACGTGGATAATAGCATTTGTAGCACGTATATTGGCTAAAAACTGGTTACCCAGGCCCTCGCCCTTGCTGGCGCCTTTTACCAGGCCGGCAATATCAACAATTTCGATAACGTTGGGCACAATAGACTTTGGCTGAACTATTTCGGTAAGCTTTGTTAAGCGCTCATCCGGCACTGTAATTACACCTACGTTTGGCTCAATAGTGCAAAACGGAAAGTTGGCCGCCTGCGCCTTGGCATTTGATAAGCAATTAAAAAGTGTTGATTTGCCCACATTTGGTAAACCCACTATTCCACATTGTAAACCCATTTTGTTATACTCTAAATTCTAAAATATGTCCATAGTCAATGGTCCGCAGACCATAGTTAAAGTTGACTATCAGGCCGATATTTGCTATAGACCATGGTCTATGGACTATCGACCAAAAGGCTGCAAAGATAACAGAAATTTTTGCCTAATAATTTGAAAAAATAAACGACTTTTGCCATCGTTAAAAAAACAGAAAACAGTTTATAATAAGATGTAAAAAAACGAGGGCGTTTTATGGAAGAGATGGTTGAGCAAATAGAATTGTTGCTGGAAACGAAAGACAATACCGGGTTACAGGATTATTTGAACAACCTTAACATATCGGATGTTGAAGAACTGATTGATGAACTTCCTGAACATGGTGCCCTGTTTATTGAAATCCTTTCTATTAACCGCGCCGTTAATGTGTTCCGCATATTGGATTTCCCAACACAGGAGCGTATTATCAAAAAACTTTCTGGCCAAAAAGTGGAAGAGCTTATTAATGAGCTACCGCCCGATGACCGCACATCGCTTTTTAGTGAGTTACACGGTGATGCCGTTCAAAAACTGATCCAGCACCTATCGCCGGAAAACCGCAAGGAAGCTTTATCCCTTTTAGGTTACGAAGAGGATAGCGTTGGCCGTTTGATGACGCCTGATTACATTGCCGTAAAAAGAACATGGGACGTTACCCGTGTATTATCACACATTCGCCGTTACGGTAAAAACTCCGAAACAATTGATGTAATATATGTTATAGACGAGAATGGTCAGTTGCTGGATGATATCCGCATCCGCGAGATATTGCTGGTGAAACCCGAAACAAAGGTGAGCGACCTGATGGATGGCCGCCTGATTTCGCTGAGTGCAAGTGATCCGCAGGAAGAAGCTATCAATATTTTCAGGATGAACAACCGCACGGCTTTGCCTGTGGTTGACAGCGAAAATATTTTGCTTGGGATAGTAACCGTTGATGATATTTTATGGATAGCCAACGAAGAGTATACCGAAGATATTCAAAAAATAGGTGGTACCGAAGCGCTGGATGAGCCTTACCTGGATATTAACCTTTTTAAACTGGTAAAAAAACGTGTTGGCTGGCTTATCATTTTGTTTTTAGGCGAAATGCTAACGGCTACTGCTATGGGCTTTTTTGAAAAGTCGATTGAAAAGGCGGTTGTGCTGGCGCTGTTTATCCCGCTTATTATATCAAGCGGTGGTAATGGCGGCTCGCAGGCTTCAACGTTAATTATACAGGCGATGGCGCTTGGCGAAGTTACCGTAACCGACTGGTGGCGTGTTATGCGTCGCGAGTTACTCTCGGGCCTGATGCTGGGTGCTACTTTAGGTATCATCGGTTTCTTCCGTATTTTTGCTTTTGCCATGCTTTGGCCTCACCTTTACGGTCCGTATTGGATGCTGGTTGGGTTAACGGTAGGTTGCGCCTTGGTGGGTGTGGTTTTGTGGGGGTCGTTAGCAGGATCCATGCTGCCGCTCATCCTCAAAAAATTAGGTGCCGACCCTGCTACGTCGTCTGCGCCGTTTGTTGCTACGCTGGTTGATGTTACCGGGCTTATTATTTATTTTTCGATAGCGTTGCTGTTTATGAAGGGTACGTTGCTTTAACATAAATCCGGCATCCTATTATTGTTTAGTTTAAATATTTATATCTTTAGTACTAACTATATAAATATTTAAACCCTAAACTAAAAAATGGAAACCGAAGAAATCTACGTTGCTCCCTTAGAACCAAACAACAATCTTATTTTAACACCCGAGGCTCAAAGCTATCTGTTATCTGCCGGTAAATGGGCTACCTTTTTAGGTATTCTTGGCTTTATATTTTGCGCCTTATTTTCACTTGTAGCCATATCAATAGGTACTATTTTTACAAAAATGGCCGAAATGATGCCCTATAATCCGGGGCTAAAAATGATGGCGGGTTTTGGCGGCGGCGTTACTGTTTTTTACCTGCTGATTGATTTGCTTTATTTTTTCTTTGCACTGTACATATATCAGTTTGCAACAAAAATTAAAAAGGGTATCAACTTTAGCGATAGTACTCACATTACTGCCGGCCTGGGCAAACTAAAGTCCTTTTTTAAATTATGGGGAATTGTAACCATAGTTATCATATGTATATATGTGTTAGCTATTATTGGCTTTATAGCATTTGCAGCAGTTATGAAAAATTCTATGGTTGGTGTTTAAAAAGACATCTATGTAAATCAGGAATTGGTATTACTTATTATACAAAATGAAAAACCCCGCCAAAAGCAGGGTTTTCTTGTAATAATATAGTTTAGTGGTTGTTCGGCCTTATATCTCGAATGAGAAATCCTCATCAGCAGATGTTTTTGCAACTTCAGAGTTCTCGCTGTATTCGTAACGTTTTTCAACAACGTCCTGGTTAGCCTTTATATAGTCAACTGTATCTTTTAAGCCTTCGGCAAATTTTTCAAAATCCTCTTTGTATAAAAAAATCTTGTGTTTAATAAACACACCGTCCTCCAAACGTTTCTTGCTCTCTGTTATAGTAACATAGTAATCGTTTGATCTGGTTGCCTTTACATCAAAAAAATATGTTCTCTTCCCGGCTCTCACCTTCTTTGAAAATACCTCTTCCCGCTCTCTATTGTCAAAATCTCCCATATGAATATACCCGTAATTAGTTTTGGTTGGCATAAATATAAATAAAAATTCAAACAGCAAGTATTTTATTCAACTTTATTACACATTTTAAAACAAAATGGCACTTTACTTGTGTTGAAGTTAAATTTATTACAGTTTGCAGATTCACTTTACCCGATTTTTAAACGCTTTTGCACCGAATATTTTCGCAAATAAATGTTAAGAAATAGGGCAAAACAGCGCTTTTTTTTAGCGATTTCCCTGGTTTACGCGTCCTGCTCTTCTTCAAGCAATTGCTTTTCGTACAGGTCAAAATAGGTACCTTTAAGCTGCATCAGGTATTCATGGTTACCATGCTCAACAATTTGGCCGTTGTCCATTACCAGTATCTTATCGGCGTTTTTTATGGTCGATATCCGGTGCGAGATAATGATACTGGTTTTACCCTGCATCACCCGGCCCAGGTTATTCAATATCTCCTCCTCGGTACGGGTATCAACCGCCGAGAGGCAGTCATCAAAAATCAATATCTGCGGATGCTTAAAAATTGCTCGTGCTATAGATACCCGCTGCTTTTGCCCGCCCGATAGTGTAACGCCACGCTCGCCAATCAGCGTGGTAAAGCCATGCTCAAGCTCTATAATATTGTTATAAACAGCGGCATCTTTTGCGGCCTGCTCCACAACCGGCAAATCAAGCACATCGGCACTAAAGGCAATATTATTGGCTATGGTATCCGAGAACAGGAAAACCTCCTGCGGCACAAAACCAATTTGCGACCGGTAACCTTCCAGGTTAAATTGTTTCAGGGGAATATTATCAGCTGTTATTTCGCCGCCGGTAGTATCATACATACGCATTACCAAATTGGCAATGGTTGATTTGCCCGAACCTGTACGGCCGATAATGGCCACCATTTGCCCCGGATCAACTTTAAACGAAACATTTTTTAAAGCCTGTATCCCGGTATCCGGGTAAGTAAATGATACATTATTAAACTCAAGAGCACCTTTAATGGTATGCACCACCCCATCGGCAGACATGATCTCTGGCTCCTGTTGCAAAAACTCATTGATCCGTTTTTGTGAAGCCGCCGCACGTTGGATAAGTGAGGTTACCCAGCCAAGTGAGATAACCGGGAAGGTAAGCATGTTTAAATACACAATAAACTCGGCAATGTTACCCGATGTAATATTCCCTTTCATTACCTCAACCCCGCCAACGTACATGGTAATTACGTTGCTTAAACCTACCAGCAGTAACATAATAGGATAAAACATAGCCTGCACCCTGGCCAAAGCCATGGAATGAGTTTTATAGTTTTCGCTTTCGGCAGCGAAGTTTTTGCGCACAAAGCCTTCGCGCACGTATGATTTGATGACCCTGATGCCCGAAATATTTTCCTGTACAAAGCTGGAGAGCCCCGATAACCGCTCCTGGATTTGCTCGCTGCGGTAATTGATTATATTGTTTACATAGTAAATAATACCCGCTAATATAGGCAGCGGCAATACCGAAAAAATGGCCAGCCTTATATTTACCGTAAGCATGGCGTATATCACCAAAATAAACAACACCACCGTGTTAATGGTGTACATAATACCCGGCCCCAGGTACATGCGTACCCGGCTTACATCTTCGGTAACACGGTTCATCAAATCGCCGGTGTTGTGACGGCGGTAAAAAGCAAGCGACAGGAGCTGGTAATGATTATAAATTTCGTTCTTCAGATCATACTCAATATGGCGCGACATGAGGATGATGGTTTGTCGCATAAAAAAAAGAAACAGGCCCCGCAACAGCGCCAGCACTAATACCAGCGCGCCAAAAAGCATCAGGCTGCTGCCAAAAATATCATAGATCATGCTTTGACGGTTAAAGCCGGCAAAAAGCTGGTAAGCGCCAATATTTTCGGTAACCAAATCAAAAGCTACGCGAATAACCTGCGCGGGCAACACACCAAAAATATTGGATATAATTACAAACATTACACCCGGGATTAATCGCCAGCGGTATTTGTAAAAAAACTTATTGAGGTACGCGAGGTCTTTCATGTTTTAGTCCGAAAGTCGAAAATCCGGCAAGTCCGAAAATCCGTCAGATCAAAAGTATTAAAATTTGGGAGGATTGTTCGAGGGTAAAGGTCTGACGGATGTAAATAATTTAACGCCCATTTTTTGCATGAGTGTTATACCTTGCTGCCGGCTACGGCAAAAGCAGCATGTTAAAGTTTAACAGGCCGCACCAGCCGTCAATGCCCAACACTTACAACTCGTGTCACTTTCCATTGGCCATCCTTATATTGCCAGATGTGCACAAATTTCATGACTCCTATCACCGGCTGGCCGTTTTCGGTATGGGTAAAACGGTGGGTTCCCATTTCAATAGCTCCGAAGCCGGGCATAGGGTAGACTTCCAGGCTTTCGGGCAATAGGTCACGCCGCAGATCGGCCGCCTGTTTGTTTTCAAAAATTCCTTTAAAACCAGCCATGGTGGCAGCGTAACCGGTAACTCCCTTGCCATCATTATAAAACTCCACATCGGCGGCAAATAAGGTTTTAAGCACCTCCATATTACGGTTGTTAAACGCGTTAAACATTACGCTATCCATATGGGCAATGGTTTTAAACAGTGCAGGATCCTTCGGTTTAAAAGCTGTGGTTTGGGCCTTAGCGGTAAAACCAACAGCAATAAACATTACAAAAAAACAGATGCGGAAAAACAAATGAGGTGCTTTCATGATCAAACTATTAAATATACCGCAAAGACGCCCGCGGGCCCCCGGTAGTTACAGTTAAGCTACAATATTTGCCTCTACCGTTTTTTTCGCCAAAAAGCGCTTCGCAAGCCATTTTCTAACGGGTTCATCATATAATTTTAGCGAGGCATAAGCAATGACAATGCTTACCACAAACAAAAGCAGGCCAAACCAAATACCATACTCCATGGGTACCTTATTTTTTGAAACCCAGCCTGTATACAGGTATATCAGTGGGTAATGCGTAATATAAATAGGGTATGATATATCGCCAAAAAACCGGCACACTTTGGCCGAAAACTTACCGCTTATGTGGCCTCCGGCACCAATAGCAACAATCAGCGGAAACATCAGAATAATAGCAAACGACTCATACAACCCGTTCATCCACAAGTGTTCGGGGCCGCCAATCCTGGGTATAAATAAAACAAGGGCTATCAACAGGCTGCATACGGTAAAAGCGCCTTTGATACGAATCAGCTTGCCCATACGCGAAAGCAGGATCCCGGCAAAAAACGGGTAAAGCATACGTAGAAAACCAATATTAAGCTGGGTTTTATCAATACTCCAGCCGCCGATAACATCCCCCTGCGGGCCCATTACCAAGTAACGCACAAGTAAACCGCCGAATATAACCACCAATACCGCAAGCACCTTTTGCGAAACTTTGCGAAAAACCAGCGCATACATAATATTGGCAATATATTCAAAAAACAGCGACCATGCGGGACCATCCAGTGGATGCATTTCCTGCCAGCCCCGTATATCCATCGATATAGGCAAGGGAATCATTGTAAAACCAACCACCATCACCAACAGCAACTTCCAAACCGGCGTACCGGCTATCAGCGGAAATACCGGACTGGCCTGGAAATAAAAAAGCAAGGCGCCAATAATAGTACCCACAATAACCATGGGTTGCAGCCTGATCAGCCGGCGTTTGTAAAAGTCCCACTGGCTCATCTTTCCCCAGCGGTCATCATAAGCATAAGCCACCACAAAACCCGACAGCAGGAAAAAGAAATCGACCGCCAGGTAGCCATGATTAATGATCTGGTTGAAGCGGGTACCGGAATAGGTTTCCAAAACGTGGAAAGCCACCACCAGCAGCGCGGCAACTCCACGCAAGCCATCTAAAATTGGATAATGTTTTTTTGAATCAGGATAAGCAGGCGATGCATTCATTTAATTTGTGATAATTATAAATGGTAAAATTGGGTTTAATCAGGTTAATGATGCCGTTTGGTTAAGCGGCAGTATTTAACGCTAAATGTGCTTAAATAAAATGGAAATACATAAATGAATTTTACGCGTTGGGAGTTTCATGCAAAAAAAGCGTTTTAAACTCATTTACAATACTGCGCTAAAGACGTTTTAATTAATCAACAAATTACATAATATGGTAATTTTAAAGACTGATATTACTCGATTACGAAGACCTTTTTCTTTTTCAGTTTTACTTTAAAGTCAATCAATACAGGCCCTGTTACGCGAGACCAAAAAAATCTATGTTGTTGTAAATATTCATACCTGAAAAATATTGGCTCTATTTGATTGGAGCCGGTAATTTTATCCTTATAATATATAAGTAGATAGTAAACAGTAAGGTTGCTTTTTAAACAGTCATCCCATATATTTATTTGAGTGGTAGCTAATGAGGTTTTTTGTAGAATTAAATCTTGATTGCTACTTATCGGAGTAACACTAAAACATGTCCCCAACGGATTATAAAAAGCTAATACTGTACTATCAACATGGGCTGATCTAATACCTTGGTTGGAAAAGTAAAAACGTAATGTGGATCTTATTGAGTTTATTGTTGTTATACTGACACTATCGATAAAGAAAACAGGCCTTTGTTCATACAATTGCTGTTTATATTGTTCCTGCTGCTGATAAAATTGAGACTGAGCAATTTTTGCCTGGGTTTGAATTGCTTTAAGTTGACTTTTGTTTACATCAAATTGCTGTTGGTTTAAAGCGTCTTGTAAATGGTTACGCTGTTCTTGTGCTCTTTCATGTTGCCCCTGCTTAGTAGTATCTTTTATGAAGCGCCCATTAGCAACTCTATCTTTTTGAAATGAAGAAATAGAATCTTCAGTATGAAGCTTTTTAGATTCTATAAATTGTTTTTGTGCCAAATGAAACTGATCATTTGCTGATTTTAGAGATTGACTTGAGTACCAAATAGTAAATCCCAAAGCAATAATTGTCAACCAAAACTGTATTTGAGCTGGATTTTTTTCAAAAAAATCTCTGATAATCCGAATAAAAGGTGATCGACGAGCCATTTGTGGAAGGTTTCGTAAATGTACCTTTTCTCACTCACTCTAAACTGGCTTCGTAAGAAAAGTTTAATCCCAGCATTATACCATTAGGAAATTTCATTTTCCCTATTGTACCTGACCGTATTCTTATCTACCCAAAATACTCCTCTGTTGATGCCACCAAGGTTAACAACTCCAATACCGGTCCCACTTCAAGCTGGCTTGCCCAAAGTTCCTCGTCAAATTTTTTGAAGGACTGAAGGGAGGTAAGTACCTGGTGGGCTTCTTCGTTTTCCAGCTGATCAAAGTGCATAAAGGTTTTCCCGTCGGGCAGTAACCAGGCGCCATATTTTATACCGGGATGGTTAAGCTGTTTTAACTCTGCAACAATGCCGGCAATGTTTTGCTGGTTTGTTGCGGCAAATTGCGCTGTGGTGGTGTATTGTACTCTTACTATTTTCATGGCGAATAAATTTTAATAGTTATCCATTATTATGTTGAATATTTGATTGCGGTGCGCAGACGACTCACCCCGACATCGCTGCGCTTGTCACCCCTCTCTCCACTTCGCATATAGAGGGGATTTAAAAATTCTGATCAAAAAACTGTTTTGCCCTCTTTCCAACGAAGTTGAAGAGAGGGCCGACCGGCGAAGCCTGGTCGGGGTGAGTCGTCCGATATGCTTGGCCCGTTGATTATTTGTCAACCACCACCCGCTCCACCCTATAATTTAAGCCCGCAGTTGTGCCGCTGTATTTTGCTATACAAACCTAAAATTAAATATTTTTATTGCAGGGGGCTATTACAGACAATTTAAGGGTGATATTGCGACGATTACTACCCTCCCCCTTGCAAAAAACAAGGGCTGTATGGTTTTGCGCCGCGCACCGCGTTTGGTATATCGGCCAATTTGATACAGCCTTCTAAACCGGGCTGTTACCCCGGTCTGTAAAAGCATCACTCGGTTAAAGCCCTTTGCCCGGATGCCTCCGGCAGATTCAATATGACGGGTCTTTTTAAAGGTCAATTTTTACCGCTAAATAGCTGCCTTACTAACGTTCCTTATCTAAGTTATGACTTTGAACTAACTACTTTCAGTCTTATTAACTTTGTCAGTCAAAAAAAAACAGCTACTTTTGTACCGCCTTAAAAACATTTACTGCCATATCCAATGTCCGTCCAACTACCATCACAATCCATATTCGGCCAGCTCGAAACATTCGGTCATACAAAGGTTGTTTTTTGCAGCGATCCGGATACAGGTTTAAAAGCCATCATTGCTATTCATGATACTACACTCGGCCCTGCTTTTGGCAGTACACGCATGTGGAATTATAAATCAGAGGCTGATGCCCTGAATGATGTGTTGCGCCTGTCAAAAAGCATGACCTATAAATGTGCTATTGCCGGGCTTAACATGGGCGGTGGCTATTCGGTTATCCTCGGCGATTCGCGCAAGGATAAAACGGAGGCGTTGATGCGCAAGTTTGGCCGGTTTATTAAAAACCTTAACGGCGAGTTTATCACATCAGAAGATGTAGGCACCAGCCCGCGCGATATGGAATACATCCGTATGGAAACCGAGTTTGTTACCGGTATCCCCGAAAGTATTGGCGGTAGCGGCGATCCATCCCCGGTTGCTGCACAAGGGGTTTTGATGGGTATTAAAGCATGTGTTAAAGAACAGTTTGGTACTGATACCCTTACCGGTAAATCCGTAATTGTACAGGGTGTAGGCCATGTGGGCGAGCACCTGGTGCGCCTGCTCAGAGATGAAAATGTTAAAGTTTACATCAGCGACATTCAGGAAGAACGCATTGGGCAAATTGCAAAAAAATATGGTGCTGAAGCTATATCAAATAATAGTATATTTGATATAGATGCCGATATATACGCGCCCTGCGCGTTGGGTGGCACCGTAAATAGCGAAACTATTAACAAATTAAAATGCAGCATTATTGCAGGGTCGGCCAATAACCAGCTCCTGGATGAAAGCGTGCATGGCGAAATGCTGCTGGATAAAGGCATTATGTTTGCGCCGGACTATGTGATCAACGCAGGTGGTATCATCAACTGCTATTCGGAATTAAAGGGCTTTAGTAAAAAACGGACCATGCAGCTTACCGAAAACATTTACGAGGTCACGCGTAACATTTTAAAGCTTTCGAAACTCGAAAATATTTCAACTATTGATGCGGCAAATAAAATAGCCGAAAGACGGATAGCTGATATTAAAAAAGTAAAATCATCATATTAATTATAATTTAAACTGTGAGCCAGATGGCTCACCAAATCGTTCTTACACATGTTAAACAGAAGGCACCTAAGGGTAAAAGTATTACAGGCACTGTACGCGTTCCACTCGTCAGATACAAGGGAGATCAATCACCATGAAAAAAACATGTTGCACAGTATCGACCAGGTTTTTGAAATGTATATCTGGATGTTATCATTAATATCCGAAGTGGTTAATTATGCGGCAAACGACAAGGAAGAAAGAGCCAATAAATATTTACCCTCCGCCGAAGACTTGAATGCTGATGTTAAAATACTCAGTAACAGGTTTTTCCTCTCCTTAAATGACAACCGGGACTACCTCATCGCTTTAAAAAAATATAAAGTAGAGTGGCAGTTTGAGCCAGAACTGGCTAAATCGTTATTCACCATTCTTAAAAATTCGCCCGAGTATACTGCTTACCTGGCAAAAACCGACGATACCATCCAAACGGATAAGGACATCATCAAATTCATTTTCAAAAAAGTAATTTTAAAATCATCACTGGCCGAGCAGGTTTTTGAAGATAAATTCATTTTTTGGCCGGTTGATCGTGATGTATTGCAGGCTTTGATTGCCAAAACATTCAAAAACTTTTCAAGCGACGATTACAAACAAAACCACCTGGCCGAAATTACAGGTAACTGGGTAGAAGACCGCGAATTTGTGGTTGATCTGTTTGAAAAAAGCATCCGTTTTGACAGCCCTTACCAGGAACTGATAGCCGCCAAAACTACCAACTGGGAACCAGATCGTATTGCGATGATGGATACCCTGCTGATGAAGATGGCCATTACCGAGTTTATTAACTTTACTTCTATCCCGGTAAAAGTAACTATTAACGAGTACCTTGAAATTTCAAAGGAGTTTAGCACACCTAAGAGTAATTCATTTATAAACGGTATCTTAGACAAGATTTTGATAGACCTTAAGGCCGAAAATAAAGTACGTAAAATAGGCCGGGGATTAATAGAATAACCACATTGCAGAGCATCCAAATGAAGAAATTATTTTTAAGCTTAATAGCCGCAGGTTTGTTATTATCGGCCTGTAATCAATCAAAAGGCAGTGGCCAAACAGCAGCTGCAGACAGCGCGGCAACTACCACCGCCAATGCAGCCAACGCGCCAGTCATGAAATTTGAAAAAGACAGCCATGATTTTGGTAAAATTAAACAGGGGGATAAGGTTAATTACGATTTTAAATTCACCAACACCGGTAAATCGCCATTGATTATTTCAGAAGCGCATGCTACATGTGGATGTACTATACCCCAGTGGCCTAAAACACCCGTTAAACCAGGCGAAAGTGCTTTAATACAAGTAACTTTTAACAGCGCCGGTAAAAGTGGTTTACAAGACAAGCAAATTACAGTTACAGCCAATACAGTGCCGGCCCAAACTATGGTGCACCTTATAGGCGAAGTTTTAACTAAATAATTCAATTAATTTAAACAATGATAGCAACTATTTTATTACAGGCACCGGCAGGTGGTTCAAGTGGTTACGGTATGTTAATACCAATGGTATTAATTATAGTGGTATTTTACTTTTTCATGATCCGCCCACAGGTTAAAAAGCAAAAAGATCAAAAGAAATATGTGGATGAACTAAAAAAAGGCGACAAAGTAGTTACTACAGCCGGCATCCATGGTCGTATCATCGATCTTAATGATACCACATTTTTGGTTGAAGTTGAAAATGGTAAGATCCGTTTTGATAAATCAGCAATATCTTTAGATGCTTCAAAAGCATTAAATACACCTGCAGTAGTAAAAGCTTAAGCTTTTATGAGCAAGGATGTAAGGAGCAAGGAATAAGGACTGAAAGACAAAAGACTAAAAACCTTAAAAGGCGAAAGATGACCGGTAATTTTACCTTAAACTTTCGCCTTTATGCTTTTAAAAAAGTCTTTGACTATTAATCCGTTATCCAAAATCCTTGATCCAAAAATCTTTGATCTTTGATCCAGAAATCCTTGGTCCTTGATCCAAAAATCCTTGATCCAAAAACATGGCTATAGTAAAATTATCCACAACAGAACGGCGACGGCTTTCGGCATTTTTTACCTGCCTGGGGCTGGCTGTTATTGCATGGATATTTACTACGCTATCTAGCCCTTTGCCATATACTGTTGATGAAACTATAGCTTATAAAAACGCTCCTCAAAAACGCGCTTTTCATTCCTTACAGGCCGATACTATTAAAGCTACTATACAGGGTACGGGTTGGCAGATGCTGTTTTCGAGGATGAAACCCGAAAGCAAGCCGATTACGGTGGATCTGGCTTCGCTGGAGACCCGCAATTATGTGGTGTTAAGCACCCAGCTTAAACAGATCAACAACAAGCGGGAGGCCAACCAACAGATCACTATTATTGATCCCGATACCCTATATTTTGATTTCAGCAACCGCTTAACCAGGAAAGTACCTGTACAGGCCATGATGAACATCAAGTACCAAAAACAGTTTGCAGTATCGGGCAATGTAACTATAAAACCGGCTTATATAACCGTAAGCGGCCCGGCAGACCGCCTGCAAAAAATCAGCGCATGGAAAACCGATTCTATACAGGCAGCTGATGTTAATGAAACCATAGCTACCCGTGTAAATTTACAGGCGGTTAATGAAGGCAATTTAAATATCTATCCCAAAACGGTACAGGTAATTATCCCGGTTGATGAGTTCACCGAAAAAACTCTGGATATTCCTGTTAAGCTGATCAATAACCATCATTTTGATAACGTTAAGGTTTTTCCGCAAAAGGTTAAGGTTACTTTTACAACCTCACTGAACCGATATAAGGATATGACCGAAGACCTGTTTGAAGCCACTGCCGATCTGGACCTTTGGCGCGATCATGGCTATTCAACCCTGCCTGTACAGCTAACCCGTTTCCCCCCGTTTTGTAAAATAGTGAAGGTAAACCCGGCTAATATTGATTTTATCATTAAAAAATAATGCTTAAAATAGGTTTAACAGGTAATATAGGCAGCGGTAAAACCACCGTAGCCAAAGTTTTTGAACTTTTAGGGATCCCGGTTTTTTATGCTGATGACGAAGCCAAAAACGTGATGGTTACCGATACCATCCTGGTTGATGCCATCAAACAATCCTTTGGCCCCGAATCTTATTTTGAGGATGGCACACTTAACCGTAAACATATTGCAGACATTGTTTTTAATAACAACATCCAATTGCAAAAATTAAACGCGCTGGTACACCCGGCAGTTTTCAGGGCTTTTGATAACCTGGAAGCAAAGGCCAAAGGCGCACCATATATTATAAGAGAGGCCGCCATACTATTTGAAAGCGGCTCCTATAAAACTTGCCAACGCACCATAGTAGTTACCGCCCCGCTTGATATACGTATTGCGCGTGTAATGCAGCGCGATGGCATTTTACGTACCGAAGTTGAAAGCCGTGAGGCCCGCCAGATCTCGGAAGAAGAAAAGAAAAACATGGCCGATGATATCATTATAAATGATGATCATCAGCTGGTAATTCCGCAGGTGCTTGCGTTGCACAATAAATATTTAGCAATGGCTAAAAGTTTAAACCTGGTACATTAATAATTAAACCAACCGAAAGCTATCCCAATAAACAAATCTTAGCTTTTTGCTTTACGCATTCGGCTTTTAGCCTAAAATATATGATACTTGATGATTTTGTACTGATAGATGAAAAGGGCCTGTACTGCAAATACGGTGATTTTTATCTTGACCCTAAATTACCCGCAAAAACCGCGGTAATAACCCACGCCCATGCAGACCATGCCATAAGCGGCAACAACGAAGTTTTTTGCACAAGGGCTACGGCATCTGTTATGCAGTTACGGTACGACCGCACAGCGGCCAAAGTTTTCAATATTATCCCTTTTAATGAATCGTTTAATGTTGGCAATGTAAAAATAACCTTGATACCTGCCGGCCACATGCTGGGTTCGGCCCAGGTGTTAATGGAATATGATGGGACCCGCTACCTGTACACCGGCGACTATAAACTACAGCCCGATGCCACCTGCGAGCCTATAGAATGGGTAACTACCGATGTACTGATCACCGAAAGCACCTTTGCCGATCCGGCTGTAATTCATCCCGATCCGGTTGAGGAGATCAAAAAAATAAACGCTATTAAAAGCAATATCCTGCTGGGTGCATATGGCCTGGGTAAAAGCCAAAGACTCATCAATTTAATAACCGAGCACGCGCCACAGAAAAAGATCCTGGTGCATCATAAAATTATGCCCATTAATGCCATTTACGAAAAGTTGGGATTTCATCCCGGTAAATATCAGATGTATGGCCGTAAGCTGATGAAGGTACAGGACGAGTTTGTGTACATCGTACCGCCATTTACGTTTGATAGCTACATCAGGGCTACCGGTGTAAAACGCCTGTTTGCCTCGGGCTGGAAAAACCTGCAGGTAAACAACCAGGATACCCTATTCATATCCGACCATGTGGATTGGAATGATATCCTGGAAACCATAGCTCGCACTCAACCCAAACAGGTATGGACCCTGCATGGCGATGGCAAGCATTTAAAAAATCATTTCAATAACCAGATATTTGTAAAAATTCTCAACTAATGTTGCATGAGGGAGTTGATTACTACATAAACGAGGATGGCAACTTTGTTTTCACAAAGCAGTATCACCTTAACCGGGGCTATTGCTGCAAAAACAAATGCCTGCACTGTCCCTGGGATTATGGCAAGCCTAAAATACCTGACAACAAGGTGGATACAAAGAATATAAACTAAGCGAATATCGATAGCTCATTTGAGGTAACAACAATTTAAAAATAAATAAAGATATTTGCACTTTAGTCATTAAAACTATTATGCGGATAGACGACGAAATACAAAGTACAAAGTTTGAGGATAACTATCATAAGGTAGCTATTAATATTGCCTATACTTCGGGTTGGCTAAACAACTTTTTCCGCTGTCATTTTGATAAGCATAACCTTACGCAGCAGCAATTTAATATCCTGCGGATATTAAGGGGTCAATACCCTAAGCCGGCAACAATCAATTTACTGAAGGAGAGGATGATTGATAAAATGTCTGACGCCAGCCGTATTGTTGACAGGTTGATGCAAAAAGAACTGGTTTCGCGCTGCACCAACAATAAAGACCGCCGCGCGGTGGATATCCGTATCAGCGAGCTTGGTTTGGAAACCCTGGCCAAAATGGACGAAGAATTTAAGACCCGTGAAGTACTTAAAGATAATTTGAGCCCCGAAGAAGCAGGCCAACTCAGCGATCTGCTGGATAAGCTGAGGGGATAGAGTGTTGGGCTGAATCTATTTTTTTGTCATCCTTGAGCGTAGCGAAGGATCTGTTATTCGCCATGCTTCTTCGCCCTGTAAAGTTTGTTAATAGATCCTTCGCTACGCTCAAGGATGACAAAAGTTTTTTTTAACTTATTTCGGGAAGGCACACCCCCTCCTAAAAATGCCCCCTTATTTTACCAAAGATCTCTGCATCATACAATTCTCTTAAATGCTGATGCACATCTGCCGACAATGGCGACAAAGCAGATGCCTCTACGTTGCTATTGACCTGCGATACTTTTGATGCACCGGGTATCACCGTGGTCACTTCCGGATGATCCAATATCCAACGGATTGCCCATTGCGGCATGCGGTTATCTGGTAGCAAGCCTTTTATTTTTTGCGATAGCTTCACCCCTTCTTTAAACTCAATGCCCGAGAATGTTTCGCCGGTATTGAAGGCATCGCCATTGGCATTATAATTACGATGGTCATTTGCTGCAAACTGTGTTTGCTCGTTAAACCTGCCCGATAATAAACCGCTGGCTAAAGGCACGCGAACAATAATAGCAACACCTTTTTCTTTTGCCCTGGCAAAAACCTCATCGGCTACGTGCTGCCTAAACAGGTTAAATATGATCTGTAAGGATGCTAA
Organism: Mucilaginibacter sp. P2_A4; assembly: GCF_056405015.1. Classification (NCBI taxonomy): domain Bacteria; kingdom Pseudomonadati; phylum Bacteroidota; class Sphingobacteriia; order Sphingobacteriales; family Sphingobacteriaceae; genus Mucilaginibacter; species Mucilaginibacter sp. P2_A4. The sequence goes on along the minus strand of NZ_JBFUCX010000006.1, from coordinate 109,359 downwards.
TCCCTCCTGCTCCAAGCAAATTAAAGCCTCCTCTGATGTTTCTACACTGGCACCAAAATGGGTTATCAATCCCTCCTGCTGTAAGCCGCGCAAATGATCAAAGACCTTACCAGTCTTCATTTCGTCCGTTGGGATGCAATGCAGTTGTTCTAAAAATAATTGCGGCACATCTAAATGCTTTAGGGAATCTTCTACGTTCCGCTTCATCACATCATAAGTGAAATTTTGTGGCCAGCCATTAGGGGCATCACCTCGACGACCGAGCTTTGTGGCTACAAAAACTTCTTTATCAATAGTTTTTAAAAACTTACCGATAACAGATTCGCTCACGCCCATGCCGTATACGTCGGCAGTATCAATAAAATTACCGCCGGCATCAGTGTAAGCTTTCAATATGTTAAAAGCGTCTTCTTCGTTAACATTCCCCCAATCAGCACTACCTAATTGCCAGGTGCCCAAACCTACTTCGGCTATTGGAGTGTTTTTAAAATTTCTGTAGTTCATTTGAATTTAATTAATCCCGTTATCGCGAAGTAACTTACTGCTACTGTATATTCATCATCTGCACATTTGAAATCTGAAATCTGCACATCTACCCCCTCGTTTCCTCGTGCAGGATATCTAAAATAGACGGGGTTACCCTGCCAAAGAATGAGATCCCGGCAGCACCATTTTTCAACGCATATTGTATGCCGGCCCGCACCTCTTCATCATTTTTAAAATCAGAAATATACAACCCTGCATATAGCGGAAACTTTCCGTCCAGGAAATGAACACCCTCGGCTACCGCGTCGCCTATCCAGCTTACGCCTTCTTTATAAAAACCGTGGTATATCATTGGACACACACCATCCAGGTGAAAGTTTGTCCAATCTTGCCGAACGTTGCGGCGGGCAACCTCAGGGGTTGGGAAAACTGCCGCCGTGATTGTTTTTTTATGTTGTTTGGCTATTGCCGAAATACTGTTAACCACCCTGATGATATTACCATACCTGAACAACCGCCAGGAAAGACTGGCATCAGGGTATTGGATAGCTTTTACATCCTGGCCGTATTGCTCTTTAAATTTAGCCTGGCATACCTCGCAATAGCAATAATCATATTCGGGCAGTTCTTTGGTCTGCTCAATTTTATATTTATCCCAAAGGTTTACCGGTAGCACAACGTCGCAATAACGCACATAATCCAGGTGAATACCATCTACGTAATCCAGCGCCAAGATCTTATCAACCGTACTGGTTAAGTAATCCTGCACCTCGGGGCGCGATGGGCACAGCCAGCGGTAGTATGTTACGTAGGGCGGTTTATCGGCGCATGAATCGCCGTTACGGTTCTTGCTATACCATTCCGGATGCGTGGTAAGCAACTCGGCGCGGTTAAAGGTCCATATCCAACGGTGAGCTTCTATTCCGGCTGCCTTAGCCGCCCGGAAATGCCTTTCACTGTCGTTTTCAAAAAATATCCCGGTTATCCCTTTTGCCTTATAAGTCGCATAGTTGACCTTCAAATCCTCGTCTGCATCTTTCAGGTTCGGGTTTATCCAGATCCAGTTTTTCTTTACTTTTTTCTTTGCAACCGGAGCATTTACCGCAGCTGCATTGCTTAATAAAGGTAATTGGGAAGCAACGCCGGCCAACAAACCGGCTTTTAAAAATTGGCGCTTATTCATGGGTGTATCGGTTTTAATTGTTCTATGAAACCTTCCTGGTTTATGGTATAGGTTATGTTAGTTTTTTTGTCCGTTACAGAAGCATCAAACTGACTTTTGGTAGCTTCTAAACTCAGTTTATTACTAATCCCCGCAATATCATATTTGCCCTTTATACCCAATTTACCAAGCGAGGATGCATATTCATGGTGTTGCTTGTACCATAACTTTTCGCGGTAATACACCAGCCACAGGTATTTCTTCTGTTCCTCGGCATAAGGCATGGTAAATACCACATCATCAGCCTCATGTTTGCTAAACAGCAGGTATCCCCAATGCTCGGGACTATGCATATTAATCTCGCCCTGCGATGACCATACCCAATTATGCTCGGGCTGATCATGGCCGGTAGAATCTTTAAGTTTTACGTTGCGGCCATCAACAATTTTGGTATCATACTCCACCCTCGAAAAATTAACGCGCCATATAGTTCCATGCCCGGGCGGTGTGGATTTAAATCCCATGGTGACAGCACGAAACGGAATAGCCATTTCAACCGTCCAACCCTTATCGGTATCAGTTGTGTTATTTAACGTACCCTGCACCTTTACTGCCGATAGCAGCCCATTTGCATCCCATCCTATAAGTCCGCCTCCGTTGTTACGATAAGGCTTATTTAAAAACAGATCGAAAATAGTGTTCAGCGCATTCACTTCAATTTCATAATAGTTATGAGTGGTAGATGTTGGATCAATAAACAACTCAAAATCATTATCGTGATATACGATATCATCATGATTTTTTAATGTAGCCCAAACCTGCGGATCATTAATACGGGCGGCTATATAAAGATATTGATCGTCCCAAAGCATTTTTACATTGGTTTGCAACGGGGGCCTGGGTTTCAAATCACCCTCAATATCCACAAAGTCGCTGGTCCATTTTGCCTGTTGCCATATTGCATCGTCAATATCCCCGTCAATAACCGGCGGCTTAGCAATGTATTTTACCACATAATTTTGTGGAACGGCAAACAAGTTTTCGAGTCCCGCAAATGGTGATTGAGCCGTTGCCAGCTGCGGTGCAAGCAATACGGCAGTTATTAAAACTGCTTTTATATAACTCTTTATTTTAAATATGGTGGTCATTAACTGCCCAGTTCCAATATACGGTCAAACTCCTCGCGTTTCAGCGCCATCACAGATAGGCGGCCCTGGCGTACCAAGCCAACATCTTTTAGCTGTTCATCAGCTTTTATTACCTCAAGAGTTACCGGTTTTTTAAGCGTTTCAACCGGCGAAAGATCAACTACCACCCAGTTTGGATCTTCGGTAGTAGGATCCTGGTAAAACTCTTTTACTACTTTGGCTATCCCTACCACTTCTTTACCATCATTACTATGGTAAAACAGCACCAGATCGCCTTCCTGCATCAGTTTTAAATTATTGCGGGCCTGGTAGTTACGTACGCCATCCCAAAAGGTACGTCCATCTTTATTAAATTTTTCCCAGCTATATTTTACGGGCTCACTTTTTACTAACCAATGCTGCATCTTACTTTAAATATGTATGCGTAAAGATGTTAAAAAGCTGCGATAAGTTAAGGGGACTTTTGTAAAAAGATGGCGATGTAGAAGATTTGAAGTACAGTCTATTTCCCGAATTTGAGAACCATAATATCCGTTCTGCCTTTTTTAAATTCTACGTAACAAAGAAAGGTTAACAACCATGAATTAGAAATATTACCGCTTGATTTTCGCATGCCAGGGGGCTATTTATATTTACATATATTTCGGCTGTTATATATTTGTATTCATTATTTACGTAATTTTCAGGCAATCTTGTCTTAAGATTAAGGTCGAATTTAAAAAACGAGTAATTAACCCTCTTGATATTAAATATTTAAATCAAACCCCACCTCATATTATGATCTATAAAGTTCTATCAAAAGTCGAACAAATTTGTGCTAAATATCAGGGGAAAGGCTGGGGTGCATCTACAATTACCCAGGAAATTAAAAATGTATCAAAGTTTTTAAACAAGCCAAAACTTGCCATTGATATTGGCGGTAATGTTGGAGAGTATGCGGATCAATTAAGACAAAAGTTCGCCAATCTTGAAATCCATCTGTTTGAACCATCATTAACCAATTACGATAAACTGGCAAACAGGTTTAAAAAGCACGAAAATGTCATCATTAACAGAATGGCCATATCTGATCATAGCGGATCATCAGAGCTTTTCTCAAACGAGGCAGGCTCGGGGTTAGCCAGTTTAACTAAAAGACGGCTTGACCATTTTGGCCTTGATTTTAATATCTCGGAAACGGTTGACACAATTAAATTTGAAGATTACTGGAAATCAAATCTTGCTATGCGGGAAATTGATTTAATTAAAATTGACGTAGAAGGACAGGAACTTAAGGTATTAAATGGTTTAGGAGAATCAATAACTCAAACTAAATTAATTCAGTTTGAGTTTGGAGGCTGCAATATTGACTCCAAAACTTATTTTCAGGATTTTTGGTACTTTTTTAAGGAGCATTCATTCAAAATTTACCGCATCACTCCCATTGGACTCGAGCATATTCGGCAATACAATGAATATGATGAATATTTTATGACCACCAATTTCCTCTGTACAAATAATCAGTAGTGATATAACCCCTTACTGGGGAGAGTACCTGTTTTAGACTATTGCATACTTTGCGTTTTTGAAGCTCCGGGAAACTAAGGATACAGAACTCAAAACTGTTTTTACTACTATTCCAATAACCTATATCGCATATTATGAAAAAGATTATTGCCATACTACTTTTTGTTTTTACCGTAACAACAATAAAAGCTCAACATCATTTTGAAAAGGTGGATGAATGGTTGACAGCTAATGCAGAAAAAATGGGAGGCCGGTGTATCCTGATGGTTTATAAGGATGGGAAACTAATTTACACCGGCGCGAAGGAAGACATGAGCATGAAGCAAAGGTTTGCCACCAAAATGATAGCCCGCAAAATGGGCAAAACACCAAGCCTGGACGGTTTTGTCCCCGCCACCAAAATACCGGTAGCCAGCTGCAGCAAATGGCTTAGCGCCACTTTAGTGATGACCTTTGTAGATGAAGGTAAGTTAAAGCTTACCGACACCGTTGGCAAATACTTGCCCGTACTTTCAAAAAGCGGTAAGGGTAGTATTACTATTAGTGAATGCCTTTCGCACCTCACTGGGATAAAGGCCCCGCCCATAAAGGAAAGTTTGCAGGAAATGAAGAACATCCACAGCATGGATGAGGCCATTCAAAACATAGCCGATATGCCTGTGGAAGGTAAACCCGGAGCCATGTTCAGGTACAGCAATGTAGGTTTGCAGATTGCCGCAGCTGTTATTGAAAAAATAAGCGACAAGAATTTTGAGACTCTGTTTGCCGACCGTATTACCGGCCCATGTGGCATGGTCAATACCGATTTCGGGAAAGGCCCGGTAGCATTTCCGGCAGGAGGAGCATTAAGTACCCCTGCCGATTACCTTAACTTTTTGGTGATGATACTTAATAAAGGATCATTTAATGGAAAACGCATACTGAGTGAAAAAAGCGTAAACGAAATGCAGGTTGACAGGATAACCCCATCGGTAAAAGTCGCCTACACTCCGGAAGAAGCGGGCAATGCCGGATATGGTTTTGGCGAATGGGTTTTAAAAGCATCAGGTCCGCAAAACCCAACCCCCGCTATCAGCAGTCCCGGTTTATTCGGTAGCTTCCCCTGGATAAATAACGACAAGCATTATGCCGCTTTTTTAATGTGTTTTTATATTAAAAATGAGGGCAGGCATGAACGCTATTACGCGTTAAAGCAGCTGGTGGATGAGGCGCTATGAAGATTCAAAATCTTTTTATTCATATATACCACCCGCGAGGTTAGCGAAGCGTAACTCGTGGGTTAAGAAAATATCGTCATTGGGAGGTATAAAATTTTTCCACTCCGAAGGGGAATTAACCTTTTTAAAAGGCTTGTCATCCTGAACGCAGTGAAGGATCTATTCGCAGATTTACAAGGCGAAGAAGCATGGCGAAAAATAGATCCTTCACTCCGTTCAGGATGACAAAAGGTGTTTTTTGTAAACACACCATTGGTAGGTACCTTACAGCAATTGACGCTAATTTATATCTTATTATCTAAGAGCTCTTAATCTCTATCAGGTTTAAAAGCCCCAATACTAATAGTTGTTGGCACTCCCGATATAATCTCCTGGGCTAACAACCCAGTCGCGGCGCCTAAACTCAAACCCATCATTCCATGGCCTGTTGCTATGGTGAGGTTACTGAATTTATTGCTCCTGCCAATGTAAGGCAATCCATCTGCAGATGATGGGCGGAAACCAAACCAGATATCTTTTTCGGCCGGAACCGCGGGTTTTAAATCGGGGAAATATTTGGGTACCGATTCTACAATCCCCTTTACCCGGTTCATGTTGATGCGGCTGTTGATCTTATCCAGCTCCATGGTACCGCCATAGCGCAAACCACCATTCATAGGGGTTATGGCAACACGGGCTTCGGCCAACAGGGCTGGGATCTGCATAGATGGCACAGCCTCGTTTACATTAAACGAGTAGCCTTTGCCCGGCATCATCAGTATTTTTATACCCAACAACTTGCCAATAACCGGCGACCATGAGCCACCTGCAATAATATATTCATCGGCAGTAAACTTTTCATCCAGTGATAAAACTCCGCTTACTTTACCGGCATTAGTTTCAATTTTAGTAACCTCCTTATTGGTAACCAGGTTTACACCCGCGCCTTTAAGGTATTTTACCAAAGCCGCCATTAGCTTATTTGGCGATAGATGCGCATCGCAGCGGTAATGCACCGCGCCCAATACATCAAGCTTAAGATTGGGCTGCAGTTTAACACAATCAGCTGCACTAAGCACGGCCATATCTAAACCTAATTCACGCCCTTTTTGCGCCATGTGGGCTTCTTCTTCTCCTGCTTTTTCTGTTTTATAAAACATCAGGATACCTTTCTCTACCAAATCGAAATTAAAACCTGGCTCTTTGCTTAAATCCTCATAAAGTTTTTTGCTTAACAGGGAAAGCTCTGTTAATGGAACCGCCGACCGCTCCACATGCCCGGCATTGGCTTTCTGTAAAAATTTCAGTCCCCAGGAAATTAATTGAGGATTTAGGGATGGCTTAACATAAAACGGACTCTTGCTGTTAAACATCCAACGGATTCCCTGCGTAACCATACCGGGAGTTGCAAGCGGAATAAAATGACTTGGCACAATCATGCCTGCATTACCGTAAGAGCAGCTATCAGTCATATCGCCTTTATCAAGTACGGTAACCTGGTGGCCTGCCTTATGTAAATAATAAGCCGAACTTAAACCAACTATTCCACCACCAATGATCAGCACTTTTGCCATATTTTTAAGCTTAAAACCCAAAGCACAAAGCTGAAGGGCTTATTTTTTGAATAATTCAATCATTACCGTCATTGCGAGGCACGAAGCAATCCCTAAGCTTTACAGAGCTAATGGGAAAGTGGCGGACCTGCTTATCCGATTTGCTTGTGTAGAGATTGCTTCGTTCCTCGCGATGACGTATTTACTAAAAAAGCTTTTGTCATCCTGAACGATAGTGAAGGATCTATCCTCCGCTATACTTCTTCGACCTGTACAGTCTCCGAATAGATCCTTCGTTCCTCAGGATGACAAACTTTTCAAACGTCATTTTCCTTTCAGTGTCCTCCGGATAGTAAAACTCGCAATGACGATTTAATTGTTTTTTTAACTCATTCTAATTTTACCTATATCACCTGGAAACCATGCGCGTAGGGATCATCATCATCTATCTTGATGGTGTTGTAGCCGTAAACTTTGGCCCAGCCTTCCACACTCGGGATAATGGCATCAATATCATTGATCTTAACCACTTCCTCAACCCTGCCGGTAAATTTACTGCCTATGATACTTTCATGAATGAAAGGCTCACCAACTTTCAGTTTGCCTTTGGCAAACCATTGCGCCATACGTGCAGATGTACCCGTACCGCAAGGCGACCTGTCAATGGCTTTATCGCCATAAAAAACAGCGTTGCGGGCGGTAGCATCGTCGGATAATGTAGCACCGGCCCAAAGGATGTGCGTACAAGTATTGATAGTAGGATCCTGCGGGTGAACAAATTGATATTTCTCGTTGATGCGTTTGCGCAATACCTGGCTCCAGGCGATCAGCTGCCCGGCAGTATAATTTTCAATGCCGGCAAAATTGGGCTGCGGATCAACAATGGCGTAGTAATTGCCGCCGTAGGATACATCAATGGTAAGCGTACCCAGATCCGGGCATTCTACCTCCAAATTTGTGGCGGCAAGGTAAGCAGCCACATTAGTAAGTTTTACTGATGTTACCTTTTTACCTTCCTGCTTATATTCAATTAACACCAGGCCGGCAGGCGCTTCCATACGCACTATACCCGGTACCTTCGGGCTTATCAACCCTTCTTCAATAGCAATGGTGATAGTGCCTATAGTGCCATGCCCGCACATAGGCAGGCAACCGCTTGTTTCTATAAACAATACCGCCACGTCATTTGCAGGGTCATGAGGCGGGTACAATATACTGCCCGACATCATATCATGCCCCCTGGGCTCAAACATTAGCCCGGTGCGTATCCAGTCATACTCTTTTAAAAAGTGCTGGCGCTTTTGACTCATATTATCACCCTTTAGCGTAGGGCCGCCACCAGCCACCAACCTCACCGGGTTGCCGCAGGTATGCGCATCTATACAGAAAAATGTTTTACTACTCATATATAAGCTGAAAGCTTCTATTAATTATTCACAGAAGATTATTAAGCTTCAACTTCAGTTAATTTTCCCCAGCTGCCTTCAGGTAATTCCGGGCGAACAGCTAATGCATCGTTAATGATCTTTAGTACTTTGGCACGCTCATCGCCAATTAGTGGCAAACGCGGGGCACGTACATTCTCGGTACCTATACCGGTAGCCACTTCGGCCAGTTTAATGTATTGTACCAGTTTTGGGTGGATATCCAGCTCAAGCACCGGTAAAAACCAACGGTAAATGGTAAGTGCTTCGGCTATTCTTCCGGCTTTTACCAAACGGTAAATGGCCACTGTTTCTTTGGGGAAGGCATCAACCAAGCCGGCAACCCAGCCATCGGCACCCATCACCAAACTTTCCATAGCCAATGGATCAACACCTGTAAACACCGCAAAACGATTACCAAAACGGTTAAACATGCGGGTGATGTTGGATACATCGCGGGTAGATTCTTTTACCGCCTGGATGTTTTCATAAGCAGCCAGCTGCTCAAACATATTCAGGGTAACTTTAACCTTATAATCAACGGGGTTATTGTAGATCATGATTGGCAGCGTTGTACTTTTGGCAACCGCGCCAATATAGGCAAGTGTTTCACGCTCTTCGCTGTTGTAACGCATTGGCGGTAGCAGCATCAGGCCATCGGCACCGGTATCAAAAGCTCTTTGGGCACAGGCTACAGCGGCTTTGGTAGTTTGCTCGGCAATGTTTAAAATCACCGGCACCTTACCGTCCACATAAGCTATGGTATGTTTTAATAACGCAAACTTTTCATCATCGCTAAGCACACTGGCTTCGCCCAATGATCCGCCTAAAATAAAGCCGTCAACGCCGGCTTCAAGCTGTGCATTTAAGTTGATGTCAAAAGCATCAAAATCAATTTCGTCACTATCGGTAAACTTGGTTGTTACCGCAGGGAATACGCCTTTCCAGTCAAAAGTTATCATTCTTAAATATTTTTATCAAAAGTAATACAGTATCATATGTTATTGAACTAACAATTTAGCAATCATTAGCCATATTTTAGCAAGAATGACCTCTTTTTGCATAAGAAATAATGGAGGAGCGATATTTTGGGTTAAGATATGGCTAAGCCATCCCCAAAAAGGGAAACCATTAAAACCCGTGTCAAAATAAAAACTTCGTCTGCAGGGGATAATTAACGGAGCTTTCTTATCGATGAATTTCTGATCTGCAAATCCGTTTTTAAAATAATAGCCTGTGATTTTTCTGGTATAGATAACGCGCTAAGTTTTTTTAATAAAACGGTTATCACATTATCTGCAATTGCCTCAACAGGCTGGGCTATGGCCGATATGGACGGTGAGTGCAATTCAAACACATCATGATCATCAAAAGATATTAATGCGATATCGCTATGCACTTGTATATTGAGTTCTTTCATAATTTTAAGGCAACAGATACCAAGGTGATTGTTCCCCGAAAGTATAGCATCAATATCCTGATGTGTTTTTAAAAAATCACGCAGTGGCTCCAGGATCAATTCGTCGTTTTGGTTAAAGGCTATCTCTTTTACTACAGCCTCCAAATTTTCGCTCTTTATAGCTTCCTCATACCCTTTTACACGATCAACCATTTGTGTTTGCGATGATAAAAAGGTAACAAAAGCTATCTTCTTAAACCCCTGTTCAATAAAATGTTTTGTTGCATTGTAAGCGCCGAAGTAATTATCCACCTCTACAAAATCTGTATTCACTTTTGGCAAGTGCCTGTCAAATAATACCACAGGCATTCCATCGTTTATCAGGGATTGTATATCCTCCTCTATCCCCTCGGGCGGGGCCATGATATAACCATCCACATGCCTGTCCCTAAACATATCTATCAGCTCCCGGGTTTTGTGGGTATCATTATCGGTACTGCAATAAATAATTTTATACCCATTTTTGTAGGCGCGGTCTTCAATCAGCCTTGCTATACTTGCAAAAAACGGGTTTGATATATCCTCCACCATTAAACCGATGGTATTGGATTTACCTGTACGTAAACTTTTAGCAAGGGAATTGGGCTTGTACCCCACTTCGGCAACATACTTCATTACCCGCTCAATCAATTCGCTACTGATCCGCTTTTCCTGTGCACGCCCGTTCAAAATAAATGAAATGGTAGTTTTTGATACGTTTAGCGCGTTAGCAATATCAACAATTGATAATTTCTTTTTCACCCGTTTATATTAGTTATTTTAAATATAGGTTAATATATCAAATTGAATTTATAACGCGAAACCTTCAACCGATTTATTTTAATTACAATTCGGTTTACTTATTTTAACTAATAATACCTTGCCAAACAGGGACTTTTAGTTCGATAAAATTCAACAAAAAAATGGCCCCTCACAATTTGCAGGAGCCATTTTAAAAATTAAAACTTATAAAACTTTAAGGCTTTGTTTTACTTAAAACCGAGATACCGGCATCAATATACTGCCCTCCTACTGTTTGGTGGCAATAAATAGCGATCACATTTTTACCATTGAGGTTTAACGCGGCCTTGCTTTCTTTACTCATGGGTGCAACGGCATAGCCAGATGTAGCGCCATCAATAGTTGCAGCTTTAACGCCGTTGATATACACCTCGCAATTTTCATCATGGTGAATATATAAAACAAGGTTGTCTCTGTCTATATTTTTCTTTTCGTTTAAGGTGAATTCCTGCCTAATCCAGATATCATTGGTATTCCACACCGTTTTAACGTTAACGCCCGGTGTAAAGCTTGTGCCAAAACCACCTAAGCCGGTTTTCCACGCGGCATTATTAAACTTACCCGCAAACCAGCTTTCACCTGGTTTATCAAAGGTGTATTTCCAGGTGCGGCTATCAGTTTGGGATGATGGCAAAACATCGTTGATGTACAACTTATCATTAATTACTTTGGTGTTTGATGCTTTGATTTTTGCTACGCCGCCTTTATCAATAGCCCTGTCATAAGTAAGCAGGCCATTCAATTCTACTTCCACATCGGTAATCTCGGTGTATACTGCCGCGCTTAAACCTTTATTGGTTTTGTATAGCACCAGGTCGTTGGCATAGGTATCGTACAAGTTGGTATAATCTTTTTGGTTATCAATCATGATATACGTAGGACCCGATTTCCAGATATGGCCCGGTATAATATAGCCAATACCACCATACTCGCCACAGGCCAAAACCTGTGTAGTGCTTGCCGGCGCGGCCGGTGGCGGGTAGCTATGAATATCCATATAATCGCCCACGCCAAAATGGCCGCCGCCACTGGCCTGGTTAATTAAGCGGGAATCATCAAGCTTGCGCACCATATTTACCAATTCCGGTGTATTATGCTGCCCCTGGCCTTCGTTAAATACCACCCAGGTAACAATACTTGGCGAGTTCCAGTGTGTTTTTACCATACGGGTAAGCTCAGATGCATAGGCGACAGTATCAACAGGCGGGGTATGCTCGGTATAGGAGTTTGCTGATGGCATATCCTGCCAAACCATTAAACCCAGCTTATCGGCCCAATAATACCAGCGGTACGGCTCCACCTTGATGTGTTTACGCACCATATTGAAACCGTAGTTTTTAATCATTTGCAGATCGTTTTTTATAGCCGCGTCAGTCGGCGCGGTATAAATTCCATCGGGCCAGAAACCCTGGTCAAGCGGACCGATCTGGAACAGGAACTTATTATTCAGGAACAGTTTTTTGTAGCCGTCCTCTACCCCTACAGAGATTTTGCGCATCCCGAAATAGCTGGAAACAGCATCTACCGTTTTACCATCTTTTTGCAGGCTGATATCCATATTATACAGGAAAGGTGAATCTGGCGACCATAGCTTTGCATTTTTTACGGGCACACTAATTTCTTCATCCGCATTGCCTGTAATGGTTTGCACCACGTTTAGCCCATCTTTTACTTTGATGGCAACGCTATAACCAGCGCCACTGCCCCCGGTATTTACTGTAAGCTTAACCACCGATTTATCGATATCGGGCGTGATCCTGATATCATTGATATTGGTTACCGGCACAGGTTCAAGCCAAACTGTCTGCCAGATGCCCGTAGTGGGCGTATACATAATACCCTGCGGATGCAGACTTTGCTTCCCTCTTGGAAAACCGCCATCATCGGTAGGGTCAAAAACCCTTACGGTTATTTCCTGCGGACCAGCACCTTTGAGGGCCGAAGTAATATCATAGCTAAAAGGATCATATCCGCCGGTATGCACCCCAAAACTTTTACCATTAACAAAAACTTCTGATTCATAATCAACAGCGCCAAAATGCAGCAGGATATGCTCGCCCTTCCAGGTGCTTGGCACAACAAATTTACGGCGGTACCAAAGCCTGTCATGATGCTCCATTACGCCCGAAAGCGCGGACTCAACCGGGAAAGGCACCAGTATTGATTTTGATAATTTACCATCAGGTACAGCATCACCGGCGACACCGGGTTGATATTGCCACAGCCCGTTAAGGTTAAGCCATTTTTCGCGGGTCATTTGTGGCCTTGGGTACTCGGGCAATACACTATCCGGATTTACATCTTTGGCGAAGCGGGTCATCAACACCGCTTTTTTAGGCTGCCATTGCTGGGCAAACAAAAGGGAAGGCATAGCTATAATAGCTATGGATAAAAGTTTTTTAATGTTCATAATTTAAGGTCGATGCAGGTTGTTAGTCCAACTCCTTATTCCTTTAAAAAAAGTCACAGGGGTATGGTTCAGGTTACTTTTCGCTAAAATTATATTAAAAAATGAACCAGCTTTAGTATGGATGAACGATTGATTTGTTTTGAAGAAAAGTTGATACGATTTGTAGGACGCCTGCACTTCCGGCAAAAGATAAATTAAAAAGTCAATTCAAAAACCACAGCATTTCACTATAAAAAACGAAGCCCGGCATTACACCAGGGCTTCTGTTCATAAGGGTATCAATAGTTAATTAAAGTGCGGCATGTTGTGCTGTGAAGTATGTTTATACCCCTGGTACAGGTATTTGATTTGATATTGCCTGTTTGCCCTGTCAAAGGTGATCAGGTCGGCATCCTGGTGAAAGTTACTTTCTATATTGTACCGAAAACCGCGTTCGGCAGCGAAGCTTTTATAAATATTTTCAAGCGTTAAGCTTAAAACAGGTTTTGTTGTACTTACACTGTAAAAATACGTTTCGATCGGTTTTGGACCCTTCCCTTGTTGAATTAACTGATCCTTGCTGTAAAGCAGAAAACCGGCTGTATCCAATACACGGTAAGCCTCGTTCTGGCAAAACCTAAAATCATGGTTATCCTGGCGGTAGCCGAATATTTCATTTTTAGATAGTTTGATTTTTTTGCCCTGAACGGTAAGGCTTACATTTTTGCCCTCTAAAAAACCATTCAAGTGCATTTTATCATTTGCACCTAAAACATAGCTCAGTTTACCGGTATTATAGTCTTGCTCTGTTAAATAAATGCCGGTACTATTTATTTTGCCTTGAGCATATAGCAAGTTGACCTGCACGCTGATCACCATTATGGCGACAAGCATTTTAATTGATTTTTTCATTTCATTCTGAATTTATTGTTATGATATACTATTTGTAGATAGTAGCTTATTAAAAAGCCGGGCGGCAAAACCCGGCCTCCAACCTTTACTAAACTTAGCCAAACAATCAAGCGTAAGTTATTGCCGGTTTTTATAATGTTTTTGGCGAATTAAAATCTTACCAGTAACGCTGCGATGAACCTTGTCTCTGAATTAACCAGGTCTGGGACAAAATTCCCTACCGGGGTAGTATTATAACCATCCGGCGAAGTAACACCACCATGGCCTGCAAAATATGGCACATTAGCATGACGGTGCACAACCTCCATTCTAAAAGTGAGGTAATCGTTTGGCATTAAATCAACTGTGGTTGAATAATCATAAGCCTTAAATTTATCGCCGGGATTGGCAGAGAACGGATGGGTACCTATAGCACCGGTACCAATAGCCGGGATTGGATTTGCATCGCCTGTTGGATATAATACCAGGTAACGGCCGGGGTTATTCATAAAACCACCGCCAACTGTCCAGCCTAAATGGCCTTTTGCCATTACCATTCTGTGATAAAGCATAGCGCTGGCAAAATACTGTGCAGGGCCTTTAACCGGATCGGATGTGAAGCCGTTAACGCCATCGCCTTTTTCATCGCCAAGGTCGCCGGTTACAGAGAAGGCAGCGCTGTTTACAAACGAGTTTTTATTATTGCTTTTGAAATAACGAACCTCGATACTGTTATCTGTGTGGAAACGTTTACGGCCGGGCTTGTCCTGTGTATCGGCACCATAATAGTTGTTTGTTAAAACCTGCAACCACTCTTTTGGGCGCCATAGTATTTGGCCGCCTATACCTGGCCTGCTATTAAACATGCCGTATGACTGCCAACCGTTAATAAGCCAAGGCTCAATCTTTAACTTATCTGATACAAAGATCTGGACACGTACACCGTTAAAGAACCACGGTGTATTATCTGATGTAAATGATGGTTGGTAGGCCCAGTTCTCGGCATTGTAATAGGAGAATAAGCCAACGTATGACATGAATATACCTGCATCAACGTTGATACCGTTCAGCACGTTAAAATGATAACCGGCATTGGCCTCGCTCAAATAACGATAGGCTGTTGAAAGATCAAACTGGCCACGGGTAACGCTAAAATCATTACGGGGCACTACAGTGGACCGTGTACCAAATTGGGTAAGTAAACTTGCGCGTACATTATCGTAATGGAAATCGCCACCAAACGCTACGGTTGAGATTTCAAACTCATGGTCGCGGGCTAAAGCGGTTGAACCAACTACGGTATGGTCAACGGGGTTATTGTTTGATGCGGTGTAATTGAAATCTAACAAAAAACGGCCGGTAAAATATTTGGTATCCAGCAGGGCTTTGTGCCTGCGGTCGTTACCATTTAGCCAGGTAAAATCGCCAAAGGCAAATGGCTCGGCTTTGGTTTTTACAGTATCTTTAACGGAGGTGCTATCCTTTTTGAGGGATACTGCCTGGTCCTGGGAATAGGCAGTAGTTAATAAAGTGCCTAAGAAAATTGATAAGAAAAATTTTTTCATTTTAAATATGGATATTACTTGTGAGCATAAAGGGCAAAGCGCTTTTGCTTTTTAATGCTCTGCCCTTTTTTGCTGTGTTAATTGTGGCATGGCTGCCAATTGCTATTCCAGATTTTGAGACTGGTTTGTTTTAATTTGATTATCAGGGAGATAATTATTCAATTACGATTCTTCGTTTGCGGATACTGCTAAAATCTTCTCATTTTGTGATGGTAGCTTTCTCATCCTGATCAGTTCATGAGTATCTGGTACTCCTCTATTTTGCGGTAAAGGGTGGCAAGCCCTATCCCCAGCACGCGGGCTGCTTCGGTTTTATTGCCTTTAACATACTTCAATATTCTGCGGATATGGTGTTTTTCCACGCTGTTGAGGTCGAGCGCTACCAGGTCATAGTAGCCACCATTATGAAATTCATTGGGTAATAATTTAGGGGTAAGCATTGGCTCATCCATCAGGATAATTACCCGCTCAATCACATTTTTTAGTTCCCTGATGTTACCATTCCACTTATGCTGGTTAAGCAGCTTAAAAAAGCGCTCATCTACACCCGGCTGTTTTTTCTTAACCTTGGCCGAGTATAGTTTTATAAAATGCCGGGCAAGTACCTCTATATCACCTACCCGTTCGCGCAGTGGTGGCAAAACAATAGAAAACCCCGACAGGCGGTAAAACAGATCCAGCCTGAAATGGCCTTCCTCCGATTCCTTTTGCAGATCGCGGTTCGTAGCGGCAATCAGCCTTACATTTACTTTGGTAGTTTTGGTTTCGCCAATTTTTATGAACGTGCCGTTTTCCAATACCCTTAACAGTTTAGCCTGCAGGTCGTGGCTCATTTCGCCCAGTTCATCTAAAAAAATGGTGCCGCCGCTGGCTTCTTCAAACAATCCCTTTTTATCTTTTATGGCCCCGGTAAATGCGCCGGCCTTATAGCCAAACAGCTCACTCTCCAGCAACTCTTTACTAAAAGCGCTGCAGTTTACAGCTACAAAGGGTTTATCTTTTCTTAAACTTTCTGTATGAATGGCTTCAGCAAAAACCTCTTTGCCGGTACCGGTTTCGCCGAGCAGCAACACCGTAGCATCTGTTTGGGCTACCTTTTTGGCCAGGTCCACGGCTTCCAATATCGCGGGCGACTGCCCCAAAACTATCGGGAAGCCATGTTGTACTTCGCTCTGTTTTTGTAATTCACTCACCTGGTATTGCAGGTTGGCTTTATCAATGGCTTTACTTACCAGGGGAATGATCTTATCATTGTCATCACCTTTGGTAAGGTAATCAAAGGCCCCGTTCTTGATGGCCAAAACCCCATCACTTATGGAACCAAAGGCCGTAAGATTGATGACTTCTATATAAGGCTTTATCTTTTTTATTCGCTCTACCAGGTCGACCCCATTAGCATCGGGCAATTTTACATCGCTTAATACTACCCTTATATCTTCACGCTCAACCAGGCGGATCCCTGCTTTGGCGCTGGAGGCCTGCATTACGTTATAACCTTCCAGCACCAGGATCCTGGCCATCAATTCGCTGAGCTTTACCTCATCATCAATTATTAATATGTTTGATTTCATTTTTGTATTTGTTGGGATTATTGATCAGCATCAGCGGCAAAGTATCCAGTAACCTGATGTATAAGCTGATCCCTTTTTTGATCTCTTCGAGGTAAATAAATTCATCCGAAGAGTGCGACCGTGCCGAATCGCCCGGGCCTATCTTAACCGAGGGCACCGATAGCCAGGCCTGATCAGAAGTAGTTGGCGAGTTATAGGTTTTGCATCCTATGGCTATGCCTGTTTTTACGATAGGATGATCCATCGGAACAGAAGACGCGCCCAATGAGCCCGGGCGCACTTTTACCTGGCATGACACATTCTTTCTAATCACATCCAGGATTTGCTGTTGCGTATAGGTATCATCATTGCGGATATCCACCGTAAACTCACAGCGGGCCGGTACAATATTATGCTGCAAGCCCGCTTTTATGGTGGTAACCGTCATTTTAACCGGCACCAATCCTTTTAACTGCTGCGGAAACTGGTAGCTGCGGAACCACTCCAGATCTTTAAGGCATTTATGAATAGCATTATCGCCCTCTTCCCTTGCTGCATGCCCCGAGCGCCCGTTGCTGATACAATCAATAACCAGGTTGCCTTTTTCGGCAACAGCCATTTGTAATAGCGTAGGTTCACCAACTATGGCCAGCTCCAGGTTGCCTAACAGGGGCAGAATACATTTTATACCGTTTTCCCCGGAATTTTCTTCTTCGGCAGTTATAGCCAGGCATAAGTTAAATCCCAGGCCGTGGTAACTGTAAAAATGCAGAAAGGTAGCTACCAGCGATACCAGGCATCCCCCGGCATCATTACTGCCCAGGCCATAAAGTTTCCCTTCGGCTATTTCCGGGCAAAACGGATCTTTGGTATACCCCTCGTTTGGCATAACCGTATCCAAATGAGAGTTAAGCAGTATTGTCGGTTTGGTTTCATCATAAAACTTATTATAACACCATAAATTATTTCCTTTACGCTTTACTTTAACTGAATAGCCATACAAATATTGATGTACAATATCGGCCACATCACTTTCATCCCCGCTAAACGACCGGGTTTTGATCAATTGCTGCAATAAGGCAACAGATTCGCTAAAAAAATGAGGGTTTAAGGGCATGCCTTCTCCAACTCTTGAAAGGCTCCGCTGGTTTAAATCATTTATCATAACCATGTTCAATTAGTTTAATTGAGGATCATACAACATTGCGGTACAAAGGCAGTTGCACCTGTTTTTACTTTGCAGCACATCATAGTTCACACAGCTTTTGCAGCTATCCCAAAAACGGGGCTCTTGTGCAACTTGCGCATAGGTAACCGGCTCAAAACCCAGTTTGGTGTTCATTTTCATGATAGCCAGGCCCGATGTAATGCTGAATACCTTTGCGGCAGGATACCAGGAGCGGGATAATTCAAAAATTTTGGTTTTAATTTGAGAGGCTACACCATTGTTACGGTGCTTGGGGGATACAATAAGGCCACTGTTGGATACAAATTGCTCATTATCCCAGGCTTCAATGTAGGAGAAACCTACCCATTCGCCATTTTCGGTTACGGCAACGATGGCTTTGCCGTTATCGATCTTTTCTATTACAGAGGCTGCAGACCTTTTGGAGATCCCGGAACCCCTCGCTATCGCAGAACTTTCCATTTCACTAATAATCTGATCGGCGAAGATCACATCAGCGGGAATGGCTGACCTTACAATAATTCGTTCATCTTCCATTGCTTTTGTTTTTAGTTTCAGTTACCAACACTATAATGTTTAATAACTGCGGATACCCTAATGCCAAAAGAATGCCTGTTATGCCAGTCTATCCCTAATTATAGGTTTAGCCTGTGTAAATGAATAATTTATATTTTGAGGCCAGTTAAGCGCACAAAAAAAGCCTATCAAAATGAAAGGCTTTTATTTTCAATTTAAGCGGTTTTAATAATTATAGTACCGGGTGATGATTTGCCGGGCTCAAAGAAACAGCCTCCAGGTAGCCTTCTCCGTTAACTGCAAGTTTGCCTATATCCCCCTTGGTGGCGCTCTTCTTTTTTTTAGGACCGGATAGTGGAACAACAATAATGGCGATAAAAGCTATTACTTTAAGCACGATATAAAATGATGTCATGACGCAATTTTTTAATATAATAAATCAATTGCATCCCACTTAACTATATGCATGCCAAAAATAAATCAGCAGATGTTAATTAGGCCTAACCTATTAAAAAGGGGCAAAAATGTTAAAAAACAGGCCATTGCTTTTTTTAACCCTATCATTTTGAGAGGAGTGCATTATCAAAATGAAAACCAAGGAGATGGGTAGAATATCCTTTGAAGATACAATTGCACATCACACCTCAGCAAGCCTGAATGTGCTGTGAGAGACGCAATTATGCGTCTCTACAGTGCCTCATTAAAATTTAACTCATTGATGGGAACGAGATCCCCTTGATCTTCCTGAATAACTCCACAGCATACAGGTCTGTCATACCTGATACAAAATCCAACACGGTTTGGATTTTTGAATAATCATCCTGTTGTTTGGTCAGGAATTGTTTGGGAATCAATTCTACCAGTTTTTGGTGATACTTGGAACTATTTTGCAAATAGGCCGGAATAAACTCCTCCAAAATACCGCCCATTACCTTATAACCGGCAACCTCTATCTGTACTACCGACGAATAATTATAGATCCTTTTTACAGATAGCTTTGTGATATCTTTCATGATAGAGCGAAAAGGCTCCTCTATCATATCAATCAGCGAATGATTAAAATCACCATCCAAAATGGTTTGTTGTTCCTGGTAAAACAACCTGGAGCAGGCTTGTATCAGCGTATTGATAGACCGGGCACGTAAATAAGCAACTTTAGCATCGGTATCATCAATCTCTTCCAGCCTTACCTTCATTTTAGGATCGTTACATAACGGAAGCATGATATCTTCTACTTCCTGGTATGATAATATTTTTAGGCGATGAGCATCTTCCAGGTCGATAATGTTGTAGCAAATATCATCGGCAGCCTCTACCAGGTACACTAAGGGGTGGCGTTTATAGATCAACGGAGACTCCTGCACCTTGCTCAACTGAAGCTCTGCCGCTATCTTTTCAAAACCGGTTTGCTCCGACTGGAAAAAGCCGTACTTTTTGGTATAAATATTTGTTTTATCGTTACCGGCTACAGAAGCACAGGGGTATTTAGCAATAGCCGCAATAGTAGTATAAGTGAGCGCAAAACTTCCGTATCCTTTGCCAGCATAGGGGTGGGTTAAAATACGCAGCGCATTAGCATTACCTTCAAAATTAACAAGATCGCTCCATTGTTCATCGGTAACACTTTTTTGATAACCCATACCATCGCCATCGGTAAAGTAATGAGATATGGCCGATTCGCCCGAATGCCCAAATGCGGGATTACCGAGATCATGGGCTAAACAAGCCGCAGATACGATGTTACCGATCTCGCTGATGAGTGGCAGGCGGGTATCCAGGTCGGGTTCTTCCTCCTTTAATTTATTATAATATATGCGACCCAATGATTTACCAACGCTGGCTACTTCCAGGCTATGTGTAAGGCGGTTATGAACAAAAATACTCCCCGGCAAAGGGAATACCTGGGTTTTATTTTGCAGCCTCCTGAATGGGGAAGAAAATATAATGCGGTCATAATCTCTTTGAAATTCGGACCTCGCATCAGCCTGGCTCGCTATATATTTATCCTCATATCCCCACCTTTTAGCTGATAATAATGTTTCCCAATTCATAATATGCGATGTATAAAAATCTTCCTTTTTATTGACCGGCAATATTATTCTATAAATTTCAATAAACTAAACAGTATTGAACATTTTATAGTCATAAGTAACAAGGAGTTGTCTTTTGACTTTTAGAGCAAGGAACAAGGATTAACCTCGTTGAGGACTTAGGCCATTCTTGGACAAAAGATGAAGGATACATTTTTCCTCTTTTTGTCTTTTATCTAAAAATCTTTGCTCCTTGCTCCAATCTCCCTTACTCCCTATCCAAAACTATCTTCACTTCCGTCCGCCTGTTTAACTGATGATCAGTCTCGGTGCATTTTACCTGGTTAGCGCATTTATTTACCAGGTTGGTTTCACTATATCCCCTGGCCGTCATCCTTACCGGGGTTATGCCTTTTTTTATAAGATAGGCAAGAGCTGATTTTGCCCTCCGTTGCGATAAGGCAAGGTTATATTGATAAGATGCTCTTGAATCGCAATAAGAGGCTAAGGTTATTTTTAATGCCGGGTATTGCTTTAAAACATCTGCAAGCTTGTCCAATTCCGCTGCAGCATCTGGTCTGATGAATGATTTGTCAAGATCATAGTAGATCATTCTTACAGAAAAATCGGGGCTTGTTGCCGTAGGTACTGGCTTTGGCAGCTCGGTTACAGGCGTTGTGATTACCGTATCCTTTAATCGGGTAAACGCGTAAATATCATCACTACCCTGCCCCTTATCCCGGTTTGATGACAGGTAACCGCTTTGGCCGTCCCGGGTTATAAAATTAAAATCATCGCTTGTGCTGTTGATGGGATATTCTAGGTTTTTGGGAGTATCCCAATCAGCCTTTTGGCCACGGGCCGCATAAATTTCATAGCCCCCCATGCCTGGTAAACCCTTAGAGGCATAATATAAAACGCCAGTTTCATCTATATAAGGAAAACTTTCCTCCTCTTTACTGTTGATGTTTTTACCACAATTCACAGGTTTATCCCATGACCCATCTGCGTTTTTTTCACAATACCACAGGTCTGTTTTACCCACACTTCCGGGCATATCTGAGCTGAAATAGATCAGCTTACCATCCCCGGATAATGCCGCATTACCTATAGAATATTGTTGCACATTATTGTACGGGAGGCTACCCGAAATAACCCAACGGTCATTCTTTTTAACGGCCATCACCAATTGTAGGCGGCGCGTGTAAAGCCTTTGCCCGGTTTTACCTTTCCGCTTATCTATGGGTAAACTTTTGGCCGCTACTTCGGTAGTAAGTGTAATGTAAGCCGTATCGCCTGTATGGTTCAACACCATCGGACCAACATGATAAGCATCCTTAAACTCAGCGCTGTTCCCGGCATCTAATGCCATCTGCCTGGTCTCCTTACTGCTTAAATCGTAGGTGTATAATTTAAACCAGCCATTACCTGTACGGTTATCTGTTTTGTCATCGCCAGTCCCCCGGTCGGATGTAAATATGATACCGTTTTTGCCATCATAGCTGGCTCCCCAGTCAGAAAATGGCGTATTTACATTCCCGGCATTGTTCACCTTGTAAATGGATGCTTTTTTCATCCATACCACAGCCGAATCGCAATCCGCCATTTTTAGGGCCAGCGCGCCGGCATC
Organism: Mucilaginibacter sp. P2_A4; assembly: GCF_056405015.1. NCBI lineage: Bacteria > Pseudomonadati > Bacteroidota > Sphingobacteriia > Sphingobacteriales > Sphingobacteriaceae > Mucilaginibacter > Mucilaginibacter sp. P2_A4. The sequence goes on along the minus strand of NZ_JBFUCX010000006.1, from coordinate 86,888 downwards.
ATCCGTAAAATAAAGTTGGTATTGCTGTTTGGCCTTTTCAAACTGCTGGTTCCTGAGTAATACTTCGGCATAAAAATAATGACTGAGTTTTTCGGCTTTTGGATCAGTTAGGGCCTTAGCGTACCATTCTTCGGCTTCCGGATAATGGTTTATGTAGCGATAACAAGTGGCAATGCGTTCTAATAGTTTCACATCGGGGTTCTTTTTGCCGGCCAATTTCAGGTAAAATTTCAGGCTTTTAAAATACTCATAACGATCAAAAAGCCTATCGGCCTGTTGTTTTATAGATAGTTGCTCTTGCCCGCAAGCTACCTTCGCCAGCAAAACCATAAACATCCCGATCAATATAAACTTCTTCATCTGCTTAAAAATATCGTGGACTAACAACCCTTTGACTCTTACCCGGAAAGCTGATACTCAGCGACAACTCATGCGACCCGCTTTGCGAACCGGCCAGTTTACTCGTAGTAAAATCATAAGAATAACCTACCCTGAAATGATCATTTACATAAAACTGCGCTATAGCAGCCACTGCGTCGGTTTTATTAAGTCCACTTTGCAGGTTGCTTTTATTCCATAAGTTAACCCCGGTACGGTAGGATGCACCCAGCCATACCGCTTTGTTCATTACTACGTAATTGCTTACATCAAGATTGGTAGGGCCTTTAAAATCCTCCTTGACCATGATTGAGGGTTTAAGATCGATAAATTCGTTCAGCGGAATCATGGTGCCGCCGGTTAAATAAACTGTACGCGCTTGTTTATACTGCTGTAAATGATCAACCGCATTGCCCAGTCCCGATAATAAATTAAACACCGATGCACCAAAATAAACCTTTGGCGAATAATAGTATATGCCGAACCGAAAATCGGGCGTTATGTTACTTTGAATACCTGCGGGTACATTGGCATCACCTTCGTCGGCTGCATTAAATTTAGTGCCATCTAAACGGTATTGTATGGCGCCAAAGCCAATACCAAAGCTTAATCGTTTGGTGTCGTCTTCATCAAGCCGTAACCTGTAGGCATAATTTAAATATACCGATGATGTGCTTTCGGGGCCCAACCTGTCAAAAGTTGCTATCAGCCCTAATCCTATATTTTGATTAGTACTGTTTGTTAAACCATCAACCGATACTGTACCCGTTTTGGGCGCATCATTAATACCCACCCATTGTATGCGGCTGCTTAAATTAACCGTCCAATCTTCTTTATACCCTGCATAGGCCGGGTTTACCGCCAAACCATTAAATACATACTGGCTAAACTGTATACTTTGCTGGGCCTGCAATTTTACCGTGAGTAAAACCAAACCGGCTATCAGCATATATAATTTACAGCAGCGCATCATTTAGTAAGTTTTAAAAATACCCAGCCTTTAAGAGGGGTAATTTCGCCAGTATGTTCTTTTCTGTTCAGGATATAATAATAGGTTGCTTGTGCCAGGCCGCTTCCGTTCCAGTCGTTCTTATAATTATCGGCCCGGTAAACTTCATTACCCCAGCGGTTAAAGATGAGCAATTGTGAACCGGGATAACTTTCAAGGCCCCCAATTTTAAAAACATCGTTTTTGCCATCGTTATTTGGGGTGATGATGTTAGGTATATCCAGATCTGAGGAGATAACCTTTAGTACCACCGTATCGGCGCAGCCGCTGGCATTGGTATAAATAAAATGGTACAAGCCTAATTTATTTAAGCCTGTTATGGTACTGGTGGCGTTTGCCGGGTTGGTAATACTGGCAACAAGTGCATCACTACCGGCCTGTGTCCAGCTACCTGTTCCTGTTGCGGCCATTGTAGCCTGGGCGTATTGAAATATGGTTTGATCGGGACCGGCATCAGGGCCAACAACAATATTCACCGTATTAGTTTTAATGTTGTTACACCCTGTACCAGATGGCGATGCATCGCACTCCATAGCCGCATCGGCAGGCGGCGAGGCATCGGGATTGGTAGCGTCAGGATCGGTTACATCTGCCGGGCGTAAAATTGCCGCCGAAACGGTAAGATCACCGCTTGCCATTAACGCCACTTTGCCGGTGATGGTAAATGTACGTACTGCCCCATTTGCCAAATTCACGCTGGCATGATACGCGTTTGATGTGATTACACCACCCGATGTTGCAGAACTACCAGTAGTCGCCACGCTGGTAACTGATAGCCCACTAATATCAGCAGGAAAATTGAAGCTGAACTGCGCGGCGCTAACATCAGATGGCCCGTTATTTTTTACGATTACCTTGTATGTAACCGGCTGGCCCGAGCAAGCGGCTACGGCGGTAATATTTTCAACAGAAAGATCGGCCTCCTGCATCACAAAACTAACCGAAGTATTCACCGGGTTACTTTTGATATAACTCCAGGTATCAATGCATTTGTTATTGCCAAAATCGGCATCATTAAGGGGATTACTGGTAGTGCTACCCCATTTATGGCCGTTTATGGCGCTGCTTAAGCCGGTAAGGTTTTTAATAGGATTTGATGACGTACCCACAACCGTTATAGGCGTATCGTCCCAATAAAGCGAATCATCGGGTGCAAAAGTGCCGTTGGTACGGGTAAGCAGCAGCCCGTTCACATTTCGCTCCACATCAAAAAACGGAAAATGCACTTCCCCGGCCGTGGTAGCAATAGTTATGTTAGCATTATAAGTTGTTGCGCCATTACCTGTTACCTTATTGCCCAATCCATCCAAACCATCCCAATGTACCCGGTTAGTGCCTGTATTAGCCTGGCCGGTTAGTTTCCGGTCGATAGCATCAGTATACAGGCCATTACGGTTAACATCAACAGCAATTGTATAGGTGCCATTGCCGGTGATGTTAAAATTAAAATCGGCCCCTAAAGGGTTGGTACCGGCTTTGCCTATTGTCCCTTCGGCCCCGGTAAAAGTTACATTACTAATTGCCGGCACAGCCGCAGTACGTAAAAGCCAGGTTGTGCCCGCTGCCGGGGTATTGGCCGAAGCCGGCATATCAGCTGCCGGGGTGTTAAAAAATATTTTCTGGGTTATATCTGTTTCCGTATCTGCCGCCCGCGGGTCCTGCACGTTAATGCTGGAACTTAGGCCATTGATACTTTTGTAGGATGCCAAACCGCCGGCATTCCTAAAGCCTTTATTGTTTACAAAAAAGGTAAAACCGTTACCCGCCTGCCCGTTATTGTTAAGTACGTATTGGTAGCCATCCTTGGTAAGCACATGAAATATGCCATTGAACCCTACATTGAATGTACCCAATATGCCCGAAAAAACCTGGGTATAAACCCGACCGCTTATAAAGCCGGTGTTAGCAGCGTTACGTACCGATACATCAAAAGCGGTTATGTACTCGGCAGTAGGCTGCGTCCAATTGGCACTGGCGGGTATAGTGGGCGGGTTACCGGCGAGATCAAAACCAGGGTTTTCGGCGATAAAGTCAATTTCCCAGATTCCCTCCTGCCCTGCCAATGCTGTTTTAATAAACGGTGTATAGCCCCCCGCGTTGGGCAGCGGCCCGGCCACTTCCTGGGCTCGATTTTGGATAAGACCATTGTTTCCTGCTGCCTCACTGGTATATGTTGCACCATCCGGCGCCCTAAGATTGATGGAACCTGAATTAATACCCTGTGTACTTGAACCTGCATAAATACTTTCGCCAACCTTTACATATACCTTCATGGTACCCAAAGTTGGAAAAGGAAAAGAAGCATTGTTTGTTGTATTGCTCGAAAACAGGTAAGCCCGGCTGCCCCCGTTTGAATTGAGCTCTTTACTACCCTCGGCCAGCAAGCCAGTGGGTAATAATAAAAAACCAAGCAAAACTGTAATCACTGTAAAGAAACTACTCATTACAGGTAATCCATAATAATGAAAAGGCTTATAGCTGGTGAGGGGTACGCTTTTCAGCATGCACATTTTTATAAAGCCGTAAGTTATAAAAAGCAGGCGAAATGACGGTAAAAATTTAGGAATGCTCGTTACAAGCAAAAAAAGGTTTTACTGTCCTTAATGACATGCCCTTATTTCCCTTTCAAATCTACTTTCTATATTCCCACATTTGTTAACAATTCATCAAGCCTGAAGCAAACGCTGCTATCTAAATCAAAAAATACGGCCTGTTTCCTTGCCTTTTTCCTAATATTTACTTACCTATTACCTAAAAAACCGTAATTTTATACCATCTTATCACTTCCCGATTTTGGTGGTATTAATTAACAAGTAAAACGTGCATGAATAGTATTCATAATAAAGATATAGGGACAAAACAAAAAGCGCTCGCCATTAACCTTGACCCTAAAATTTATGGCTCATTTGCAGAAATAGGCGCCGGTCAGGATGTGGCTGCCAATTTTTTCAAAGCCGGTGCATCATCAGGCACTATTGCCAAAACCATGTCGGCTTATGATATGACCTTTTCTGATGCTATTTACGGGGTACAACAGGTGCGCCGTTATGTAAGTGAATCGCGCCTGATCTCCATGCTTGACCATGAGTATGGCCTGTTAATTGAACGCCTGGCCGAGCAGCGCGGAGATTCGACAACCTTTTTTGCTTTTTCAGATACGGTTTCGGCACTTAACTACAACAAAACAAATGATGGGCATGGCTGGATGGGTGTACGTTTTCAACTGGAGCCAAACGGACCATTTAATGATGTAGTACTGCACGTAAAATTATTAGATAACGACAATAACCTGCAGCAGCAGGCAGTAGGAATTTTAGGCGTAAACCTCATGTATGCCTGTTTTTACTATAACGATATTCCCCCGGTATTTTTACTTTCATTAATGGATAACCTATCCCGGGATAGGATTCAGATTGATATGATCCGTTTTGAAGGGCCCGACTTTACCAAGGTAGATAACCGCCTGATGAGTTTACACCTGGTAAAATATGGTTTCTCTGATGCGGCTGTATTTGGTCCCAACGGTAAAAACCAGCAACCTTCTGACGTTTTATATAAAAAGCATATTGTGGTAATACGCGGACGTTTCCGCCCTATTATTAACGTCCATTTAGATATGCTTAACACGGGTGTTAAGCAATTTATGCAAGAGCCCGATGTTGATAAGACAAACGTTATGGTAATTACCGAACTAACGTTGCAGTCATTAAAAGAAAGAAACGCCGATTTAACTGCCGAAATTGATGAAAAAGATTTCCTCGACCGTGTAGATATTCTTTGTTCACTTGGGCAAACGGTGTTGATCTCTAATTTCCATGAGTATTATAAACTGGTGGCTTACCTGTCAAAGATCACTAAATTAAAGCTGGGTGTGGTTTTGGGTTATCCAAACCTGGAGTACATTTTTGCGGAAGAGCATTACCAGGATCTTCCGGGTGGTATTTTGGAGTCGTTCGCTACATTGTTCAGTCGCAAAGTAAAACTGTTTATTTATCCTACTTTACGCAATGGGGTGATTTGGAATTGCCTGAAATTTTCGCCGCCACCACATTTAATCGACTTGTACCGTTACCTGATTGCCAATAATAAAATAGAAGATATCAGGCATTACAATGAGAACAACCTGCATGCAGAAACTGATAAAATATTACAACTCATAAAACAAGGTGCAACCGGCTGGGAAGAATTTGTTCCGCCAGAGGTAGCTGCCATGATAAAGGACAAGCGTTTATTTGGTTATGCATCAGAGCCCGAAATTATTAAGGAAGATGTTACGACCAACAATAATGACCCCGAAATTGCCTTAGGTAGCATTTAAATTCAGCTCCAATATTTGATCGATTTACTTATTTAACTTAATAGCTTTTATGCCTGCATATGCAGGCATAACTTGTTTAATAGTACCGTTACTATTAAACAGTTTATCAATGAACACCTCGCAGTTATGACCGTCGGCATCGCCCATGCGTTTTAAAGATTTTTTTAAAAGAACGGGGAAATAAATAATAAGAGGATAACCATTCATGAATAATATGACGGTTATCCTCTTTTATTTCGACCAATCCTACCTCAGGATATTTTACTTTAATAGCGATTTAATTTTATTAAAGATCTCAGTATTATTAAAAGCTCCCCTAAAATCAAGCGAATGCGGGCCATAGGTAAATATAGGTACAGGCGTGCCTGTATGATCGTTAGTACTAAAATCGCCCCAAACGTATCCATTTTTAATGCTGCCATCCAATAGTGTTAAGCCGCCTGTTTCATGATCGGCGGTAACAATAACCAGTGTTTCGCCATCCTCATCGGCAAAACGCAGGGCATCGCCAACTACACGGTCAAAATCACTATTTTCGGTAATTACCTGCTCCAGGTTATTGTTGTGGCCGCCATGGTCAATTTGCGATCCTTCTATCATCATAAAAAAACCATTGGGCGCGTTTTTAAAGGTTTGAGTTACTTTATTAAATGCCAGTGGCAGATAGTTACCTCTGCCCGCCATTTTAGGCTTGGTTACACTATCATCCATCAAAGCGAGAATCTTTGTTGAGGGCGTGGCTAAAAAATCATCAAAATTACGGATGATGGTATAGCCCCTTTGTTTCATTTTATCTATCGGGGTTTCGCCATTTACCTGCTGAGTAAAATCTTTATAGGCCGAACCTAAAAAAATATCAACCGGCGATGAAACTATTTGATTTGCAATAACAGTGGCATTGCTCCTTTCATACTCATGCGCATAAAAGGCAGCAGGAGTTGCATCTGTTAACTCACAAACCACTATATCTGCCGTTTTTTTACCAGCTTCTGCGCTATAATCTGCCAGTGATTTTAATGGCTTGCCGGATGGATCAACGCCAATTGCCCTATCGTTTGTTTTTTGGCCAGAAGCAAAAGCAGTTGCGCCAGCTGCAGAATCTGTTATATAAGCATCGGCCGAATAGGTAATGGAAAAACCAACGTTTAACATCTGGAATATATTCAATTGCCCCCGGTTGGCGGTGTAGGTAGCATATATTTGCGACAGACCCATGCCATCACCTATACATAAGATGATATTTTTAACTTTTTTTACTGCCCCATCTGATTTATAGGTAGGGTGATATATGGCATAGGGTTTAGGAGCAGTATATTCAGATCGTTCTTTTTTATTTAAAAAATCGCCAAGCTCTTCAATCTTATCGGCCCCAATAACATCAACGCCTAAACGCATCATAGCCAGCCAGCTGCTTTTAGTATCGGGCGTTTCATAAAAACGCACCATTTTACCTGCACGGTGTACGCTGTCAATTCCACCCTTTACCCTGCTGATCTCCTCTGGATTTAATACGCCTTTACCGTTCCAGTGCACATACTTGCTCATAGGAAAACTTACCAATCCTATTTTTTTCCACTCATCGGGTGTAAACCCGTCTAAATGGTCAACATCAAATGAAATCCAGGCCGGATAGCCGGGCATTGATGCGGCAGGCGGCACAGCGCCCGTCATCACAATTGAGAGCCGCCCAGGGTGCCCGTCATATGAAAAATACTTTTCGAGCGGTTTAAGCTCTTTGATTACCAGGGGCAATACGGCTTTGTAGTCTTCTTTTATTTCGATAAGTAACCTTAAATGCCTTTGCGCGTCGCGGTTAAGTTTTTCAATTAAGGGATTGATATATAAGATCTTTAAAGAGCGGTTAGCACTGATATCCTTTTTATCATGCGCTACCATCAACTGCCCGTTAACCGCGTAAACATCTGCTTCTATCGAGCCAAAGCCTTTTTCATAAGCCCTGTAAAAAGGGATATTATTTTTGTAATCGTTATGGGAGTGCGCGTCTGCTACGGTATATGCTTTAATTTGAGCGTCGGCCCCCATGCTGATATTCAGCAATAATAATACTGTAAGTGTGAGGATTGTAGTACTGTTTTTCATTTCGGTTTTAAATATAAAAAACCGGGCGATGCCCGGTTTTAGGATTTCAATTCAAATTACCAACCTGCATTTTGTTTCAGCTGGCCCTGGCTTATCTGGATATCTTTAGGCGGAATTGGCCATACATTATCCCTTGACGGGTCAAAGTTTCGCGCTTTCCACACCACCGATCCATTGGCACCGTGTAAGGGTTTTGCGTAAGTTGCCTGCGCATCGCCCCAGCGTACAAGGTCAAAATTACGATCGCTCCACTCACCGGCTAATTCAACACGGCGTTCATGTTTCAAATTTGCCAATGTTGCGCCCGATATGGGCTTTAAACCTGCCCTGGTGCGTACCTGGTTTATGGCGGCATCGGCATTTTTACCCTGCATAATTTGTGCTTCGGCTTTGATCAGTAAAATCTCGGCGTAGCGTAATAAAGGTACATTCAAATCTGTTGATGGCTCATCTCCATTAGGGCTTACATGTATACCACCTGCATAGCTAAAAGGTTCCATGTATTTGTTAAACTGGTAACCGGTTAAGCTATTGCTTTTGCCGCCAATAGGGTAAGTATATGTTTGACCGAAATATTGAAAACTATCGCCATTTTGAAGGATAGTTGCTGGCAACCTTTTATCGCCGGTTTCAAATTCATCAACCAGTTCTTTAGTCGGCTGATAATAACCAAAGCCATTGTATAAACCCCAGCCTTTATTTTCAAGCATGGCTCCCGGTAAAATGCTCTGTCCGTTTAAATTACTGGCTACAGACCATATATATTCTGAACTATAGTTATTAGCTATTTTAAATACATCGGCATAGTTGGCTAACAGGGCATGTTTGCCACTTAAAATAACCGAATCGGCATATTTTTCGGCATTGGGATAATCCTTTGCATGCAGGTATGTTTTGGCAAGATATGCCCAGGCAGCAGTTTTATGGGCCCGGCCATAATCTGATGTGGCAAGCTTATCAAAATAAGGCAATAATGAAGCTGCCTTTTTTAAATCAGCCGCGATATAAGCGTAATTATCCTTAACTGATGCCAGTTGCGCCGGGAATGCAATTGGATTCGCACGGTTTTGAACCGGTGCACCTTGCTTATCAGTACCATATAAATCGGCAATTTCCAGGTGCATTAAGGCGTGTACAAAGTAAGCCTGGCCTAAAATAAAGTTTTTGGCGGCCTGATCCATGGTAATGGCAGGCACATTTGCAATAACATCATTAGCCCTTTTCATTACTACAAAGTGTAATGACCATGGAGCATAAATACTATTTTCATTCCCGGTACAAACAAAGTTTTTAATATTTTCCCTATCGGCAGATGTACGGCCAACTACCATATCATCGCTGGCGTTTATAAACCAGAAGAAACCCCTGCCGTAAAGATCCTCGCTGTTACTTTGTTTTTCATATAAACCGTTTGCTGCCTGCTGTGCATCATTAGCAGTTTTCCAAAAATTGGTACTGGTTGGCGTACCGGTAGGTTTAATATTATCTAAAGTACCTTTTTTACAACTTTGCGCAAGCATAATGACCATTATACCCAGCAAGCTATTTTTAATTATATTTTTAAATTTCATCTCAATTATCTCCTTAAATTCTGATTGAATTACTACTTATAAGCCTACGTTAACACCTACTAAAATGATTCTTGATTGCGGATAAAGACCTAAATCGACACCGTTTTGATTGATGCCAACTTCTGGATCAAGACCTGTGTATTTGGTAAACGTGGCCAGGTTTTGCGCATTGGCAAAAATTCTTGCGCTGCGTATTCCAATTTTGGTGATGAATGCTTTTGGCAAAGTATAACCAAGGGTTACGTTTTTGATACGCATATAAGAGCCATTTTCTACGTAAAAATCAGATACATTACCAAAGTTTCCGTTATTATCGCTTGCAGAAAGTCTTGGTATATTGGTGTTGGTATGTGCTGGGCTCCAGGCGTTCTTAGCATCGGCCAGGAGGTTATAGTTTTGGATAGATGCATTTAAACCGGTGTATTTAACGGCATTAAAAATTTTGTTGCCTAAAATACCTTGTAAAAATATGCTCATATCAAACGGACCATAGTTAAGGTTAGCAGTAAACCCATATGTAAATTTAGGGAACGGGGTACCAAGTATGGTTTTATCGTTTACATTAAGCTTACCATCGTTGTTCAAATCCACAAATTTGATGTCGCCTGGTTTAGCGTTAGGCTGAATAAGTGTACCATCGGCTGCTTTATAGTTATTAACCTCATCCTGGCTTTGAAACAAACCTGCAGTGCGATATCCGTAAAAGGAATATAATGGCGAACCTTTCTGTAAAAGAATAGGCACAAGGTTATCTCGCACTGTTGGATTGCCGGGTATTGTTTGTACGCCAGGTAATATATCAATAATGGTGTTTTTAATGTATGAACCGTTTAGCGCTAAGTTATAATGGAACAGCCCGGCGCTGTTTTGGTATTTAAGACCTAACTCAACCCCTTTATTCTGAATTTTTCCACCGTTTAAAAATGGTGGATTTGATACACCATATACGGCTGCTACCGGTGGCGCAAATAAAAATCTCGTATTGTTTTTTACAAACACATCTCCTGTGATGCTCAACTTATCATTCATCAAACCTAAATCAAACCCAATATCTGTTTGCGTAGCTATTTCCCATTTTAAATTTGGGTTGGCTAAACCATCAATGCCGTAACCGGAAGCAATTGCAGCAGGGCTGCTCAGGTAACCCGACGTTTTGGTTAACGATACGGATGTTGGAAAATCGGGCAAACCGGCGAGATTACCTGATTGACCATAACTTGCCCTTAATTTGGCAAATGACAATAATCCATCAACTGGAAAAAATGATTCTTTACTAACTATCCATCCCGCGGAAATTCCAGGGTAAGTTTCTGAGCGGTATTTTCTGCTTAATTTTGATGTAGCATCCCGGCGGAGAATTCCATTAACAAAATATTTCCCTTTATAATCATAACCTATCCTACCTAAGTAAGAAATAAGCGCCGACTCGGTTAGGTTGCCAATCAATGGAGTGCCTGAGGGACTCAACGTTCCGTTAATAAGATAACGATAAGCGTCATCCTCACTTAAGTAATTATCAGTGTTTACGCCAAAATTGCTGAACTTATCATCCTGGTACGTATACCCTGCCAAAGCCGAAATGTGGTGATTTGTACCAAACGTCCTGTCATAAGTTAAGGTTTGCTCGGCAAGGAGGGTAGTTGCCGTATAACTTTCCTGGTACAGGAAGTTATCAAAAAACTTTTTCCCCGGCTCTAAAACCCTTGTACTAAAATTTTTAACAGTTCCCAGATTTTTGGTAATACCCAGGTTTGAGCGGAATTTTAACCCTTTAAATAAGCTTACTTCAACATACGGGTTGATGGTAAAGCTGTTTATGGCCGTGCTGTTATCCAAACGTTTTAAATAAGCTACAGGATTTATAACATCGCCGTATGAACCGGCATAGGCAACCGGTACGCCACCAAAACTTCCGTCGGCATTATAAATTGAGGCGTTGGGCGGATAAAATATAGCTGTTAAAATTGCACCTGTATAAGCGCTTGACGTATTAGCTCCCTGGCCATTACTGTAAGAGTAAGTCATGCTTTCGCCCATTTTTAACCAGTCTTTTATCTGATGATCAGAATTAACCCTGAAGTTGTAACGAACCGAATTTGTATTTAAAAGGATAGCATCATTTTTACGATAACTACCTGATACGTAAAATGTTGATTTTTCATTTCCTCCGCTTACGTTCAGGCTGTAATCCTGTACATAACCTGTTCTGAAAAGAGCCACAGGCCAGTTAGTTCTTGTTACGCGCGAATCTGGATTAACCGTAGCGTCAAAAGCCGGGAGGCGGGTTTTACCGGCATTATCATATGCCGTATTGATAGCATCTGCATACTCCGCCGCATTTAAAGCCTGCAATATTTTTAGTGAATTTTGCGTACCTCCTTTAACAGAAACATCCAGGTTGGTTTTACCTTGTTTGCCGCGCTTTGTAGTAATTAATACCACACCACCCGCTGCCCTTGCACCGTAAATGGCCGCATATGAATCTTTCAACACATCAATCGACTCAATATCATTAGGATCAATTGGCCCGCCATTATAAACGGTACCATCAACTACGGTTAAAGGCCCTTCACTGTTGAAAGAGCTTTGTCCGCGTAATCGTATGCTTGGCGTCGCGGTGGGATCGCCGCTTTCGTTGATGACTGTAACACCTGCAATTTGCCCCTGCAGCATTTCAGTTACCGAGCCAACAGAACGATCTTTAACGTTTGATACTTTTAGTGAACCTACAGAACCGGTTACATCTGATTTTTTTTGAGTTCCGTAACCTACAACCACTACCGCGTTTAAGCCTGTTACATCGGCAGTTAATGTTACATTAAGCGGGGAATGATCGGCAACAATTTCCTGGCTTTTGTAACCAATAAAAGAAAACACCAGTACCTCGTTGTGCTCAACCGATAATTTAAAATTACCATTTATATCAGTTGAAGTAAAAACCGGTGAATTTTTGCTGCGGATGGCTACACCTGCAAGGGGGCCATCTTTATCAGATACAGTACCGGTTATTACAATCTTATCCGGCGCACGCACAACTTTTTTACGTGATATAATAATGGTAGCGTACTTTTCCCTGTACTCCAATTGGGTGTTGGCTATTAAAGCATTAAGTACCTCTTTTAATGGCTTATTGATAAATGTGCCCGCCTTTACTTTTACTAAGGTTACATCATCTAATTTGTAATTAAAGGCAACGGTGGCTAATGCCTTTTTTAATTTTTCAAGTGAAGCATCCATTGTTTCATCGGCAAACTTTACGGTTACCGGCTGATCAACCAGGGATGCTTTACGCTCGGCCAGGGCTTGCCCTGGCAGCAATGAAGTGAAAATTGTTAAGAGCAATAAAATTGCGGTCATTAACTTTCTTGAAATCCGGGTTAAAGTTTTTTCCATACATTTGTTTTTAAAGTGATTAGTAACGGCCGACTTGCTTTTAATTTTGGCAGTTACACTTAATTAGCCAGTGCTTGTTAGTAGCAGGCATTGGTTTCTCTTTTATATATTATTTTATATTTACTATATCGCCCCGCAGCCTGTATTTTCTGCCATCAATTAGCTGCAGTATATCCAGCACCTGGTTTATACTTAATTTATTTGAAAACCTTACCGAATAATGTTGCTTGCTTAGCTTTTTGCCGGTGTATTTAAAATTCACATTGTACCTGTTTTGCAGGTAAACAACTACCTCTTTAAATTCCACATTATCTAAAATAAGTTCGTCATGCATCCAGCTAAGCGAATGATCGCCGGTAATTAATTGTCTTGAAAAGCTTTGATTTTGTTTATTATAGGTTACCTGTTGCTGTGAGGTGTACATACCAAAAGTATGCTGCTGATCATGCACCTCAACTTTACCACTTTTAACAAATACCTTTATATCGGGTAGTTCGCTGTAAAATTCAATATTGAATGAAGTACCCAAAACCTGGGTAATAACTTTGCCTGTATGTACCAGGAAAGGTTTTAAGGCATCATGTTTTACTTCAAAAAAAGCCTCGCCATTTAGTAGTGTTACATCTCTCCTGGTTTCGCTGAATTTAACCGGGCACCTGATGGAGCTACCTGCGTTTAATTGAACAAGGGTATTATCGGGCAATAAAACCTGTTTCATTTGCCCTTTGGGTGCGGTAATAACCTGGTACGCTATAACATCATTGGCTTTGTGGTTAATAAATATCCTGGAACCGAAAATACCTGCGAAAAGAGCGATCAATACAACTGCCGCAACTTTTAACCAGGTAGTGTTTAATTTTTTAACTGTGCCTTTGGCAATGGTTTGTCTTTCTATTTTATTCCAAAGGGATTGTTTTAACTCAGTTACAGGTGACTCTATTTGTGTATCCTGGTTAAACTCCTGCATCAGCGTTTGTAGTAACGCTAATTCTTCAGCCGAGCATTTGCCTGCATTAAATTTATCAAGTAGTTGTTTTATTTCCTTTTCTTTCACTTAAAAGCCTTTATACTTATCAAGTGACAGGTAAAGGCAATGTGTACTATAAGAAATTAAAAAAAAATATCAGGAGCAAAAATTCGCGGAAGTTATCGAGAGGAATAACGTTATAATAATGATGTACTATTTTTTTAAGCCGCCCCAATGCACTGCTGATCTGGTTGCGGACCGTTTGATGAGAAATACCTAACTCTGTTGCTATTTGCTGCCCGTTCATGTCCCGCTCCCGACTGCACAAATAAACCTGCCTCATCTTTTCGGGCATATCGGCAATTTCACGGTTTATTAAAAAACTCAGTTCGGCAAAGGATAGTTTTTGAGCCGTGCTATCTTCAGCTATCCCGGGTAATTCAATAATATCATTTAAAGATTGTGGCTGCAAGCTCTGCTTTTTATACCATTTATAAGTCATGTAATTAATAGAAACCATTAGGTAGGCTTCCAATGCTCCATTAACCTGTATGGTATAGCGGTTCTTCCAAACAGAAAGAAATAGTTCCTGTACCATATCCATAGCCTCATCCTCGTTTTGAATTTTTTTGAGGGCAAAAGCTATTAATTTATCGGCATAACGTTCATAAATTTCTTTGAATGCGCGGTGATCGCCACTTTGTAATTCCAATAAAAGCTGATCATCGGGGTATTGCTTCACAAAACTTATTTTATAGGGCCAAAGTAACGGTATAGATGTTAAGGTAAATTTAAGTAGGTATTAATGCTTCAGAAAATATGAAAAAAACTTTTTTTTATAAACAAACCGCACAGGTTAACAAAAATGATACAATTCATTTCAGGTTCATTTTCTGTACTGGTTTATTTTATAAGGCTATAATTGCCGGGCAAATTATTAAAAATAAATGAATCGGCTGCAACTGTTCAATCAAGATTATATATTTCACAAAACTCCTTATCCGAAGCATCAATATACATATATAAACAATAGCAAATCAATAACTTACAAATACAACATATTTAAAAAATGCTAAAAAGTTTATTGCTTTTTAAAGGTTTTTATATGTGAAAAGCTTAAGGCTAAAATGCAAAATCAATATCAAAAAACAATATAATTTTTTAACACTTCTGTACTATCAATCTGTTTTCTGCCGGGTTACTTTATAAGCGTTGCGGCACAGCCTAATACTTTAACCATTTTTAACTATTATAAGTTTGGTGTTTTGAGTTTGCTTTCTTTACTTTATAAACGTAATGTTAGCATTGTTATTCACATCCAAAACATATAAGCTATCGCTTATATGCCTTTTTATTTTCTTTTTACCTGCGGCGCTTTCCGCACAAAATCTTTTTCTGGAAAAAATAGATTTATGCAGTGCCGAAAACTATTGTATGGATTGCGGCAGCCCGAGAGCAACCTGTTCGCAGTTTACACTTAATCAACTATGCGATAGAATAAACCGCAAATACCAGTTTAAGGATGCCGCCGGTTCAATCACGTTCCAGGTTTTGGTTGAGCCTTCGGGTTTTAGCTGCGTATTGAGCCATACTGATGTTACCAACAGCCCCTTAACTGCTGATTTGATCAGGGCGCTGAATGGTAGTATATGGAAACCAGCTATCGAAAACGGCCAACGTGTTTCTGCATCGGTGAATGTGATTTTCCGGATAGCTAATGGCAGAATATCCAGCCAGATGCTAAGAATGGACCTTGCCCAGTTAAAGCCCCCCGGCGACCCGGTGATTTATAATAAAAGTACTGTTTACGATAATCCATCTTTAAAAAACTATGAATTTACAACGTGGACAAAGTATAATTCGCCACTGCCGGATAACATAGGTCAATCTTGCGCGATTGATGCCACTGATGTTTTGTGGTATGCCACAGCCCACGGGCTAACCCGCTTTGATGGAACAACCTTTAACCCGGTTAGTGAATATAACTCGCCGTTTACCTCTGAAACTGCCGTGCAGGATGTTACGGTAGACAAAGACGACAACAAATGGGTTTATATTGCCAATGGGATATACAAGTATACCGACGCCGGCTGGCAGGTTTATGATTTTAAAAAGTTTATAAAATCAAACGTTACCCACATTTTAAAAAGCCGCAATGGCGAACTTCTATTCACCACCAAAGATGGTATGGTAGTGGTAAGGAAAGATAAGGTTGTGGTATTGAATAAAAAAACCATACCGCTGCTGCCCTCAAGCAATGTTTATTACGCCTATGTTGATAGCCGGAAACGTTTATGGATAGGTACTTCAAAAGGTAGTATCATGATTGAGAATGACCGTTTGCCAAATACATTTAACACATCAGATACTCCGTTGAAAAACGCATGCATTTCTGGTGTAACAGAAGATGAAAAGGGTAATCTTTATTTCTCCCTTATCGATGATAATAAAACGACCGACGACGATGATAATGAAGGCATAGCTGTACTGAAAGCCGATGGCACCTGGCTGCATTATAATGATAAAAACTCGGGCATGCCATCAAACCATGTTACAAATTTACTGTATGATAAGTTTGAACATGTTTTGTGGATAGGTACAGATCAGTCTGGCCTGGTAAGGTTTGATTTAAATACCGGCTGGGAAAACTATCACAACAACAATTCATCGGCACCCGGTCATACAATTTACCAATTGGTACAGGATTCAAAAGGCGTTATTTATGCAACCACAGCCAACGGTCTGCTAAGAATCAGGAAGAAATAGAGAATTTAATTAAATTTTGAAGTTGATATGGAACTCTGCCAATAATTAAAAACAATAAATAGCCAAAAAGCATCTATCTTTGGGCTCAAATTTTTATAATTATATTTCCATGGCAAAGGCATCTGAAATTAAAGTAGGAAACATTTTACGTTACAACGGCGAACTGGTAACAGTTACGGAAGTTCTGCACCGGACCCCAGGTAAAGGTGGAGCTTTCTATTTAGATAAATTTCGGAACATTAAAACCGGGAAAATTGTGGAAGCCCGCTTAGCTACTGACGAGCAGGTTGAAATTTGCCGTGTGGAAACTAATGATTTCCAATACCTGTATGAAGAAGGCGATTTTATGGTGATCATGGATAATGTTACCTATGATCAATTCAATATACCTAAAGCACTATTTGGTCCGGCGGTGAAATTCCTAAAAGAAGGAATGAACGTGATAGTTTCTTTTGAAAGTGAAGAACCTATTATGGCCCAGGCACCTAACAATGTTGAATTAGAAATTACCTATGCCGAGCCGGCTGTTAAAGGCGACACCTCTTCTGGCGCTATGAAATATGCTACTACAGAAAATGGTGTTGAAATAAAAGTTCCACTTTTTGTGAATCAGGGAGATAAAGTAAAAGTAGATACCCGTACAGGTGAATACCTTGAGCGTGTTAAATAAGTTTACATAAACGATATACCGAGCGGCTTATAGCAATATAAGCCGCTTTTTTATTGAAGTCTTTCTTTAAAGGTTACTATCAACGGTTAATCGATCCGTCAACCAAATTTCAACAGGGCTTTAACGACACTTTTTGCCCATTGGACGATTTATAGCTATGATTATTATAAAGGCGCGATAATTTTACATCATCAAATTCAGAGAACAAATTAAAACTCAGAAAAGATGGAAACACAAAAACCTATATCAGCAATTCCGGCTTCGTTGAAAAGCTTTGCGTTGAGCAAAGACCTATACTCGTCAATTCACGAAACAACCGGAGATCTCCATATTGTCAATAAGCAATCTTTAAAAACAGGATGGGTTGCTGTTCACGGGCTGCTGCTTTCAGCTTATATCAATTCCATATATCTGCTGCACCTATTTTACAGGTAAAACATCATCAATACCATCGTTAAAAGTAAACCCTTCGCCAATCAATGATATATCGTGAGGGCTTAAAGCAACGATACACAAGTAAAAAACTAAATATCAGTCGGTTAACTAATTGGCCCTTTTATTGAAATCTCAGCCACATCAATTAATCATAAAAAAACATATCATGGAAGACAACCAAGTTTTATCCCACATCAAAAACCTAACGGTAACCGAAGAAGAACTTTACGGGAAAGAAAACCTGACGGACGAAGACATCAAACAACTGCACAAAATACAGCTCGACCTGGAACAATGCTGGGATTTTTTGAGACAGCGCCGTGCACTGCGCAATGCAGGTGATAATCCTGACGATGCGGAAATAAGGGATGCGGAAACTATTAAAAATTACAAGCGTTAAGCGCCGCAATTTGCTTTTTCACTAAATGCCAATATGAGGCCCAACCTGCCTGTTAATAATTATTCGGTGTTTGGGGTACTATTAGAGTGTTTCTGTTTTGCTTTTTAAACTCTAATTTAGATATCGTGAATGAAGCCATCAACAACATCCTTTTCGCGGCATCGGCAGCACGTTAAATCATACCATCATTTACTTATTGAATTTTTTAATTAATCAACATAAAACTAAAATTAAAATGGAACCAAAAATCGGAATATCTAAGGACAATTTAGCTAAAGTAGCGCATGCCTTAAACGTTATCCTGGCGGATGAGTACTTACTGTATACAAAAACAAGAAATGCACATTGGAATGTTGAAGGTCCGGATTTCCATAGCAAACACCTGTTTTTTGAAGCTCAGTATGAGCAACTGGACGAAATTATGGATGGTGTTGCAGAACGGATCAGATCGCTTGGTCATTACGCACCGGCCACGCTTAAACTCTTTTTAGAGCTGACTCATATTTCAGAAACTTTGCACGAAAAAAATGATGGCACCGGTTTTATTACAGAGCTTTTAACCGACCATGAAAGTTTGATCATCCACCTGCGTGAAAACATCAACTACTTTGCCAATGAACTAAAAGACCTTGGAACCAGCGATTATGTAACCGGCCTAATGGAAACTCATGAAAAAATGGCCTGGATGCTGAGGTCGCATTTAAGATAACCTTATGGAGACTCAAAAGAGTATATGGTTTGTTACCTTGTTACTCGCAGCAGTGGCCGGTTATTGTGATACCGTTACATTTGTTGCAGCCGATTCCATATTCTCTGCCCACGTAACCGGAAACTTTATCGTTTTTGCCTACCAGATCATTAAAGGGTCAGATTCGCAGGTATGGATCAAGCTTTTAACATTCCCTGTATTTATCATAGCCGTCATAATAGGTGGCCAGATAGCATCCCGGGCATTAAACAGGCACAAGATCCTATTGCTGGAAGGGATAGTATTATTAATAAGTGGCGCGGCGGCAATTGCCTTCGTCCACGTTCCTAGACTGGATTGGGTGGGCTATTCGGTTGTAATGCTGGTTGTACTTGCAATGGGCCTGCAAAATGCATTTGGTAAACTATTTGCCAAAGAAACATACGGCCCTACCACCATGATGACGGGTAATGTAACCCAGGCATCACTTGATCTGGGCAGCATCATTACATCTGGGTTTAAAGATATTTTAACCTGGGAAAGTCTCAAAAAACAAAGCATCACTATCGGGGGCTTCCTGATTGGTTGTCTCCTTGGCGCATTGATGGCCAAAAACTTCGGTTTAGGAGTAATTATTTTACCCGGCATAGCTATGATCATTTGCTATTGGATCACCAATAAAACCGCCGCTGTGCAATCAGTATAATTTAAATTATACTGAAAAATAATATCATGAAGAAGGCCTGTTTAAATGCAGGCCTTCTTGCGTTATCGGGAATAATAGCCGTCACGATTCAATTACAAATCGACCAGAAAAAGTTCAGATTTTTCTTTTGCGTTAACTAACACTAACTCCTCCTTTTTTTCTTTTTTTCCGATATTCATCAACACTACCGCAAACAGGATAAGAATAACACCCACCCATTGTAGAAGGCTGACAGGTTCTTTTAACATTATGTTTGCCATTAATACAGATACCGGTATTTCTACAGTTGCAATAATGGCTCCCAGCCCCATGCCTGTTAGCGGCATTCCCCTGGTAAACAGCAAGGGCGGAAGGATTGTTCCAAACAATGAAAGCAGGACACCCCAGCGCAAAAAAATGGCATATGAAAACTGCTGATTCAAAGATGAATGAAAAATAAAAGCAATAATGATCAATCCGCCGAGGATCATGTAAAGGCTTCTTTTTAGCGGAGGAAAATGCAGTTCGATGTTGTTTGATGAGTACATAGTAGCTGTGTAGGAAAGGGCGGCCATTATTCCCCAGCCAAATCCAGCCCAGCTGATACTAACGGATTGTTTAAGCAAACTGGTGGCCAGTATTGTTCCGGCTATAATAATAAAAACTGACGCTATCTTACGTAATCCAGGTGCCTTTTTATGCAAAATCATCTCCAGGATAACGCCCATCCACACCGTTTGCATTAACAACACAATTGCAACACTTACCGGTACATACTGAACCGCCATATAGTAGAAAACGCTGGTTAACCCCATAGATGTTCCCGCAACTATTAACTTAAATATACTTTTAGTGCCTGATGCTTTTGCTTCTGGCACCGCCCCCCGTTTACGGAACAAGGTTAAAATAAAGAGCCCTGCAAATCCCAAACCGAACTGCGAAAGCGTTACTTCTGCTGTGCTGAATCCTTCATGATAAGCCATTTTTACAAAGGTTGCCAGCATTCCATAGCTCGACGCGCCCAGCGCAACCAAAATGCTTCCTTTAAGTGCATTGTTTTTCATAGATGTGTTTTTATGTCACCTAACATTACAGACTTAGTTTTCTGTTGCTAAAAGTTTCATTTGATACAGCCGGCCCCCAAAAACGACCGACGATTCAAAGGTATCTGTAGAAAACTCTTTATTTGTATTGAAAGCAGGAGTTAGCAAAAAAAGGGCTTTTCTGTGACGATGATAACTTTGTTCAATTTTTGAGCACGATGTGCGCCATAAAATAGATACACCGCCTTATACCAATTCCATCTCAATCAAATCTTTGATATTTTGGTGCGATGTATCTATCGACTTTTTAAAATCCTCCGGCGCAAATGATTCTCCGTTAATAGCGATCACATGAATATTGCTGATGCCTATAATATTAAATACTGTTTTTAAATAGGCGCTTTGGAAGTTCATATGCTCGTTATATTCTCCTTTTTCATATCCCTGGGCACCTCTTGAAAGTAAAAGAAATAATGTTTTATTTTCAAGCAGACCTATATACGGGTTCTGCATGTTGGCTGGGTTAAACTTCCAGGTTTCATTAACCCTCAGAACCTGATCAATATAGGCCTTAAGCGCACTGGGAATTGACCAGTTGTACATAGGAGAAGCAAGAACAATAACATCAGCTTCCCGGAGTTCGGAAATATAAGTATCGCTTGTTTTTAAAGCTTCTATTTCCTCTTCTGATCTTGCTGCGGCAGGTTTGAAAGCTGCGGCAATCCAATTTTCGTTAATGTGGGGCACATCGGTACTTCCCAATTCCCGAAAATTGATAATTGGATCGGTATGGATAGTTTTCCAGTGATCTATAAATACTTCGGTGAGTTTTCTGCTATGAGATCTAAGCGCTCTTGCGCTTGAATTAATGACCAATACTTTTTTCATTTCGATAATTTTATATACAAAAGTATAGCGATGCTGGATTATATTTGCATACCAGTTTCTATAAAAACCACAGCCCAGATGTTACCCTACAAATCATTAATCCAAGTTGATAGAAATGCAGCTGTATCACTATACATCCAGGTGTGCAATAGTTTTATATCATTAATCACCAGTGGTACGCTACAGCCATCTGATATATTGCCAAGCTCCCGTATACTGGCAGATTTGATTGGCATTAACAGAAACACCGTAAAACTGGCATATGAAGAATTGATTAGCCAGGGCTGGGCTGAATCTATTGAGCGCAAGGGCGTCTTTGTACTTTCCAGACTACCGGTACGTTCCAAACGGATACTACCTGAAGCTAACAAAAACGACAGTGCTCAAGAGGCTTTTATATGGACAAATAATTTTGCAAATGCCATACCCACCAAAAATTTACAGAAAACTACGCTCGCTATTGATGATGGCTTTCCCGATGTGCGCCTGGCGCCGGTAGATCTGCTCATGCGCGAATATCGAAGTCTTTCCAGAAGATTTCATGGGAAAAACATTTTGAAATATGGTAGTTCCAAAGGGTCAGAACATCTTCGCGTAGCTATTTGCAAGTATCTTTCCAATACCAGGGGCTTAATTGTTTCTTCTGAAAATATACTGATTACAAAAGGCAGCCAGATGGGAATCTATTTAGCGGCGCAACTGCTGCTCCAACCTTCAGATAATATAGCCGTTGGAATTTCAAACTATACTTCTGCAGATGATGTTTTCAAACATGCTGGTGCAAACCTTCTGCGGATTCCGATTGATCACAACGGAATGGATGTTGATTATCTTGAAGAGATTTTACAACATAAGAAAATAAAGGCTGTATATGTGATACCGCATCATCATTTTCCAACGGCGGTAACCATGAGTACCGAGCGGAGGTTAAAACTATTAAATCTTGCTAAAGAACACCGTTTTGCCATTATCGAAGACGATTATGATTTTGATTTTCATTATGATAACAAACCCTACCTGCCTTTGGCAAGTATCGATCATAATCAAAATGTAATTTATATTGGTTCGATTTCGAAAACTTTTGCCCCTGCCCTGCGCATTGGGTTTATGGCAGGACCATCAGCATTTATTGATGCCGCATCCTCATTAAGAGAGCTGATAGACCGACAGGGAGACACCCTTTTGGAAGAAGCATTTGCCGTGATGTTTGACGATGGTGAGATGGAAAGGCATTTTAGGAAGTCATTAAAAATTTACAAGCAGCGCAGGAACCTTTTTTGTGAGATCCTTAAGTCCGACTTTAAGGACGAGATAGA
Organism: Mucilaginibacter sp. P2_A4; assembly: GCF_056405015.1. NCBI lineage: Bacteria > Pseudomonadati > Bacteroidota > Sphingobacteriia > Sphingobacteriales > Sphingobacteriaceae > Mucilaginibacter > Mucilaginibacter sp. P2_A4. The sequence continues at coordinate 64,261 of NZ_JBFUCX010000006.1, read as the reverse complement.
ATTCAGAATTCCGGAGGGAGGACTTGCGGTGTGGTCTACTTTTGATAAAAAGATCGATCTGATCAAAATGTCTGAAGACGCATCAAAAAAAGGACTTTATATCGACAATGGGAATTTTTATAAGAACGAATCCTTTGTTACCAATGCGCTGAGGATGGGCTTTGCTTCACTTGAGGAAAATGAAATAGTGGAAGCACTCGGGATTCTGAAAAAGGTAGTGCATTAAGTTCGCTGGGCCATCCTTTATCTCATAATTGGCATATTTAACATCCCTGTTATTGCTCTAATTTTGTTTCAAACAAATAAATTTTTAAGCAATGAAAACACGAATTAACATTGAAAAAACTGAGCCGGCAGGATACAGAGCAATTCTTGGACTGGAAAAATTCATTGAAAGCACACCACTGACAAGAAAACATAAAGACCTGATTAAAATCAGATCTTCGCAAATAAACGGATGTGCTTTTTGTATTGATATGCACACTAAAGATGCCCGTAAAGCCGGCGAAACAGAACAACGCATTTATGCGCTCAACGCCTGGCGCGACACTCCGTTTTTTTCGGAAGAAGAACGTGCAATATTAGCCCTGACCGAGGAAGTTACTTTAATTAGCAATCATGTAAAAGATGAAACGTATGAGCAGGCAGCTAAAGTACTGGAGGCAACTTACCTGGCACAAGTAATATTAGCCATTATTACTATTAATGCATGGAACAGGATTGGCATCACAACCAACCTAATACCAGCATAACGTTGATGCTGGATATCGATAATGAAAGCCCTCTAACCGAGGGCTTTGCTTTTATATTTAAGTTCGCTGGGCCACCCTTTATTTTGTATTTGGCATATTTAGCATCCACGTTGGTGGCCTAATTTTGTGGCAAACAAACAATTATGGATAATACATATCAGGTTAAAATAATCAAGACCGATTTTGAAATTGAACAATGCTGGGAAGTCGCATTTTTGTTAAGGCCGCATCTGAATAAAAATAACTGGTCTTCCATTATTTCAGAGATGATGCAAAATGAAAAGTACAGCATCGCCGGGATTATGGATAATGACAAGGTTGTCGCATTTGCAGGATACCGCATCATGACTTCCCTGCACAGTGGTAATATAATTTATATTGATGATCTCTGCACTTTGGAATCTTACAGGGGAAAAGGCCTGGCCTCTCAACTATTAAAACACGTGAAAGCTATTGCCATATCAAATAATAAAGATGCCGTAGTGCTTGATACAAATTTCAATAATAATACAGCACAAAAGTTGTATCTGAACAATGGTTTCCAACTCACCGCGCTCCATCTCTCCTGTGATTTAAGAAAGTAGCACTAATATTGGGAATTTGAAGGGTTTGATTTTAAAAGAGGGGTGTTTGAAAGGTACCCTCTTTTGTCTTCCATGGATTATTGTTTTTTATATCCTGATAGCGATAAGATACGGAGTTTTATTTCTAATGAGATTTTTCGTCTTTGACGAATCATCTACCCATCCGCTTAAACAAAAATTCCGTATGCCGTTACCGGCATACGGATCAAATAAAGCTACAAAAATGTAAATTAAACTGCTGATGCTTTTTCAGCGGCTTCGATAATGACGCCTGCAACAATCTCAGGCTGCGACATGAAGATCACGTGACTGCCTTTAACTTCGGTTACCTGTGTATTCGACCTGCTGTACATATTTCTTTGTATCTCAGGGTTAATGCTTTTATCTTCGGTAGCAATCAGGCCATAAGTTGGCTTATGCCTCCAGGCTGCGTCAGTAATCGGGCTTACAAAGCCTTTGGCATAAAATGCTCCCTGTGAGGCATACATAAACGCCGCTTCATCCGCATCAATATCAGCACAAAAGCCTGCGTGGTATTTATCTTTGTCATAATAAACAATACCTTTTTCATCCGGAGGAAGTACGCCGTTCTCAGGTGCAGGTGGCGCTGTTTGTAGCCATTGCAGGGCAGATTCGCCGTTGTCTGGCTGGAATGCCGCGATATAAACCAGGGCAGCAACATTAGGGTGGTTGCCCGCTTCGGTGATCACGGCACCGCCCCACGAGTGACCGGCAAGAATTGCAGGGCCGCCAATCCTGTCTAAAGCAACATGCGTTGCCAAAACATCGTCTTCAAGTGAGGTTAAAGGATTTTGTACAACGGATACGTTATACCCTTTTTTAGTTAATTCGTTGTAAAGTGCTTTAAAGCCGGAACCGTCAGCGAATGCACCGTGAACAAGCACTACATTCTTTACATTTGAGTTTTTCATTGTTTTGTGAGTTATGATTGTTTGAATGATTTAACAATACAAAGATGCCGCTTAAGCCAATGATGGGGAATGCAAGAACTTCCCGAAGAATTGTAATTATTTCCCATGATGCTCTTTTTGCGGCCAATACTAAATAAGATGATAGCTATTCGCTTGCTTTAGTAAAAATTTTCATTTGATGGTTGTTTAATCTATTATTTATTGCCTCTGGCTAATGATCATTGCTTGGCAGTACAAAGCAACAAAGAGTACCGCGCCCAAACAATGCAGGAAAGAAAGAAACCTTTGGACAATTAGCGGTTTTTGTTCCTGAATACCTGGGGTGAGATTTTTTCGGCCTTGGTAAACATCCTGGTAAAATAAGCCTGATCACTGTAACCGAGTTCGTAAGCTATAATTTTTATAGTTTTATCAGTATAAAATAATAAACGCTTGGCCTCTATGATAATCATGTGTTGAATCCAATAGCTTACAGTCCGACCAGATGTTAATTTTATCGCTTCATTTAAATAAGGGGTGGAAACCTTCAATTCCTGTGCATATTCAGACGGACTTTTTAAGCGTTTATAGTTAAGAAACAACAAGCTTTTAAATTCATTGGTCAGGGCAACAGCTCTCGAGTCTTTTTTATCATTCTTCTGTAAAACTGCAAACTCTTCTGTAAACATACCTGCAACTGCATCAATGAAGCCGCGCTTGATATGTTGTTTAAATAAGTTATTACAGAAATCCTGTAAAATATCTGCAAACAAGGTAAGACAAGATCTCATTCGCTCTGCTTTAGTAATGCTTATAGATGCCGGAACCTGAGCAAAACAGCTTTCATTTAATACTGACTTAAACACATCGCTAATTAAAAAAGCATCAACCGCGATAAGCCATATGTCCCCTTCTGAATCCACGTGCTGATGAATCTGTCCGGGGAGGATAAAATAGATTGATTTTCTCGGAATGAAGATCTCCTGGAAGTCAACGATTAGTTTTAAGAATCCTTGGTATGCAAAAGTAAAAAGGTAGTCGGTATCTCTATGAGGCTCCCTGACAAAATGATCGGTGTCAATTTTGCTGTAATTTACTATTTGCACTCCATGGGCTTTTACCTCATCAAGGACGACCGTGGGAACATGCATTTTATCTCTATTCATCGCAACAATTTCGAATAAAGTTCAATTCAGGATCAGCGATGAGCCGTTGGCAGCTAACAATTTAGACCTGACGGGCCCACCTTTTGAAAACTCAGATCTAATTTACAATTTATCGGCATTATTGACTAACGAAGGTATTGCAGACTGTTATTTGCCATAACATAATAACCAGTCGCAGGGCCTTTCACTAATTTAGTACCGAAGAAACAGATAGCCATGCCCGGAGACGAAACGTATCCATCCGTCTCGCTAAGCGAATCCCATCATTAACTGACAATAGGCGTAAAGAAATGGTCGTCAGATAGTCTAGCCTTTTATAGCTAAATAGCCTATAGCCGACTTTTTAATTTTAGCGGGGTAGATATCTATTTTGCCAATTCCAATAAAACTTTTTCCCGCATTTTACTTAATGCGATATTCACACTTTCAATTGTAGCTTTGCATTGATTAGCTTCAACGAGCACTTTCTTTTTGTCGATAAGTTGTTTATTCAATTCATTATCAATGTTGCTAAGATCAACCATTGAATAGCCTACTAACTGGTTTCTTACTCCATTTACATTAAAATCAATACTGGTTTGATTTAGTATGGCGGCCAGGCTATTTAACTCAGTCGTCAGTTTCGAATTGTCTTTCGTGATCTGTGTCAGTTGAGATTTTAAGTCCTCTTGATCGATTTTGGCCTTATTTAGACTAATGGCGAATATATAATTCTCTCCCTGCAGATTATCAAGATCAAGATTGATGTACCCAACTAACCTATAAACTTTGCGTAATTTCTCCTTGTCGTTTATTGAATTAATTGCACTATCAAGATTTTTTATCCATGATAAGAAATTATTAATACTGCTCAAAAAGCTTGGTTGTTCTTTATCCTGAGCAAAAGATGGCATTACTATCGAAATACACAGAAGTGCGGCAAGAATTAGCTTTTTCATTTGAGTTTTGGTTTAGTTTTGTAGAATATTAAAAAAAGCCCAATAACAAATAAAAGTAAGGGAAGTATCAGCAATCCCAATTCGGCATATTTTACGCCCCTGCTAAAAATCGTAGTCACGACATCTTCCCTTGTATAAAAGAAATAAACCGACATTATTAAAGATATAATGCCAATTATTAGTTTCGTTTCTTTCATAAAAACGGATTGTTTTTTGGTTTTCAAGCATCAAAAAAACAGCTATCAGTAACAAAAATACACCAACGGAATTAATTTTCAATTGCTTGAAAATCTGTTATTTATAAATATAAAACAAGATTTTTATTCTTGCAAATAAATCATAAATATTAAAAAATCAATTAGTTATTCCGACTTTTTGCCGATACAGAAAATATCTGTACAATGATTATCGGTAAGTTATGAGTTTGATTATTTGAAAACACAAAACACACCGTAAAGAAGGTAAAATTCCTAACGCAGAATACTGGTATAGCAGCACGAAAAATCCGCCCCAACTTAATAATAAATCAGGCCCGCCCTTTATGCATCTTTTTTTACTATCAATTAAACATCTATAAAACAGTATTTTAACTAACTTTATCATAAAAATCTAAAACCCTTCTACAATCATACGAGGAGGATTTTGTCTTATAGAAGATCCAAAGCTGAATCATTGTAAACCCTGCAAAAACAATTCAAATGAAATTAAGATATACGTTCATAATAACCTTTGCATTAGTCGCAGTTTTTTTTGTTGCACAATCTTTTTATTACAATTATCTGAAGGAAGTTGCGCCATCAAAACAGTTTTCGTTTAAGGATTCCGGCAGGCGTGTTGCCGTATGTGGTTCAGCTTATAACGCTGCAGACACGGGTTCAGCTATTCCGGCATTAAAAGGCTGGGGTAACTATCAATGGAAAATTACAACAGCGTCTGACAGTGCTCAATTTTACTTCAACCAGGGAATAAGCATGTATTATGCTTTTCATTCGATAGAGGCAATCGCATCATTTACCAAAGCAATCCGTTTTGACCCAAAGTGTGCAATGGCCTGGTATGGCAAATCACTGGCTATGGGCCCCACTATTAATTATCCTAATGGCTATACTCCTCCCTCCGGTGCTTATGAAGCCTCTGTTCGGGCAAATACTTTCAGCCTTTCTTGTTCTCCACTGGAAAAAGAACTCATTAAAGCGATGCAGCAGCGTTACAGTATGGACAGTACCATCAGCGTAAAGAAGCTGAGAACCAGCTATGCTAAGGCTATGCAACTGGTTTATGCCAAATACCCCAAAAACGCCGATATAGTAACGCTTTATGCAGATGCTTTACTATTATTACACCCTTGGGATCTGTATGGAGCTAATTTTATACCCAGGCCATGGACACCGCGGATACGCATCCTGTTAGAAAAAGCACTCGCTATTAACCCAAAAAATCCCGGCGCAAATCATTACTATATCCATACCATGGAGGCATCCGCTACGCCGCAAATGGCTTTAAAAAGCGCCTATCTACTGGATACACTAATGCCACAGGTATCGCATATCACTCATATGCCCTCGCACATCTATATCCGCACGGGCGATTATCAGCGGGGAATAAAGGATAATGAGGCAGCAATCCGGGGATATGATCTTTATCTGAAACAATATGCCCCAGTGGTAAACGGGGCTGTATTATACCAGATCCACAACCTGCATTTAAAAATTAACTGCGCGCAAATGGGGGGTAATTATAAAACAGCTATTAATACTTCCGATTCCCTTAAAGCGATCATACCTTCCGCTTATTTATCTTTCCAAGGCGGGGACGGCAATTATTTTCAATACATTTATATGCAGCCCGCATTAACATTAGTTCGTTTTGGTAAATGGGATGATATCCTGAAAATCAAACCTATCGATACCGTTGCCTATGCCTCCATTCTATTACATTTTTCAAAAGGCTTAGCCTGGTGTGCCAAAAACAATTCGACCAGGGCCGAACAGGAATTGCAACTACTAAATGCTAACATGCACGACGCCTCCTTACAGATACCTATTGATAATTTCAGTTCTGCTTACCAAGCCGCAGGGGTAGCTAAGCTTATCCTGCAAGGTGTTATAGCAAAAACGCAAAAACGTTATGCTTCTGCTGCTGATATCTTAAAAAAGGCGGTAACTGCTGAAGATAAACTCATTTATAACGAGCCCCGTGACTGGCCTATACCTGCAAGGCAATATTTGGGAGACCTGTTATTACAAACCGGCAGGTATTGGGAGGCAATCTCCGTATTAAATAAAGATTTGGCTATTCACCCTAATAATGGTTGGGCATTGACCGGGCTTAAGCTGGCTTATCAGAACACAGGTGATGACTTCGCTTTGAACAAAGTAGAAAAGCAGTTAACAGCCGCCTGGAAAATAAAAGATGCGGCCATTGACAAACCTGTATTTTGATCAATTAACTAAGCTTTAAAAATCAAGACTGTATAACTATATAGCACACAGGTACATTTTTGCTGGAAACACCGGTGACTTATTTTTACCCAACAGTTATTCATCGTGGGAACCAAAAAAACAACGAAATTACTTTCAAATAGTAATATAAAGCATAAATATACCGAATGGTTTTATTTATAAAAGCCTGATATCATGATATTTATAAAATAAAACAGTGATTTTTATTTTCTGTTTTTAGCTTACAACTAATTGAAAATCAATAAGTTACTCCGACTATTTGCCGATACAAAACTTACTAAATATATTCTCCAGCAGATCATCGGTAGTTACCACACCAGTAATTTCGCCCAGGTAATGCAGGGCTTGCTTAATATCCATCGATAGGAAATCAGAAGTGATACTGCCATCTATGCCACCCAAAACTCTTACTAGTGCTTCTTCGGTTTTTTGAAGAGCCTCCAGGTGGCGAATATTGGTTACAAGGGTTTCGTCTCCGCTGAGCTGATCTTTGATAGCGGTGGTGTAGATCTTGTTCTTGAGGTCGTCTATATGCAGTTTTTCCTTGGCCGATATAAAAGTGGTTTGCATATCGGGCAATCCCGAGGTAGTGAAAAAAGCCTGGATGTTTTCCAACTTCAGTATATCCTCATCTAACAGGTCCATTTTATTGGCCACCATTAACATGCCCACGCCTGGTTTCTGCAGACTTTCCAAATCACTTTTAAGTTCGTCTAAGGTGATAAGTTCGGCATCAAACACATAGATCAATAATGCCGACTGGCTTATTTTTTCCATAGTGCGCTGTACTCCTATCTGCTCAATAGCATCTGTAGCTTCGCGGATACCGGCTGTATCTATCAACCTAAAATTGATGCCTTGTATATTTAAAACTTCCTCAATGGTATCGCGGGTGGTGCCCGGGATATGACTTACAATAGCTCGTTCCTCGTTTAGCAAGGCATTAAGCAAGGTTGATTTACCTGCATTTGGCCGGCCTGCAATAACCGTATTTACGCCATTTTTAATGGCGTTACCCAACTCAAACGATTGGATGAGCCGGCCTACTATTTTGGTGATTTCATGGATTAGGTGTTTCAGCTGGTCGCGGTTGGCAAATTCAACGTCCTCTTCGGCAAAGTCGAGTTCCAGTTCAATCAGCGAGGCAAAGTTTACCAGCTGTTCGCGCAGGGTTTGCAGCTGGGTGCTAAAGCCGCCCCTAAGCTGTTGTAGTGCCACCTGTTGCGATGCTTTGGAGTTGGAGGCTATCAAGTCTGCAACAGCTTCGGCTTGCGACAAATCAAGCTGACCGTTCAGGAACGCCCTTAGGGTAAATTCACCGGGCTTTGCAGAGCGTGCCCCTTTTTTGATAAACAACTTGATAATACTCTCGATAATGTAACCTGACGCATGGCAGGAAATTTCAACCACATTCTCGCGGGTGTATGATCGCGGCGCCACAAACAATGATGCCAGTACCTCATCCAATACCAGGTCGCCATCTACAATATGACCAAAATGAATGGTATGCGAAGCCTGCTTTGTTAAATCCTTACCCTTCCAAACGCTGTTGGCTATAGCAATGGCATCCAGCCCCGAAAGGCGGATCACCGCGATAGCGCCAATTCCGTTTGGCGTTGCAAGGGCAACTATTGTTTCCTGTTGTGGGTGGTGAGTGACTGCTGAGTTTTGATTATCCATAGCTAATTATCTGAACCTAAGTTTTCAGAATTATAGAATTTTCAGAATTTTAAATTTCTTATAATTCTATAATTCGATGAATTCCGGTTCAGAATGCAAAAGTAAAACAAATTACCATCAACTATGAACCATCCCAAATGAACTACTTTTCAATGACTTAATGACGCTTCAACAAATGACGAATGAACAGTAACCAATGGCTAAAAAGCTTTAGCTTTGCGCAAATTATGGTAACTTTTTTTGAAGCTTCGCTCGATACTATTTCGGTACATCATGTTGGCAACCCATTGCAGGATGAGATGTACTCTTTATCAGATAATCCGCTGGAATTGAAGGATGATATTATCCCCAACCTGCTGATGCAGTATTTTTTAAAACCGTTTGAAAAGGTTAACGAGGTTTATCACCTGATGCACAGCAGCGGCGATCTAGCCCTTAACGAGCTGCACCATTTTGCCACACAGGCATTTGATGATAAAGAGAAATTTCATGAGGCATCTGAAAAGATAGCCAAACACTTGTTTAAAGTAACCACCCACCCTAACATTAAAGGTGGCGAACTTTACGTGGTATACTTTAACAAGGTTCAAATTGAGGGCAACCCGCTGGATGCCATCGGCATATTTAAATCAGAAAATAAAGAAACTTACCTGAAAGTTTACCCGGATAAGGGTGGTTTCCAGGTTGATTATGAACAGGATGCCATCAATATCAACAAACTGGATAAGGGCGTTTTGATCTTTAATATCGAAAAAGAAAACGGTTATAAAGTAGTAGTGGTTGATAAAACCAATGGTGGCCAGGATGCCGCCGTATACTGGAAAGATGAGTTTCTACAGCTCAAGATCCGGAACGATAGCTATAATCAAACCAGTAATACACTGGGCATCTACAAAAACTTTGTTACCCAAAAACTCGACGACCAGTTTGAAATGAGCAAGGCCGATAAAATCGACCTACTTAACCGCTCCATGAAATATTTCAAAGAAAAAGAAACCTTTGATATGGATGAATTTGGCAACGAGGTAATTGGCAACCCGGAAGCCATAGAATCATTCAAAAACTTCAAAAATCAGTATGAGCAGGATTTTGACAGCCCAATCGCCAACACCTTCGAAATATCAGGCAACGCCGTAAAGAAACAAGCCCGCGATTATAAAAGCGTATTAAAGCTTGATAAAAACTTCCACATCTATATCCATGGAGATAAAGAACTCATTGAAAAGGGCTTTGATGATGGCAAGAATATGAACTTTTATAAGGTATTTTTTAAAGAGGAAGCGTAGGAATACGCTTATCAAATAAACTAAACTAAAACCACAAAGGTTTATCAGAAAAATATCTAATCTGATAAACCTTTTTTGTTGTTCCAAGTCCTACCCATAATACCGAAACAATTTTTAGTTAACCAAATCACAACATCTCAATGAAAAAATCACTTTTTATTTTATCACTGCTATTTATTATTGCAAGCTGCAAAGTCCCCAATTACGCTATAGGAATGAGTGAAAATGAATTTACCGCTTCTCAAAAATACAATTTAGCCTTAGTTGAGGCATCCCGGGGAAGATCCATTTATAAAAGGGCTGTTGAAAGTGACGGTAAAACAGTAACAGCAAACATGTACTACTATTTTGTAGATGGTAAATTAGTACGTATGGAACGGGTTGAAAACAACCCGGATATTATTATTGAACAAAGAAAAAGCTAAACATTTGTATAGCCTTAATGAACCAGGCTTACAGAATATCATATCCTGTAAGCCTGATTTATGTAAAGGTCTATTCTACCTCAACCAAACTACTTGCTCCGTAAGTAACGGGCTCCACCCTTTTCAAGTGTAAATTACTCACCGGCTTCACCACCAACGGTATTTTCTCAATCCGGGTTTCGCTGGTATCAAGACCAAATGCTTTAGCTTCTGACTGGGCCAGCTTTTTGATGGCGAAGTAGCTGTTCAAAATAAAGCCTTCGCTCACGCTGAACAGGTTGTTATAGCTCAGGAATTTTTCCATGATCACAAATCTGAAATCGGCCGCTATTTTATATCTATTAAGCGACGCATACTGACTGGTAATATCTATCTCCTGACGCTTCACCATATCCTCCACTACATTACGGAACAGCACGTTCACCCTGGGTTGTATCCTGAAACCTAAGCGGTACTCAATGCGGATCACCTTGCCGGGCTCTATCTGGTCTACGCTATACTCCATGGTGTACGGCTCGTCGGTACGTTCAATGTGCACAAACCAGTAGGTATCAGCACGTTTAGGGCGACGGCTCATTATAGAGTAAATGATCTTTTCTTCAATCTGTTTGCCGTTGTTGGCTTTAGTAAGGTAAATAAGATGGGTAGCGTATTTATTAACGGTAGTATCGGCGCTAAGCGCGTTTAACAGGGGTAATTGCTCTTTGATATCAATAAAATTCAGGAAACGGTTATTGATCTTACGGGCTCTAAACCAGATGTACATCGTAAATATCAATCCTACCTCAAACCCAACAAAGAATAAACGTTTTAATATTTTAACCGCGTTGGCTACAAAAAACGAGAATTCGACCGTTAAAAACACACACAATATAATAGTTACCAGCCATACAGGCCAGTGCTTTACATAGCGCATAAAATAGTACATTAAAATAGTGGTGCTCAGCATGGCTATAGTGATACTAAACCCGTAAGCAGCTGTCATGGCGCTGGAGGTACGAAAGTACAGCGAAACTAAAATACAGCCAACACACAAAATCCAGTTAATGCTGGGGATATAGATCTGCCCGCGAATGTTTGATGGGTACTTAATGGTTATCCGCGGCCAAAAGTTCATGCTCACAGCCTCGCTGATCAGGGTAAACGATCCGCTGATTAAAGCCTGGCTGGCAATGATAGTAGCCATAGTAGCCAGCGCAATGCTCGGTATCAAAAACTGGTGAGGCACAATCTCGAAGAAAGGATTCACCCCGGTAAAGTTTTTGCTTGGTGCCTGCGACAACACCCATGCACCCTGCCCAAGGTAATTGAGGATAAGGGTAGTTTTAACAAATATCCAGCTTACCTGGATGTTCTTCCGGCCGCAATGGCCAAGGTCGGAGTATAAAGCTTCGGCACCTGTGGTACATAAAAATACCGCGCCCAGCAACCAGAAACCTTTAGGGTGATCCATAAGCAAATGCGCCCCGTAATAAGGATTTAATGCTTTAAATATACTTGGGTAATGCATTACCTGGATGGTACCTAAAACTCCCAGCATTAAAAACCACATCAGCATCACCGGCCCAAAAGCCGCACCCACCACCTTGGTGCCAAACTGCTGAAAAAAGAACAGCAATATGATGATAACGATAACTATTAATAAAATAAGGTTATTACCCGGCACAATAACACTTGAAAAATACGGAACCAGGTTTAACCCCTCAATAGCGGACGTTACTGATATAGGCGGGGTAATAATACCATCGGCCAGTAAGGTGCCTGCTCCAATAATAGCCGGGATAGCCAGCCACTTACCATATCGCCTTACCAGGGCATACAGGGAAAAAATACCGCCCTCGCCTTTATTATCGGCTTGCAGGGTTATCACAATGTATTTAAAGGTGGTTTGTAGCGTAAGTGTCCAGAAGATGCAGGAGATAGAGCCTAAAACCAGATCCTGGTTAACCTTACCACCCTCAACCAGCAGGGTTTGAAAAACATAAAGGGGGGATGTACCGATATCGCCAAAAATGATACCGAGGGTAACTATCATACCCGCAAAAGTGAGGTGCTTAACGTGCGAATTCATTTAATAAGATAAAAAATAGGGGATTGGGAACGTGGCGATCCCGCTGCGTATTGAGCAATTGCCAGCCTTTCTGGTTTTTTTGCAGCAGCAACAGGAAATATTATCACCATAAACTAATTTTATTGATGAAATCGCTTAGCCAAAACACATGCCTGCCGCGGTTTTATTTTTGTAAACATCTATATTACAAATACTTGCACATTTAAAAGCAATTATAACTGAAATGATAAAACCTATCATTTTGATAGGTTTTATCATTTTGATACGAAAGTTTTGATTGAGAAATTAATTAAAAAACCCGTCATTTAACGTATGTACATTCTAAAAAAGGCTTGTCACCCTGAGCCTGTCGAAGGGTTGCGCGCAGAGGCCTTTGCCCGCATGCTTCGACAGGCTCAGCAAGACAGCCTTTTTAGAACATCATTTCTCCTTCGGAGTTTCGCGAAATTTCATCACTCGCAACGACGCATGGAGAGAAAGAGATGAAAACTGCTCCTAAAACTGCACTCCCCACCGCTCTTCAATACCTAATCCAAATAAAGCGAAATCATACTTCACCGGGTCGAGCGGATCAAACTGTTTTAGCCTTTGGGTTAGTTCAATGGTGGTTTGCCAGTCGGTTTGTTTGCGGGTGATAAGGAGGAGTTTGCGGGATACACGGTCGACGTGCAAATCAAGCGGGCAGATGAGATCGGCCGGATTAATGTGATTCCAGATACCGAAGTCTACACCGTTATCATCCTTGCGTACCATCCAGCGTAAAAACATGTTAAGCCTTTTACAGGTAGATTTTTGCGAGGGCGATGATACGTGCTTTTGGGTACGATGAGGGTAATCTGGCAGAGAGAAGAAATATTTCCTGAAATGGTTGAGATAATCTTCGACCCCCAACCCTCCCGAAGGGGGAGTTTCTTGATTTACCAGGAGTTTCGCTTGCTCCCCCTTCAGGGGGCTGGGGGGCTGCGGTAAAAAAGCATCCTCCAAAGATTCAAACTTTTCATAATGGTACCTGAAAAACGCTATAAAATACAGCGTATCGATATCATTAAACGTGCGGTGCTTAAAGTGCAGCAGCTTTTTAAGGTCAGTTTCTTCGTGGTTGATGATGAAATCATGTGGTGCACCATCCATCAATGTAATCAATTCCTTACATTTTTTTATGATGGTAACCCGCTGGCCCCAGGCCAGGGTAGCCGCCCAAAAACCCATGATCTCGATATCCTGCTTTTTGCTGAACAGGTGAGGGATCACGATAGGGTCGTTCTCAATAAACTCCGGGCGATTATATTGGGCAACTTTGGCGTCGAGAAAGGACTTAATGTTTTCTATCATAGTTACAAAGAATCAGGAGTCAAGAATCAAGAGGTAAGATTTTTCCCTTCTTGATTCTTGACTCTTGTCTCTTGATTCTAACTCAACGCTTGTTTCAAATCTTCTAATAAATCCTCAATGTCCTCTACCCCTACGCTGAGGCGTAAAAGATTATCTACCACACCAGCCTTTTCACGTTCCGACTTGGGGATAGATCCGTGCGTCATGCTTACGGGGTGATTGATTAAAGACTCCACACCACCTAAAGATTCTGCCAGTGAGAACACTTTGAAAGATGACGCTATGCGGAAGGTTTCCTGCAGATCGGCTCCTTTTAGCACGATGCTGATCATGCCGCCAAAATCAAGCATTTGTTTTTTGGCAACTTCATGATTTGGATGATCGGTAAAGCCAGGCCAGTAGATCTTTTCTACTTTTGGATGCGTTTTTAAAAATGCTGCTATCTGGCGGCCATTTTCGCAATGGGCTTTCATACGCAAATGCAATGTTTTTATGCCTCTAAGCACTAAAAAGCTGTCCATAGGACCTGGTGTAGCACCGCAGGCATTATAAATAAACCATAGCTTTTTGTACAACTCTTCATCGTTCAGCATCAGGGCGCCCATGACCACATCACTGTGGCCGCCAATGTATTTGGTTACCGAATGCATTACTACATCGGCACCAAGATCTATAGGGTTTTGCAGGTATGGCGAAGCAAAGGTATTATCAACTACAAAAAGCAGGTTTTTCTCTTTGGTTATTTCGCCGATAGCCGCTATATCCACAATTTGCATGGTGGGATTGGTAGGCGTTTCTATCCAAACCAGCTTAGTTTTATCGTTGGTGTACTGGCGGACGATCTCGGGATCAGAAAGATCAAGGAAATGAAATTTGATGCCGTAGTTGGCGTATATCTTGGTAAAAATACGGTATGAACCACCATAAAGGTCGTTCCCGGTTATCACCTCATCGCCCGGTGCCAGTAATTTCATTACCGCATCGGTAGCACCCATTCCACTTGAAAAGGCCAGGCCAAACTTTGCATTCTCCAATGCTGCCAAACAATCCTCAAGCGCCTTGCGGGTTGGGTTGGTACCACGTGAGTACTCATAACCCTTATTATCGCCCGGCGATTTTTGCCAGTAGGTAGATGTCTGGTATATCGGCGTCATGATAGCGCCTGTAGTTGGATCGGGCTCCTGCCCTGCGTGTATAGCTTTAGTTGCGAATTTCATGTTTGGTGAGTGGTTGATTGGGTTGATTAGGTGAGTAGTTGGTGAATGGTTGATTAAGTGAGTGGTTGGTTTGGTAAGCCACGTCATAAACCATCCACTACCCTTCTAATTTCTTACTTTTTAAATATTGAATATAACCGCTTATCAATCTCAAACAGCTTTCATATTCTGCTTGAAATGATTGCATTATCTCGTTTGTTATTATTTTTTCATCAAGTGCTATAATCAAATGATCAAGTGTTTCGGTTAACGAGCCTCTTGCCATTATACAAAAGCGAATATTATCCTGGTAATGAAACCGACCGTGTCCTTCGGCCAGATTATTACCATTAGAACGTGAAGACCTTATGATCTGGTCTGTTAATCTATACTTTTCTTCAACAGGGAACTTCTTTGCAAGATCAGCAACTGATACTCTGATTTTTCTTGATTGCTTCCAAACTTCAAGATCTGTAAATGAAGCCATGTTTTAAGTTAGTTGGTAAATAGTTGATTAGGTTAAGTAGTTGATAAAGTTATAAGAAATTTAATTCATAGGGATAAATAGCTCAAAAGCAACTTTCTCCAAAAAACCACTCACCTAATCAACCCAATCAACCACTCACCAGCCTTAATATGCCCGCGCAAACAGAACCCTCTGCGTCGATGGTTTACCGGTCAAAATGCATTTACCTTCTTCCAGTTTGTTATCCAAAGGTATGCAACGGATTGTC
Source organism: Mucilaginibacter sp. P2_A4 (assembly GCF_056405015.1). NCBI lineage: Bacteria > Pseudomonadati > Bacteroidota > Sphingobacteriia > Sphingobacteriales > Sphingobacteriaceae > Mucilaginibacter > Mucilaginibacter sp. P2_A4. Next base: position 48,724 of record NZ_JBFUCX010000006.1, on the reverse strand, counting down.
GCTTTAGTTTCCTCTTTTATCCTTTGCTCCGTTTCAGGCGTACCATCCCAATGGGCGCTCAGGAAACCAGGCTGCTCATCAAGCATGCGTTTAAACTCCTCGTAGGTGTCAACCTCGGTGGTATTCTCCGCTCTGAAATTGAATGCCTTTTTGTAAATATTATTCTGAATCTCTTCTAACAGGGCTTCAATATGCAGCGCCAAACCATCCTGGTTTACAGTTTCTTTGGTTTTGGTATCGCGGCGTGCAAGCTCAACGGTGCCATTCTGCATATCACGGCTGCCAATGGCAACGCGCAACGGAACGCCTTTTAATTCATATTCTGCAAATTTAGCTCCGGGGCGGTGGGTATCGCGTTTATCAAATTTAACCGATACTCCTTTGGTTTTTAATTCCTTAGTTAAGCCGGCAACAAATGTTGCAATGTTATCCAGCTCTTCCTGATGTTTATATATCGGCACAACAACTACCTGAATAGGAGCTAACTTTGGAGGCAATACCAGGCCGGCGTCATCGCTATGGGCCATAATAAGCGCACCAATTAAACGTGTTGATACCCCCCATGAGGTTGCCCAAACAAAATCTTGTTTATTATCGCGGGTTGTAAACTTTACGTCAAAAGCCTTAGCAAAATTTTGCCCCAAAAAGTGCGATGTACCTGCTTGCAGGGCTTTACCATCCTGCATCAATGCCTCTATGCAATAGGTATCCAAAGCACCTGCGAAACGCTCATTAGGCGTTTTGCGACCCTTTACTACAGGCAAAGCCATCCAGTTCTCGGCAAAATCCGAATAAATCTCCAGCATTTGCTCCGTTTCGGCTATAGCTTCATCTGCGGTAGCGTGAGCGGTATGGCCTTCCTGCCATAAAAATTCACTCGTACGCAAAAACAAACGGGTACGCATTTCCCAGCGCATTACGTTGGCCCACTGGTTAACCAGGATGGGCAAATCGCGGTATGATTGGATCCAGCCCTTGTAGGTGTTCCAGATAATGGTTTCTGATGTTGGGCGAATGATCAGCTCTTCTTCCAGTTTAGCATCTTCATCAACTATAATATTTCCGTCGCCATCGTTTTTTAGGCGATAGTGTGTAACAACAGCACATTCTTTAGCAAAACCCTCAACATGGCTGGCCTCTTTACTAAAGAAGGATTTGGGTATCAACAACGGGAAATAAGCATTGCTATGCCCTGTGTCTTTAAACATCTGATCAAGCACGGCCTGTATCTTTTCCCATATAGAATACCCATATGGTTTAATGATCATACAGCCCCTAACCGGCGAATATTCGGCCATGTCAGATTTAATTACTAAGTCGTTAAACCATTGCGAATAATCTTCGTCTTTACTAATAACACCTTTGCTCATATTGATTGGATAGAATTTGACTTTGCAATTATTGTATATTGCGCTCAAATTTATAAATTTAAAACTTATTCGAACCCGAACTTTTACAACCTGTATATGAAACGGAACATTGCAATAGGAATTTTTCTCATCAGTGCCCTTGCACTGAGTTCCTGCTCTACTCAAAAACTGGCTACTACCGCCAATAATGATGACGTTTATTTTTCAAATGCCAAGGCGGGCGATGAGCCTATCTACGCTGTACAGCCTGTTTACAATCAAAATGGGGATGAATATCAGCAAGATCAGCAGGATGATGATGATTACTTTTACTATGATGATTATGCATCGCGCATAAACCGTTTCAGTTACTACTCTCCGTTTAGTTATTATGATAATTTATATTACGGTTACAGTAATCCATATTTCAATAACGGCTTTAGCTTAGGTTTTAATTACGGCCCTTATGGCTATGGCTACTCTCCTTATGCTTACGGCGGCGGCTATGGTGGCTGGGGCTTAGGATATGGTTATGGTGGCTGGGGCTTAGGTTTTGGCTCTGGATACGGCGGATACGGTTATGGAGGCTACGGTGGTTTATACGGCGGCGGCTTTTATGGTGGCGGCGGTTACGGCGGCGGTGGTTATGTATCATCGGGTACGCCACGCCCGGTTCGTGGCACAGGCAGCCCTTTAAGTGGCCGTGGTACACCGGCAAATAGTGCTTATGGTCGTGGCACCCGTGTTGGCGGCCCGGCGCAAAGCTCAAGAACAGGTATAGGCTATATACCAGGTGGCCGAGCAAACCGGACTACTGACGGCCTCACCCGCGGCAATTCAAATAACAGCAATAGCAGTTACTCACGCGATTCGCGCCCGGTAAGGCAACAAGATACCAGGCCGGCAACACAAAGTGTTGAACGTTCACAACCTGCACAATCACCTTCGCCAAGTTCAAGCGGTGGCTCAAGCAGCGGTGGTGGCTCAAGCAGTGGCGGCGGTGGCGGCAGACCAGTTAGACCATAATTTTATCAGCTTATATCTATGAAGATTAAATATTTACTCAGTGTAATTGCTATAGTAGCATTTACAAAAGATAGTTTTGCGCAATATTCGCAGGATGCCATCCGCTTCAGCACCTTTCAAACGGGGTCAACTTCGCGCATCAAAGCAATAGGCAATGCAGGGACAGCTGTTGGTGGCGACCTAAGCTCGATAAGTGGAAACCCTGCAGGCCTTGGTTTTTTCACCCACTCGGAAATAAGCATAACGCCCGAGTTTAATGGCTCAAAGGTAAACTCAACTTACCTTGGCCAGTTTGGCACCGACAGCAAAAGCAACCTTAATTTCAATAACGCTTCGGTAGTAATTTACCAGCGATTGAATACACCAAAGGGCCGCGACAAAACAAAAGGATGGTTAAGCTTTAATTATGGAGCTGCCTACAGCCGCACCAATAACTTTTACGAAAACATAACCTATGGCGGTAAAAACGCATCAAACTCTATTGGTGATTACTATGCCAGCCTTGCCAATGCAAATGGCCAGGTAAACCAGGGCGGACTTGACGATTGGGCTTACCAGCAAAACCTGATAGATAGCTATAGTACTACCGGAGGCGGATCTGAATACCGCAGGAATGCATTTGGCACGGTTGACCAGTTAAGCAATACCATACGTTCTGGAGGCCAGTCAGAAGTAAACCTTGCATTTGGAGCCAATTACAGCAACAAGCTGTATTTAGGTTTAGGTTTGTCGTTATCAGATATCAGGTACAACTCATACAGCGTATTTAACGAAACCGGTAACGCAAACATACTGGTGAATAATATCGGCACAAATGTTGGCTTTAATTCGGGCTTTGTTCAGGACCAGATCACCAAGGGTTCTGGCGGTAATGTTAAGCTGGGTTTAATTTATAAACCGGTTAATACCCTCCGTTTAGGCTTTACAGTTACTTCGCCAACGTTTTATAGTATCGATGACTCTTACGATGAAAGCCTTGCAACCAAATTTAATAATGGCAGCGCTTTTGCAAACGGTCCGCAGGATTATTCTTTATCCTACAATATGCGTACACCCTTTAAATTTACCGGTGGTGCCGCTATCTTTATTGGCAAATACGGCTTCATATCCGGCGACGTAGATTATATTGACTATAAAACCACCCACATCAGCAGTAATGATAGTTATACTGCCGATTTTGACAATGGCAATATTAAAGCGCTTTACCGCTCAACCATTAACGCGCATGTTGGCGCCGAAGCCCGTTTAAACAGCATGCTTTACCTGCGTGGTGGTTACAGTATACAGGGAAGCCCGCTTAAACAAAATGGTAGCGATATTAAAACAGTAACCGGTGGTATTGGTGTAAGGTTTGGTAATTATTATGTAGATGCAACCTATGCACATTTAAGTGGTTCGCAAACTGTTTACCCATATGAGATAGCCGCTGCAAGCCCATCTGCATATTTAAAAAAGACAAATAACAATGCCTTCCTTACTTTAGGATATAGCTTTTAATTATCCAAAAATATTTTTTTTTAAAAAGCCTTCCGGTAATCCTGGAAGGCTTTTTATATTTAAAACTGGATAGCCGACCGGCGTTTTGATGGATAAAATACTTTAAAAAAGACAATTAATATCCCCCAATAATAGTTTTTTCATTTTGTAAAAGGATAGTATTAAATTGCTCTTACCAATTATTCAATTCCATTATGAAAAACCTGCATGTTACCTTAATCATTGTTTTTATGCTGATGGGAGCTGTATCCAACGCGCAACAGCAACCCTTAACGGCCAAAGCCGCACATCAATGGGTTAAAAGTGGCATATGGAAAAATGGGCTAAAGATTTCACTGCATTCAACGGCCAACGAACTTGAATTTGCCAAACAATATAAAGCCAATAAAGCTGCCTGGGATAAGGCGATTGATTTTCTACGCGATCGTAACCTCGATCTCATAGCTCCAGGCAAATACTCCATTGATGGCGAAAATGTGTACGCATCAGTAACCGAAGCACCTTCAAAAACATTTGAGCAATCGGCATGGGAATCCCACAAGAACTATATTGACCTTCAATATGTGATCAGGGGTAAAGAAAAAGTAGGAATAGCGCCTGTTGATAGCGCCGCAGTAACCGAGCCTTACGATGCTGCTAAAGATATAATTCATTACAACTTTGAAGGCAAATTTTATACTGCCGCGCCAAATGCGTTTTTCCTGTTTTTTCCGGGTGATGCACACCGCCCCAACGTCAAAGTTAATGGTTATGATACCGTTAAAAAGCTGGTTATCAAGATCAGGGTAGTAAATTTACCAGATTAAAAGCCCGATAGATCACCTATCTGCTCTGTCTTTTCCAGGTGCCTTACATCAAACCCTTTGTTGGCTGCGCGTACCACCAGTTGGTTATAAGTTTGATCATCCAGTGTTGGGCGGCGGCTCAAAATCCAAAGAAATCTGCGGTTTGGATGCCCGACTACAGCATAGCTGTAATCTTTTGCCAAATCAATTATCCAGTATTTGCTTTTACAAGGCCAGGAAAACTGAACGGCCAGCTTGGAGTTAGTGCCCTTATCAGTAACAAAAGCTTTTCCTTCAGTTACTTTAAGGCTATTATTTTTTATGCAGCGATTTTTTACAATGATGCTGCCATCTTTATTTAATCCGTAAGTTGCCGAGGTACATGAGCACCCCTTCTCAAAAGGTTGAGGGAAAGCGGCTATTTCGAACCAGGTACCCAGGTACTTTTTAAGGTCGACATAGTTAACAGTTTCCAATGGTTTTTCCCGGGCTTGCAGTGCCAATGCAGCCAAACCCAGTACAACAGAAGTTGCCAAAATCTCTTTCTTCATACAACCATAACGCCCGGTACACCCAAAAAGTTTAAACAATAAGCACATATTTACCCCTCGCACCTCCCTGAAATATTTAATTACCTTTGCCACAAAACATTAAAATTGGGTACAACAGCCACATTTCAGGATAAAAAAGTCATCAGCATATTAGGCTGCGGCTGGTACGGGCAGGCATTAGCCAAAACATTGATCAATGATGGTATACAGGTAAAAGGATCAACCACATCCCCTCAAAAAATGGAGCTACTTTTGGCTGATGGCATTGAACCGTATTTGATCGATTTGTCTGTTGATGATAAACCTTACGATGCCGAATTTTTCAATTGCGATGTACTTTTAATTGCTATTCCGCCAAAAGCGCGGTCGGGCCAGGGAGCAAATTTTATTGATAAGATCAAGGCCATCATCAACGCTATAAACCAACATGACGTTAAAAAAATAGTGTTCATCAGCTCTACCGGTGTTTATGCCGATTTGAATATGGAGGTTGACGAAAACACACCACCGCAACCCAATACCGAAGCCGGTAAAATATTATTTGCTGCCGAAAACCTTTTCAGGGAAGAGGAAACGTTTAAAACTACCATTATCCGCTTTGCAGGATTGATAGGACCAGGACGCGATCCGGGCCGATTTTTTGCGGGTAAAAAAGATATCCCCAACGGAGAGGCACCAGTAAACCTGATACATTTGAATGATTGCATCGGATTAACCAGGGCCATTATCGATAAAAATGCTTTTGCGTATTTGTTCAATGGCTGCTCGCCGAATCATCCTGCAAAATCTATTTTTTACACCAGCGCCGCCTTAAATTCAGGATTTGAAAAACCGGAGTTTATTCATGAATTAAAGGAATGGAAGATTGTTAAAAGTGTACATGTGGAGCCGATATTGAATTATCAATTTAATACCGGTATTCAATAGTAAATACCAATTTAGGGTACAAAAATTATCAGGCTTTTAAAAGATTAATCGGGCTTTGCCGCCAGGGGCTTATCGCCCATCACAAAAACTAATTTTCCGCCGTTCATTATATCCTGATGACTGATATAATTTTTTAAATAGGGCTTACCATTTAAGCTGATACTCTGGACATACTTGTTAGTTACTGATAAGTTTTGGGCCACAATAACAAAACTTTTATTGCCGGGTAAGGCAAGGCTGATCCGGCTCAATTGTGGTGCGCCAAATACGTACCTGCCATCGGCAGGGTTAACAGGATAAAAGCCAATTGCAGTAAAAATATACCAGGCCGACATTTGCCCGCAATCATCATTTCCCGATAGCCCATCCGGTTTGTTCTGGTAAAACTGATCTGCTATCTGCCTTACCAGCCGCTGCGTTTTAGCCGGGTAACCGGCCAGTGTGTATAAATAGGCAATATGATGATTGGGTTCGTTACCATGCGCATATTGGCCTATCAGCCCGGTAACATCAAGCGTTGAACTTTTGCCAAACACTTTTGAATCCATGCTGAACAACGAATCGAGTTTGGCTATGAAGTGCTCCTTCCCTCCCATCAGTTTTATTAGCCCCGGAATATCATGCTGTACCTGCCAGGTATATTGCCATGCGTTCCCCTCGGTATAATCACCACCTATAGCTAGTTGCCCGCTATCCAGGTTGGAAAAAGGCTGCACCCAGTTACCATCTGCCAGCCTCCCCCGCATCAGACTGGTTGATCTGTCGAACAGGTTTACATAGAACGTAGATCGTTTATGAAAATAGTTGTAATCTGCCGTTTTGTTAAGTGATTTAGCCAGCTCAGCAGCACACCAATCGTCATAAGCGGCTTCAAGCGTGCGGGAGACTGCTTCACGTTTTACACTATCTGATGGCAGATAACCATGCTGCATATAAAGCGCCCAGTTGTACTTTGGATTTTTATTGGTAGTGAGTGTGGCTTTTATGGCTTCAAACGCCTGCTCTTTATCAAAACCTTTAATACCTTTCAGGCTGGCATCCACAATCACGGGGATGGCGTGGTTACCTATCATGGCGTAACTTTCCTTGCCAAACAAGGTCCATACCGGTAATAGTTTGGTAACGCCAAAATGCCGCAACATGGTTTCAACCATTTGGCCATCTTTATCGGGGCAAATGAGAGTATACAAGGGGTGTGCGGCGCGGTAGGTATCCCATAAGGATAGCGTTGAATAATACACTTTATCGGCAGATTGATGTACCCGGCCATCAGCACCACGGTATTTTCCATCTACATCGGCAATGTTATTGGGTTGAATTAAGGCGTGATAAATGCTGGTATAAAAGGCTATTTTCTGTTCTTCGGCACCCTCAGATTTTAGTTTGGCGAAGTAGCTTTCCCAAATTTTTGCGGCATCTGTTTTAACCTGTGTAAATGTTTTATTTGCCGTTTCGGCATCCAGGTTTTTGCGGGCGCCGTCGATACTTACAGCCGATAGACCAACTTTAGCTTCCACCGCTTCGCCGGGATGGGTATCAAAATCAACTACCAAACGACGATGGGTATCCCCGTCAATAAAATGATGACCGGTAAATGGCTTGCTAAACTTCGCCGTAAAAAACACCTTCTTATCTACCCATTGGCTCGAATACGCGTAGGCGCTGATGGTGGTTTTATTATTGATAGTGATGTTGCCTTCAGATACATGTTCTTTTAATTGTTCGGCATCCTCAACCAAACCACTTTGCATATCTATCAGCAAATGCGATTTGCCGGCTTTGTTAAAAACATAACGGTGCAAGCCCGTGTGAGCCGAAGCCGTAAGCTGCACTTTAATGTTATGATTAGCTAAAACCACCTCGTAATAGCCCGGTGAAGCTTTTTCTGTTTGATGAGAGAAAGCACTGGTAAATTTGACCGGATCGTTCCCCTGGAAAGGAAAAAACAAAACATCGCCCAGATCAACCCCGCCTGTGCCACTTAAGTGTGTATGTGCAAAACCTGTGATAACCCGGTCTTCATACCGGTAACCGGAACAATAATTCCAGCCGAAATTGCCGGTTTCCGGGCTTAACTGAACCAAACCAAATGGCACCGTAGCACCGGGAAAAGTATGCCCTGTTGCTGATGTACCTATAAATGGATTAACATATTTACCATAAGTTTGGGCATAAGCAATAACGCTTGTAAACAAACAGCTGAGTGCCAAAAGTATTTTAAACAAGCTTTTCAATTGCATCATAAACCTGTTATTAATGGAACATATATTTTCCGGGGTCAATCAATTTATCGGTAGCAGCCTCCTTTAACAATAACAAATCCTGCATGCGGTTTATATTATCGGCTATATAATATCCACTTAAATTGTAAACGCCTTTTTTAAGGTGCAGCAGCGCTTTTTGAGGTTCAACGTACGTATTTTTATTTTTATATATCACCGGCTTACCATCCAAAAACAAAGCCGGACTAACCTCAAAACCCGAAGTTAGCTCATAATCACCGTCGACATCAATTTTTAGGTAGCCGCTCATTTTTACCCAGGTAAGGTCGCCATCGGTAACAGGTAAAACCATTGGATTGGTAGTGTTTACTACCGCGCTTGTTGCAATAACAGTAGTATCCAGTTTGGCGAAATTGGTTTCTTTGCTTTTTATGAGTTCATAGCTTAAGCCGGGGATTAGTCCTGCCTGGTCAACATTACTTGCGGTAATGTTGGCGTGCTTTATAGTTGCTACCTGGAAAATGTGTTGCTTATTCAGGGTCCAGGTAGTGTAGGTTTTTAGCACTAAACTATCTTTAAGCATAGCACTGATATTAACAGGAAACTCCTGGGCTTTTGCATTGCTATCGGGCATTTTACCGTTAACGGAGTAGCGTATTTGTGCACCCAACAAAGGGTATTGAAGTACCAGCCCAAACTGGTTGCTATTGGTAACAATATTGTCTACACCTACAATGTTGGGCAGGCGGGCGTTTAAGTTCCATAATTTAAAGTAGCCATATTGCTGCTTCATTTTATACTCAAAGAGATTGATATTCTTGTTTGCTTTTGACGACCACGTGAGCTCGGCCACGGCCAGCGCACGGGGATAAACCATATATTGGAGGTGCAGTGCATTCGGAACTTTTTCGGCCCAGATATTACCCTGTGCACCTAAAATATATTCGGCCTCCTGCGGACTTAACTCTTTTGACTGCGGCTCATAATTGTAAACCATTTGCCACGTTACCGGCGGATTCCAGCCAACAGGCTCAAGCTCCTCGTTGGCCTGCGGCGCATCAAAATACATGTATGGCAATGGTGTCATCACCACATGATGGTGCATTTGAGCCGCTGCTATGCCCCCTGCTTCACCCTGCCAGCTCATTACCGTAGCCGACTCGGCCAACCCTCCCTGCAAGATCTCATCCCAACCCACCAGTTTTTTATTTTTGGAGAGCAGGAATTTTTCTATCCTTTTGATGAAGTAGCTTTGTATTTCCTTTTCATTTTTCAGGCCTTCCTTTTTCATCAGCGCAACGGCAGCAGGACTTTTCAGCCAGGCTACCATTTCAGCTTCATCGCCCCCTATATGGATGTATTGATTAGGAAAAAGCGCAATCACCTCGGTAAGCACATCTTCCATAAAACCGAAAGTATGTTCGCTGGGGTCCAGCATACGCACGCGGTGTTTGGCCCCGGTTGAGTCCTGGCAGCCCAGTTCGGGATAGGCGAATATGGCAGCTTCGCTGTGACCGGGCATTTCAATTTCGGGTAGTATGGTTACGTACCTGGCTTGCGCGTATTTGATCACCTCGCGGATATCATTTTTGGTATAAAAACCATCGCGACCGCCATCAATCAAATTATCCAGCTTGCGAAACTTGCCCAGCTTTTCATAAAAACTAATCTTTGAACCTACCTCGGTTAGTTTGGGATATTTATCAATCTGGATGCGCCAGCCCTCATCATCAGTTAAATGCCAATGAAATACATTCAGTTTGTAATGCGCCATTACATCAATGTATTTTTTTACTTCCTCAACTGTAAAAAAATGACGACTAACATCCAGGCTCAAACCTCTCCACTGAAAACGCGGCTCATCGGCAATAGCACATGTAGTTATTTTTAAGGGCGCAATAGCTTTTGCAGGAAGCAATTGTAGCAGCGATTGCACGCCATAAAATACACCCGCGCCATTGCCTGCTATTTTAACGCTGCCTGGTTTAACATTAAGGCTGTATGCACCTTCTTTGTTACTCACCGTAGTAACCAACTGTATGGCGGTAGCAATCGGTATTTTAGGATAAACCTTCAATTTTAAATTCAGCTTATAATTTGTTGCAACGTAATCCTGCAGGTATTTACCTACGGATTCGCTTTCTTTATCAACCCCGATAACTGCCTTACCGCTTAAAACAAACGCACCTTTTTGCTCAGTTAAATGCAGCGGCTGCGGGATAATATGCAACTGGGCCTTTACAGATACTGATAAACATAGGCTGAAAATTGCGGCTATATATTTTATTTTGAAGCGAATAATATTCATTTATGAGGTGGCTTAAATTTTAACAGTGATCTTTTTGGCGTACAATATCCAAACTGGTATGAATATGATGAAAACGGTAAGTATAGCTGATATCAATGATGCATTCTCTGGCGAAAAATTTGGCGTAAGCAGGTGAAGGTACATGTACGACCATACATTAGTTTTATGCCCGTTGTTCATAACCGGGATAATGGATAAAACTTCGGGAATTACATCGACCAATACATAAGCGGCAATGGCATTACGGCCAAATGCCAGGAATGGAGGCAGGAGTTTTTTATAGCCCTTTACATCAATAAGCCAATAGGAAACGGAAAGAATAATGATAGCCAGCCCCGCGGTGAAGAGTACAAAGGAGCTTGTCCATAATTGTTTATTGATTGGAAAAAACAGGTTCCATATTAAACCGGCAATCACCAGTAATACGCCTGTTCCGGTGAGTTTAAAGATCTCCTTACTATTTTTAAGTTTATCGCTTTTGAGCCAGGTACCTGTAAATACCCCCAATAAACAGGTAGCTATGGCGGGAATAGTTCCCAGCAAACCTTCGGGATCCCAGGTTTTTGATTGCGCCCACAGATGGTTACCGGTAAAAACAATTCTATCAATATAAGCTCCCAAATTGGTTTCCTTTTCTAAATTAGGATGATCAACGCCCGGTACAGGAACAAACGTCATTATTAAATAGTAGCCTATTAAACAGCTTGCCGCAATGATAATTTGTGTGCGGGTACTGGTTTTCAGGTACATTATAGCCGTGATGCCAAAAACTATACCTATCCGCTGTAATACACCTGGAAAACGCAGGTGAGCAAACTGAAAATCGCTGATGAGCGGTAAGCAAATGCCTAATAACACAATAATAAGTGAACGGCGCAAAATGGAAAGGATCACTTTGTTGTGATTGACTTCATTTGCTTTTTTTGCCTGCATCGCGTAAACAATAGATACGCCTACCATGAACAGGAAGAAAGGAAATACCAGGTCGGTTGGGGTGCAGCCATTCCATTTGGAATGCTCCAGCGGCCAGTAAATATGCCCCCAATCGCCGGGGTCATTTACCAGGATCATGGCAGCTACAGTAAATCCACGAAAAAAATCGAGCGAAAGCAGCCTTGGTCTGCTGGTGCTTGTGGCCTTATCGCCAACTACCGTATTTGCCATCTTTTTATTTGATCATCAATAGATTAACCCCGATGAATTAGTTCTTTTTCCCGGTAACTTTAAGGTTATAAACAAAATGATAGGTGCCCGATACAATATTCACCTGTTCGTCATTACCAACTTTTTTAATTTCTGTAATATCTTCTATCGAGTTTATATCAAGTCCACTCTCGGTAATTTGGTCGGTTACTGATGGCAACACTACCTTAGCTGTGGTATTGGGTGGAATGATAACATCCAAAGTAAAAACGCCGTTATCTACACTCCATGCCGACTTAATTTTACCATACAATGTTTCCAGTTCGGCCTGCGCGCTGGTTAGTTTACCCCCAAGATGCGGCGCGATGATGATCTTGTGAAATCCCGGATCATTTTCATCGGTATTAATACCGGCAATTACCCGGTACATCCAATCGCCAATGGCACCGTAGGCATAGTGATTAAATGAGTTCATCTCCGGATCTTCAAAAGTGCCATCGGGTTTAATACCGTCCCATCGCTCCCAAATGGTAGTGGCGCCATTTTTTACCGGGTATAGCCATGAAGGGTACGATTCCTTCCTCAGCAAACCATAAGCTACATCACTATATCCAAACCGGCTTAATACGTGGCAAATATAAGGTGTACCCAAAAAGCCGGTTGTGATGTGCTCATCATAATCATCAATATTTTTCACCAATCTTTTCGCGGCCGACTGCCTCAGCTCTTCGGGCAGCATATCAAAGTTAAGAGCCAATACGTAGGAGGTTTGCGTACCGGATATCATGCGCCCATTTGGCGTTACATACTCGCTATTAAATGCTTTTTTGATATTGTAAAGTAATTGCGAGTATTTTTGCACATCATCGCTTTTGCCCAATACTTTAGCAGCATTGATAACCAATTGCGTTGAATGCGCGTAAAATGCCTGCGCTATCAAATTTTTATCGGTAAGGGCTGCGCCATCTTCATAGTTGGTACCGGCATAAAACAGCCAGTCGCCAAAGTGATTCCCGGTATCCCAAAGGTAGTTGCGGCTATGCACCTGAATATAGCCTACCCATGCTTTCATACTTTCATATTGCTCCTGCAAAATCCGTTTATCGCCGTAGGCCAGATAAATGTTCCATGGGGCAATAGTGGCCACATCGCTCCAGCCCGACGCCGCGGCAGAAGCGCTATCCAGCATGCTTGGTATTACATAGGGCACTGCTCCATCTTTATGCTGATCGGCAGCAAGGTCTTTTAGCCATTTGGTAAAAAAACCGGCAACATCCATATTGAAGGTTGCGGTACGGCAAAAAGCCTGGGCGTCACCCGTCCACCCCATGCGTTCATCCCGCTGAGGGCAATCTGTAGGTACATCAATAAAGTTTCCTTTTTGTCCCCATTGAATATTATGCTGCAACTGGTTAATAAGCGGGTTTGATGTGGAGAACTTACCCGTTTGCGCCATATCTGAGTACAGTGCGTAAGCCGCCAGATTAGTTGAATCAAGCGGACCATCATAACCAACTACCTTCAAAAACCGGAACCCCTGGAAGGTAAAATGAGGCTCAAAGGTGGCGACACTATCATCCTTAAAAACATAGCTGATCTCCTGTTTGGCAGTGCGCAGGTTTTTAGTGTAAAAATTCCCTTTCTGATCAAGTACTTCGGCATGGAACAGCCGGAGGGTATCACCCGCTTTTGCTTTAAGTTTAAACTGCACCCAGCCTACCAGGTTCTGACCAAAATCAACTACCCGCTCGCCGGCTGGTGTAGTAAATACTTTAAGCGGTAAAAATTTTTCATGTTTTTTTACCGTTGGCCCGGCGGTGGCTATTAGATTATCTTTAATAGTTTCATCTGTTTTAACCGTATCCCAGGTAAGGTCGCGATAGGCGGGGTTTGTCCAGCCTGGTTTATCTTTGCGTGCATCGTAAACCTCACCATCAAAAAACGATGAAGACTGGATAGCGCCGTAACTTACCTTCCAGCTTTTATCGGAGTTGATGACCTCACGCTTGCCATTGGTATATAATATCTCCAGCTGGCAAAGTAAAGCCAGTTTTTTACCATATACATCCTTTTTACGGTTATAGGTGTAGCCACGGTACCAACCATCGCCAATGGTTACCCCAACGGCATTACCACCCTTTAGCAACATAGATGTAACATCATACACGTTGTATTGAATGCGTTTGTTATAGCTTGTCCAGCCGGGTGCAAAGTAATCGGCACCTATCTTTTTTCCGTTTAGCTGCGCTTCAAAAACGCCGTGTGCGGTTATATACAAATGAGCAGCGCGTACTTTATGCTCCAGTTTAAATGCTTTACGGAACATGGGGGCAGGCCCTCCTGTTGTATCAGATAAATAAGTATCCTGGATCCATTTGGCTGTCCAGTCGGTTGGTTTTAGCAAACCCATTTTCCAAAAGTAAACCATACTCCAGGGGCTTACCTGGTTTTTATTGTTCCATACCCTTACCTGCCAGTAAACTTTTTGTCTTGACGTTAGCATCGGGCCGCCATAATAAATTTGTACCGACTGATCTGAATAAATTCTGCCGGTACCCCATATAATATCTTTGCCTTTGGTTAATGATACCGCGTTACTACCTACCCTGATTTCATAAGAAGTTTGCTGAATACCGCGATCCTGGGTCACCAGTTTCCAACCGAGGCGGGGGTTGGCTGCATCAACAGATATTGGATTGGTTTTATATTCACATATCAGTTTATCAACACTAAAAGGAACGGGGACGGGCTGAACCTGAGTATAGCCCCGGGGTTGTAAAAAAAGTAATAAAACGATACTTAAACATGTTTTTTTGAACACGCTTATGAGTTGAGTATAATTCATGCCATTAAATATAGCTTTACAACGATTTTGTTTTAACGTGCATTACTTTTTTATCGCCAAATTGAGTAAAAATGATGTGGTAATTGCAATACCTGTATATAAACGTAATATGGCCCTGTAAAAGTTTCACAAGGCCACAAATACAGGTGTTAATGTTCTAAGGCTGCTTCATTTGCCGGATATTGAAAAAGCAACCGGATGTTGGTGTAAGCAGCCGGGTTGATAGTCCATGAATCCTTTTTCCCTGCCTTTTCCCTGGCGCCATGGGCTGTCATCACTGCAGCTGCCTTTCCTGTGCGTAAAAGATCAAACCAGCGATGATTTTCAAAGGCTAACTCCACCTGCCTCTCATGCGCGATAGCTGCACGAAACCCATCCTGACCGGAAACATTTAACGCCGGATCTGCATTGCCAACAGACATATGTTCCAAACCGGCGCGTTCCCTTACCATGTTTAAGTATTTAAATGCATCGCCGCCACCTGCAAAACCCTGTTCATTTAAACATTCAGCAAGCATCAGGTAAACATCAGCGTAGCGGTATACCGGGAAATTTTTACCTGTTACACCCTGCACAGCGCTTGTAGTTTGAAATTTCCTGATAAAGGGTAAATCGATACCATATTCATCAGATGTAAAATCGATTAACGAAGCATCTCTCCTGCTATCGCCCTCTTCATAAGCGTTTACAAGGTCTTGCGTTGGGATATTCCAGCCATTTTGCGCGCCGTTGGCTATTTCGAAGCCGGTTACGTCACTGTCATAATAATCCCAGGGAATAAAAGTATCCATAAAATTGCTGCCCAGTCCGTTGGGGCCTTCAATATACTGGATCTCAAATATCGATTCGGGACCGTTCTCTTTAGTAATATCAAAGTTATCGGCATAATCGGCATTCAGGCTATAAGCGTTTGATGTGATGATATTGCGTAGCAGCGGTATAGCCTGGTCAAATTTCTTTTGGGTCATGTACACTTCGGCAAGCATCGTTTCTGCGGTACCCTTGGTTACCCTTCCTTTATTGGCCGCACCGCTATACCTTACCGGTAGTTTGGCAATAGCTACCTGGGCATCCGCAATAATAGCAGCATAAACGGCATTAATATCGGCTTTGGTAGCTACCTTAAAGGCATCACTTACCGATTCTACTTCATTAAGCACCAACGGAACCTGGCCAAACATACGCACCATATTAAAATAATTAAATGCCCGTAAAAAGCTGGCCTGCCCGGCTATGGTATCGGCAACAGCTGCATTAAGTTTGGCTGCTGGCAGCCTGCTTAAAATAGCATTACACCGGCCAATGCCTGTATAGCTGGCCTCAAAAAAAGCGCCAACCATATCGTTATTGCCCGCTTCCCTGAATTCGTCTATTTCCTCTTTGTTGGTACCGGAGCGATCATAAGGGTCAAATTCATAGGAGGTATTATCAGACCGCATTTCGCCCATGGCCCAAAAACTGCCCTTGTATAAACCCTGCAAAGGCGCGTAAGCACCATTTACAGCCTGGGTAAACTGCGCGGGCGTTTTAAAAAAAATGGTTGTATTTTGAGTTCCTGTTGGCTGCAGGTTAAGGTAATCTTTTTTACAGCCGGCTAAACCAACTGCTGCAAGAATAAGAAAAGCATATATGTTAATTTTCATGATTTCAGTTGTTATGGTTTCACCATCGTTCTTTTCAATTCTCATTTTAATTAAAATGTTACGTTGCACCCCAGCGTATAAACCGCAGAAACCGGGTAACCCGTAAAATTCACATTTGGTGAAAGTGAGCGGTTACCATCCTGCCCATCTATGCCAACTTCGGGGTTACCGCCTTTATAACCTGTTATGAGGATGGCATTTTGCGCACTGAAATAAACCCTGAAATTTTTACTGAATTTGGTTTTAAAATTGTACCCGATATCAATATTCTTAACAGCTAAATACGAGTTACTTTCAACCCAGTAGGATGGGTAATAATCGCGGGCCAGGTTGGTGTTTGAAACGGTTGTAGGCAACAACCCATCGCCGGGATTGCTTGCAGAACGCCAGCGATGAATAACAGATTCTTCCACATTAAAAACACCATCAAGGTTGGTGGTAAACTGTTTGTACATATCAAATACATGCCCGCCTACCGAACCCGCAGAGATAATGTTCATATCAAAGCTTTTGTATGAAAAATGGTTATTGAAACCAAATGTAAACTGTGCCCAGGGGTTGCCAATATTGGTTTGGTCGTTACCATCAATTACCCCATCCTTATTAATATCCTTGTACCTGATATTTCCAACCTGCTCACCATCAAAATGCGCGTATTTATCAAGCTCGGCCTGGTTCTGGAATATCCCTTCAAAAATATATCCGTAAAACTGGCCCAGTGGCAAGCCTACCTTAGTAATACTGGTAGGGTTATCATTGGCCGGCGCATCATATATATACGGGTTTGGGCCTAAACTTAATACCTTGTTGCGGTTAAAGGAGATGTTAAAATCTGTTGACCAGTTAAACGCGTGCCCAACAATATTTTTGGTGGTTAAGGTAAATTCCCATCCACGGTTGCGCACATTACCAACGTTTGTTAAAGCTGAGCCATGGCCGGATACAATAGGAATAGGGATGTATTGCAGCATTTTTTGCGTAAAACGGTTGTAGTACTCTGCAATTAAATAAATGCGGCCTTTAAGTAATGAAAGGTCCAAACCGATGTCAAGCTGGCGGGTGGTTTCCCATCCAAGTTCTTTATTTCCAATCAGGTCGGTTTCTGAAGCACCGGGAGCAAGCGCGCCGCCAAATGTATAGTTGGCCGCATCAACAGATGGTATATAGTCATAGTAGCCAACGTTGTTGTTACCCGCAAGGCCATAGCTGGCGGTAAACTTCAACTGGTCAATAGCTGCTGTTTTAGGAAAAAATGATTCATCAGAAATACGCCAGCCGCCAGATACGGAAGGGAAGGTACCCCACCTGTGCCCCGGGGCAAACCTGGATGAGCCATCACGGCGGATAGATCCGCTTAACAGGTATTTATCTTTATACGCGTAGTTCACCCTGCCAATTAAGGATAGTAAACGCCATTCTGCATCGGTGGCGTTGGCGGTAATAATCGTTGCATTATTAACCGACCGTATAGCATCATCCGGAAACCCGGTGCCGAAGGTTAAACGATTGTGGGAATTTTCCTGTTGGATAGAATAATCGCCCAGTACCGTTAAAGTATGGCTACCCCAGGTTTTTTTGTAGTTAATACTGTTTTCATTAAGCCAGTTAAAAACATTGCTTGAAGTAAAAGAGCCTACTGCCTTCTGTTGGTTTCCATTGCGATTGGGTACGTTGAAACCACCAAGAAAAGATGGCCTGAAATAGTCCTGCGATTTGGTTTGATAGTCGACCCCAAAAGTTGATTTAAAGTTTAAGCCTTTAAGAATTTCCCAATCAGCATAAACATTAGAAAGTACCCTAAATTCATTGCGATTATTGGTTGTATTTACCAATTCACTTACCGGGTTAACATTTTGAAATGTACCGGGCGAGCCAACAACATTGGTATATGATCCATCGGGCTGTTTTACCGGGGTGAGTGGGCTTTCCAGGTAGGCCTGGCTTAAAGCACCCGAAATAAAATGGCCGTCGGTTTCCTGTAAGTTCCTTAAACTATAGGTAGGCGCTATACTAAGGCCAACTGTAAAATTTTTGGCTACATCGGCATCCATATTAGCCTTTAATGAATACCTTTTAAAAGCTGTGTTTATCACAGTGCCCTGCTGGTCAAAAAACCCCAAAGAGAATAACGACCGCATTTTTTCGGTACCATTGGCAATAGTGACATCATAGTTTTGCATGGGGGCAACTCTTGTTACCGCATCAAACCAGTCGGTTCCCACACCCAACGATTTAGGATTTTTGTAAGCGGCGGGGATGGGGTTATTTGTGCCATTAACCGCGTTGGCATCCTGTATTGCTTCTGTTCGCCATTGGGCAAATTCAGATGCTGTCATCATTTTAAGCTTGCTCTTAGGGAGGATGGTTTGTATACCGGTTGACGTATTTACCGTAACGCTCGATTCGCCTTTTTTGGCCCTTTTAGTAGTGATGAGGATAACGCCATTTGCACCGCGAGACCCATATATTGCTGTAGATGCAGCATCTTTAAGCACACTGATGCTTTCAATATCATCAGGATTAATAGTGCTTATGGGATTTGAATATTGGTCAAAACCGGGAGAAATTGGAAATCCGTCAACCACATAAAGCGGATCATCACCCGCGCCTACAGAACCCGCGCCACGGATGTTAACAGAAACACCGCCACCCGGGGTACCTGTAACCTGGTTTACGGTAACACCTGCAAGCTGCCCGGCAAGCTTCAGATCAATACTGGCGGCCTTTATCTCTTTGATGTTTCCCATTTTAACGGTACCTATGGCGCCGGTAACATCTTTACGTTCCTGGTTACCGTAACCAACAACCACAACCTCGCTCATCTCCTGGTTATCTTCCTCAAGGGATACGTTAATGACGGTTCTTTTGCTAACCGGCTCTTCCCTGCTTTTAAAGCCCACAAACCTAAAAATCAATACCGCGTTATCATCAACCTGGATGCTGTATTTACCATCGCCGCCGCTTATTACACCGGTATTAGTTCCCTTAACGGTAATGCTTACACCCGGTAAAGGCTGTTTAGCATTATCCAGTACGTGCCCGGTTACAGTTATCTTATCAGGTACAACCAGCTCTTCATCTTTCTTATTTACAATGATGGTTTTGTTATCAATAGTATAAGTAAAAGGCTCGTCTTTAAAGCACAAGCGCAGCGCTTCATCAAGTGTGGCGTTTTTTAATGATAGGGTAACAGGTTTGGCCTGCTTAATTTCTTTGTACTTGTAAAAAAAGTAAAAGCCGCTTTGCTTTTCAATAGCGGTAAATACTTTATCAATAGCAGTATTGGTTGTGCTTAACGTTATAGTTTGCGAGTAACTTTTAGCGCTAAGCTGTAAACAGCCAATAAAAATCAGAATAACCGTTAACTTCATAGTCAAAAACAGCTTGGAGGTTAGTGTACCGGGGACATAAAATACTTTCCCCCTAAAGTTTAATTGCATAACTTTATTGCGTTTTGGGTTAATGTGTCTGTTAAGGAAACTCAGGAAAAACTTGACCCATACATTTTAACCGGGGGTATTGCAGTACCCCCGGTTTTTTTATAGGTAAGGTAGGTGTAGGGTGTTAATGGAGAGGTCTGTTTTTTTTCATAGGTAAACGATTTAATTTCAAGTGATTGTTATTAATCGATATGGTTAAGGTGATACTATTATCTTTTTGTCTTCTATTTTAAAATGGACATGGCTAAGTTCCAGTATGTGCAATACCTGCGATAGTTTTGCATTCCGCTCAATTTTGCCCACAAACTCGTCATCGGGCATTTTCCCTGTATAAACTACCTCAATATCGTACCAGCGCGAAAGCTGTTTCATGATATCCTGGATGCCAGAACGGTTAAATTCAAAAATGCCGTTTTTCCAGGCGACGGATCTTTCTGCATCTACATCAACAACCTGTATATTATTTCCTTTTATTATGCCCTGCTGATCTGGTTTTAACAAGCTACTCGCCGGGCCACTGGTTAATTGCACAGAACCTTCCAGTAAGGTAGTCCTTATGGCATCCTCATCGCTATAGGCATTAATATTAAAGTGTGTGCCTAATACTTTTACATTAAGCGTATTAACATTTACGGTGAATGGTTTTGATGGGTTTTTACTGACCTCAAAATAAGCTTCGCCAGTTAATTCAACATGGCGCTGGTTACCTGTAAAAGCGGTTGGAAATTTAAGAGATGATGCCGCATTAAGCCAAACTTTACTGCCATCGGGCAATATTACCTGGTACTGGCCGCCACGGGGTGTGGTGATGGTGTTATAGCTCACAACATCATTTGCCGGTGAATTGCTGTCGCTTTCAACCATATAGATCAGCTGCCCGTCTTTGGTTTTTTTTATGTTGATGTTACCTTTTTTGGCAAGGGTGCCGATTCTTGCGGAATCGAGCACCACTTTGTCGCCGTTATCTAAGGTTAGGATTGCTCTATTTTTACCCGGATCAACATCGTGCTTAACAGCGGTTTTATTTTGAGCTGTTAAAGGACTTTTATCAGCGTGTTGAAAGCTGTAATAAACCCCGGCACTGATCAACATGACCACTATAGCAGCGGCAATATTCCGGTAGGCAAAAAGCCTGAATACTTTTGGTTGATCTTGCTTTTTTGATTGCTGAACGGCGCTTTGCAAACGCTGCAACATTTTATCTTCCAGTTGTTGCTTTACGCCAAGGACCCGTTCATCCCAATCTTCATCAGTTTGAAAACTATCAAACAGATCCATTAACAGCTGAATTTCTTCGTCAGATGCCTCCCCGCTAAGGTATTTATCAATTAACTGTTGAAATTCTCGCTTTTGCACAACCCTGGTTTTTATAGGGAGAGTATAAAAATGGGGGTATCCCCTATTAGGAGTGAAAAAAAATTATGGGTTACCTCCCGGCAACAAACCCCGTCTACAACACGCTACTGTGCGTTCACAAGTTTGTTAGCATGGCTATGATTTGACTAAAGCCACCCGGGCTCTTTATTTACCCATCCCATAAATGGGACGGCAATGAATTAAACCACTGTTTGCCTTCAATTCTTCATTGCCGTTGGTTTCAACCAACAGATAGAAAGCATGTGCAATGATGGCTTTAGCCTAAATAATCGGCATTTTATGGCCAATGCAATCTTAATTATTATACCGGTCGCGTGAAAAGATGTGTACACAAAGTAGCTACAGCAAGATCAAACTACCTAAAGAAGTACGTAATTGTTTAAGTGCTTTGGTCAGATGGTTTTCGACGGTTTTGGTGGAGATGTTTAGTCGTGAAGCAATTTGTTTATGACTCAGGTACTCTTCCCGGCTAAGTTTATAAACTTCGCGGCATTTTTGAGGGAGGGCATTTACTGCCGAGCTTACCTGGGCTATTAGTTCTTTATATTCGATATTTTCATAATCAACCGGTGTTTGCAGCCGATCAAAAAGCGTGTCAAAAACATCGCTGGTTGACATGCTATTGCGTACCTGCCTATACACCTCATAACGGATAGACGCATATAGGTAGGCTTTTAATGATACCGATATTTGAACGCTGCTCCTGTTATCCCAAAGCTTTATGAATAATTCCTGGATGATATCCTCGCAAGCCTGTTCATCCTTCAAAATATGATAGGCCGATAAATATAACTGTTGCCAATATTTTTTATAAATAGCCGATAACGCGCCATCATCGCCCGATTTTAATCGATCAATCAGTTGCACATCGCTTATGACTATTTTATCGGCCATCCTAAAAGGGAGTTAATATATCACTGCGCTAAATTTAATAAAAAAATAATTAGCGATTTACTCGTCAAATGAATCATCAATTAACTATCAATTCATTATCAACCCTTTAAATACCAAAATCAAGCCACTTTTTATAAGCGTTGCGCATACAATGCCCACAGGGGCGGTAGTTTTTTTCTATTGCCTCGGTTTCTGATAAAAAAAACACCCGGTTTTTGGCCTTCATCCTTTTACCGGAGCCACAACCGAGTGTACCATATATTTTGAGTTTGGCATTACCCGCCAATTGAATTTCGCCGGTATCAAGCAGGTATTTTAGCCTTTTGCTCCTTGAAAAATTAGTATCACCCAATGCCAGATGTTTTATCATTTGGCATCGTGAAAAATAATGCCCATGCTGCGGCGTTCACCTTCGGTAATTTCGCCGATGCCATGTTTCATGTTTACCCGGTGATACCCCTTGCTTCCCTTTGCAGGCCGGTAATTGGTGGTGAACAATACCATATCACCTTTGGCTGGCTTTAACACCATCGCTCTTGATTGTTCTCTTGGCTTTTGTTCCAGCAAAATAAATTCGCCGCCCTCATAATCCACACCCGGTTCATCCAACACAAATACCGATTGGATTGGAAAAAATACTTCACCATATAAATCCTGGTGCATGGCATTGTAGCCGCCTTTGGTATATTGTAATATAAGCGGTGTAGGGCGTAATTGTTCATGCTCATGGCAGTGCTGCAATAGTTCATCCAACGTAGTGGCAAAACGCAGCTCTTTATTCAATAATTCCATCAAGTTATTAGCTATTGGGGATAAGTGTGGGTAAATATCTTGCCGCAATTGCTGAATGAGCGCCGGCAGCGGATACTTAAAGTACTTATACTCGCCCCGCCCGTAGTGGTGCCGCTCCATCACTACGGTTTTACGGTACAAATTTTCATCAGCATATTGGGCTACCAGGCTGCCACACTCATCGGCCGTTAAAACATTTTTAACCAGCGCATATCCTTTGCTATCCATTTGGGCTTTAATATCAGCCCAGTTTAAACCGTCAATTCTTTCTTTAATTTCCATAGCCATTTATATTGATACCGGTTGATTTAGCATTGCTGCTTCCCAGCCTATTATGGCCGATTTACGGGTTGAGCCCCAATGGTATTGCCCCGACTCGCCCGTGGCACGGATAACCCTGTGACAGGGAATCAAAAATGCTACAGGGTTGGCCCCTATCGCGCTGCCCACCGCCCTGCTGGCATTGGGTAGTTGTATATTTTGTGAGATATCTCCATAACTGCATAATCCACCCATGGGTATTTTAAGCAAGGCCTCCCATACTTTCAGTTGGAAACTACTACCTTTAAGGTGCAGTTTAATAGCAGGCAATTGCGACCAATCTTTTTTAAAGATAAATAAAGCATCCTGCTGAGCCAGGTCAACCACCTGTGTATAAGTGGCGTTGGGGAAGTGTTGTTTTAACTGATCAAACGCTTCGGCATGATCGTCGGCAAAAGCCATATAGCAGATCCCTTTGGGGGTTGATGCTACAATGATATTACCAAACGGACTTTGCGCAAAACTATAGTTGATGCTCAATTCTTTACCTCCGTTTTTGTATTCGGCCGGGGTCATGCCTTCAATGTTAATAAACAGATCATGCAACCTGCTGGTTCCTGATAGTCCGGTTTCATAAGCGGTATCAAACAAAGTGGCCTGCTTATCCTTCAATATTCCCTTGGCATATTCCAGGCTCAGGTATTGCAAAAACTTTTTAGGGCTAATACCTACCCAATCGGTAAACAAGCGTTGAAAATGGAAGGGACTTAGATTTACCTTTTCGGCAACCTCATCCAAATTTGGCTGGGCTTTAAAGTTGAGTTTTATATAATTTATTGCCTCGGCAATACGCTCATAATTAATGTTTTCTTGTGTGCTCATCATGTTATTTGTTATTTACACCACAAATGTAGGCTGATAAGGAACGCTATAAAACCCGGAACTTGCTCAATAATCTGAATGGAATTTACAGAGTTAATTTTTAACAGACTATAAAGCAAACTTCAATAATTTTTATGCAATTAAAAATTATTGCCGATCTAAAACTCTTTAAATTATCATTCAGATAACTTACCAACTGTCTGCCGTTTAGTGATCAATAACCCCAGGCTCAATATCAAACTTGTACCCAGCACCACTATAAAAAGCAGACCGGTGCCAACCTGTGGTATTTTCAAATTATCGGGCAGGTTGTAGTATAACAAAACGCTGATAAGTCCGCGGGGCACTATCACCAGTTCGGGCATCAGGTCGGTTTTGGATACTAGTTTGATATATAAAAAACGCACCAGGTAAATACACAACAGTATGGCTCCGCCGGTTAATAAAAGCGTAACATTCTGTAGCTGAAAAACATCTATAGAATACCCAAACACAATAAAAAAGAAGGTACGCATCAGGAAGGCGCTTTCGGCCGAAAGCTGGAACAGCTGTTTAATATCGTGCTGAAAGGTTGGATAGATAAACAATTTTTTGAACCATGGAAATGTGATCTGGTTGGCATTGTTCAGGAACAGGCCTAAAGCCAGCACAATAATCAAAGCCGATAAATGGTATGATTGCCCAACCGAATAAACTAATATCAGCAGTGAGATGATAAGAAACGACTTGATATGGTGCGTTAACCTGCCAATTAAATAAAGCAGCAACAGGCATGATATAATGGCAACCAATATGATACCTGCCAGTTCGCCCCCAAGTTTGGCAAAGGATACCACATCAATGTGTGGGTTACGTATAATGAAATTAAACAAAACAACCGTAAGAATATCAGAAAACGAGGATTCATAAATAATAAACTCCTTTTTACTTTTGCTGAGGTTTGATGCCGAAGGAATAGCCACTGCCGAACTTACCACGCAATACGGAATAGCATTTACAAAACAGAGATAAATACTTTGATTGGTTAAATAGTAAATAATGAAGGTGATGGCAAAAGCGCTTATAAGCAAAATGCTTAAAGCCGAAAAGAATGCCTTTTTGATGATGGCATTTTTGTTACTGTTGTACCTTAATTCAAGCGCGCCTTCAAATACAATAAGTATCAGCCCCAATGTTCCCAGCGTTGGCAGGATCAGTTTAAAATCAAACATCTTCAGTCCAAAATAGTCCACACCCTGCCTGATGCCAATGCCGAGCAGCAACAGTAAAATAACTGAGGGAATTTTTGTTTTGCCGGCTATCAGATCAAACAGGTAGGAGAAAATTACCAGTCCGCTGAGTATAATCAGGGTTGTGTATGTAGTCAAATTAAGGATAGCTTAACAGGGTGAATACCTAAATCAGCCTTAACGTTCAAATTGAAGTATTGTTTGTGAGGAAATAACAGGGATTAAAATTGCGGCCTTGACCGAAACCCGGGATACTGTATATTTACTTTATACAAATTCATGAATGAACCAGGCACAAATTTATAGTTTAAAGGTATGGCTTACTATGGTGGTATTTGCGCCGGCTTTGCAGATGTCATCAAACGCGATTGTGTTTAATTTAACAACCAACACAAGAGAATATATTGTCGCTTATCCTTTATCTATGGGCATCGTATTTTTATGCACTTTACCGGTAGGGCTTCTGCTTATCTTAACCATTAGTAAATTAAGCAAAAACATTAAACCCATCCTGTTAAAACGATGGACCACATTAATTATTAGCTTATTAACTGTCCTTACATTCCTGGTATGCATTGTGGCAAAAGATGCATATCCACCCCTGGTTTTATCCATGCTCCTGTTACCTTACTCACTCCCGCTGATATTGGGTGTATGGATTTTTAAGCTTGATGATGACGACGATGAAGAACTGGCATCCTGATTTATTCTATATGTAAATACATTTTGAATTTCTGTTTCCTGTTTCTTTTCCTATTATTACCTTAATTTTAACCTGCCCACCCTGCTTTGAGATCTATTTTTACGTTTCTTACCTGCTTATTGCTGCAATTGAACCTGCATGCACAAATAAAACTTACAGGCACCATTACCGATGATGCCTCAAAACATGCGCTAAGCTTCTCCTCCGTCAGCATCATAAACCTGGCCGATCAAAAAAAAATATCGACACAAACAGACGGCGGAGGCCGGTTTAAATTTGATCAGCTTAGCGTTGGCCAATACCTGCTTAGCGCATCCTTTTCAGGCTTTCAACCCTTTGAAAATAAATTAAACCTAAATTCCGATACTCTTTTAAATATCGCGCTGCAAGCCTCCAACACGCAGTTGGGCGAGGTGGTTATTACCGCAACTAAGCCGGTTATCCAAAACAACCAGGAAAAGCTGGTATACAACGTATCGGCGAGTGTTACTGCAACCGGCAGCGATGCCCTCGCGGCCATTGGCAAAGTGCCCGGCATCAAAGTATCCGGCGATGATATCAGCATTGCCGGCAAAGGATTGGTGAAAGTAATGGTAAACGACAGGATCATCCAAATGGCAGGTACTGACCTGATCCGTTTTTTAAAGTCAATGTCGGCCAATCAAATTTCGAAAATCGAGCTGATCAAAAACCCTTCAGCTGCCTATGACGCCGAAGGGAACGCGGGCCTCATCAATATTACTACCAAGCACACCACCCAACATGGCTTCTCGGGCAATGTACAGTTTAATGACAGGCGCTGGTTACAAAGCCCCGCAACCGTTTATGGAAACAGCAACTGGTGGTTGGCCAGCGGCAGCGCAAATCTTAATTACAACTCCAATAAGTGGTCGGCATACGGAAGTTTAAATATTGCTGCAGATCATGAACTGGAAGGTTTTGAAACGGACGTATTTTATCCTAAACAAAGCTGGATGCAAACTGATACCGGTGATTATAAAATGCATAGCTATAATATTGTAGCCGGTGTTGACTATAAACTTAGCTCAAAAACCACTATCGGGATCAGTTACCTGGGCGGCCGGGAAGTTTACATCGGATCTGACAATGTAAACAATCCTATTTACAACAGGGCCGGCGGTTTAGATTCAATTTTAAGAACCTATGCAACTTATCATCCCATCGCACTCAGCAATTCGGGCAATATGCACGCGTTGATCAAGTTTGACACTACCGGCACAAAGTTACTGCTCAACGCCGATTACTTTAATTATTACCGTACCGACCGATCGGACTTTGAGGGGAACAGCTATTTGCCCAACGGCCAGCTCATTCCGGCCTCTACAACCCGATATTACGATACCAACAAACAAAACATCAAGATATTTACCTTTAAAGCCGATGCCGATATACCGACTTCGTTCGCGAAAATAACATTGGGTACCAAGCTTAACTTTATCAATAATTACAGCAACGCATTTTATTACGATAAGGACACCAATGATAAGCTCAGCTACAATACTAACCTGAGTAACGAATTTCGGTATATTGAAAACACACAGGCCGCTTATGTCAATATCAACAGAGAGAAGGGCAAATGGAAATACCAGGGCGGCTTACGGGCCGAATACACAGAAACAAAAGGTCAATCGATAACCCTGAACCAAACCACTCCAAAAAAATATCTTAAACTGTTTCCGTCTGTAGCACTAACCTTCCAGGCAGATACCAATAACACGTTTGGCTTTACATTTGGCAAGCGCATTAACCGCCCTACTTTCTGGAACCTGAACCCGTTTAAATCACTATTTACAGCTTATAGCTATGGCGAGGGCAATCCCTTTTTACAACCGGAATACAACAGTAATTTCGAGCTGTCGCACGTTTATAAAAGCGTACTTACCTCTTCTATATTTTTTAATATTACGGATAATGGTTTCAATAATATAGTTATTGCCAGTGTTGATACCAACCTGGTGCGTACATTCCCGCTTAACTTTATAAAAACCTACCGCCTTGGTTTATCAGAAACTTTAACCCTCCACCCTGCTTCCTGGTTTGATAATAATAACCAGGTCACTTTTTACCATACAGATGCTAATTCCTCCCTATCGTATATCAAAAGCATCAAAGGCTACGGTTTGTATATTGCCGCTAATAACACCCTTTATTTTAATGCCAATAAAACTTTTGCCGCGGCAGTAAATTTCTGGTACCAATTCCCGGAGGTTGATCATATCGGCCGATCTGAAAGGTACTATAAACTGGATCTTGGGCTTACCGCCATTGCACTGAAAAAGAAACTGAATATAACTCTAAACCTCAATGATGCTTTCCACAGTAGTGCATCAGCAGTAAGCTATACGGTAAATGGCATTAATACCAGGTTTACCAATTTTCAGCTTAACAGGTTTGTACAACTAACTCTCAGTTACCGCTTTGGTAACGAAACCAGCACCCAAAGCCGGGATACCGGTAATGAAGAAGAGCGGAATCGTATCCATTAAATTTTGATGGATGAAATTTCCGTTCTTACACTTAACTTTTTACCTGTTATTCTTTAAAAATGCCAGTGTTAATGCCCACGCTTCATTTGATGCCGCTTCGTTGTAGCTGGGGCGCTCATCGCAGTTAAAACCATGGTCGGCGTATGATATTTTTACGTTGATATAATCCTTGCCGGCCTCATCAACCGCGTTAATGATGGTGTTGATATTTTCGGTTTTGATGTGTGCATCCTTTCCTCCCCAAAAAAACAGGTGTTTGCCATGTATATCCCCAGCCATTTGGGCAACTTTATCTAAACCACCGCCATAATAAGATACTGCGGCTTTTAATGGTAATAATGCATTGGCAATAAAAGCTACCCTACCGCCCATGCAATAACCTATAGCATAAACGGCATTAATATCTACGTTGGTTTGTGTACTCAACCATTGCCAGGTTGCTTCAAGATCGGCCTTAAAACCCTCATTAGTTAGTTTAGAAGTATGCGGAACTACCGTGTTAAAATCAGCATAGTCGCCTGCAAAACCTTTTGGGGCTGTACGGTGAAAAAGTTCGGGGGCAATGGCAATATAGCCTTCGCTTGCAAACCTATCCGCAACGCTCCGGATATGATGATTCACCCCAAATGCTTCCTGCAATACTATGATTGCCGGAGCAGGCTGCTTAACATCAGCAGGAAACGCGGTATAAGCAGACATGGTACCTGCATCAGCCACCGGTAGTTCTACATAGTTTTGTTGATTATTCATGATATTCACAAATTGGCTTAATATTCAAAGTTAATCCATTTTACAAAATTACCACAGGCGGCAAGGTGCTTTAAGCTCCCGCTTTATGGTTATTACAGCTCTTTGCGCCCTTCACCTTTCAATCGCATCAATAATTTACAAAACACTGAGGCTGTAATGGATGTTACTTACCATATTTGTAAAAAAGCAATTTATGGCGCATCTATTCTCCCCCCTGAAAATAAAAAATATCGAACTTAAAAACCGTATAGTGGTATCACCCATGTGCGAGTATTCCAGCGAAGACGGCTTTGCTAACGACTGGCATTTTGTACACCTGGGCAGCCGCGCTATCGGCGGCGCCGCTTTAATTATTACCGAAGCCGCCGCGGTATCGCCCGAGGGACGCATCACCTTTGCCGATCTGGGGATCTACAAGGATGAGCATATCGAAAAATTAAAACAGATCACCGATTTTATGCATGCGCATGGCGCTTACGCCGGTACACAACTGGCTCATGCAGGCCGGAAGGCAAGTCACCAACAACCATGGACCGGAGGCAAACAGGTTCCTTCCGGTGAGCCGAACGGATGGAAATCCTACGCGCCAAGCCCGGTAGCTTTTATCGAAAGTGAAGAAGCACCGCTGGAATTGGATAAAGCAGGAATTGAAAAAATAAAGGCCGATTTTAAGGCCGCTGCTGCAAGGGCGGTAAAAGCAGGGTTTGATGTGATAGAGTTGCATGGCGCTCATGGTTACCTGATCAACGAGTTTCTATCGCCGGCAAGTAATAAACGTACTGATAACTATGGGGGCAGCTTCGAAAACCGGATCCGCTTTTTGTTAGAAGTTATCGAAAGTGTTCAGGAAACCTGGCCTAAAGAAAACCCGCTCTTTGTACGCCTTTCAACAACAGAATGGACGGAAGGCGCATGGACAGCCGATGACTCTGTAGCGCTGGCCAAAATACTAAAGGATAAAGGTGTTGACCTGGTAGACTGCTCAACAGGCGGAAACATTGCAGGTGTTAAGATAGCGTTAAAACCAGGTTATCAGGTTGAATTTGCAGAGAAACTTAGAAAAGAAAGTGGTATACTTACAGGTGCTGTAGGTTTAATAACAAAATCGCACCAGGCCGATGAAATTATAAGAGAAGGTGAAGCCGACCTCATATTTTTAGCCCGCGAAATGCTGCGCGACCCGTATTTTCCACTGCGTGCTGCGCATGAGCTGGGTCACGAGGTAAAATGGCCGGTTCAATATGAACGTGCTAAATGGTAATTCTTTGGAGCAAGGATTTTTAGATAAAGGACAAAAGACTTTTTGATTGCTTTGACAATAATCAATAACACAACAAAAACCATAAACAACAAAAACCACAAACTATGAAACGTACAGCAAACGCCCATTGGAATGGCACTTTACAAGCCGGAACCGGAGAGATCACCACTCAAAGTACCGTACTTAACAAAACCAACTATTCATTTAAAACCCGTTTTGCCGATGGCATTGGCACCAACCCCGAAGAACTTTTAGCCGCAGCTCATGCAGGTTGCTTTACTATGGCAGTTAGTGCGGCTCTTACACAAGCCGGCTTTACCCCAGGCGACCTGACAACTAACGCCATCCTTGACTTGGACATGCAAGCGCTAAGCGTTACCGGCATCCTTCTGGAGCTTAACGGAGCGGTTATTGACGGTGTTGACGAAGCTACATTCAAAGGCATTGCCGAAGGCGCAAAAGCTAATTGCATCATTTCAAAAGCACTAAGTGTGCCTATTACCCTGAGTGTTACTTACGCGTAAGTAATATCACTTGTAAAAAAAACTTTTTGTCAGCCTGAACGGAGTGAAGGATCTATTATGCGCCACGCTTCTTCGCCCTGTAAATCGGCGAATAGTTCCTTCACTCCGTTATGGATGACAAACCTTTTAAAACCTCATTTCAAACAAAAACTTACGAAGTTTTAAATTACTTCGTAAGTCTTTCGCTGCTTGTTACAAACCTTTTAAAATGTCAGTTCATTGAATCGTTTTTTCTCTGACCTTATGCTTTATTAATTTTGTCTAACACATCCATAACGCCATCTATTACTCTCAGCACATAAAATTGCTTGCCATCTTCAATATTAACAATCCAAGCACTCTTTTCTTCAAAATCTACTTTAACAGTGGAGTTAATTTTATAATCGAAATATTTACTTTTTACAATAGTTCTGATATCGGCAGGCATCTGATTTTCGCTCCCAAAAGCCATATGATACACTAAATTGCCTTTTTTTGTAAATTCCGCCTTGTTTGACTGGTTATTCAGAATAAACCTAACCACGTAATTTTTATTAGACTGAAACCATTTAGGTTCTTCAGCGCCTTTAAATAACTTGGAGAATGAATCTGATACTTTTTTTGATACCTCAACTCTGGTTGCACCACCCGAAATAGTAACCTCTTTCAGTTGGACTTGCGCAGACGCAGTGTTGACCCCTATTGCTAATATTAATCCGCTTAACAAAAAGGGAATAATTATTTTTTTCATGGTGTCTTAATTTTAAATAAAAAGATTTAACATTTAACGCAAAACTAAATCACTTTTGAGAGGTTAAATTATAGTGTATATAGATGCCGGAAATCTGGATTTATACGACAAGATTATGTGGATTGAATACGTTATTAATTGGTAAACACAGTTTATCCGTCGAAATAGGTTGTTGGCTTTACTTTTTAGTTATTTGTCTAAAATCAAAGGCATTCTGTAACTATTTATCAGTTGATGCGTCATATAGATGATTAATACAACTGTGTTTATTTTAAGTTAAGCGGGTTCTCTTTTTTTTAATTTCGATTCTTATTAAATGCAAATACATCAACACGAAAAACAATAATGAGAACATCTTTGAAGAGCCTATTTTAACTTTTGCAATAGTTTAAATACTGCCTATTTTTATTTACTCCTTGTATGCATATACAATAAGTAAATAAAATAAACTGATTAAAATATGCGGTGGAGATGTTTAATCGTAGATGATGATCCAATTATTTTAATGATAATTAAAAAATGGACCGACATGGTAGAGCAGCTTGAAGTTGTAGCTGTGTGCAACAGCGCCTTACAGGCAATGGAGACCATGAAAACAGAAAAGATAGATTTACTCTTTCTTGATATACAGATGCCTGAATTATCGGGCATTAGCTTTCTAAGAAGCCTACAAAATCCCCCCAAAGTAATTTTTATAACTGCTTATAAAGAATTTGCTGCCGAAGCTTTTGATTTAAATGCGGTGGATTTTTTACTAAAGCCAATAAGCCTGGAGCGTTTTTTTAAAGCTGTTAATAAGGTCATCGAGGCCGGCATTTCTCCTGAAGAAGGACTGAATATCCATGTAGAACGCGAATGCTTGTATCTTAAAGCAAACAGAAAAACAGTTAAGATTTTTTTGGACGAAATTATTTACATAGAGAGCGCTAAAAATTACATTAAGATTTACAGACAGCTTAATGCACCTTTAGTAGTTAAGTATTCTTTAACAGCATTGGAAGCAAAGTTACCGCATAATTTATTTGCCCGGGTCCATCGGTCTTTTATTGTCGCGGTCAGCAGAATTACTGCCTTTACCAATTACGATGTTGAAATTGGTAAAATCGAAATACCAATAGGAAGACAATATGTGGGGCAATGGAAAAGATTATCGAAGAAGAGTAAGGTTTTGGCATAAAAACTTAGGGGCAGTTTAAATTTCATTTTGAAATAATCTTACAAAAAACACCACATTCAAAAAACTTTTGTCATCCTGAACGCAGTGAAGGATCTGTTATGCGCCATGCATTTTCGCCCTGTGCAGTCTGCGAATAGAACCTTCGTTCCTACCCATGACAAGTTGTAAAATCCCAGACTTACGAAGTTTTAAAAACTTCGTAAGTCTTTCGCCGCTTGTCATTTCACGTTCAGAATTTCACCGATTTTAAAACTTGCAAGGACATGTTTTTTTAGGAAAACCTCTACTTCAACACATCCAAAACCCTGAACATTTTCTCCTTTATCCCCCTGCCAGATCCATTGTAGTTGTTAACCATGATAGAAAAACAAAGCTCGCGCCCGTTGTGGTTTTGGTAACCGGCATAGCACAGCACGCTGTTGATGCTGCCGCTTTTCATTTTCATGTTGCTGTAAACGGGCAGACTCTCATACAGATCATTAAACCAACTTTCCTTTTTGGCAGATTGCAGAATTTTGGCCAGTGTATTGGTAGTTACCCTATCTCCGGGCGATAGTCCGCTGCCATCATAGGTATTGATGCTGTTAGGGTCGATGCCGCGTGCCTGCCAAAATTTTCTGACTTCCTCTGCACCATTGGTCGTGGTTGGCTTTTTGCCCTGCTTCCAGGCAATGGTTTTAAGTAATTGCTCGGCATACAGGTTTATACTTTTTTGGTTGAGCCAGTAAATGATCTTACTCAACGGCGGCGACTGAATGGTTGCCAGATTTTTTGCAATCAGCGGAGCCTGTAATCCTTTAGCGGTTAGTGTTGTAACCGATTCCGGATCATTGCTTATGGTGATACCTAATTTTTTCAGCGTATCCGCCAAACGCAGGGCGGCATCATAGGCAGCATCGGGCAGGGCGGCCGAGATACTTTTTTTCTCCTGGTCTGTAGCGTAGCTCCCCCGCAAGTACATTACTTTGCTGCCAACCGGTAAAAAGGCATAGGCGTTATCCCCACTCCCTGCCGAACCATTCAGCAATTCGCTTTTAAAGGTAAGGTATGGGATGTTGGGTACGGTGTGCGAGATACCAATCAGGTTACCGGCAATACCTGTGCGCAATTTAATATCAAACTGATTTTCGCGCCAGCAAAGGCCAGATGTTCCGGCACCGTAGTAGTTGCCTATATCCTGCCATATCCAGCCTTCGGGGATTGATTGTGTGCCGAAGATACTGTCATCGCCAATAATTCGTCCGTTTATTTTTTTGATGCCTGCGGTTTTCAGTGCATCGGTCATTAAAGCCAATACGTGCGCTTCTTTGGTTTGCTCGTAACGCCAGCTGCCCAGGGTTGGGTCGCCGGCACCTTTGATGATGACATCGCCGTTGAGGGTACCATCGGTGGTGATCTCTCCACTGTAACCCAGTTGGGTTTGGTATCTGAAATCGGCACCTAAAACATTAAAAGCGGTGATGCTGGTGATAGTTTTAAGTGTTGATGCCGTAGCCAAACCCATGTTAGGGTTTGCGGCAAACACCTGCTCGCCGGTTTTAGCATCAATAACGGTTAACGACAGCGATGCATAAGTACACTGGCTATCGGCCTGTAACCTGTTAAAAGCTGTCGCTAATTTTTGCTGAAGATCCTGGGCGTAAACCCTTCCGCTTAAAATAAATAAACTAACTATTAATAACCGCTTCATCCTCATGCTTAACGTTCCTTTGCGATATATAATATATTGGGATACCTATCAACACGATCCCTAAACCAAATACCGAATAAGTACTTTTGTAAACCAGCAATAAAATACAAAATGCTATACCCATTAAAATGTAAATGGCAGGCAATACAGGATAGCCAAATGCTTTGTAAGGGCGTTCGGTGTTAGGTAGTTTAGCCCTTAAAATGTAGATACCTACAATAGTAAGTACATAAAATATAACAACTACCAAAGATATCATATCCAGCAGATCGCCATAACGGCCGCTTAAGCAAAGCACTGATGCAACTAAGGCCTGAATCCATAAGCCAAATTCCGGAACCGCAAATTTATTGAGCGTGCCGGTACGTTTAAAAAACACACCATCCTTAGCCATGGTATAATAAACCCTTGCGCCTGATAATATTAAGCCGTTGTTGCAGCCAAAGGTTGATATCATAATCATCACTGCAATAATGTAGGTACCTACATTACCAAAAATAACGTGCGATGCTGCTACAGCTACCCTATCCTTATCGGCCACAGAAATTTCATGCAGCGAAAGCACACCGGTGTAAACCACATTGGCCAGTACATAAATCAATGTAACAATGATGGTACCAAACATCATGCTTAGCGCCACATCGCGTTTGGGGTTCTTCATTTCGCCGGCCACAAAGGTTACGCTATTCCAGGCATCACTGCTAAAAATAGAGCCTACCATAGCCGCGGCTACAGCGCCCAAAGCAGTACCTACGGTTAATTGAGTAATGGTGCCATCCTTGTTGAGGTTGTGCAAATCCCAGGCATTTGTCCAGTTGGCTGTCCAGATATCTCCTTTAAATGCCAAAAATCCAAAACCTATCAAACCAAAAAGGCTGATGAGTTTGGTCATAGTAAAAGTTGTTTGTATCAGCTTGCCACCTTTTACACCACGGGTATTTATGAATGTGAGGATGATGATCAGTATGATGGATACTACCTGTGCGGCACTGATTTTGATAGAGCCTAAATTGAATAGAATATTATCCTCGCTAAAAGCAGGGATCAAATAAGCCGTAAATTTTGAGAAAGCCACACCTACGGCAGCAATAGTTCCGGTTTGGATTACCGCGAAAAAACTCCATCCGTATAAAAAAGCAATGAGTTTATTATAGGCTTCCTTCAAATAAACGTACTGCCCGCCTGCTTTGGGGAACATACCGCTGAGCTCGCCATAACTTAAGGCAGCGGTTAAAGTCATAAAGCCAGTGATAACCCAAATTGCTATAAGCCAGCCTGCTGAGCCAACATTGCGTATAATATCTGCACTAACTATAAATATACCTGAACCTATCATGGAGCCTGATACCAGCATGGTACCATCCAGCAGGCTCAGTTCATGTTTCATTTTGGGTTGTCCGGGATCTTTTGCCATAAATTGTTTTAGGGTTTAAAGTCCTAAACTATTCAAAAACTTTAATATTGACAGGCTATTGTAAAGAAAATAAAATCACTATTTTGCAACCACCAATTACACCTGTTATACTTAACACCAAAAAGTACTACATTATAAACCAAACTTGTGACTATGGATTTTCTGAACAATTACTTAATTTATTTGATTCCGGTTTTTGGGCTCATCGGCATTGCCGCAATGGCCATTAAAGCCGCGTGGGTTACCAAACAAGATGCCGGCGATGGCGATATGGTAAAACTATCGGGCTATATTGCTGATGGGGCAATGGCCTTTTTACGTGCCGAGTGGAAAGTACTGAGCTACTTTGTAGTAGTTGCCGGTGTATTACTGGCCTGGAGCGGCACTACGGTTGCTACCTCAAGCCCGGTTATTGCCGTGTCATTTGTAGTAGGCGCATTTTTATCGGCCTTTGCAGGTTATATGGGTATGCGTATTGCTACCAAAGCTAACGTGCGTACTACACAAGCTGCGCGTACCAGCCTTGCACAAGCTTTAAGGGTTTCTTTTACCGGGGGTACCGTAATGGGCCTTGGTGTTGCCGGCCTGGCCATTATTGGTTTAGGCTCGCTGTTTATTGTGTTTTATACGGTATATGTTAAAAACACAGGGGGCACCGTTAATGGCGAGGCCATGGCTAAAGCACTTGATGTTTTAGCCGGATTTTCGTTAGGATCTGAATCCATAGCCCTATTTGCCCGTGTGGGAGGTGGTATTTACACCAAGGCCGCGGATGTTGGCGCCGACCTTGTGGGTAAGGTAGAAGCCGGAATCCCCGAGGATGATGTACGTAACCCTGCTACTATTGCCGATAACGTAGGCGATAACGTAGGTGACGTTGCCGGTATGGGTGCCGATTTATTTGGATCATACGTAGCAACTATGCTGGCTACCATGGTTTTGGGCCGCGAAATTGTATCGCACGACAAATTTGGTGGTATTGCCCCAATATTGCTCCCTATGGTTATTGCAGGTTTAGGCCTGATATTCTCCATAGTTGGTGCATCACTGGTGAAGATTAATAAGGAAACTGATAGTGTACAAAAAGCTTTAAACATAGGTAACTGGGCATCTATCATTTTAACTGCCATTGCTACTTATTTTGTGGTACAATGGATGTTACCTGCTGATAGCTTCCACATGGTACGTGATGAGGATGCCAACCATGCTATAAAAGCAGGGTCGTTGGTATTTACTAAAAACGGTGTATTTATGTCAATTGCGGTAGGTTTAATAGTAGGTACATTAATGTCTCTTATTACCGAGTATTACACGGCTATGGGTAAACGCCCTGTACTGAGCATCATCCGCCAGTCATCAACCGGGCATGCTACCAATATTATTGGCGGCTTAGCTGTAGGTATGGAATCAACCGTATTGCCTATCCTGGTTTTAGCATCGGGGATTTATGGGTCATACCATTTTGCAGGATTATACGGGGTTGCTATCGCTGCAGCAGGCATGATGGCCACTACAGCCATGCAATTAGCCATTGATGCTTTCGGACCAATTGCCGATAATGCCGGTGGTATTGCCGAAATGAGTCGCCTGCCCGAGGAAGTACGTCACCGTACAGACAATTTAGATGCCGTAGGTAACACTACCGCCGCTACAGGCAAGGGTTTTGCCATTGCTTCGGCTGCATTAACCTCACTGGCCTTATTCGCGGCATTTGTGGGTGTTGCAGGTATCGAGCATATTGACATTTACAAGGCTGATGTTTTAGCCGGTTTATTTGTGGGTGGTATGATCCCTTTTATCTTCTCGGCATTGTGTATCTCAGCAGTTGGCCGTGCAGCTATGGCGATGGTTGAAGAAGTTCGCCGCCAGTTCCGCGAGATTCCGGGCATTATGACCTATGAAGGCAAACCCGAATATGAAAAATGCGTAGCTATATCAACCAAAGCGTCTATCCGTGAAATGGTTGCCCCTGGTTTGATAGCGCTCATTACGCCAATTATTATCGGTTTCTCTTTCGGCCCCGAAGTGTTGGGTGGTTTATTGGCCGGCGTTACCGTATCCGGCGTACTGATGGGCCTTTTCCAGAGCAACGCCGGTGGTGCTTGGGATAATGCTAAAAAATCATTCGAAAAAGGTTGTTTGATCAATGGCGAGATGTTTTACAAAAAATCAGAACCACATAAAGCATCAGTAACCGGTGATACGGTAGGTGATCCGTTCAAGGATACCTCAGGCCCGTCAATGAATATTTTGATCAAGCTGATGTCTATCGTTTCGTTGGTTATTGCACCACATTTAAACGCAAACCGCGTTGCTCCAACGGCGATGAAAAACGAAGTTAAAAAACAAATTACGGTACAGGCTTTTGTATCGCCTATAACTAAGGTTGATAAGAAAGGCTAATAACCAGTTTGGGATATTTAAGAAAAGCCACCTGATGAGGGTGGCTTTTTTTGTAAGTGATTGTTTTAAAATTTCAGGAAACGCTGAAGGTAATATGACGTTTTTAAAGGTTTGTCATCCTGAACGCAGTGAATGATCTATTCACAGACTGTACAGGGCGAAGAAGCAGGGCGAATAACAGATCCTTCACTGCGTTCAGGATGACAAAAAGTTTTTTTTCGAAAACATCATCCGTAGTTGATAAAACTTTTAAAACGTTGAAGGATGAAATGACGTTTAAAAAAGAGTTGTCCTGCTGAGCCTGTCGAAGCATGTGGGCAAAGGCCTCTGCGCGCAACCTTTCGACAGGCTCAGGGTTGACAGGCCTTTTTTAGAATAGAGCACTAAAATATTTTTAATTACATTCGTTCATAATGGAAACCGCTGAAAGTATAAGCATTAAATACATAGTACTTCTCACTGCTTCTTTGCTATTTGAGTACTATATTTTATTCCTTTCTTCATTGCATATTCCAGAATTTATTCCTTTTACACAAATAAACCTAAATGGACTTGTACTGATGATTATTTTCATAAGTATACTTATCTTTTTTTTAAAGGAATTAATTAAAATAAACCAGCAGCTTTCCGTAACCTATTTAACCCTCTATGGGGCCGCGATCTGTTTTCTTTCCTAAGTACTATTTCAAGGATATCAATGGCATCTTTTTCCCGAAGATGGGTTTCTTGCTTATCTAAAACGAGCTATTGTACTTACAGTTTATTTAGCAATCGTTTCTTTTTTTATAGCATTTCAATTAAAAACAAAGCGTACAGGCAGGCTAATATCATTTATCGTGGCATTTATGCTCTTACTTAAGTTGATAGACTATATTTCTCCAACGTTTTTTAAAGTCAAATAAAAGGAAACTATATGTGAGGCGTTAAACTCCTGTTACGTAGAAAGCTAAACAGCCTTTTCCATCACCCTTGAGTATTGTTATCGGCAACAACAGCTCCGGGTATTAAGATTAATTTGTATAAACAAAACAAGGTTCGGTCAACATTTGCGCTCAAATCTTCTTTATTTACCAAACAATTTCCGCCCAGTTTCCACAACACAATTAAATATTTTTTCCTTAAAAACAGGAGTGTTATCAAGACACTATTATTTATCCAATTGCACAATAAATGAGGCACTTACTCAGCTACAAGCAAAATCAATCCTGTCCGCTTTTCCCAACTTTAATTGGGGTAATTTATGCGCATCCATTCTTACATTCGGCCCTTTATCTTTTCAATAAATTTAAGTACGTTTGGGGAAATGTAAATTTTTAATTTTTTAGACTGATCTTACTAATTTAAAATGAAGTTATTTATTAAAAAACCTATTGCGCAATTGATGGCTGCTTCGGCAGAAACGGAGAAAACGCTGAAAAGGACTTTAGGCGTTGGATCGCTTATAGCTTTGGGTATTGGTGCAATTATCGGCGCCGGTATCTTTGTGCGAACGGCAGCAGCCGCGGGTGAACATGCCGGTCCGGCTGTTACCATTTCATTCCTTATAGCCGCATCTGGTTGCGCGCTGGCCGGTTTATGCTATGCAGAATTTGCCAGTATGATCCCTATTGCCGGTTCGGCTTACACCTATTCATATGCCACCATGGGCGAGTTTATTGCCTGGATAATTGGATGGGATTTGGTATTGGAGTATGCATTAGGTGCAGCAACAGTATCCATTGGATGGTCGCAGTACTTTAACGAGTTTTTACACACCTTTTTTAATGTGCACATACCCTATCAATGGGCGCACTCGTTTTTTGAAACATCCAATACAACCGCTGGTATGTATGCCGCAGAAGTGGGCACCAGGGGTATTGTCAACTTACCAGCTATCCTGATCCTGTTCCTGTTAACCTTATTGCTTATAAAAGGTACAGCAGAATCTGCCATGGTAAACAACATTATTGTGGTTATTAAAGTTGCCATTGTATTAATGATCATTGGGTTAGGCTGGCATTTTATCAATCCGGCATTACACACTCCATACATGATCCCTGCTGATGCAGGCACGGTAAAAGTGAGCACAGGTGTTGTAAATTATGGCGATACCTTTAATCATGGCTGGCTTGGTGTATTACGTGGTGCCAGTGTGGTATTCTTCGCTTTTATTGGTTTTGATGCCGTTTCAACTGCCGCGCAGGAAGCAAAAAATCCGCAAAGAGATATGCCTAAAGGTATCCTGATATCATTGGTTATCTGTACTGCACTTTACATCTTGTTCTCTCACGTATTAACCGGTTTGGTATCATACAAAGAATTCCTTATCCAGGGTAAAGAAGCATCTGTAACTTATGCTATTAAAGCTGCTATGGGTCCAAGCTACCATTGGTTGGCTAACCTGGTAACAGTGTCTATCCTTGCAGGTTTCTCATCAGTTATCCTCGTGATGTTAATGGGCCAAACCCGTGTATTCTATACCATGAGTACTGATGGTTTAATCCCTAAGATCTTCTCCAAACTACACCCTAAATTCCAAACACCTTACAAATCACAATGGTTATTCTTTGGTTTTGTGTCCTTGTTTGCAGGTTTCATTCCTGACAGAATAGTGGGTGACATGGTAAGTATAGGCACCTTGTTTGCATTCGTACTGGTTTGTTTTGGTATCATGATCTTACGTAATACCGATCCACATTTGGTTCGTCCGTTCAAAACACCTATTTATTACATTGTTTGCCCGCTTGGCGCGCTGATCTGCTTAGGTATGATTGCTTCTGAAGGCTGGGAAAACTGGGCAAGGCTAATAGTTTGGTTGCTTATAGGCTTTGTGATCTATTTTGGTTACAGCATTAAACGTTCGCACGTTAGGCATGGCAAGGTTGAAGCCGCCGTTGATCCTATTAATCCAAAATATGTTGAATAACATAGAACTATATTAATAATAACAAAAAAGGTTCTGGATTTTTCAGAACCTTTTTTGTTACCCTATATTTATTAGTTCGTAGTATTTTCTTATTATCTTCATACTGATTTTAATTGTAACAGCTTTAAGTTTCCGGTCAAAGTCAAAATAAACAAAACACTATCACCATGCAGCCACTAATTTTCAGGGAAATATTATCCGTTACGATGATCCTCTTTGCCATTATTGATATACTGGGCGCTATACCTGTAATTATCCAGGTGCGTCAACGTGTAGGGCATATCGAATCGGAAAAGGCAAGTATAGCAGTGTTGGTTTTAATGGTTGTTTTTTTGTTTGTTGGCGATGAACTATTAGCTATTATCGGTTTAGATATATCATCTTTTGCCATAGCAGGTTCGCTGGTGATATTTATTATAGCCATGGAGATGGTGTTAGGGGTTGACTTTTTTAAAGAAGAGATCCCGCAGTCAGCCTCCATTGTGCCTATCGCCTTCCCGCTTATTGCCGGTGCAGGAACCATGACCACCCTGCTTTCGTTAAAATCGCAGTATCAAACGCAAAACATTATAGTTGGCATTATACTCAATACCATCGTTGTTTACATCGTATTAAAAAATGTAAAATTCCTGGAAAAGCTACTAGGCCCCGTGGGCTTAAGCATCCTGCGTAAATCCTTCGGAATTATTTTGCTGGCTATCGCGATAAAGCTGTTTAGGGCTAATACGCATTTGTAGATGTGCAGATGATAGATTTCAGATGTGCAGATGGGGCTGAAAAAATGCCTGCTTGCGAGTGAACTCGAGGTCCACAAAGTAATTTTTCAAATTTAAAAAAATAGAACCTAACCTGATTATTTTCAACTCCCTATGAGCTTTGACACCAACAAAATAAATAAGTTTTGGGATTGGTTTAAACCCATATCAGATG
Organism: Mucilaginibacter sp. P2_A4; assembly: GCF_056405015.1. Classification (NCBI taxonomy): domain Bacteria; kingdom Pseudomonadati; phylum Bacteroidota; class Sphingobacteriia; order Sphingobacteriales; family Sphingobacteriaceae; genus Mucilaginibacter; species Mucilaginibacter sp. P2_A4. The sequence continues at coordinate 6,559 of NZ_JBFUCX010000006.1, read as the reverse complement.
ATCTGTTAGATCACACCACCAATGAAAATTTAATAAGTCTGTTGGATGGCCAAATTAATAAACTTGGTCCGGTTGATTGGGAAATTGGGCCATGGGAAGATGGCTTACAATTTTTGGCCATTTCTCCTAACCTAAATATTGATATGTTGGTGTTTACTCAACAGATAATTGCATTGGCGCCACCTTGCGAAGGCTGGTATTTTCTACCTTCAAAACCACCCAAAGATTGGATGGGCATTTGGAAGATGAATAACGAGAGAGGTGCAAAAATATTGGTTGACTCCAGTGAATGGCAATATATCCTTTATCAATTTGATGATGAAACATTTGATATAGACATCAAAACAACCGAATTTGACGGCAATTGGGAAACCAAAAGGCTTGCCGTTGATATTGCTCTAACAGGATATTTAGGTGAAGAATGCTTTATGCTGATGATACAGGATATTCAAATAGTTAATGCATTTGACGATGCTGTTAAAAGCAAAGCTACGCTGCTTAGAAACATAAAAAAGCATGTTGAAAATATCCAATGAGCACTGAATTAAAAAACAAAGCTTACCTCCTTGCCTCAAGACTAATGCACCAGGGACATGATTATGAAGTTATCCGTGCCCGGATGGATAAAGAAGGCATACCGGAAGAGCTGATAGAGCAGGTATTTATAAACCTGGTTAAACAGAAAAAGGTTGAAATAGCCAAAGAACAAAAGCCTTTTTACAACATTGCACTAATAAAAATAGGTATCGGTATTTTGTTGGCCATTGTATCAATGATAATAGTTCCAGGTTATATTGTTCTTCCTATCGGCTTAATAGTCGGTGGTATTGCTTCCGCTATTTTCTTTAAACCAAACAAAAAATAAACGCTACTATCAGCTTACAGCGCTGTAACTTTCTTTCCTTTGCTAAACTTTTCCCTTAATGCGGTCATTTTACGCTCGAAGAAATGATATTGCAGATAAGATACAACTATAGTTAATACCCAAACTACAGTAATATAAGCATAGCCGTTCAGCTTCCAGTTAAACTTGTTAGAAAATATGAAAACCACCATGATAACAATAGGATGTAACAGGTAAAGCGAATACGATATGAGGCTAATAAAGGTAACGGGGCCCCGAATAAACTTACTGATCTTATCTACTTTTATTTCATACATCAACGGAATGAGCGCGGCAAGGGACACACTCAAAAAAGTAAACACAACTGTTTTTTGTAAAATATCTGAGTAAGGAATATGAAGTAAACCAGAACTATAAAAAAAGCTTATAACTCCAATAAACAAGGCTAATCCAATGGAGAAAAATAAGCCTTTATATTTATAAAAAAAGTCTGCGTGGTAATATTTCAGGTAAGATAACAACACGCCTGTACCAATGGCATCAAGCCTAAGCGGAACCATTTTTCTGAAGCCCTGATCCCATTTTAAATCCATATTATTCAACGCTAAATAAACCCTGAGTAAAAGCGGGAACAAAACAAAAACGAGAGCGACAACTAAAAATGCTTTTGATTTACTTTTAATGAGGTATTGCATCCCAAACAGGAATAACGGAAACAGTAAATAAAACCACTCCTCTATACTTAAACTCCATGATACACCAAATATATTTTCGGGCATTGGGGTAAAAAAGTTCTGTAAAAAAACCAAATAAGTAAAATTATTACTTACGCTAAAAATAAGGTGATGGTAACTTGGATAGTACAACAATTCATAAATGATGATCACCAGGTAATAGTTGGGGAGCGTTCTGAACCAGCGCCGGATCCAAAATAACTTTATGGAAGAAAAGCTTGTAATGCCCGAATAATTATGGGTCTTTATTAAAATACTTCCGATTAAAAAACCGCTCAGTACAAAGAAAGCTTCAACGCCTATTAAGCCCCAATAGCGAGTTATGATTTCAAGGGTAGGATTTGCGAATTTTAAAGAAAAAGTATGCGCTATTAATACTAAAATTATCGCGATGCATCTTAAAAAATCAAGCCCGAATACTCTTACTTTTTGATCACCCATGCAGGCCTAAATATAACAGAAGCAAATCATTTTCAAATCCTCCAATCAGCCATTTTTCAAACTCCTAACAACCTTGCCACAAACATGGTATCAGCCTTATGCTCGTATCCTTTCAGCACCTTGCTTTCTTCAAGCTTTAAACCCAATTCCTTTACCAGATAATCAACTACTTGCTCATTCTCGCCTTTAAAGGCCGAGCAGGTGATATAAATCAATGGCTTGCCGGCTTTTAAGTATTTCACCACGTTTTGCGCGATACTTTTTTGCAGGCGCTGAAAAAATTCAATTTTGGGTGGCATAAACTGGGCTATCATTTCGGGTGTTCGGCCCCAGGTGCCCGATCCGCTACAGGGAGCATCTAAAATAATGCCGTCAAATTCATAGTCATGCAGGGATTGGTCAATGTTGGTAGTCAGGTCCAATACCTTTTTCTGATACTTGGTTAGGCCCGCCAATTGGAAACGCTCATCCAGGTTAGCCAGTACCGACTCCCGGATATCCGATACAACCAATTTTATATTTGGCTCGTCCTCATGCAATAACAGCGATTTACCGCCGGATGCAGCGCAGGCATCCCACCAGCTATCCCAGCGCTTTGGCTTAAAAAACCCGCCAGTTTGCTGCGATGAAAGATCCTGCACTTCAAACCAATGCTGTTTAGGAAATATGGTTTCTAAGCGGGTACCGTTGGGTAATGAATAACATCCGTTACTTTCATCCTTAAACGCTATCTCGGCTTTAGTTAGTTCGGCCTTTACCAGGTGATCGTAATTATTACGCACACGTATAAAAAGATCGGGCTGGCAAAAAAAAGATTTTAAAAACGCGTCTTTGTCTATTCCGTCAGAAACCTGATCCATCCACGGAAACACATCCTCCAGCTTAAAAGCCGGGTACGCATTTTTTACCAGGGCAAGCTTGTCATCAACATTAAAATTAATACAAGCGGCCCAATCGGGTTTAAAATGCTGTAAAAAGGAATTGCTTTGGGTATTGCATAAAAATTCGGCAACAATCAACCGTTCATCTGTAGCCAGGTTGGGCAAGGCCTGCCCTATACGGAAATAGTTATATATTAAACGATTGGCTACCCGCCTATCGGTAGATCCCATCTGCTTGTTTTGCCTGTAAAACCCTGGTAAAAATTTACTTAATGGCGTATCAACCGGGTATTCACCTATTATTCGCTGAAACGTTTTAAGTTGATTTATTGCCTTCATTCTACCTGTTTTAGCTCAAAGTTACTGTACATTAATATATTGACATGCGTGTTCACCCACCCTAATGGTCCCTTTTTTTCAAAGTGAAAATTATTGTGCAAGCCGGTAAAATCCGCCTTATCCAATGCTTCAAAATTACTATCAATCAGCTGTTTACCAAAAAACAAACCTTCATCAAACCCCTTTATGGCATAATCGGTAGGTTCAACATGGTAAAGCCGATGATATACCCTGATAAACTCCATACTGGCATCAGACTTGTAATCAACCTGATCTGCAGATGTTATATGGGTTTTTAAGCGCTGCAAAATATCCACTTTCAAAAAACTGTATTTCTCCCAGCTTGGGTGCCCAAACAGCACCACCGGATAATGCCTGTTCAACGTATCTAACGACCGGAGGGTTACGCTTAAAAACGCCTGATCGGTAGCGGCTACAACAAATACATTTTGCTCAGTTTTTGAAAGCTGGGGAATTAGCCCGGCCAACTGCCCTTTTGATATGATAACCGTAATTATTTTAACCTTCTTTTTGGTTAAGCTATCCGTAGCATTTTTAAAGCCCCTTACATAATCTTGCTCCTGACTGAATCCCGAACGTAGAATAAAGATTTTTTTAGGCTTTAATTTATTGCAGATATATTGCGCTGCGCCCCAGCCATGATACTCCAAAGGCGGCATTACAGTGATCAAATTACGGCTGTTGATGGTGGCAGGCGATGCAGGCGAAAGCGGTGAAACAATTGGTGCTTTTGTATTAAGCACCTCTGCAAATACTTTTATGCCATCAGGAAAAACAGGACCAACTATCAAGTCGCTATTTTTAATGAGCGGATTAAAGGCAAGGCTGTGAGCCTGCGCGGCATCATCCTTTGAGTCGTATAAATGCAGTTTAAAATTAGCGCCGGCAGCAGTTAATGAATCCAAAGCCATTTTAAAACCCTGGTAATACTCCACGCTCATGTTGGCTTTTGTCAAGCCCGCCGAAGTATATTTTGCCCCCGGTTTCAGGTGATCCAGGCCCATAGGCAGAATCATGGCTATATTTAGCTGTTTTGCCTCCGCCGGTTTGGTAGTTGCTTTTTCGGCAACCTTCTTTTCGGGTTCTTTTTCAGTTTGTTTTTTTACGGGTGCAGTTACCGGCCGCAGTTTTGGAGAACATGCAGCCAGTAACATTACCGCTATAAAAAATAATAACCATTTATTCCCACTCAATTGTTGCAGGCGGTTTCGAACTGATATCATATACTACCCGGTTAATTCCTTTTACGTTATTGATGATCTCGTTACTGATCTTGGCCAGCAGATCATAAGGTAAATGGCACCAATCGGCTGTCATTCCATCCAATGACTCTACAGCGCGCAGGCAAATTACGTTCTCGTAAGTACGCTCATCGCCCATTACCCCTACCGACTGTACCGGCAAAAATATTGCGCCGGCCTGCCAAACCTTATCGTAAACACCATATGACCGTAAATTGTTGATATAAATCGCATCAGCCTCTTGTAATATAGCAACTTTTTGCGGGGTTACATCACCTAATATCCTGATTGCCAGCCCCGGACCAGGAAAAGGATGCCTGCCTAAAATATTAGGATCAATACCTAATGCCTTACCAACACGCCTTACTTCGTCTTTAAACAGGGTATTTAAAGGTTCAACAACCTTAAGTTTCATAAAATCGGGCAGCCCGCCAACGTTATGGTGTGATTTGATGGTAGCCGACGGCCCCTTAACAGAAACCGACTCGATAATATCCGGGTAAATAGTACCCTGGCCAAGCCATTTAACATCCTGAACCTCGTGAGCGGCATCATCAAATACCTCGATAAACACACGGCCTATTGCCTTACGTTTCTTTTCAGGATCGCTTAAGCCTGCCAGCGCATCGTAAAAACGAGTCTTGGCGTCAATACCTTTTATATTTAAGCCCATGTGTTTGTATGAATCAAGCACCTGCTCATATTCATCCTTACGCAAAAGGCCGTTATCAACAAATATACAATGCAAATTTGTGCCGATGGCATGGTGCAGCAATACCGCGGCTACTGATGAATCAACACCACCAGAAAGACCTAATACTACTTTATCATCGCCTAACTTTTCTTTTAAGGCAGCAATAGTGGTTTCGATGAACGAATCGGGAGTCCAATCCTGGTGACACCCGCAGATATCAACTAAAAAGTTCTCCAACAACTGCTTCCCATCAATACTATGGGTCACTTCCGGGTGAAACTGGATACCGTAAGTTTGAGTACCGGTTACCTGGTAGGCCGCAATTTTTACGGTATCTGTACTGGCTATGATCTCAAAGTTATCGCCAATGCTCGATATAGTATCCGCATGCGACATCCAAACCTGCGAGTTCTCAGGTATATTTTTAAACAGCGGATTTGCCTTGTTAACGTATTCTAAATTAGCCCGGCCATACTCACGGGTGCTTGATGGCAATACCTCGCCACCGTGGAAATGTGCCACATATTGTGCTCCGTAACAAACACCTAAAATAGGCCTTGTGTTATGAAATTGCTCAAAATCAAACCGGGGAGCATCTTCCTGGCGTACAGAATAAGGACTGCCGGAAAGGATGATACCTTTTACAGTGCTGTCAATTTCGGGATAATGATTGAAGGGGTGGATCTCACAGTAAATATTGAGCTCCCTGACACGGCGCGCTATAAGTTGGGTAAATTGCGAGCCAAAGTCAAGAATGAGGATTTTTTCTTGCATGGGCAAAGATAGGATTTTGATATGAGATGTGAGATATGAGATTTGAGATTTTTAAAAATGGCGTGTTTTGGTTTCAATTTTTTGTCTGAACTGGAATTTTTAGAATTAAAGAATTATTTGAATTTTATCTTGAGGCTGAATATTCAACGTTCAAATAATTCTATACATTCCTAAATTCGTTTAATTCCGGTTCAGACAAAATCATTTGCGCTATGCAAGTCAGTCTTGATACCTGATACTAACTACTCGATACCATTTTCATGGTGTTGCCTGCGGCCCGGGCTGTCCGCTAATACGCCTGCAGGCATTACGCTCATTGGCCGGTACCGCTACCATCCCTAACACATTGTCTGAATCAGAATTTTCAGAATTAAAGAATTAACAGAATTTTACCTAACTTGATTACCCATTTTCCAAAACTGGCAACTGGCAACTGGCAACTGGCAACTGGCAACTGGCAACTGGCAACTGGCAACTGGCAACTGGCAACTGGCAACTGGCAACTGGCAACTGGCAACTGGCAACTGGCAACTGGCAACTGGCAACTGGCAACTGGCAACTGGCAACTGGCAACTGGCAACACTGGCAAC